>NZ_MUYT01000001.1 GCF_002014765.1 Lwoffella lincolnii
CGTACAGTAGGTGCTGGTGTGGTATCGTCTGTTAAAGACTGATTCTGATAGACTTATTTTAAGAACAGACAATTCACAAAACAAAAATTCCACAAAAAAAAGAGTCACTTCGGTGGCTCTTTTTTGTGGTTTGTTGTTTTTTAGAGATTGTTTTTTTAGATGGTGTTGAGTGTCGATGAAAAGTGATGCAAAGATAGATGCAAAGATAAAAGGTGATGTAAACATGAAACAGCAAATATCACATATGCTGACGGAGCAATCAGAATCTGATTTATCTCAAATTGCTCAGCTTGAGAAGCAACTTTTTTCTGTCGGCAGTTGGACTGATGACGTTTTACAAGAATTTTTTAGCCAAAGACACACCCATTTTTTTGTCATGCGATTGGATAATAAAATAATGGGCTATTGTATGACACAAGTCATGTTCGATACGGCAGAAATTTTGCGAATTGGGGTGGGTAGGGCTCATCAAGGGCAGGGGGTGGCAAAGCAGATTTTAATGGATGTGATGACATTTTTAAGAAATATAAAAGTTGATAAACTATTATTGGAAGTGAGGAATGATAATCTGTCAGCGATTGGACTGTATCAAGGGTTTGATTTTAAACAAATTCATGTTCGTAAAAATTATTATGACAATAAAGACGGAACGTTTACTGATGCATTGATTCTACAAAAAGGGTTAGATTAACCGCAAATGATGATGTTGATTGACAATTGGCTCAGCCAAAAATAACGCTTTTACCGCTATTTTGTGTTGATAGAGTGTCGACCAGTCACAGCTTGGTTGGTACACTTGTTTGGGTAGGCTGGTTAAAAACGCATCACGGCTTATCACACTTGCCCCAAGGATTAGCAAATGTTCATTGGGCAGTTGACAATCTACCCAAGCAAAGTTAGACAATCTGCACAATGTCATCAAAGCAAAAAATGCCACTTTGGACGCATCGGTTACCCGATGAAACATGCTTTCGCCAAAAAATGCTTGCCCTAATTTGATGCCGTATAATCCACCGATAAGGTTGTCGTCGTCCCAGACTTCCACACTCACCGCATCACCAAGGTGGTGTAATTGGTGATAGGCGGTTATCATCTCTTCGGTTATCCATGTGCCATCGGTACAGACACGGGCATCACCACAGCCTTGTATCACCGAAAGAAAGTCACTGTTGATGGTGATTTGCCAATCGCTTTTTTTCAGTTTGCGAGACAGGCTTTTGCTTGGCTGGTAAGTGTGTGGGTAGATGACACAGCGGGGGTTGGGGGACCACCACATGATGGGGTCGCCGTCATTAAACCAAGGGAACAGTCCGTGAGCATAAGCATATCGTAACGTTTGTGGGGATAAATCTGCCCCTATGGCAACCAAGCCATGATTGTCATCACAATGTAACGGGTTGGGAAAGTCGTATTGGCAAGAGTGGTTAATGTGTTGATGGTTCACAATTATTATCTCATTTTCAACTCTGATGAAGTATCATTGTCAATGATACGTAACTTAACGAAAACACACAACGGTTGATGTCAAAAACGAGTTAAGCAAAATTTGAGCTTTATTTGATGTATAATGGTTTGGTGTGAAGTTGTTAGACACATAACCACATGATATTGTTAGACCATAATATTGTTGAGCTTATCTGGTGATATGGTTGATGATTGTGTTATTGATTTGACTTTTTTGATTAGATGAGCTGTATAAAACCATGACTCCCATTCAAGATGACATATTCCACCGTTTGCAAACATTTGAGCCTGTTTATTTGCAAATTGTTAACGAAAGCATGAACCATGCTGGCTACTTTGATGGCAAAGAAAGTCATTTTAAGGTAACTTTGGTCAGTGAGGTGTTTATTGATAAACGCTTAGCCACTCGTCACCAGTTGCTATATCAAGAGCTGGCAGAGTTGTTGACATCTGGTGGTGGTACAGTACACGCACTGGCATTGCATACTTATACGCCAACTGAATGGCAGATTCTCAGCGATTCGCCCAAAAGTCCAAATTGTGCAGGTCAAAATAAGTAGTTTTTGAAATCAATCAGAGAAAAATCATGAAACATCTACACATGTTGATTGCTGTGGTGATTGTCTTGCTGTTTGTTTATCAAGGCGTGATGGCATGGCAAGGACGCATGGCTCACAAACCGATTAAAATCATTACTCACATTGCTTATGGGGTGATGCTGATAACGGGGATAATTATGCTGATGCCTCTTTTACAGTTAAATGTTCCCATGCAGTGGCTCATTGCTAAGGTGGTGGTGTTCATTGCCTTTATCAGTGCCAGCAGTAAGGCATATCGACTGGCTGGGTCATCAAATTTAACAGGGAATGACTTACGTATCAAGGTGTTGATGGGATTGTTTGTGGCATTGATTGCTCTTGTGGGGATATTTGGCTTGGCGTTTATTAAGCCGAGTAACTTTATTTGAGATTTAAGATTTGAGATTTAAGTTATTTAAGTCATTTAAGTGGCTTTTATCTCAATGGCTTTAAACTGATTGAGCTTAGATAAGTACGATAAGGCAATTAAAGAAATGATTGACTATTCTAAAACTTTAAATCCTAATAATTTTAAAGAAAAAAGGATTGAAAAATGAAATTTCATTATCCACTTTTGTATCAAACATCTTTTCTGAAAGCAAAAAGCAGAGAAGAAATTCGTCAATTCTTGACTGAATATAGAGAGATTAAAAAAAATATATTTTCAGAAAACACCATGGATTTTTCATGGGGTGATGGTGTGGGTATTTTTTATTACCCTAATAATCAAGTAAAAGAAATTGAAATTTACTCGCCAAATTCAGCTTTTTATATGCAAGGTGTTGATATTTTTTCTGTTAACTTGAAAAAATTGAAAGATATTTTACATGGCATCAACAAAAAATACAAAATTGATGATGATGGTCTATGTATTGATGATGGTGTGCTAATTTTTTATATGCCTGACTACCCTAAAAGTGGTGATTTATCAAATATTGAAAGCGTTTTAATTAGAGAACATTGTAACAGTACTTGATGGTAAGCAAACATGTGCTTATAAAAAAGTGCCTAATTTAAGGCACTTTTTTTTGTTTTATTTTTTGTTTGTCTTAGTAAGATTTAAACAGCAACCACTGCTTTATCAATCACTGTTTCATCAGTCGATTGCCACAAATGGTGTTTTTGGTTGCGGTGTTTATGGTTGATGCGAGTTTTGTATTTGCGAATTTGCCTATCTAACTTATCTGCCATTTGGTTGATGGCTTGATACATGTCATCATCATGGCTACTGACAAACATCTCTTTGCCTGATACTCGCAAGATGGCTTCTGCTTTATAACAGTTGTGTCCTTGATGGGTGCTGTCACTGTGATGGTTATCAAGCGATAAAATCACGTTGATGCTTTGAATTTGGTCAAAATGACGTTCAACTTTTGACAGTTTGTTGATGACCGCTTCTTTCATGGCATCGGTGATGGTGAGATGATGGCTGTTAATGATGATATTCATGGTAAATTCCTTCTTAACAAACAATGCCTACCAATCTGTGTGTCATGTAATCACGATGTGTGTCATGCAATGACATTTAGGCAGGCAAGAGACAGATGTGATACCCAGTGATTATCACGCTTATCACGGTGGTCATCACGTCTTTAATTTGTCATAAAATACCGATGCTAGCAACCCATAAATTGGTTTATTTTTGTAAATATTTATTGCGGTGGTTTTTTATTTGGGTATAATTCAAATCTTTTATTTTTTGATTGTGTCCTTTTCTTTATATTCTTTATCATTTTATTGTTTGATTGACCATGCCTATTTACTCAAGTTCTTCTTCAAGTTCTGATTATCACCACGTCACTGATGACAGTGCTGATTCTAGCAACCCTAATGAGCGTCCTAATGAACAGTTGCGTTCACAATTTGTCGTGCAGGGCATGAGATGTCAAAACTGTGCCATTCGTATTGAAAAATCATTGAATAAAAAACCAATGGTTAAACAAGCATCGGTTAATTTTGCCAGTGAAATGGTAACGGTTGAACATACTGACCCACAGCTGACAGATGAACACATCATTGATTGGATACATGCCATTGGCTATGAAGCCAGAGCTTATCGATTGGACCATCAATTGGACCATCGATTGGACAGGGCGTCAGATGTTGATGAGGCAGATGGCATAAAAAATGAGTTGCCGTGGCGGTTAATCTTGTTGCTGATGTGTTTGTTGCCGTTTTTGTGGGGCATGTTGGGAATGTTATTGGCTCAAGGCATGAGCTGGATGCCGCCACTTTGGATACAGTTTGTCTTGGCAAGTTTTGTGCAGTTTGTGTTGGCTGTTCCGTTTTATAAAAGTGCGTGGAGTTCTATTAAAGAGAACATGGCAAATATGGACGTGCTGGTGGTGGTTGGTACGTTGGCAATTTGGGGCTATTCTACGGTGGTGTGGCTGGCACAGCTTGGGGTGATGAATGTCGGCTCTGTGATGGGTGGGCATGTGTATTTTGAAGCTGGGGTGATGGTGATTGCATTTGTGCGATTGGGCAAATATCTTGAGAATCGTACTAAATCACATACCTTAAACAGCATCAATTTGTTATTGTCTTTAACGCCAACTGTGGTTGAGCGTCGCTCTGATATGGGTGATTTTCATGAAGTGGCATTGAGTGATGTGCAGGTTGGTGATGTTTTGCGTGCCAAGCAAAGCAGTCGCATTGCAGCAGATGGTAAGGTCATTGAAGGCAATGGTTATTGTGATGAAAGTCACCTAACGGGTGAATCTAGGCAACTGAACAAGCAATGTGGTGATGATGTGTTGGCAGGGGCGTTGGTGGTTAATGGCAGTTTTTTGTATAAAGTGATGTCATTAGGCTCACAGACGCAACTTGGCGATATGATACAAGCCTTAAGTGAAGCCCAAGGCTCAAAAGCTCCCATGGCACGTATGGCGGACAAAGTGGCAGCGGTGTTTGTGCCTATGGTGATATTGATTGCCCTTGTAACTGCCGTGGTAACTTATCATTTTACCCAGTCGATTGAGACCAGTTTGTTACACAGTGTGTCGGTGTTGGTCATTGCTTGCCCTTGTGCGTTGGGACTTGCCACGCCTGCCGCCATCATGGCAGGCATGGGACTGGCGGCCAAATATGGCGTGTGGTTTAAAGATGCCAAGAGTTTAGAGCAGGCAGGCAATATCAATGTGGTGGTGATGGACAAAACGGGCACACTCACTGTTGGTAAGCCCAAAGTAGTGGATAAGATGTTGGTCAGTCATCAGATTGAGTTTAAAGACGTGTTACAACTGGTTGCCAGCCTTGAAGCACATACCAGCCACCCACTTGCTGTGCCACTGTTGGCGTTGGCGAAGCAATACAAGTTGCCTTTATTACCTGTGCATCAGGTGCAAGTGGTGGCAGGGCAAGGCATCATGGGGGTGATTGATGGGATAGGGCTGATTAAGGTGGGCAGTCCTGAATTGACAGGATTTGAATTTCCCAAACAGATGCCAAAAGTTTGGCAGTTAGCCAGTGTGGTTACGGTCAGTGCTGACGCTTATCCATTAGCAGCATTTGCTTTGGCAGATAAGCTAAAATCAGACGCTGCTGCCACGGTTAAAGCACTACAACACGCCAACATTGAAGTGGTGATGATGAGTGGTGATGGCAAATCGGTGGTCAGTCATATGGCAGATGAATTGGGTATTTTGCAAGCCTATGCACAGATGAACCCACGCCAAAAAGCAGAAAAAATCGCCAACATGCAAACTCAAGGGCAAAAGATTACCATGGTGGGTGATGGGGTCAATGATGCTGCCGCCATGACTCAAGCAGATGCCAGTTTTGCCATGGCAAAAGCCACCGACATTGCACAACACAGTGCGTCTGCAAAACTGGTGGGTGAGTCGCTCCAGCATGTGTTTCATGCTCAACAAATAGCCAAGCAAACGCTGACCAACATCAAACAAAATCTGTTTTTTGCGTTTATTTATAATGTGATTGGCATACCATTGGCTGCATTTGGTTTTTTAAATCCCATGATTGCCGCTGCTGCCATGGCATTAAGTTCCATCTCGGTGTTGCTGAATGCGTTACGGCTCACGTACTACCAACCAACAGATGTTAAGGACTGATGTTAAGAGTTAAGAGAGATAAAGGGCTAAATTTTAATCATCTGTTTGGCATGAATATGGTATGATGTTGGCAGTCAAGCTTGGATATGTCAATCGAGCTTATTCATTTATCAAGTTATCATTGGTCATTGACTTTATTTATTTTAATTTTGCCATCATCTTGTGAGATTTTGCCATGTATGCTGAAGAAGCCAAACATACTTATGAAATTCAAGACATTCGAGCTCGTGAAATTTTAGACTCACGGGGTAACCCCACCATCGAAGCCGATGTCATTTTGGCAGATGGGACGTGCGGACGGGCATCAGCCCCCAGTGGGGCATCAACAGGCTCAAGAGAAGCACTGGAATTAAGAGATGGCGACAGCAAACGTTATATGGGCAAAGGGGTAAAAAAAGCCGTTAGTAACGTCAATAGTCAAATTCGTGCAGCTTTATTAGATGTCAATGTCCATGAACAACAACGCATTGATGATATTATGATTGAGCTGGACGGTACAGACAACAAAGCCAACCTTGGGGCAAATGCCATGTTGGCAGTTTCACTGGCGGTTGCCAAAGCTGCCGCCAAATCACACAAACTGCCATTGCACCAATATATTGCCAATTTACGTGGTCAAACTGCCTTAACCATGCCAGTGCCGATGATGAATATTTTAAATGGGGGGGCTCATGCTGACAACACGGTTGACATTCAAGAATTTATGATTGAGCCTGTTGGCTTTACCAGCTTTTCTGAAGCATTGCGAGCAGGGACAGAAATTTTTCATAGCTTAAAGTCGGTGCTAAAAGGGCAAGGGCTAAACACCGCTGTTGGCGACGAAGGGGGGTTTGCTCCTAATTTGCGTAGCAATGAAGAAGCCATTACCGTCATTATGCAGGCGATAGAGCAGGCAGGCTATAGAACAGGCAAAGACATTCATCTGGCGTTAGATTGTGCTGCCAGCGAATTTTATCAACATGGGCAGTATGTATTGGCAGGTGAAAATAACAAAAGTTTTGACAGTCAAGGATTTGTTGATTATTTAACCAGTCTTGTCAGACAATATCCCATCATTTCTATCGAAGATGGCTTAGATGAATCAGATTGGGACGGTTGGCGTTATCTAACCCAGAAGCTGGGAGATAAAATACAATTGGTTGGTGATGATTTGTTTGTAACCAATCCTGCCATTTTACAGCAGGGCATTGATAAGCAAATTGGTAATGCCATTTTGATTAAATTTAATCAAATCGGAACTTTATCTGAAACGTTAGATGCCATTTATTTGGCAAAAGAGCATGGCTATGCGACCGTCATTTCACACCGCTCAGGTGAGACTGCTGACAGCACCATCGCTGATTTGGCAGTGGGTACTGCTGCTGGACAAATCAAAACAGGGTCATTGTGTCGTTCAGATAGGGTTGCTAAGTATAATCAGCTGTTGCGAATTGAACAGCAAGTGCGAGCAAGCTATCGTGGGTCTCAAGAGTTTATTGGATTGCGTGGTTAATGTTGCTCTGAGTTAAAAAAAGTTAAGCTAAGAAAAAAGTGAAGAAAATACGGTTTTGGTTGTGATTGATGAAGTATTTAGTTCAGTTGTTGTTATTGCTGGTGGCGGTGGTGGTGCTTGCGTCATTGCAATACCAATATTGGTTTGGTGGTAGAGGGTATGATGCACGCAATGCCTTACAACAACAAATCAAGGAAAAAGAAACCCTAATCGAAGAGCAACACGCTAAGAATCGCATCTTAGTTGCTGATGTCAAAGACCTAAAAACAAGATTAGAAGCAGTAGAAGAACATGCACGTTTGGACTTAGGATTAATCAAACCATACGAGACCTTTGTGCAGTTTTCCACCGCCGATGTGCCAGTAACCAACCCCAACCATGACGTATTAAAAACTCAGCCCCCCATTGAAGATGCGATTGAGCCAATTCCTGAAGGGATAAATTGATGATGGAGATGATAGATACATTGACAATGGACACATTGATAATGGATAAGTTAATTCCGTCGAGGACATAGTGACGCTGGTTAAAGCAAACGGACAAGTATATGGCTTGGTGGTGGCAGCGGGTGTGGGCAGTCGCTTTGGTGGACATCAACCCAAGCAATATACTCAAGTGGCTGGCAAGACCATTTTGGAACATGGGTTATTGCGGTTGGCACAGAGCAATCAGCTTAAGCATCTGTATTTGGTGGTGGCAAAAGATGATGGCGTTGCCACACAAATCGCACAGCACCTAACTGACGATGTCAGCTTTTGTGTTCCCATGACTTTGGTAGAAGGTGGCAAAGAGCGTTGGCAATCAGTTTGGCAAGGAGTGATTGCCATTGCCAATGCAGGGGCTGACCCTAACGATTTGGTGCTTATTCATGATGCAGCCAGACCTTGTGTGGCGGTCGATGACATTCATAGCGTGCTGGCAGTTGCCCATCAGCAACCCTATGGGGCAATACTGGCCACGCCTGTGGCAGACACCCTTAAAAAAGCAGATGCACATGGACAAATACAACAGACGATACAACGGCAAAGTTTGTGGCAAGCACAAACGCCACAAGTGTTTCGGCTCAAAGAGTTAAAACACGTTCTCAGTTATGTTGCCAAGCAACATATAACCACTCAAAGCAGTCACATCACCGATGAGGCCAGTGGTTTTGAGCAGTTGGGTTTGCCCATTTATGTTGTGGAAGGCAGTCGTAGCAATATTAAACTGACTTATCCAAGTGATTTACAAATGATTGAAGCACTATTATCCATTCATGTCTAGTACCCATCAATATCAAGTATCCATCAATATCGAGGTAAACTGTGACTGATTCTCACTATCTGATAGCCCCATCTATTTTATCAGCGGATTTTGCTCGTTTGGGTGAAGACGTTGCCAACGTCATCACCGCAGGGGCAGACGTGGTGCATTTTGATGTGATGGACAACCATTATGTTCCTAACTTAACATTTGGCAGCATGATATGCCAAGCACTTAAGGATTATGGAATAACCGCTCCCATTGACGTACATTTGATGGTCAAACCTGTTGATGGCATGATTGAGCAATTTTTAGAGGCAGGGGCAGACATCATCACCTTTCACCCTGAAGCCAGCGAACACATTGACCGATCATTACAACTCATCAAAGATGGCGGTGCAGAATGCGGCTTGGTATTTAATCCCGCCACACCCCTTTACCATCTTGATTATGTGATGGATAAGCTTGATCAGATTCTTTTGATGAGTGTCAATCCAGGTTTTGGTGGGCAAACCTTTATTGGCAGTACGCTTGATAAAATCCGCCAAGTGCGTGAACGCATTGATGCCAGTGGCAGACGTATCCGTTTAGAGGTTGATGGTGGGGTAAAAGCAGATAACATTCGGGCCATTGCCGAAGCTGGGGCAGATATGTTTGTGGCTGGCTCTGCCATTTTTAACCAACCTGACTATGCCAAAGCCATCGCTGACATGCGTGAACAGCTGGCACAAGTAACGCCTAACTGCCATCATGAGCGATAAACAGTTCATGGGTGATAAAAATTTGACCATCAATGATGAACACTGAACCACATAATATCCGCTCATCAACCCAAACCAAGGTTTCTGTCATTCCCAAAGGCTACACCATTGGACTTGCCATCTTGGCAGTACTGCTTAGTACGGTGGGATATGGGTTTCGCTTGGCATTTGGTGAGCCTTGGCAACAGGTTGTAACTCATGCTGTGATTATCATTCCCACATTTGTGCTGGGTTTTCCATTGCTGATGTGGCTGGGAGCAAAAGTATTTACTCGCATCACAGGTAATGATGTGCATCATCGCAACGCCATCACGCTTGGGTTGTTGCTCTCTTGTGTAACCATGCTGTGGTTAATGGGGACATATAGCTGATGAACCTAAATCCAAATGACTCACAAGATTTACAGTCAGTAACAGCCAACAAACCCCCAATCAACAAACCCCCAATCTTTGATAAGTTATTCCCCAATGACTTACCAAGGGGACTGTTTGTTGCTCTGATTATGGCGTGCTTGTTGCTTGGGTTGGCGGCATTGCGTCATCGACAAGATGCGTGGCTTGCTGTTTTGGAGCAATGGTTATTTATGCTCATCATCATTCCCACCGCCACCGCTGTGATTACCCTACCACACAAATACCGAGAACCCAGTTTTGATGTAAAAAAGGCGTACTATCTTGGCATGTTTGTGGCATTCTTGTTTACCTTGGCCAAATTACGTTATTGGCGTTAAGACGTTCAGAGACATGCCTTAGCCCTTGAATGAGCCTTTTGATTAGCCCCTTGAAATTCATGATTAAAACAACCATTATAACAGTTGCGACATAGTTGGTTTTTAACATGGTTGGTTTTTAATAAATTTGGTTGTTAAAAAGAGCAACAAACTGGTTAGTAAAAGGAACTATCATGCAACATAATGCAGATGTGGATACCCATATGGAAGAAGGCTTTACCCAAGAGACCATGCTGGAGCTGATTGAGCTTGAAGATGGCAGTTTGGTTTTAAGAGACGTGCATGGTAAAGAAGAGCCAATGGTAACCATTGATTTTTCAGAAAAAGTCAAAAGCATGCTTGGGCAAGAAGTGCGTATGGTTGGCCAGCACATGATACACGCTGCCATTCAAAGCATCATGTATCAACAGCTTAAGCAATGGCATGCCAACGTTTATGACGAAGAGCCACCCCATTACAGCTAATGATGTCAAGCAAAAAAAGACCAGCAGTAACTGGTCTTTTTTTATTGAATCTGTTGAAGTGCCAATTTGCGTTATTTGCGTGATGATTTGATGCGATTGGCATAATAAACAAAAGTGTGCTGTTTTTAAAATCATTGAACGACATTATCCCTTATATGACATTTTTTATCTCTTTTACATTTATTTTATCAGGCTTTTTTATTTTTTGTGGTTTGTGGAGAATTTAATCTTATCATCATTCACTTGGGCATCATTTTTAGTAAATTTATGTTGATAAATTCAATAAAAATAAAAAATTGGTGAACAAAATTTTATTGCTAAGCCACATCACTCAACCAGTTGCTGACAGTTTTATTAAATTTGATTAAATGTTTGTGTTTTTGCTTAAAATTTGTCATTATGAATAAATATCAAAGTATTGTTGTATGTTCACTTTATTAAAATTAAGCAAAAAGATTAAAATTAAGAAAAAAGCACCAACCCAACTCAAATTTAAACCCTAACCAAACTTAGCTTAACAATAAATACCAAGGTGCAATATGAATCATTCTTCATTCATCAATGTGTTAACTAAAAACGTGTTAACCAAAAATGTTATCAGAAAAAGTGTCTTAATCAAATCATCATTTGCCAAATGCTCAGTCAAACCATTATCTTTGATGTTGTTATTCGCAACTGCCAGTCTGTTATCAGGGTGTGGTGGTTCACCTGATGGCGGTTCGACAAGTGGCTCTGGTGAGACGCAAGCCCATGCTTCATCTGATGATATGGCTGACAACCCAAACAATACCGCTGACACTGCCAGCACAGTCAGCTATAAAGTCTATACCGATGCTGATGGCATGCCTTTTACCTATCGTGATGAAAGCGGACAACCAACAGGGTTTGATATTGATGTGATGAACGCCATCGCCCAAGATCAACACTTTGCCGTTACCTATGAAGTGCTGCCGTGGTCATTGATATTGCCAGGCATGGCTGAAGGCAAAGCGGATATCGCCATTGCCCACATCAGCATCACCCCAGAGCGTCAAAAAACTCACAACTTCTCTAATTCTTATTACGTCTCACACCAAGCAGCCCTAACCAAACCTGAGCTTGCCAATATCACGTCTTTTAAAGGCTTAGATGGTCATAGGGTGGAAGTTTTATCAGGGTCAATACAAGAAGAGATAATACAACAAATGGGCATTAGCACCACAAACAAAGACATGGTGTTTCCGCTAATCAAAAGTTTGGTCAATGAACAAACCGATGCGGTGGTGCTTGACAGTGGAATCTTACAATATTATCAACAGCAACAGGCAGATATGAATTTTGGTTTAGTGATGGACAAAGAGTTTGGTGATGACCCTTATGGCATTGTGGTAAAAAAAGACAACACAGAGTTACTTAATCAAGTCAATCAAGGACTGGCCAACATTCGTCAAAATGGCAAATATCAACAAATTGAGCAAAAATGGTTTGGGCAATAAAAGCAACTTATCATCAAACAGCTCATACTGTATGATTGAACAAACTTATTATCAATCGGTTTTTAATTTAAAATTATTGATTTGTCTGAAATAATTATGAAATAATTAATAATTAAGTCATCATTTGTGGTATTCTAGTTTCAAATGTTAGCATCATGTTAGATGATGTTTACTATAAAATTTTAGTAATAAGATTTTTAATGATTTATAGGGTATGTATCTATGGCTAAAAATAACGCACTTAATACAGGTCGTTATCGAGGTTTGATTATCTCGATCATCATATTTTTGCTGTTGGTTGCCAGTTTTTTGGCATTTACCATTTACTCAACAGAACAACTGGCTCGTTATGAAGCCCTACTTAACGTTGCTGATAAAGTCTCGATTGATGAGCAGGTGGCCATCAAACATCTATTTGATTTACAAAACTCACAAGGTGAGGACATCAACTCTCCGCATTATCGTACGGTGAGCCAAGGTTTAAAAGAAGCGTCAGCAGATATTTCCCAAAACCTTGATGCCATTTTGAATGCAGGGGTTGCCATCGACTTTACTGGTGCTAATGAGCAGATGCTGCATATCAATGACTCACAAACTTTGGCTTTGGCAGGTGAGTCAAAAGCAGAATGGGAAAAATTAAAACCTAAGATTGATGATTTCTTGGCTGTTTCTGGTGATATCACCAAAGACTCTAGAACTGAACTGGCGGTCGCTGTTGAACAGGCCAAGACGTCATCGGTGGTGATGACCGAGAGTTTTCAGGATTTAAACCAACATATCCGTGGCATCGTGTTTGGTCTTACCAAACGAATTGAGATTGCTCAGTTTCTTGCCATCGCAGTGATGGTTACTTATTTGGTGTTCTTTATTTTCATCGCCTTGCGTCGTTTGCGTATTGCTGATGCTGAAACCATCGAAGCTCGCCGTGAAACCGAAGAAATCATGGAAACGGTAAACACAGGTCTGTTCCTACTTGATAAAGATTTAAATATCGGTAACCAACACTCTAAAGCACTTAAGGACATTATCGGCACAGATCGCATAGCGGGTGAAAAATTTGACAGCATATTGCGTGGTCGCATTTCTGATAAAGACCTAGAGACCACTCGCCAATTCATCGGTCAGTTATATAACCCAAGGGTAAAAACAAAGCTGGTCAATGACTTAAACCCATTGAATAAAGTCAATCTGCACAGTGAGTCTGAAGATGGGGTGTCTAGTCGTTACTTGGACTTTAGATTCTCTCGTGTTTATGAAGGCAAAGACATTGCTCGTATTTTGGTTAACGTACAAGATGTGTCTGATGCGGTGTTACTAGAGCAACGCCTTGAAAAAGAACGTGCTCAAAATGACATGCAGGTTGAGATGCTCACCACCATCTTAAACGTAAGCCCAGCATTAATTAATGACTTTATTAATAACACCAAAGCCCACATCGATAAGATGAACAACATTCTTAAAAATCCTGGCAGTTCTCAGTTTGAGTTAGAAGGAAAACTTAAGTCGCTATATAGAGAAATGCACAGCTTAAAAGGCGAAGCTTCCGCCTTGAAGTTACATAGCTTTACCAAGATTGCCACCGATGCAGAAGACAAACTTCAAGCCTTGCAAAACCAAAATCAGCTATCGGGTAATGACTTTCTGCCATTGGCGGTGCATTTAGATGATTTATTAAGTCTGTCTCAGACCATTGAAGCTTTGGGTGAACGCATCACGGCATCTTCTGGTACAAACACAATCGTCACCAAGTCATCACAAGATACTGTTACTGTCGAAGACATCACCAATAATGCCACCAATCATACATCAACCCAAACAACAGCCAATCACTTAACACAACAACAAACAGATGGCATGCAATCTGCTAATGTGGATATTGACTTTGATGAACATCATGCCACACAAAAATCATCATCGTCGATTGAAAGCTACTATAAAAACTTTGCTGACGATATTGCCAAACGTCAGGGCAAACAAATTGAGATGCACATTGAAGGTTTTGATGCCATTGATGACATGGACATGTCAAATGACACACAATCTGCAATCAAAGAAATTGCCTTGCAATTGATACGAAATGCCATTGTTCATGGTGTTGAGACGCCAGAGCAGCGCAAATTGTCATTTAAAACCACCACAGGTGTGATTAATATGGCTTTGGCAGAACAAGATGATATGATTGTTCTTACTGTTGAAGATGATGGTCATGGCATTGATTATGATAAAATTCGCCAAAAATTGTTAAGCTTGGGAAGACATTCTGAAGATGAAGTTAAAGAATTGAGCAAACAGCAATTATTAAGTACTCTTTTTTCATCAGGATTTACCACCAAAGAGTCAGCCGATGAAGATGGTGGGCGTGGTGTTGGGCTGGATATCATTAAGTCACGTACCAAAGAGTTGGGTGGTAAGTTAAATGTACACAGCGAATATGGTCGTTTAACTCGCTTTAATGTAAAATTACCCAAGTAATCCAGCATAGACTTTTAGCCAATGAGTAGATAAACTATGTACAAACTTATGATTGTTGATGATTCTAATATCATCCGTAACCGCATTCAAAGAGCTTATGATTCTAATCATTTTATGTTGGTGGCGACTGCCACCAGCGGAGTAGAAGCGGTAGAAAAATTTGAAGTTCATCGTCCAAATGTGGTTACTATGGACATTACCATGCCACACATGGACGGTCTTGAATGTATTGAAAAACTGGTTTCGATTGATGAGAATGTTCGAATTTTGGTCGTCTCTGCCTTATCTGATAAGGCAACAGGCATTGAAGCATTGTCATTAGGTGCCAGTGGTTTTTTATGCAAACCGTTTTCAGAAGAAGAATTGGTTGCTGCCTTAGATGAGTTAACTCAGGATTAGTTTTATGAAAGAAAAAAAACTGCAAATATTTGTTGATATTGTCCGTCATTACTTTGACCAGTTTGGCGAAGAAGAGCTGGTGGTTGATACGCCATATCTGTTAGAAAATACCCAAAATCCCAATGTGAAAGAATACACAGGATTGATTGGCATTTCAGGTGTTCATAAAGGTGTGGTTTATGTAACAGCTTCTCAAGAATTACTAGAGAGCATTTTGCTAAGAATGGGCGAAGAAGTCAGTGATGAGCTGATGATAGATTTGGTTGGTGAAATCGCTAACACCATATCAGGCAATGCTCGCACAGAATTTGGACATGAATTCCACATTTCAGTGCCTTTTGTGTTCAAAGGTGCGCCACAAAGTGTCATCTTGCCCAGAGAAGAACGTTCTTTTATTATTCCTGTCACATGGCAAGGTCATGCTGGTGAGATTGTTATTTGTCTAAAAGACAGTTAATGCAAAAAGACAGCTAATATAAAATAACAGCTAATATAAAATAACATCAAGCAGTCACTCTATTGATAAATAGATTAATTACGGAACAATAAACTATGGTTAAAGCAGAAAAGCTGGGGGTGTTTATCACTTCAGTGATGGCGTTTTTTATGCAAGTGGGTTATCCTCTTGAAGAAATAGGCACGCCATACATCAGCTCAAATACCGACATCAGTGTTTATGATTATACTGGCATCATTAGTATTACAGGACCATTAAAAGGTAGTGTGTTTGTCAGTGCTCCTAGTAATCTATTGCGTGAAGTGCTTAAGGTCATGCACGAGCCAGACACCACCATCACATTGATGAAAGATTTGGTGGGGGAGATTGCCAATACCATTGCGGGTAATGCTCGTACTGAATTTGGCTCAGAATTCATCATCTCTACACCCAAGGTGGTTGATGGCTTGCCTCCTGCCAGTTATCTACCAAAAGACCGTCGCAGTTACATCATTCCTTTTCGATGGCGGGGAATGCCTGGCGTTATTGGCATCAGTGTAACGTAAACCTATTTAATACAAGGTTTAACTTTAATGTTAATTTTAGTATGACTTTTGATTGAAAAATCAATGCCGCTATTTTATAATGGTCGACTGTTTTTATCTAATTTTGGATAAAAATTAAGTCGTCGTGTGTTTGCTAATCCGTGTATTTACCAACCTGTATTTACTAATCCCTGTATTTACTAATCAATGACACACATAACCAATGACACACACATTGCCCAACGGTAAACTGGGTGTTTGTGAGCTTGATTAATTCTCATGATTAATTGATGAACTCTGATGATTGGATTAAATTCTGATGATTAAATGTTAATGATTAGTTATTATGATGCGAATGCGTGCTTATGAATCAGTTTTACTGGCAATGTGGAGGCATAACCCAAACTTTAAGGAACTTTTATGTCAAGCAATAACCCAACTCAAGTCTCTATGCGTGAGCTGTTGCAAGCAGGCGCTCACTTTGGACATCAAACCCGTTTTTGGAATCCAAAAATGGCACCTTTTATCTTTGGTGCTCGCAATAAAATCCACATCATCAACTTAGAGCATACCGTTAAAGCTTTTAACGAAGCCCTAAATTACGTCAATAACTTGGCATCAAAACGTAACAAAATCTTATTTGTCGGTACCAAACGTGCTGCCAGTGGTGTTATCCGTGAGCAAGCTCGCCGTGCAGGCATGCCTTATGTTGACCATCGTTGGTTGGGTGGCATGCTGACTAACTGGAAAACCTTGCGTCAATCCATCAACCGCCTAAAAGAGCTTGAAACTCAATCACAAGATGGTACATTTGCTAAGCTGACCAAACGTGAAGCTCTAGAGCTGACACGCAGTATGGAAAAACTTGAGCGTTCACTTGGTGGCATCAAAGACATGGGCGGCTTGCCAGATGCCATCTTTGTGGTGGACGTTGATCATGAAGCCATCGCCATCAAAGAAGCCAAAAATCTGGGCATTCCTGTCATCGGCATCGTGGACACCAACTCAAATCCTGATAATGTTGATTATGTCATTCCTGCCAATGATGATGCCATTCGTGCGGTAACTTATTATGTGACTGCCATGGCAGATGCCATCATCGCAGGTAAAGAGTACGCACAAGCCCAAGCAGGTGGCAAAGCTGACCAAGCCCAAGAGCAAGTTCAAGAACAAGCCCACAGCAGTCAAAACGTTTCTGTGTCTGATGTGGTGTCAGAAGACACTGCCAACGCACCTGCTGTTGAAGCGGTCGCCGCAACTCAAGAAGTGGGTCAGTAAGTTAAGATTAAGAAGTTTAAATGTCGCTGATAACTTAACCGTTGATATGAATTAGCATTGATATAAGTGAGCGGTGATGTAAGTTAGCGGTGATATGGGTTAAAACATAAAAAATAAGAGGTATCAACATGGCACAAGTATCTGCCAAAATGGTAAAAGAATTGCGTGATCGTACTGGTTTGGGTATGATGGAATGCAAAAAAGCGTTAGAAGAAGCAGGTGGTGATATTGAGCTTGCCATCGATAATTTGCGTAAATCTGGTCAAGCCAAAGCTGCTAAAAAAGCAGGCAACATTGCTGCTGATGGTGCGATTATTATTGCTCAAGAGGGCAACAAGGCGTTATTGTTAGAAGTGAATTGTCAAACTGACTTTGTGGCAAAAGATGATAACTTCACAAACTTTGCTAATAAAGTGGCACAAATCGCTTTGACCAATAACACCACTGATGTGGCTAAAATTTCTGAGCTTGACTATGACGGACAGACTGTTGAAGAAGCTCGTGTGGCATTGGTACAAAAGATTGGTGAAAATATCCAAATTCGCCGTGCTGAAGTCATCGAGGGCAATAATCTGGGTGCATATCGTCATGGTATCCGTATTGGTGTTGTGGTTGCTACCGAAGGTGGTAATGAAGAGACCAATAAAAACCTAGCCATGCACATCGCCGCCTTTAACCCAATAGCGGTAGATGACACAGATGTGCCAGCGGATACTTTGGCTCGTGAAAAAGACATCATCGAAGCTAAGGCCAAAGAGTCAGGCAAGCCTGATAACATCGTCGAGAAAATGATTGAAGGTGGTTTGCGTAAATATCTAGATGAGGTAACGTTATTGCGTCAACCTTATGTGATGGATAATGATAAGCAAGTCGGTGATGTTTTAAAAGCTGAAGGTGTCAAAGTGTTGGGCTTTAAACGTTTGGAAGTGGGCGAAGGCATTGAGAAAAAAGAAGAGAACTTTGCTGATGAAGTTGCCGCTGCCCAAGCTGCTGCTAAGAAATAACTTTCTAGTCTAAATAGAAAAATAAATAAAAAACCAAGCGAAAGCTTGGTTTTTTTTGTGTGCTGTAAAGGTCAAAGGTTTGAACAAACGGTTATTTACGATTTACTGCCATCAGTTTGTGCAACGCATTGGTCAAGTCTTCTTCACTAAAGGGTTTGCCGACAAAGCCACGGGCACCTAATTTAAGTGCCTGTAAGGCAGTGGCTTTATCAGATAGGGCTGAGACGACTAAGATACTGACTTTACGATTTTTGGCAACAATTTTCTCAATACATTCTAGTCCGTCCATTTTTGGCATGGTCAAATCCATGGTGATTAAATCTGGTTGAAATTCTTCAAACAGTTTAAGAGCTTCTTCGCCATTACTGGCCTGAGCCACAATATTTATGTCAGAAGCCAGTACGCTACGTCCGATACGATTACGAATGATATTTGAGTCATCAACGATCATTAAAGTATACATAAGAAAACCTCGTATGGGTTGATTGTTAAATAATTTAGCGGTCTATTTTGATACTAAATTGGGTATGGTCGTTTATTTGTGAGCTGATAGTTAGCTTGCCACCAAGTGCTTGTATCTCATGTTTGACAATATCCATGCCAACACCTTTACCTGCATCTTCACTGACTTGCTCTGCAGTACTTACCATGGGCAGAAACAGCAACTGCAAGATATCATTTTTTGTCATAGACTGGGCTTGTTCAGCGGTAATATGACCTGCGTTGATTGCAGATTGTTTGAGCTTATCATAAGGTATGCCACGCCCATCGTCCCGACAAATCAGCTGATATTTGCCATTGGCTTCACGTTGTAGATTTAGTGTCAGTTGACCGACAGGAGATTTACCAATTTGTTCACGTTCATCTGGCAATTCAATGCCGTGTACGATGGCGTTACGTAATAGTTGAATGCTGATTTCTTTAAGCCGATTGGCGTCTTGTTTGTTTAAGCCCTCATCTTGCCATTGATAATCTAAGGTTACTTGTTTGTGTTGACGAGTGGCGATATCTTGAGCAAATTGTTCAAAATAAGCATTAGAGCCGTTAGATTGTGATTGTTCTTGTGTGTTTATGGTGGGCTTGTGTTCTTGAGGTGGCTTTTTTAACTCATCATCATAGGCAGTGCTGTTTCTTTGTGATATGGTGATAGGTTTGGTTGATTTGGTGTTGTGTGTTGATGATGTTGGTACTAGGTGTAGGCGTTCATTTAATTCAATGACAAATTGATGCAAGCTCATTAATTCATCTAGATGTACTGCCAACGGTAAGAAATCATCACCAGCTAAATTATGATTGGTTAATAAAGCTTGTGTTTGTTGTTCGATTGCTTCTGATAAATCGATGTAAGCTGTAAATCTGAGTGCAGATGCTTCACCTTTTAGCCCATGGATATGGCGATAAATACTGTTGGCTTTTTGGTGTAGGGCAGAGGTATTGCCTGCTGTGTTTTTGAGAGTTTCGTTGATTTGCTCTATTCGATGAGCAGTATTATCAATAAATTCACCTAATAGAACATGATCCATTGATAGAATGTTGCTAATCATTTCAAATTGGCGGTTATTTTGTGCTTGTTCTTTTTCCAGTTTATCTTGTAAGATTTTGGCAGCAGTAACATCACGCACACTGACCAGCACTCTATCAATCTCATCACCTTTGTTAACTCGTGAAAAGTCAAAGTCTAGGTATTTTTGTACTGGTGTGTCATTTTCTACATAGTTGTATGAGATGGTTTGTAATGGGTTGAGTTCTTTGATTAAGTCTTCAACCACCCAATTACTATATAGTTGGTCAACGAAGGTGTTGGTGGTTTCAAGCTCTTTATCATTAATTTTGTTATTTAAGATATCTGTCAGTTTTCTGCCAGCAATATTTTTAGTGCCTAAGATAGGTTCTAGCTGGTTGGAGTATTCTGAATCAATCACTAAATCTTTGTTAATCAAAAATAAGCCATCATTAACGGTTCTTAGAATGTCAGTTGCTTGTTGACGTGCAATGGCAAGTTTTTCATCACCTTGTAGTAATTGACGTAAAGAACCAAATACAATCATGAAAAATAGGATAAAAGCGGTGATTACCCCTACGATGAGAATGTATATCTGTATTTGGGTTTGCTTAGATGCTTGTTGGTTTAGTGCTGATGATAAGTTGTTTGCTTCGGTCAGTAATGCCAAGTTATAAAGACGAGTATAGTCAACCAAATAATCACTGGTTTGTTTGTCAATATAGCCTTGCTTGGTTTCGGCGATGAAGTTATCTAATAGACCCAAATAAGGAGTCCAAATTTCTTGCATTTCTTCTAATGCTTTAACAGCATCAGGATTAGTTTCGGCGGTTAAGGTAACGGTTTCTCCTGATGTCAGGGTAACTTCACCACCTTGTTTAAAAGCTTTGAGTGCATGTTCAAAGTCATCACGTTGTTCTTGAATGGACTCAATCTTATACAAGGCGATTTGTGGTAAGTCTGAGAGTGGTACGATATCACCTGTGTCAAGGTTGTTTATGCTTTGTTCAGCTAAATCTGTAGATTGTGAATCAATGGTTTGTTTGGGGTTTTGGACAGGGCTTGGGCTTTGTGTAGATTGAGTATTGTCCTGTTGGTTTAATGCTGTGTCCACATAAAGGTTGATGTCCAGTAGGTTTTTGGATAATTGTTGAGTTATCGCCCCTTGGTGACTGGATACATCAAGCTCTTGGGTAAGTGTGGCAAAGCGGTTGGTTGAGATAAAGTTAAGTGCCAACATGCCAAGAATCAAAAGCAAAAATGACACAACCAATATGATTAAGGTTGAGTATTTTTTGTACTTTGAACCTGTGGTATGGGTATTAGCAGTGGGCTTGCTGTCTGCCATGATTATATTTCCTATACGATTTTATTTTGATAGTGTAAAAATTAGTTATTTTTGACATCAATATCTTGGTAAGGAATAAGCACTGTATCGTATTCCAAACGATAATCAATGCCTTCCATCACAGGTTTTTCTGTTGCTAAATTGGCTGCCATGCGTAAGGCCACTTTGGCTTGATTGTCATAGTCGTTAAATACCGTTGCTTGCATGTCGCCAGATTTGACAAGTTCTTGAGCTTTTTCTCCTGCATCAATGCCAAAGACAGGCAGTTTGATATTATGCTGTTTAAGAGTCTCAATCGCACCGATTGCCATGTTGTCATTGTTTGCTAAAAGTACTTCGACATTGGTAAAATTGGGGTCGTTAATCCATGACTCTACCATGTCACTGGCTCTTTGTTTGTTAAATAGGGCGTAATCTTGAAATATTTTATGTACAGGAACTTGTAAAGTTGGGTAGTTTTGCATAGTTCCGATTGACCATTTGGTGCGGGCCATTGTTCCTGAGTGGTTTGGAATGCCCTCTAATATGGCATATTGAATGATGCCATCTTTATTTTTATCCCAATCAGGATTTTTTTGCCAACTTTCTAAAATTTTTAGTCCTTGTATGACTCCTGCTTGGTTAGCATCGCCATCAACAAAGTAGGCATTTTGACAGTCGGCGATATTTTTTTCACCGGGGTTTCGGTTGATATAAACAACGGGAATATTTTTATTGCAGTATTTTTGGACAAATTCTGTGCCTTGAGATACGTCAACCATATTGACTACCAGAGCTTTTGCACCTTTAGCAATCATGTCATCAAGTTGTTTATATTGGCGTTCTTGGTCGTTATCGGCTTCATCAAGCAGTAAAGTCAGTGATGATTGCTGTTCTGCTGTCGTTTTAAAGGCGTTGTACATGTCTTGGAAAAAATCGTTTGTGGTGGTGGCACTCATGGATACTCCCACCGTAGTGGCTGGGTAAACATTGACAGCATCAGATGGTGTGGTATTTGATATCTGCTGTGAGCAGGCTGTTGTTGTCCCAAGGGCAATAACCAGTAGGGTTAGAAAATAGCGATTTATCATAAAATTGACCTATTAATAACATCATGACGATGAGAATGCTGTTCCAAAACTATTTCTTAAATCCATCAAAGGAAATTTGACGATGACTTCCTGCCTTAAGTATCTTAAATCTTAATAGGCAACGTGGAAGAGTTTTGCGTATTAGGTAATGGATTGATGGGTAAAAAACTTGTCTATTTGTATCTTAACAAATTGTATCTTAACAAATTTGATTACCATACAAAACCCATAAATTATCAATGGTTATGTTTTGTTTTTTTTGTTAAATGCCTGTTGTTTGTCTATTTCAAAAAATTCAGGTTCAACCAACAGTTGTTGTGCTTGCTCTGGTGGCAGTACGTCATTGGGCGTGATGCCTGCTTGTCCTAACAGCTGTTGTAGTTTGGAGATGGGTAGGGTGATGTCAAACACTTCTTGCCCTGTGTTAGGGTTGTGATGTTTGCTTTTGATGACATTCAGTTCATATAAGGTGTTTTTGAGCTGACCTGCGTCATGGGGCAGGGTTAAGGTGAAGTGGCCAAGTTCGCCTGTGAGCAGTTGTTGCACCGCTTGAGTTAGCTTATCCATGCCCATGTTGGCTTGGGCAGAGACATAGACACGATTGGGGACATTTTGACTGGCATAGCCGATGTGTGCAGGTTCGCCTGATAGGTCAATTTTGTTATATACTTCCAATACAGGAACGTCATTATTGATTTGAGTCAATACTTGTTTGACGGCGTCGATTTGTTCGTGCATGTCTTCACTGGCAGAATCGATGATGTGCAACAATAGGTCTGCTTCCAATGTTTCTTCTAAAGTGGCGTGGAAAGATTCAACCAGCTCATGGGGAAGATGACGAATAAACCCCACTGTGTCAACCAACACCACACGTCCCACACCTGTCCAATTTAAGTGGCGTAGGGTAGGGTCTAGAGTGGCAAACAGTTGGTTGGCGGCATAGATGTTTTCATCAACCAATCGGTTAAATAAAGTGGATTTGCCCGCATTGGTGTAGCCAACCAGTGATATGGTGGGGGTTTCGGATTTTTGTCGTTTGGCTCGTCCTTGCGTTCGGGTTTGTTTGACTTTATCAAGCTTGGTTTTTAGCTGATTGACTCGAGTTTGTAGCAGTCGTCTGTCGGTTTCTAATTGCGTCTCACCAGGGCCTCTTAGACCGATACCGCCCTTTTGTCGTTCTAAGTGCGTCCAGCCTCTGACCAGGCGAGTAGAGAGATGGGTCAGCTGAGCCAGTTCTACTTGCAGTTTGCCTTCATAGGTGCGTGCTCGTTGGGCAAAAATGTCTAAAATCAGTCCAGTTCTGTCCAAAACTCGACATTTTATCAAAGCTTCTAGGTTACGCTCTTGTGATGGCGATAGGCTATGGTTAAATATCACAATCTGGGCATCATGATGTTGTACCAATTCGGCAATTTCTTGGGCTTTACCTGTACCAACAAAGTATTTGGCATCAGGTTTGAGCCGTGAGCCTGTTACCAGTGCCAATCGCTCTGCCCCTGCTGAGTCTGCCAATAATTCAAATTCATCTAAATCATCAGGGTCTTGGATTTGGTGAATGTCTAAATGTACTAAGATTGCCCGTTCACCGCCTTTGTGTCTGTCAAAATATTGCAAGACATTATCCTTTATTTATCAGTTGTGTGTTGTTAGTTGTTAGTTGCATGTTGTGTGTCATTCGCCATGGTGGCTTAGCCATATTGACATGGGAGGGTTGGCAGAATAAAGACGCATTTTGTAACATTTTAATGGCATGGTTTAATCAAATGATGGGGGATAACGGCTTTTTATGGGGTGTTTAACAGATGTTGTAAAGGTGTGTCTTATTAAGGTTGCTGGTGATGGTTATTTACCCCATGGGGGTTTGGTGCTAAGATGGCATGTTTATTGATTAAATTAATCGAACTAAGTTAACCACCTGAAATTGACCACATAAAATTAGGGCTATTGCATACATGAGCTTACAACATCGAATTCGTACCCAATGGCAACGCAGTAAAAAAATGGCTTCTGTTACCCATGCTTTTATTGGTGGATTTAAAAAAGCACATCAAATTGGGGCGTTTAAAGAGCCACCCAGAGACATTTTGCCCAAATACATTCAAGTGTTTTGTCGTAAGATGTGCTTGGCGTTTGGCGTACAAGTGGTTACGGTTAAACCCATGCCCGCCACCCATGGTTTATGGGCATCTAATCACATCTCTTGGCTGGACATTCCTGTCGCTGGTAGTGTCAGTGGGGCATTTTTTTTATCCAAAGCTGAGATTGCAAAATGGCCATTGGTTGGAGCATTGGCAAAGGCGGGAGGCACTTTGTTTATTCAGCGGGGGTCGGGAGATGCTGGTACGGTGGCGGAGCAAATTGCCAAGTTTATGACACAAGGGGCATCGGTGTTGTTTTTTCCTGAGGCGACCACCACCAACGGACACAAAATTAAACGCATTCACGGTAAGTTGTTACAAGCGGCCATACAGACCAATTTGCCCATTCAACCGATGGTGATTTGTTATGTGGATAGACATGGGCATATCAGCACCCAAATTCCTTATTATGGTGATATGACGATTAAAGACAGTTTCATGAACGTTTTAGATGATAATGAAATCACGGCGTATGTGTTGCCCCTTGAACCACTTTATCCTGATGGCAAAAGCCAGCATGAATTAACGGACCTATTACAGCAACGTCTGCAAGAGGGGCTAAGCACGTTACAGCAACAGGTATTGACGGTAAAGCCCACAGATGCCCTGTGGTAAATGACTGTGGACAGATAACGGTGGCAAATAACCAACCCAAAAACTGCTGTTGATGTGTTTTGATGTCATGGGTGGTTTTTTATGCCATGATGGCATCAGTAGGAATAAGCGTATGAATTTACAAAAAGTGGATTTAAATCTGTTGGTGCATTTAGATGTCTTGTTAAGAGAAAAAAATGTTACTCGAGCGGCAGAACAGTTGGGCATCACTCAGCCAGCCATGAGCAATATTTTACGTCGATTGCGTCAATTGTTTCATGACCCTTTGTTGATACGTTCGTCCGAGGGCATGTCTCCAACCGAACGAGCTTTAGAGCTACAGCCACGCATTCGTGAGATTTTGGCGGATTTATCACAGGTGCTAGAGCCACGTACTGAGTTTCGTCCTTATAGCACGTCTCGAGTGTTTCGCATCATGACATCTGACTATGCCGAGGCGACCCTTGTGCCTAGGTTGGTGAAAGCCTTGCGTAGTGAAGCACCCAACGTGATATTGGATTTTTTGACCCCATCTGATGTGTCGTACCGTGATATGGAGCAAGGGCGAGTGGATTTGGCGATTAACCGCTTTAATGAAATACCGCAAAGTTTTCATCAGGTGTTGGTGTGGCGAGATACCTTTAGTTGTCTGTTGTCTGCCGATAGCCCCTATGTCAACCGCTTTAACTTAAAAAACTACCTAAAGGCTCAACATGTGTGGGTATCTAAGACGGGCATGGGTGTGGGATTTGGGGTAAATCCAGAAAAGTCAGGCGGTCTTGGTTCGATTGACCAAGCTTTACAACGGCTGGGCAAAAAACGTCAAATCAGTATCTTTACTCGTCATTATCAAATGCCTGCCATGTTGACTGCCAATAAAGATTTGATTGCAACCTTACCGACTCGAGTGGCAAAAATGCAAGCAGATAATGACAACATCATCATAAAAGAACCGCCATTTTTTATCCCTGAATTTGAATTGACCATGGCGTGGTCGCCTTTGTTGCAACACCACCCTGCCCATCGTTGGTTGCGTCAACTTATCATGCACGTGGCACGGCAAGTGGTGGCAGAAGAACAAAGTCAAGGCTTATTGCCTAACAATCAACGTTAAACCAACTTTAACATACCATGCGTCATTCTTTACCCATCATTTTTGATTTTGGTGGTGATGTCAGCATGGGCAACTTAATCAGGGCATTTTTATTTTGACACTTGCCCTTTTTAACAAGGGTCAGTCGTGATTGCTTTTTTACCCATCAAGCATACAGCCAACAGGTGTTGGCTGATATGGCAAGAGAAGTAAGTGGTGGGTATGTGGTGGCGAAATGTATCAATGGGCATCTGGGATATAAGTGTTGTCGTCGCTTGGTTGAGCTAAATCTGCCAAATCCATGTTGGTGCGTTTACTGATGATGTTTAAATACACATAGCCTGCAATGCCTGATAACAATGACCCCAAAATAATGCCCAAACGTTCATCAAACACCTTATCAACGGCACTAAATGCCAAACCACCAATAAACAAGCTCATGGTAAAGCCAATACCGCACAATAACGAGACTCCAAAGATGTGCTTCCAGTTAATTTCATTGGGAATGCTGGCAAGTCCAAATTTTACCCCCAACCAGCTAAACAACATCACCCCAATTGGTTTACCTAAAAACAGCCCAGCGGCAATCGCCAGTGGCACAGGGTGGGCAATCTCACCCAAACCTGCCCCACCCAAATGAATGCCTGCATTGGCAAAAGCAAATATTGGCAACACAATAAATGCCACACCGTCTTGTAAATCATGCTCTAAATCTTCTAGCGGTGAATGCTCTTCATCGTCTTTATCATACATGGGGATACAAAACGCCAATAATACCCCTGCGATGGTGGCGTGAATGCCAGATTTGAGTACCGCAAGCCACATAAACAAGCCCAAAATCAGATAAGGGGCAATGCGAGTAACATTTAAGCGGTTTAAGGCAAACACCACTGCCAAAATACCGCCCGCCCAAGCCAATGCTGTCAAAGACAAACCGTGAGAATAAAAAAAAGCAATGATTAAAATTGCCCCAATGTCATCAAAAATAGCCACCGATGCCAAAAATACCTTTAGGGCAACAGGCACACGATTGCCAAGCAGACTGATGACCCCTAAGGCAAAAGCGATGTCGGTGGCAGCAGGAATCGCCCAACCTTTTAAAAACTCAGGATTGTTCCAGTTAATGGCGGCATATATCAAACCAGGCATAATCATACCACCAACGGCAGCCAGTGCAGGCAAGACGATTTTTTTGACTTCTGACAGCTCACCGACCAGCATTTCTCGCTTTAGCTCAAGCCCCACCAAAAAGAAAAATATTGCCATTAGACCATCATTAATCCAATGTATGGCATGTTTATCTAAGACAAAATCACCCACATGCACGCCAATGGACATCTCTAATAAATGGTGGTAATGTCCGTATAACGGTGTGTTGGCGATAATCATCGCCAACACAGCGGCGAATGCCAGCACCACGCCACCAGCAATGTCTGACTGAAAAAAATCACGAATGCGTTGCATGAAATCCCCAAATGAACTCTTCAATTAAATCTCAAGTGAAATAATACTCAAAAATCAACCAGCGTCTAAAAAAAAGCCACATTATAAAGTAAATGCCCCATCGCCAGTCAAATGCTGATAAAAAATTACCAGTAATTTACATAAGAGTAATAAATTAATGCTTTACCCCCAATTCACGCCACCTGATGCCTAATGTGTCTAATATGACCAAGGAGGGCGTGTGCTTCAGCGACGGCTACGGCTACCTCAATAATAAGCACTATGGCTACCGTGTTTGTGCCGTGTGGTCAGCATCTTAGATTTTAGATTTTTTGCTGTCGTCAGCAAAACATGGTCGTGGGTAATATATGTCTTAAGTCTTATGCCCATGGCAACATGCTTCAATGTCATTTAAAAAATAACCGCCAAGGTAAATCAGGCAACTGAGTAAAAGATAAGGGGCTGGGCGAGCTGGCATTGGTTGAGCTGTCAGTAGGTTGGTGATATTGAGCCTGTTTAAGCACAGTTAAAGGCAACACACCTTGAGCAATCAGCTTGATTGTCCATGGCAGAAGTTGATGCTCAAGACGATGCACGCATTGCTGTAGCTTATCGGCGGTGATGTCAACTGGCACGTTCATGACCGCTTGGGTCAATACCTGCCCTGCATCAAGCTGAGCGGTAACCACATGCACGCTACAACCGTGGGTGGTCTCTTTGGCTGATAATGCCCTTTGATGGGTATTTAGTCCCTTATATTTGGGCAATAGTGATGGGTGTAGGTTGATTATCGGAGCGGGACATTGATTGATAAACTCACCGCTTAGCACACGCATGAACCCAGCCAACACCACCAAATCCGCTTGCCAGTCGTTGAGCTGGCGTTGGGCATGTTGCTCAAAGGTCTTGATGCCCATTTTTTTGCCAGTGTCGGTGTGCGACAGTACCGCCACCTTGATGCCCGCTTGTTTGGCACGAGTAATGGCATAAGCGTCATTTTTATTGCTGATGACCCCAACGATGTCAATGGGCAACTCACCTGCCTGCTTGGCATCGATTAAGGCTTGTAGATTGCTTCCGCCACCAGAAACAAGAATGGCGATTTTTAAAGAATTGGTTTGCATGATTTAATGAACATGATTGAATGAATTTGATGAGATATTGAGATTATTTCCTACTTAAAAAACATCAAGATAAGATTTTTAATAAAGAGCATGTCAAATCTTATCAAAGATATGTGACCGCATCACCGCTGGCATCATCAGAGCGTTGAACAATTTTACCCAATTTCCATGCGTTTTCGCCATTGTCATTGAGCAGTTTAATGGCTTCATCTGCCTTATGATGTGGCACAATCACAACAAATCCCACGCCACAGTTAAAGGTGCGATACATCTCTGTTTGTTCAATGTTGCCTGTTTGTTGTAGCCACGCAAACACAGCTGGTAAGTCCCAAGAATGGACATCAATTTGAGCGGTTAAGCTGTCGGGCAACACTCGGGGCAAGTTGTCGGTTAAGCCGCCACCTGTGATGTGTGCCATGGCGTGTAGGTTGGTGTTACCAAGGGATTTTTGTAGGGTTTGAATGGCGTTGACATAGATTTTAGTTGGGGTAAGTAGCACGTCTTTGAGTGGTTTGTTATCAATGGTTTGGGTGTTGATGTCTATGTTTGCCACGTCAATGATTTTGCGTACCAATGAATAGCCATTGGAATGCACCCCACTTGAAGCAATCGCAATGAGTATGTCGCCTGTTTGTACGTTTTTTCCTGTGATGACTTCGCTTTCTTCCACCACACCGACACAAAATCCTGCCAAGTCATAGTCTTCGTTTTGATACATTCCGGGCATTTCGGCAGTTTCGCCACCGATTAAGGCACAATTTGCCAATTGACACCCATCACCAATGCCTTTAATCACCGCTTCGGCGGTGTCCACATCCAGCTTGCCTGTGGCATAGTAATCTAAAAAAAACAATGGTTCTGCCCCACACACAAGCAGGTCATTGACACACATGGCAACCAAATCTTGCCCAATGGTGTCATGTTTGTTGAAGTCTAATGCCAGTTTGAGTTTTGTTCCCACGCCGTCCGTGCCTGACACCAACAGTGGGGATTGGTAGCCTTGTGGGATACGGCATAATGCCCCAAATCCGCCTAATCCACCGATGACTTCAGGGCGAGTTGTGGCTTTGGCAACCGATTTGATGCGTTGTACCAAGGTTTCGCCAGCGTCAATGTCCACACCTGCATCTTTGTAGCTTAAAGGTTGAGTGCTGAAAGGTTGAGAGCTTGATGGGTTTTTTGGGGGGGCTTGGGTCATGATGTGTCGCCTTTAAATAGGTATTGTGGGCATGTTTATAAGATGGGGTGAGATGATGTCGTCATTATATAGATATTGGTGCTGATTCGTCTACTCATCATCAATTTTAGGATTAACATAAACAAACTGGAAACAGCATGATAAATCCGTCATCATTATCGGTCGGTTTATTTTTATGGTCATTATTATCATAAGGACATCTAACATGCAAACTCGTTACACCATCGATCCATTTTTTCGCCGTTTATTTTTGGTGGCGATTATGGTCATTGGGTTGTATTTGTTGTATCTGATGATGCCTGTCATCATGCCGTTTTTGTGTGCATTTATTTTGGCGTATTTGTTTAACCCTTTGGTCAAGCGGATTGCTTTGATTATGCCCAGATGGCTTGCCATCATGGTGGTGTATGTGGGCATCACTGTGGGGGTGGTGTTATTGGTGTGGTGGCTCGCCCCCATGCTTTGGAATCAGATGCAGATGGCATGGAATTATTTGCCTGTTGCTCAAGAGTGGTACAATGGGCAAGTGCGTGATGTGATACAACACTACACACGCATTCGCTTGCCTGCGATGGAATCCAAACGTCTGTCTGAGACGTTGGTCGATTATATGCGTAATAATTATAACGTACAAGATGCTCAAGCTTTATTTCAACAAGTGCTGGTGTCAGGCATGAACTTTATCAACAATGCAGGATTGATTGTGTTGATGCCCATTTTGATGTTTTATTTTTTATTAAACTGGAATGAGCGTTTGCTTCAGTGGCAACAAGCATTACCAAAGGTTTATCGGGCAAAAATCATTGAAATATTCATTGACATGGATAAGGCGTTAATGTCCTTTGTGCAAGGTCAGCTTGTGGTCATGATATTGTTAGGGGTTATTTATGCCATACAGTTGCAGCTGATTGGCTTGGGTCTTGGTTTAACCATTGGTATGGTTGCTGGATTGGCAAGTTTTGTGCCTTATTTGGGGTTTGGGATTGGTTTTGTGGCAGCCATCATTGCAGGCTGGTTTCAATTTGGGTTGGATTGGCTGCATTTGGGGTTGATTGTGGGGGCGTTTTTGGTGGGGCAGGCGGTGGAAGGTTATGTGCTACAGCCGTTATTACTTGGTGATAAGATTGGTTTGTCCCCATTATGGGTGATTTTTTCAGTGCTGGCAGGGGCAGCATTGATGGGGTTTGTGGGCATGTTGATTGCCCTGCCTGTGTCTGCCATCATCAATGTGCTGTTTCGTCATCTGTATCATGCGTATTTGCGTTCGCATTGGTATCAAGGTCATCGCCAGTATTCGTTGTTTGATTAGTATTCGTTGTTTGCTTAAAGTAGTGTTTGCTTAAAGTGGTGTTTCGCTTTAACATGGTCGGCGCTGTTGTGAACAGCGATGTGATGTCTTTGATGGTGAATGTCTCACGTTTGACTTTTTTATCATCTGACCTTTTTTATCAACAAAATAATTTAAAAAATAATTCATGCCCATGCAATCTTTAATAAACCAGTCAAATTCTATCCTTGTTATTGACACCGTTTTTGAGCAATGCTCAGTGGCGATTTGGCACAATCAGCAAGTCATCTATTCACACACCGTGGCTGGCAAACGTGAACAAACGCAAGTTGTGTTGCCAATGATTGACACTGCCATCAATCAGACAGGTTTGCAGGCTTGTGAGTTTGATGCGATTGCCTTTAACCAAGGGCCGGGGGCATTTAGTGGCATTCGAATCAATACGGCAGTGGCTCAAGCCTTGTCATTTGCTTATGATGTGCCTTGTGTTGGGGTGTCAAGTTTGCAAATCATGGCTCAATCCGCTTATGAACAATATGGTCATGACCATGTTTTTGCCTGTCTTGATGCCAGAATGCAACAAGTCTATGTGGGTGAATTTGCTGTGCAAGACGGTCTGATGCAACCTGTGAACCATGGTGTTAAACATGGCACTTCACATGGTAATCAGCAATCAGCAGAGCAAACACAATCTAATCAAAAACAATCTAATCAAGCACGACCCAATGAATATTTGCTTGATTATGATGCACAAACGCACGCCAATTATCCGATGGTTGGTAATGGTGCTGTGTTATTGATGGCTGCTGCTGAGCAAACACAACAGACACACTTATCGCTTGATGCAGGTATTTTGGCAAAATTGGCATCAAATCATTATGCCCAACATGGTGGTGTGCCAGCAGAGCAAGCCTTGCCTGTGTATCTTAGGCACAATGCTTGGAAAACACTAAAAGAGCAAGGCAAAACGTAAAACTAAAAAAGCATAAAACTAAAAAAGTTAAAAGGTAAAAAAAGTGGACATTGTGTTGTTAATAAAAGCCATCATCATGGGCGTGGTTGAAGGCATTACTGAGTTTTTGCCCATATCCAGCACAGGTTATCTGATTTTAACCGCTGATTTGCTGAATTTTTGGACAAAAGACAAGGCAGATTTATTTGTGGTGGTGATACAACTTGGGGCAATATTGGCGGTCATTTATGAGTATTGGGGTAGATTATGGCATTCACTGATGGGTTTGGTAACTGGCAAGGCAGTGGTGGACATGACAAATCCTAAGCAATTAGGATTGTCGTTAATTGTGGCAACCATACCTGTGATGGTGATGGGAATCGTGTTTGCTGATGTGATTAAGGCATATTTGTTTAGCCCCATGGTGGTGGCGGTGATGCTGATAATGGGTGGTTTGTTGATATTTTATGTGGAAAAACGCCCCCAGCCCATCATTGCCAAAGAAGCAGAACAGGTGAGCCTTAAAACCGCCATGATGATTGGGCTGTTTCAGTGTTTGGCACTGGTTCCCGGCACATCACGTTCAGGGGCAACCATCATTGGGGCATTGTGGTTGGGGGTGTCTCGTAAGGCAGCGGCAGAATTTTCCTTTTTTTTGGGCATTCCTGTGATTGTGGGGGCAGGGCTGTTGGATTTGCTTGAGCATCAAGACACATTGACTCATACTCAAGACTGGTGGGTGCTGGGGGTAGGCGTTTTGGTGTCGTTTGTGGTGGCATTGCTATGTATTCGTTGGATGGTGGCTTGGGTGTCTAGACGAGATTTTACCATTTTTGCTTGGTTAAGAATCATGACAGGCGTTGTTGTGCTGTTATCAACTTTGGTGTTTGGCTATGACATTCAAGGTTAATACATGGCAAATACATGGCTAATATATGACCATATGGCAAAATAAATTAACAAACAAACAAAAAACCACGCCTAATTTGGTGGTGGTTGGCGAGTCTTTGGGACTTGAGTATGTGAGTGCTTGGTTAGATGAACACACTCAAATCAATAAGCACAATCACCAACACCTGTCGCTTAACGTGCAATACCACGAAATGACAAAACTCAATAACAAAACCATTCGCCAAATTGCCAATGGCATAAAAAAACAGCCAGCATCACCTTTAGCAGTGGTAAAAATGACCAACATGGGCGTTAGCGTCAGTTTGTGGCAAGATGACATGCAAGTGGCATTGGATTGGCACAAGTTACAAAAAAGGATAGTCAGTGCTGGGCGTCAATCAGAGCTTTTATTGCAAGCGATAAAAGCCAACGTTGATAAGCAACTGATAGATGCAACCGCAGGATTTGGGCATGATGGTCTGATATTAGCAAGCACAGGGGCAAGGGTAACCTTGGTTGAATCGCACCCTGTGATGGCAATGCTCTTATTGCTTGAGAAACAACGCATGAGCCAACAAAAAAACTGGCAAGCGTTGATGGGCAGATTAAACATTGTCTGTGCCGATGCAGTGGATTATTTGACTGCTTTGAATGAGCAGGCGTGCGACATATCAGCCATCTATTTAGACCCCATGTTTCCCAATGACAGCCATGATGCCAAAGTGGGCAAGCACATGCAGATATTGCATAAAATCGCCCATCCACCCACAGCATCGCAAGAAAGTCTGATGCTCACTACTGCCATTAACGCCATTCATCATACGGGGCGGGTGGTGGTTAAACGCCCCAAAAATGCCCCTTATTTGGCAGGTAAAACCCCATTTAAAAGTTGGCATAATGATGCGTTAAGGTTTGATGGCTATTTGCCATGAACTGGCTATTTGCCATGAACAGTCAGTGATTGTCAAAAAATCGCCATAAAAAAAGCAAAAACCATGATGTTTTTGCTTTTATTCATTTGTTATTTATATTTTGTTGTTTACATTCAAAAAGAATCTAAAAACAATTAAATGGCTTGAATGTTACTGGCTTGTGGGCCTTTTTTACCATCGGTTACTTCAAAAGACACACGCTGACCTTCTGCTAAGGTTTTAAAACCAGAGCCTTGGATTTCGCTATAGTGGGCGAACACATCACTGCCACCATTTTCTTGAGCAATAAAACCAAAACCTTTGGCTTCATTAAACCATTTAACAGTACCTTCAACCGTATTTGACATACACATTTTCCTAAAATAACAGATTTATGATAGCTGCTGGCCATGTTTAAAGATAAACAAACCTAAGCAGAGCAAACGCTCGAATGAACCCCCAACTAATGGGCCATACGTCAAAATCTGAAACTAAAGGATAATGATAGATATGATAAGTGGCAAAGAGTTAAGTTGGCACTGTCAAACCTGACAAAATACGATAAGTAGCGATTTAAAACGATATTGCGATATTGATGACTTCTTTCTAGCAAGGACATTATAAACTTATTTGATATGGTTGCAAGCACTATTTACCCATCATTGAAAAAAAAAGATGGCTTTGCCCTGTGATGAATGCCAATATCCGTTATAATTGTTGCTTGTTCAGTCATCTTGTTTTTTTAGTCATCATGTCCATGTCCACAGCAGTCTGAACACTTAATGCACAATCAATTAAAGTATAATCAATTAAAATGCAACGAATTCAACCACAATCAATTAAAGCATAACGAACCGATGAATTATCGACAAAAATTGCTTGCTTATGTTCAACTCACTCGTTTTGATAGACCTGTTGGGATTGAGCTTTTATTATGGCCAACCCTGTGGGCGGTGTTGTTTGCAGGTATGTCAGCAGGGCAAGACCGTGGCATGATGGCAGGAATGCCAAGCTTTAAGGTGGTGCTGATTTATGCGTTGGGGGCAACATTGATGCGTGCGGCAGGCTGTGCCATCAATGATTTTGCTGACCGTAAGGTAGATGGGCATGTGTGGCGTACCAAAAACCGCCCATTGGCAGATGGTCGGTTGTCAGGCAAAGAAGCGGTGGGGGCATTTTTGTTGTTGTCGCTGATGAGTGCTGGGCTGTTGTTATTTTTACCGCTTCAGGTGTTTTATTGGTCGCTGGTGGCTGTGGCATTGGCGTTTGTGTATCCGTTTATGAAGCGGTTTACGCACATGCCACAAGTGGTTTTGGCAGCAGCATTTGGCTGGGCGATTCCGATGGCATATGTGGCGGTGCTTGGGCGTACTGATGTGTGGTGCTGGTTGTTGTTTGGTGCTTATATGTGCTGGACGGTGGCGTATGATACGCAGTATGCGATGGCAGATAGGGACGATGACCTAAAGATTGGGGTTAAATCAACCGCCATTTTGTTTGGACGGCATGATGTGCTTATGATTGCGGTGTTACAAACGCTGTTCTTACTGGCGTTGGCTGTGGTGTTTTGGCATTATTTTGCCCCAACACCGCTTGGTCTGTTGCCTGTGTTTGGCTTGAGTGTGGCGGCGATGATGTTTGTTAAGCAAGATGTGGCGTGTGCCAGCCGAGAGCCATCTGCTTGTTTTGAAGCGTTTTTACATAATGTTTGGGTGGGACGCTATGTGTTTGCCTTGGTGTTGGCAAGCGTTTTATGGGTTAATTTTATCTAAATAGCGATGGCGGTATCTAAATAACCACCGTTTTAATGGTCATTTTACATTTTAATAACAAGGAGAATCTATGATGGCTGATGTCGTACTTGATGGTAAAGCACTTGCCAAACAGATTGAAAGGGAACTAAGTGAGCAGGTGCAAGCGTTAATAGACAGCACGGGACGCATGCCGATTTTGGCAACCATCTTAGTCGGTGATGATCCTGCATCTGCCACTTATGTGCGTATGAAAGGCAATGCTTGTCAGCGAGTGGGCATGAAGTCGTTGCGAGTGCAAATGCCAGAACAAACCACCACCGAACAGCTTTTGGCAAAAATACAAACGCTTAATGACAATCCAGATGTGCATGGTATTTTGTTGCAACATCCTGTGCCAAGTCAAATTGATGAGCGGGCATGTTTTGACGCCATTGATTTAAAAAAAGATGTCGATGGGGTAACTTGTTTGGGTTTTGGACGCATGAGCATGGGTGAGCCAGCGTTTGGCTCTTGTACGCCACAAGGCATTATCCATTTGCTTAAGCACCATAAGATTGATATGGCTGGTAAACATGCGGTTGTGGTCGGTCGCAGTGCCATTTTGGGTAAGCCGATGGCAATGATGTTGCTTAACGAAAATTGTACGGTAACCATTTGTCATTCAAAAACTGCTGATTTGGCGAGTCATGTCAAGCAAGCAGACATCTTAGTCGGTGCTGTGGGCGTACCAGAGCTGATTAAAAAAGAGTGGATAAAACAGGGTGCTGTGGTGGTGGATGCAGGTTTTCACCCAACCGATGATGGTGGTGTGGGTGATATTGAGCTTGATGGCATTGAGAAGATTGCCAGTGCTTACACCCCTGTGCCTGGTGGCGTAGGACCGATGACCATCAACACCTTGATACGTCAGACGCTGGCAGCGGCAAAAGAAGCACAAACGTCATAGCCAGCCGATTTTTTTAAATCGATAATATAAGGTTACGCAGATGCTGATAATGACAGCTAAAATCACAAAGTAGCTGTATTGCCAATGTAATTCTGGCATGTTGTCAAAGTTCATGCCATAGATGCCTGCAATGGCGGTGGGGACAGCCAGTACCGCCGCCCATGCTGCCAGCTTCCGAACCACATCGTTTTGTCCCATGGTAACCACCGCCATATAGGTATCCATGGCGACGCTGAGCATTTCGTTTAGCCCATTAACCGCATCTAAGGCTTGTACCAGATGGTCATTGACATCTCGAAAGTAGGGTTTGGCGGAGCTTGGAAAAAATGAAATCAGCTCATTTCTTTTGTGATTGATAAAAAAGTTACAAATGTCTTGTACAGGTAAAATCACCGCCCGCATGTGTACCAGTTGGGACTTTAGCTCATATAAACTTCGTAAGGTGGATTTGCTAAACTCAGCAGAAAAAATGGCGTGTTCTTGCTCTCGTAAATACCGCCCCATACGGTCAGTAACGGGCAAATAATTATCCACGATAAAGTCTAAAATGGCGTGCATGACAAAGATAGGGCCAAGACGCAGTTTGTCAGGACGGCGTTGATAATGTTCACGCACAGGGGCATAGCTGTTAGATGGGCCTGTGCGAATGGTGATGATGAAGTTTTTACCCATAAACATGGCTGTTTTGCCATAGCGGATATGGTTGTCTTCTAGCTTGGCGGTTTGCACCACCACAAATAAGGTGTCATTGCCATAGCTTTCGATTTTGGCTCGCTGATGGTCAGCGACGGCATCTTCTAATGCCAACTCATGCAAATCAAAGGATTCTTGCATTTGTTTTAGGGTCTGTAAGCTTGGTTCGTATAATCCCAGCCAAACAAATTGATTGTTGTGAGTTAGGATTTTGCTGACTTCTTCGATGCTCACTTCATGCAGCTGTTCACCTGTCTTACGAGAATAAACATGGCAGTTAATCACTTCTTGGTGAGAGAACTCTTCGACATCTTCAAAACGATCCGCATCGGGGTCGTATATGGTCATGATTTCTAAGGTGTCTTCTTCACTGTCGGCATCGCCATAGATAAAGCTGTCATTGCTATAGTCGTGTGGTAAGTCTTGGGACTCTGTATTATCATCATGGTCATGATGGTGGTCATGGGCATTGATGGGAATGCAGGTGTTTGTAGAGATGTTGATGCCATTGTCGGTATTGTTCACATGATTGGTATTGTCAGCATCATCTGTGTTGTCGTTCTTGTCAATTGTGTTGGCACGATAACTGACATCAGGCTCATCACCAAGGTTGTCAAGGTGCATGGCATCAAAAACAGCTTGCTTGGCATCTGCCGTGTCCCCATTTTCCCCATTATTCCCATTTTCCATCTGTGTTGTCTGCCCGTCCAAGTCATCTGAGTTGGGCAATGGGGTGGTGGCAGAGCGGTCATGATGTGATGGCTCTGTTGCGTTTGGACGATTTGGAGGGTTCGGTTGCATAAGCGTTGTCAGTTAGTAAGCAAAAACTGTCCTATGATAACCTTTGGAACAGTAAAGTCAAACTGACACCTGTGCTAAAAAGCTAAAAAGTGCTTTTTGACGTGAGCAGAGACAATTCACATAATCTTTTGGTTGGGAATAATACCTTAAAGGTTGAGCCTTGTCCTTCGGCCGATTCGATTGTCAAAGTGGCATCATGTTGATACAAAATGTGCTTAACAATCGCAAGTCCAAGTCCTGTTCCACCCGTGGCACGACTGCGACCACTGTCTACTCGATAAAAGCGTTCGGTCAGGCGTTCGATGTGTTCAGGGGCGATGCCAATGCCATTATCAGATATGGCAAACAAGCAACCTTCACTCACCTGTGTCCAAGCAATGGCAATCTCACCACCTTTTGGCGTGTATTTAATGGCATTGGTTACTAAGTTTAGTAAAGCACTGGTCAAATACATCTCTGACCCCATGATATTCAGTTGTGAATCTAAATGTAAGTCAATAAAATGCCTGTATTCTTTATTATATGCTTGAGCGTCATCAAAAAGTTGCATCAACAGCTGTGGCATATTGACGCACTTGACTTCAAAAGCTTCTTCATTCTCTAGCCGAGACAGCATTAATAGGTCATTGATGATGCTGTTCATGCGTCTGGTTTGCTGACCCATTAGGCTAAATCCACGTTGCCACTTTGGGTTCATGTCTGGCTGATCAGAAAATGTCTCGATATAGCCCATTAACACCGTCAAAGGGGTGCGTAACTCATGCGAGACATTCGCAACAAAGTCCTTACGCATCTGTTCTAGATGCTGTAGGCGAGTTACGTCATAGACAATCAGCAGTTTTTCTTCACCAAAAAAAGTCAGCTCACATTGTAAGTAGCGTTGTGAATCTCGCCAAGATTGCAAGCGAATGCCATCATTGGGTGAAATGGCATCTTGATAATATTGGGTAAATTCAGGTGATGTGATGACTTCAAACACATGCCGTCCATGGTCGGTGGCGTGTAGGTTTAAAAGCTGATTTGCTGAATTGTTCCACCATTCTAACCTATCATGTTTGTCCAAGATAATCACCGAATCTTGTAAAGCACTCAGTGAGCGGCGGATTTTTTTGACCAGTCCCATCATGCGTTGATGTGTCAGTTGCTCTTGTAAGCGACTTTGGTACAACTGATGGGCCACATAGCTAAGACCGCCAGATAGTTTGGGTGGTTCTTGTAAAGTGGCTTGGTTAATCCAATGCAAAAACCGTCGCATCGTTATCATACGAAAGGTAGCATATCCCAACAATCCCATGGTCATGCCCCAAGGCATGCTGGTAATCAGCCAACCCAAAACAGCCCCCAGCATCAGGACAAGTGTTAGCCAGCGAAAATCTGCCCAAAAAAGAAGGCTGTTGTGTCGTTTGTTTGGCATTTGTTCATTGGTGATTGTTATTCATTGGAGTCATTCATTGATTTGAGTCGAAAATCGATAACCTGTGCCACGCACCGTTTGGATAAACTCAGCATAATCATAAGGGTCAAGCACCTTACGCAAACGGCGGATATGCACATCAATGGTTCGGTCTTCGACATAGACATTACCACCCCACACTTGGTCAAGTAGCTGTGTGCGAGTATAAGCCCGCTCAGGGTGGCTCATAAAAAACGCCAATAACCGATATTCGGTAGGGCCGATGTCCAAAAGTTTGCCATCAGCGGTAACACGTTGGCTGATAGGGTCAAGGCGTAAGCCCACATGTTCAATGGATTTATCACCAGATAGGGCGTTTGAGCGTCTTAGCACCGCTTTAATGCGAGAAACCAATTCACGAGTAGAGAATGGCTTGGTGATATAGTCGTCTGCACCTGCATCTAGCCCTTGCACCTTATTATCTTCTTCACCTTTGGCGGTTAACATGATGATTGGTGTTTCAAAGAGCATCTCATCTTTTTTGAGCAAACGACACAAATCAATCCCTGATTGATTGCCCATCAGCATCCAATCTAATAACAGTAAATCAGGTCGATGGTCAACCACTTGTTGATATGCTTGTGGCACATCTTCAGCTTGTAAACAGTGGAAGCCTGCCATTTCTAAAGTAGTAACAATCATCTCTTGGATGGCAGGTTCATCTTCCACAACTAAAATCGTCTCATTTGGCATGAATAAAGCAACCGTGAGTCAATGACAGTATTTGAAATATGACGGTTTTATGACGGTTTTATAAAAACGTAACAAAACCATCTGTTTAACCTAAACGGAGCGAGCCACATCTGCTTGTAATGCCATGGGTAAGTCTAACACGTCAAGTCCTTTTAATCGCCACTGTTCAATGGTTTGCGGACGAGCCACCACCAATGCTTCAAATGTTAAGTCATCATCAGCACAAGGCATCACATTGACCACCGTGATGCCATCAACCAACGCCTCTCCTGCCATGGGTAAAGCAGTGGCATCTGTTTGCAAGGTGTGATAATCACCTGCCACTCGATGCAGATGGGCCTTAGGAGCTGATTTAAAGTATAAGCGGGCAATGACTTCTTGCCCAAGATAACAGCCCTTGTCATAGTCTACCCCACCACGCTGATGCAGTCTAAGCTCTTGTGGTTGAAACTGATTGCTTGTTGCTTGGGTAATCCAATAATTACCAGTGGCGATACTGGCAGTCATCCAAGCAGTGGCATCAGCATTATCTTCATGGTTGCTAAAGGTCGGTTCTTCACCCATCACGCAAGGAAAAATGGGCTTAGGATTGCTTAGCGTTACTTGAGAAAAAACAGCGTACTTTTTAACGTGTGAGATAAAAGATTCGGCACAATCGGCACTGATGACCACATCATAGCACTTGCCAGCATCATCTGCATATTTTTTTATCCAAAGACCAAAAGCAATGCGTCCTTTTAGGTTGCTAATGGCAGTTGGCACATAACTTAATCCAAGCTTATTGACGTTGATGGTCAGTTGACCTTGCAAAAACTGGCTGACATCATTGCCTTGTAAGGTGATGTGCGAAAATTGTGCAAGCTGATTGTTAGAATTGGGCATGTTGGTTCTCTTTGGGGTGGGGTGGTTATTATTTAAGACGGTTATTTAAGACGGTTATTCTGGTGATTGTGTTTGTGTTGACTTTAACAGATTTCGCTTATGAAGTGAATGCCATATGGTGATGTGTGAATGAATGGCGATGTGTGAGTCGATGATGATGTCATATGGTCATGGATTATGACTAAAAATCCTAATTTTAGTTTAACTTAAAAACCATTCAACCATTAGCAAATACTCTAACCAATGTTATAATTAGAATGTTATGGTTCATCAATGTCATCATTGACCAATTTTACCCAACCCAAAAGTACCCAGCTAAAAAATCAAAGTGTGTTTATGCGTTCATCATCTGCACCGCCATCATCTGTCTTGCTGTCATTGTTAATTAATCAAGTGCCAGCCAATCAAGCCAAAATACCACAGACAAAGGCATGTCAGCTGTTGGTTTTTTTGATGGTGGTGAGTTGCTTTGTGCTTGGTTTGTCTGTGGTGAGCTTATTAACTGCTCAAACGGCTGTGGCTGCCACGCCAACCATGCCAACAACCGTACCAACCACGACCAGCTCCCCATTGGCTGATGGTGGCGAAGAGCGTGAAGCCCAAATCAACACAACGCCTGACCCTTTTGGGCGAGAAACACCACGTGGCACTGTACTGGGATTACTTCGAGCATTGACTGATGATGAGCCACTGCTTGCCAGTAATTATATGAACTTAAGTCCTGCTGATAACGCCCCTGTAACGGTACGTAAGTTCAAAAAAGCTTTAGATACGGGTGGACGGTTGGACACAGATTTGCAAATCAGCAATTTACCTGAGGGCAATGTCCACGATAACCTGCCTGCTCATCGTGATCACGTTGGCTTTATTCGTGTCGAAGATGGACAAGTGCCACTGATAGTTGAGCGAGTACAGACACAGACGGCATCACCATACTGGAAGTTTTCTAAAGATACCATTGATGCCATCAACACACAGGTCAATACCCATAAGATGACTTGGGTAGAGCGCTATACCATTGATGCGTTAAAGGGCAAAAAAATTCTCAATCTTGACCTTGCAGACATCATGGCGGTAGTGCTATTGGTACTCAGCTGTTTTATGGTCATGTATGTGCTGGTATGGCTGTTGTATTTACTGGTTAATTTTGTTTATCCCAGAGTCAGAAACCGCCCGTTACCCATCAATGGCAAAGTGATTTTACCGTTTTCGGTGGTGTTGACATCGCTGATGTTGACCGAAATTATGTTACTGGCTGGCGTGTCGGTAACGGTGCGAGAGCCAGTCAATCGTTTTAGCGAAATTTTGGCATTGATGGCGGTTAGTTGGCTGTTGCTTCGGGTGATTGATGCGGTGTTTGGCAGTGCCGAACGCATCAGTTATAAGCGTAACTATGTTGAGCGATTAGCGATTATCGGTCTGTTACGCAAAATGGCAAAAGTGTTGCTATTTATCTTTGCTGCCATCATTATCTTTGGTAATTTGGGTTTTGATTTGACTGGTGGTATTGCTGCTCTTGGGGTGGGTGGTTTGGCATTGGCATTGGGGGCGCAAAAGACGGTAGAAAATTTGGTCGGTAGTTTGGTGGTGGTGGCCGACCGCCCCATTCGAGTCGGTGATTATTGTCGTTTTGGCAGTCTTGAAGGGACGGTGATAGATATTGGCATTCGCTCAACTCGCATTCGTACTTTAACTCGCACCATTGTTACCGTGCCTAATGGTGACTTTTCATCAATGATGATTGAGAACTACGCTGCTCGTGATATGTTCCGTTTTTATCATAAGCTGTTTATCAAACGCTCAGCAGAGCCTAGGATATTAAAGGAACTGATTTATGACCTTGAGCAATTTTTACGCAATCATGAACTCACCAATCAAGAATGGAATCAAGTCTATCTGATTGAGTTGCGTCAAGATTGCTATGTCATCGAATTACAAGCTTACATTCATGCCAGTGGCATTGTTGAGTTTTATGAAAAACAGACCACGGTGCTGTTAGATATTCTAAATAAAGTGGCAGAGTATGATGTTGAACACGCCTTGCCAACACAGCAGTTGCTGCTGAATACTGATCATGGCATGTCTGAGTCATCACCCGTTCCAAAAACCTACCCAAATCAACCCAGCGTAAGGACAAAAAATGACCATACCCAACGTCAATCATCTCACAACACCGATGCCATTCACAGTACCAATACCAAAGGTGCGTTATCTGACCCAAGCGGACTATCAACCAACCCATGAAGCCATGCTCCAGCGAACGCTGGCACGCATTGACGATAAAAAGGCAGGAATAGACACACCAGATGAGTTATGGGTGGTTGACCATAACGATGTCTATACCTTAGGGCAGGCGGGTAAACCTGAACACATCTTGGCACGCAATGACACGCCCATTATCCAAACTGACCGTGGCGGACAAGTAACATGGCATGGGCATGGGCAGTTGGTGGTGTACTGGCTGTTTGACTTAAATGCTCTGGATTGGAAAGTGCGAGATTTGGTGTCTCATGCTGAACAGGCCATAGAAGATGTGGTGAATGGCTATTTAGCCACAGCGACCATGTCTGCCAATGCCAGCAAGCCGAATGTCAACAAGCCCAATGTCAACAACTTAGTTGCTAAAGCACGCCAAGATGCCCCAGGGGTGTATATTTATCAACAACAACAAGATGGCACATTAGGTGAGATGTTGGGTAAAATCGCTTCATTAGGCTTTAAAATTAAGCATGGCTTTAGTTATCATGGCATCGCTTTAAATGTCAGTTGTGATTTGTCAGCGTTTCATTTAATTAATCCTTGTGGTTATGCAGGCATGCAAATGCTCAGATTGGCGGACTTGATACCCATGGGTGATGGTCAGGCAGATGATGGCCGCATCAATGACAACCAAGTCAGTCAAAATCTGATACATGCCATCACACAACGTCATCAAGGGCAGGTGGCATTGCGTCAATGACAGTTAGGCAACAGTTAGATGACAGTTAGATGACAACGGTATGTCTGTCTTGCTATACTTGCTGAGCAATTATTACAAACATGTTATGTATTTTTTATAAGGAGAACACACATGGCAGATTTTAATCAAATATTGGACGCAGGCGATGTTGATAATGGTGTGATTAACGTGGTCATCGAAATCCCCACAGGCAGTAACCACAAAGTTGAATGGAAGCGTCAATTGGGCTGCTTTAAGCTTGACAGAGTTGAGCCAGCCATCTTTGCTAAGCCTTGCAATTATGGCTTTATTCCCCAAACGTTAGATGAAGATGGTGATGAATTAGATGCCTTAGTCATCACCACTGAACCATTACCAACAGGGGTGTTCTTAGAAGCCAAAGTCATTGGTGTGATGAAATTTGTGGATGATGGTGAAGTTGATGATAAAATCATCGTTGTGCCTGCCGATGACCGAAACACAGGCAACGCCATCAATGGCCTAGATGACTTACCAAAGCAGTTCATTAAACAGTTAGAATTTCATTTTAACCGTTATAAGGACCTAAAAAAAGCAGACAGCACCACTGTTGACTCTTGGGGTGATGTCGCTGAAGCCAAGCAAGTGATTCGTGATGCCATTCAACGCTGGAAAGATGACGCCTAATCCCCTAATCCGTGATTCATGCTTTCGTGATGACTGCTGATAACGGTTAAAATGAATCACGATAAGCTTTAATGATGAACCAGTCTAATGATGAGCAAGTTGTCAGTCAGCTTGCTTATGATATGACCGATTGATTTGACGAACTGTCAAGTTGTAGCCATTGCCCCACCACAGTTGCCAGCTCATCAATGCCTTGTTTTTTAAGGGCAGAAAATGACTGAATGCTAAATGGTAAATCCAGCCTTTGTAAGGTTTGTTGAGTTTTTAGTAAGGTGTTTTTGGCTTGTCCAAATTTAAGTTTGTCAGCTTTGGTCAACAACACATGCACAGGCAACTCACCATCTTTTGCCCACAATAGCATTTGTTCGTCAAAATATTTGAGTGGATGGCGGATATCAGTCATCAATACCAAACCTGCCAAACTTTTTCTATCGACCAAATAGGACTCTAGTTCCACTTGCCATTCTCGTTTCATCTCTTCAGGCACAGCAGCATAACCATATCCTGGTAAATCCACGATACGCTGAGTATCATTACCCACCTTAAAGAAGTTAATCATTTGCGTACGCCCTGGGGTTTTAGAGGAGCGAGCAAGTTGTCTTTGATTGGTCAAAGTGTTAATGGCAGAAGATTTGCCCGCATTTGACCGTCCTGCAAATGCCACTTCAAAGCCACTGTCAGCAGGACAAAGTTGAAAGGTGGGGGCAGACATCAAAAATTCAGTTTGCCAAATGCGTTTCAGATGGCGATTGATTGAGTGGGGGTTGGTTTTGTCTTGGTTTGGGGTTTGGGCATAAGTCATGGTTTGACCTTAAAACGTCAGTTTAAGCTTAATGACAGTCAGCTTAATTAAAAGCGGTTGGATTAAAAGCAGTTTAATTAAAAGCACTTAGGCTGGCATGTGTTGTTAAAATATTTTTGCACAAAGAAGCCAAATTGTAACAAACTTAATGGGCAAACTCATCACACCATTCACATCACAACAGAATAAATCACAAAAAAATTGCCCATTAGGTCACAATTTGTATCAAAAATGACGTAAGTCTTGCTATAATGACGGCTGAAAACTGGATTTATTGTAGGGATTTATTGTAGGGATTTATTGTAGGGATTAGTGTTGTTTGAACCAAGATTGTTTTTACTGATGCTTATCCAGCCGTTTTGGCAATACACCCACAACACCCACATTTTATTCGCTTAGCTCAAATTAAGCCAAATTTAAGTAAGTAGGATTTTATCGATGAAAAAATTGCTCACTGCCGTCAGTTTGTCGTTGTTCAGTGTGAGTGCATTGGCAGCCATCAACGTGCCTAAGCATGACATCGAAGCTGGCAAAACCATTGCAGAGAATAATTGTGCCGCTTGTCATGGTGTCAATGGGGTCAGCGTTGTGCCGTCACAACCGAACTTGGGCGGTCAGCACATCAAATATCTGTACAAACAGCTACTGGACTTTAAGTCTGGTCATCGAGTCAATGGCATCATGCAAGCACAGGTTGCCAACTTATCTCAGCAAGACCTTGCGAATGTCTCAGCTTTTTATGCCAGTCAACAGCCTTGGGGTGTCAGTTATGGCAACCCTGCCACCGCAGACCAAGCCATTAAATTGTATTTAGGTGGTGATAAGAGTCGTGGCGTCATTCCGTGTTCTGGCTGTCATGACCCTAAAGGTCAAGGCAATGCGTGGGCAGGTTTTCCACGCTTGGGTGGTCAGCATTCGGCTTATGTCGCCACGCAGTTAAAGTTATTTCGTGCTGCTGGTCGTGAAGATGATGTCAGTAAAGACCAGATGCGTGTCAACGATGCTGCCAAAGAAGGTGAAAAAGGCATGATGCAGATGGTGGCAAAACACTTATCTGACAAAGACATCGCCATGCTGTCAGACTTGATTGCTGGATTGCACTAATCCACATATTTTGAGCCGATAGACAGATATTTTATGGTCATTTTGTGTTTGTCTTTTTCCATACTTTGCCCATCATACCTTGCTCCATCTTGCCCCATAAAGTCATGAGAATTTTATGGGGCGTTTTGTTTCACCTTTTATTAACTTTTATTAATTATCAATTAATTTTTTAACTGTGTATTAGCTGTTTTTTAATTGTATATTAACCGTGATTGGAACAGTCATGCAATCAACCAAACTTTCTGCTTCTTATTTGTTGGCTTGTGTGTTGCCGTTATTTTTGTTTACTTGGTTTGCTGAGCCTTATGCCAGTCAAATGGATTTTTGGTTGGCGTGGCTTGTTGCCATGCTATTGGTAAGCTTGCCCGTGTTGTTTGCTGAGATTGGGCTTGCCAGACGCAGTGGGCAATCTCCCTTGTTGGCGATGCCTGTATTAACCAGAGAATCCGATTCCAGCATGGCATGGCGTGGCTATGGGTGGTTGGCACAGCTGACAGCCTTATCTTTGGCGGCTTTGGTGATTGCCAGCATTGGTGTGCATGGTCAAGCATTATTTGCCATGGTGGGGGTGGTGTTGCCAACGTTTGTGGTTGGGGCGTTGTTGATGGCAGTAGTGCTGATGATAAGTGTGCTGGGGTCTGGTTTGATAAAACCCATGCTGTTATTGGCATTGTTGGCGGTGCTTGCCACCATTGGCATTCATCTGGCAGATGGTTTTGAGCTGACCAATATGCAGATGACAGCATTTTCTTTGGCTGAATGGGCAAGGGCAGTGGCGTTGGCATTACTTTGCTTTGCTGTGGGTGGTGGTGTGTATTGGTGGGAGCTAAGCCAAACCAACTTAAACCAAACCAACTTAAACCAAGCCCAACCAAATCAGGTCAATCAATCTGCTCAATCTCAATCGTCTGCCAGTCGGCAGGTGTTGCCTATTTTGGCGGTGCAAGTGGTGGTGGGACTGGTGGCGATGGTATTGGTGGCAAGTAAAGAAGCCACCTTATCAATGACGTTGATGCTGATGTCTACTGACACAACGTTGGTACAAGGTGCTAAGATGGGCAGTACACTGGCATCTGGGCTGTTGGTGATGGCAGGGGTGAGTTTGGCAATCGCTTTGGTGTCTATGACCATGATTCAAGTCAAAGAGCGATTAGGATTGGTAAAGTCAATGCTGATGCTATTGCCAGCATTAGTGCTGGTGGTGTTACCAGTTTATGTGCTGTGGGGATTGACGGTGATGCTAAGCATCATCAGCGTATTGGTATTAAGTGTTTTTGTGGGTTGGCAGATGAAAATCAGTCATTTAAGAAAATCGTTAAACTTCTCTAGCGAAATCAATTATAACCTATGGCGTGTTGCCATTCGTATTTTTGTGCCATTGGCATTATTGGTTGCGATGGTGGGTTGGGTACAGATTTGGTTGGGGTGATGTTTTTTTCAGAGGTGTTTTTGTGAACATTGTCTGATTTTAGATGACATGTTTTATGTTTTAGCATTTATAAAGTGAGCCTATCAATGACCCACATTCCGATTACTTTGGCATATGCTCCTGACGAACCAACTGATGGTCAAACACATAAAATCAGCCAGCGACAACTATATCAGTCGTTACAAATCAAAAGTGGTACGACCATTTATCAAGCATTAAAGCTGTGCGGTTGGCTTGATGAATTTTTTGAGCTTAAAGCATGGTGTCAGGCACATCAAGATGAACAAAAACCCACTGCCAAAGATTGGCGAGTGGGGATATTTTCCCAAAAACAACCCTTAAGTTATGTGTTGCAAGCTTATGATAGGGTAGAAGTCTATCGAGCATTAAGCGTTGAACCGATGCAAAGACGCAAACAAAAGTAGCCACCATCACTGACTGACCATATCAATCGTCCTAACGCACAAGGCAGTCATTGTTTATCTTTTGCCATTTGATGAGCTGTTTGGTGGACCATCTAATGTGTCAGCTATCTGATAGGTAAGGTTTCGATGCCTTCAATGCGGCTGACTTTTGCCTGTTCATCAAAATAGACACTCAAACGTTGCTTGGCGTTGTGAGTGTTGAGCTTGCCTTGTCGCTTACCGTCTGTCCCTGCGGTGTAATCATACAGATAATCCCAACGTCTTGGATTGAGTGTGTCGTTGACGGCAGGACTGCCCAATAGATACAGTACTTGCTCACTGTCCATACCGATTTGTATTTGTTTGGCTTGTATTTGGGTGATGTGAGTGCCTTGGGGTATGTCGATGGTATGGACAGACAATAGTGAGCAGCCACCCAAAACACTGATGCTCAACGCCATCGTGGTGATGGTAAATGGGTTTTTTATAAATCGAGTAAAGACATTCATGATGGTCATTTCATTTTAACTAAAAAAACAGTAAGATAAAAAGGTCAAACAATGATAAAGCAAATGCCTTATTTATGCAATTTGGGTGATGTCATTTTGTATCAGTTGCTAAACAAGATTGGCTTGGGTTTTTGTTTGGTTTTTGTTCACCTTAAGCGACTTTATCATTTAATTTTTTTATGATGGACGTTATTCGTTAAATATGGAGAATATTATGGCCTATACCAATCAAGACCTTAGAAAAGCTGGACTAAAAGTTACCTTACCAAGGGTAAAAATTTTAGAGTTACTAGAAAATGCTCAACAGCATCATATGAGTGCAGAAGAAGTGTATAAAGCCTTGATTGACCAAGGAGAAGATGTGGGCTTGGCGACAGTTTATCGAGTATTGACCCAGTTTGAGCAGGCGGGCATTGTTGAACGGCATAATTTTGAAAATAACTTGTCGGTATTTGAGATATCTCACGGAGAACACCACGACCACTTGGTGTGCGATGTGTGCGGTAAAATCATTGAGTTTCATAACGACATCATTGAAGCACAACAAAAACAGGTTGCTAAAGAGCATGGTTTTAAATTATCTGGACATTCGTTGGTGCTTTATGGCATTTGTGCCAACAAATCTTGTCGTGAAAGTATAAAATCGTAAAGTATAGAATCGTCATAAAACTGATGATAATATTGTCCGTTCGTTCAAACGAGAATTTAAATGAGCATATGGAGCAGTGGCATGCCATTAAAAGAAATCATGTTTAAAGAGATGTTGATAAAAGGTATGTTGGTACTGACCTTAGGGGCAGGGTTGCTTACCGCTTGTGATGCAAAAGATGCCTGCTTAGATGGTGGTGGTCGATATGATGAAGAAAAGAAAGTGTGTGAGTATTCATGACGTTAAGCCCACCAACACCGCTGGGTTTGATGGTGGGGCTAGTGACATCATTCATTAATGTCCAAATCATTCATTAATGTCTAAAGACAATGTGTTGTCATCATCTATGTCTTGACCTGCATTTTTGCCTTCTAGTTTGATTTGTAGGCGTAGGTCATTGGGTGAATCGGCGTGTTTGAGGGCATCTTTGTAAGTGATTTCACCTGCTTCATACAAATCAAACAAGGCTTGGTCAAAGGTTTGCATGCCCTGCTCACGAGAACGCTTCATCACAGGCTTAATTTCATGGACTTCTCCTTTACGAATAAAGTCACTGATAAGTTGTGAATTTAACAAAATCTCAATCGCTGCTCGTCGCCCTTTGCCATCTGGTGTGGGTATCAGCTGTTGGGCAATGATGGCACGTAAGTTGAGCGACAAGTCCATAAATAGTTGATTATGACGGTCGGCCTCAAAAAAGTGAATGATGCGGTCAATGGCTTGGTTGGCGTTGTTAGCGTGCAAGGTGGCAAATACCAAATGCCCTGTTTCGGCATATTGAATGGCGTAACTCATGACTTCACGGTTACGAATCTCCCCAATCAAAATCACATCTGGGGCTTGACGCAGGGTGTTTTTTAGCCCCGCTTCAAACGATAGGGTGTCAATACCCACTTCACGTTGAGTAACGATACAGCCTTTGTGTTCGTGGACGTATTCAATGGGGTCTTCGATGGTGATGATGTGTCCTCGAGAGTTGGCATTGCGATAGCCCATCATGGCGGCAAGGGTGGTGGATTTACCTGTGCCTGTTGCTCCGACCAATAGGATAATGCCACGTTTTTTCATCGCCAATTCTTTTAAGATGATGGGCAGATTTAAGTCTTCAACCGTGGGGATTTCTGTTTCAATTTTACGCAGCACCATGCCAGCATGGTTTCGTTGGATAAAAGCACTGACACGAAAGCGTGCTGTCTCACCTTTATCGCTAATGGCAAACTGGCACTCATTGGTCTCTTCAAATTCTTGTTTTTGGCTGTTGGTCATGATGCTGGTAACCAGCTGCATGGTTTGCTTGGGTGATAATGGTGATTTGCTCACAGGCATGATTTGACCATTAATTTTTATAGATGGTGGCACATTGGCGGTAATGAATAGGTCTGAGCCGTTTTGTTTTACCATTAATTGTAATAATTTATCAAAATCCATAATAAACGTCTCTCATTGAGCATTAAACAAAAGCTTCAGGCTGTTTGGCATACGCGCGGGCAGATTCTTTGCTGATGGTGCCTTTACTGACTAAGTTTTTTAGGGTTTGATCCAGCGTCGTCATGCCTTCGCCTGCTCCAGTTTGAATGGCAGAATACATCTGAGCAACTTTGTTTTCACGGATAAGGTTACGAATGGCAGGCGTGCCAAGCATGATTTCGTGAGCTGCTACCCGACCTCCTGTCTGACGTTTCAGTAGGGTTTGTGAGATAACCGCTTGTAATGACTCAGAAAGCATGGCTCGTATCATGTCTTTTTCGGCAGCAGGGAACACGTCAATCACACGGTCAATGGTTTTAGCCGCAGAGCTGGTGTGCAAAGTGCCAAACACCAAGTGTCCTGTTTCAGCAGCAGTCAAAGCAAGGCGAATGGTTTCAAGGTCACGCATCTCACCCACCAAGATGATGTCAGGGTCTTCACGAAGAGCTGAGCGTAATGCAGCATCAAAGCTTAGGGTATCACGGTGAACTTCACGCTGGTTGACCAAGCTTTTTTTGGATTCATGGACAAACTCAATGGGGTCCTCAATGGTCAAGATATGCTCACGACGGGTCTCATTGATATAGTCAATCATCGCTGCCAATGTGGTGGATTTGCCTGAGCCTGTCGGTCCTGTAACCAGCACCACGCCTTTTTTAAAGTTAGACACTTTTTTAAACACATCACCCATGCCAAGTTGTTCCATGGTCAATACTTCTGATGGAATGGTACGAAACACCGCACCTGCTCCACGGTTTTGGTTAAAGGCGTTGACACGAAAGCGAGCAAGTTTAGGGATTTCAAAAGAAAAGTCAGTTTCAAAAAACTCTTCATAATCTGCACGTTGTTTGTCGTTCATGATGTCATAGATAAGCTGATGAACATCTTTGTGTTCTAGGGGTGCCATGTTGATGCGTTGAACTTCACCATCGACACGTATCATCGCAGGCAGACCTGCTGAAATGTGCAAATCCGAAGCTTTGTTTTTGACCACAAAGCGTAACAAATCTTCAATACTGACTTGACTCATGATAGAGTTCCTTACGGTTGTTTTTATTAAAAGGCTTTATGAACTGATGAAGATGTGTCATAAAATAGACACCACAGTCATTTGCTTATAATAGCAAGACTTGACGGATTTGTCAGAGTAAAAAATGACCAAAACCACCATCTTAGTAAGCATCTTTGAAAACATAAAAATCAACCCCCATCAAAACCGATAAGGACACATCATGCCCAATCATTCTCAAGCCTTTGAACAATCTAACACACTGACAGACAACCAACGTCAAGCTCTGATGGCACGATGGCAAATGGTTAAAGAGCAAATCACTCAAGTTTGCAATGCCAAACAGCAATCACAATCTGTCAAATTGACCAAATCCGCCAATGACATCATCTTACTGGCAGTCTCAAAAACCAAATCTGTTGAAATGATAAACACCCTGTATCAAGCAGGACAACAGCATTTTGGCGAAAATTATCTACAAGAAGCGGTGGAAAAAATCAGCCAGCTCAGCGAGTTGACAGATGCCTCAAAGGCTAATGCCATGCCCATTGTGTGGCATTATATTGGTCATATTCAACGCAATAAAACTCGTGATATTGCCAAACACTTCGATTGGGTGCATACCATCGAGCGTGATATCATTGCCAAACGGCTCAACGACCAACGGGCTGATGACCTATCACCCCTTAATGTGCTGATTCAAGTCAACATTGATGATGAAAGCCGTAAGTCTGGCTGCCACCCCAGCGACGTGATGGCACTGGTTGAGCGTATCATGGCATATCCTAAGCTCAATTTGCGTGGGCTGATGGTCATTCCTGCTAAGGACAGCACAGATGCCTTTGTTCGCACAAAAGCGTTGTTTGATGACATCAGCAACGGTTATCCACAGCTTGAGCAGTGGGACACGCTGAGCATGGGCATGAGTGGTGATATGGAGATGGCGATTAATCATGGCAGTACCATGGTGCGGGTAGGGACAGCAATATTTGGTGAGCGGTAAAACTTATGCCGTTTTGCTAAAAATAAAATCCCAAATGCCATGCCCACGCTCAATGCCCCGTTTTTCAAATTTGGTCATCGGACGAAATGCTGGTCGTGGGGTGGCATTGCCAACCCCTGCAGTGTTGCTGAATCCATCAAAATTATCCAACACATTGAGTATCCATTCAGCATAGTCTTGCCAATCGGTTGCTGTGTGAAACCAACCCCCTGTCTTTAGCACTCGATGCACGATGGGTATCCGCTCTGGGCTGACAAAACGGCGTTTGTGATGGCGTTTTTTTTGCCAAGGGTCAGGAAAATACAGTTGAATGTGGTCGATGTGTTCATCTGGCAGTTGTTGCATGAGTTTTATGGCATCGCCATTGATGATTTTGAGATTATCAAGCCCAAGTTCACCTGCCATATAGGCACATTTGCCAATGCCTGGTTCATGCACTTCTATGCCAACAAAGTTATGCTGGCGGTTTTGCTCTGCCATCTTGACCAATGAGTCCCCCATTCCAAAGCCAATTTCCAGCGTCAGGGGGGCATCAGCTGTATTGTGAGTGTCGGTAAACAGTTGTCGCAAGTTGGTGATGCCTGTGATGTCGCCATCTTGTCCATTAACTAAGTAATGAGCAAAACTTGGGTCAGTTAAGGCCTGCTCTGCCATTTTGTTCATGTGTGTTCGCCGTTTCATAAAGGTGTTGACAAAACGGAGATGGGCAGGTTGTTTGTCTTTAGATGAACCGTTGGTTACTTGTTCATTGGTTGCTTGGTCATTGGTGGTGTTTTCTGTGTTCATGTTGGCTGAGTTCATATTTGGTATGTTCATGGGGTATGTGTTTATTAGTTAAAATGTTTATCAATTAAAGTATTTATCAATTAAAGTATTTATCAATTAAAGTTGGTTTTACGTATGTGCTGTCATGCGTGGGTGCTATAATGGGGCTAATTATAAGCCAAAACTTGTGATGATGGCTATTGGGATAAGGGACTTTTACTCTCCGATGCCGTAGACTTTATGCACAGAATTAAGGTAACTCATATACCATAACGCTTGTATAAATTTTGCTAAAATAACTTCATGAAAGCACTCAAGCTGTGCATACGAGACAAACACACAGAGCAACCAAACCACCTAAGCGGTTCGGTTAATTTTGTGTGGAATTATGTTAATGACTTAAGTTTTCAGCATCTACAATGCAAAGGTAAATTTCTATCTGCTTACGATTTAAACCAATATACCCAATATATCCAATATACAAAGGGTAGCGGTGAACCATTGGGCTTGTATGGTCAAACCATTTAAACCATCACCATTCAAACCATTAATGAAACCCACGCCAAATCTTGCAAACAATTTAAAAAAACAAAACCAAACTGGCGAACCAATAACCCACAATCTAAGCGTAAAGCATTGGGCTGGATACTAGGCTAGACCGTCTTGTGAATAAATCCTCGAACGATGGGGGAAGGGAGTCAAGGCAATGCTATTTATCGAAACCGATTCACCACCACCATTTTATCAAGCTCAGCTAAGTGATAAACAGCGTAGACAGCTTGACCAATGGTATATTGGGCATCGCTCGCAAGCCTATTATCTTAAGCGGTTTGAGCAGTTTGATAAGCAGAACCATCTGTCTGCCAAATGGCATTGGGCAGCGTTTTTTGTTACCTTTGGTTGGCTGTTGTATCGCAAACGTTATTTAGATGCCATTGTTTATTCAGTGGCAGGTTGGTCATTTATTCAGCTTAATATCACCATCATCTTGGTGTTTTGTGAGTATTTGTTTATTGGCAGTATGGCAGATGTTTGGCAGATGCCGATACGGATACTGATAGGTGGGGCGGTGTGGTTATTTTGGTCGGTGATGGTGGCAAGATGGTCAGATGCTTATTATTATCGCATGGCACGGCGTGAGATTGCTGATGCCCTTGAGCAGTTCCCTAAAGATGACGTGGCACAAAAAGCATTTTTACAAAAAGAAGGTGGCGTGAGCGTGTTTGGGCTTGGGCTGGCAATGGGGTTTTTGTTGTTTGTTGTGGCGGTGGTGCAGGTGCAGTTTTTGCCCATTTTTGCCAAAAGTGAAGCACAAAAAATTATTTATGCCACTTATGACCGTGCCAGTAGTGCTAAGTCTCGAGTGGCGGTCATTTTTGAACAAACTGGGGTTTGTCCTGTCAATCTGCCCATTACCGCTGATGGGCATCAGATGAGCATGCAAGTGGTGGATAACGTGGCAGGCATGCAGACGGATTGTGCGGTTATGGCAACATTTGTGGACATCTCTTTTCCAAATCGCAATCTCAATGGTAAAAAGATGCTGTTTTACCATACCCAAGATAACCGTTGGCAGTGTACCAGCTCACTTAATCATAAGCAAAAACCACCCAAATGTATGGATTGATATGATGGCTGTGTGTTTTGATTATGAGTTCTTAAGCTTATTTTTGCTTGCTGACTTCGGCATTTGTCAAGGTGTTGATGACTTGATTGTCAATATTCTTAGCTTGCGTCATGTCTTCGTCAAATAAACTCTCCAACTCAACAAGGGCAGCTTTATCTGTGGCTATCAGTTCAGCTTCATTATCATAGATGGCTTGTTGTTTGGCCAATAAGGCATCATCATAATCCCGAAAGGTGCGGATGGTCTCGATGGCTTTTTCTGGACTTAAGCCCAAAATTTGTAAAGATTCTCGAGACATGTCTAATGAAGTTAAATAAGTCTCTCGCCAGATATGCACCACGCCAATGTCTTTTAAACGGTAGTAGTGTTGACGGTTGCGTGCCCTTGCCAATAACGTTAAGTTGGGATAATGACGAATGATGTGATCGGCGGTTTGGACAGACTGTTCTATGTCATCAACAGCCAAGATAAATAATTTGGCTTTATCGATGCCAGCCGCTCTTAGGGTTTCAGGATTTTTGGGGTTACCGTAATAAACTTGGTTACCAAATTTACGCACAAAATCCACTTGGTGAGCAGAGTTTTCGATGGCGGTAAACTCAATGCTGTGTAGCCTGAGTATCCGTGCGATGATTTGTCCCATACGTCCAAAGCCTGCAATGATGACCCTGTGTTCATGGTTGGGAATGGTGTCATATTCACGCTTGGGCTGTTGTTTGGCAAAATAAGGTTCACCCACTTTATCCAGTAGCATCATGGCAAAAGGTGTTAATGCCATTGAGAGGGTAACGAGTAGGGTTAACGTATTGGCAATGTCATTTTGAATTAGACCTTGGCTGTTGGCGGTGCTAAACAGCACAAAAGCAAATTCACCACCTTGTGCCAACACCACGCCCAGACGCAAGCTTGTTGGTATGCGATTGCCCAAAAGCTTGGCAATCACTGACAAAATCACAAATTTAATCAGCATTAAGATAACCGCACCACCGATGATGAGCAAGGGGTTATCAATAATCAGCTTAATGTCGGTCAACATGCCTACCGACATAAAAAATAACCCAAGCAACAGCCCCTTAAATGGCTCAATACTGGCTTCTAACTCGTGGCGATATTCAGAATCTGCCAACAAGACCCCTGTTAAAAATGCGCCCAGTGCCATTGAAATGCCCAAATGTCCCATTAAAATAGACACTCCCATGACAATGAACAATGCCACGGCAGTGATGAGTTCGTTTGCCCCACTTTGAGCAACAAAACGAAAAAAAGGACGCACCACAAAGCGACTGACAATAAACAACCCACCAAATACTGCCACCACCTTGGCAAAATATATCAAATCATAACTTTGCTCACGCACCCCTGTTAAAAATGGAATAATCGCCAATAATGGAATGACAGCAATGTCTTGAAATAATAAAATGGTGAATGCTTCACGCCCATGTGTGGCAGACAGTTGTTGTCGTTCAGTCAACAACTGCAACACAAAGGCTGTTGACGATAACGCCAGACCAAAGCCAATGATGAATGATGAATCCAGCCTAAGCCCAAACAGGTGATTCACCAATACCATCAATATCACACCCGTAACCGTAACTTGCAAGCCACCGAGCAAAAAAATGGAACGACGCAACGCCCATAAGCGTGATGGTTGTAACTCAAGCCCAATTAAAAACAGCAACATCACCACGCCAAACTCAGAAAAATGCAACAAACTCTCAGCATTGCCTGCGACATCTAAACCACTCTTGCCAAGTAATAATCCTGTCATCAAATAACCCAGTACGCTGGCAACACCAAGGCGTTTACCCAACGGAACAAAGACAATCGCTGCTCCCAAAAACAGCGTTACTTGTAACATCAAATCAGACCCACCAGTGGCAGCAGCAAACATACAATGTCCTTATTGGCATCATTAATTGAGAATTTGGTTTTTAACAAACACCTTCCAAACACCATTATCAGCAATGGGATTGGTATAAGCGTCATTACGGCGTTTGCGTGGTTTTTTGCGACTGTCAATAATCTCAAAACCATCTAAAGCATGGACAATCAGCCCTGTGCGATAAAATCGCATTCTCACTGGGTCAAGCTCTTTACCCTTATGGTCTTTGGCAAAGACATACGCCCTAAGGTCGATAAACTCTCGATGAGCCACCAAACGCACATCATCATCGCCATCAAACACACGTTGCATGGCAAGGACTTGAGCCTCTGGATACTCGCCACATTTGTGTATCAATGCACCCAGCGAGCCGAAGTTTTTGGACTCTTTAGCACGAGTTTTGGTCAGATGCAAGCGTTGTACCCGCTGTACAAATTGTGGCAACTCAAGACTGGCAGGTAAAGGCAGATAATCAGGTGGCAGATAAGCAGAAGGATAAAACGCCATGGCACGGTCTATGAGTGGTTGCCACCGCTGTTGGTAAGCGGTTACTTCCTCCAAATTGCCATAAAAAATTGGCATGTCTTGTACTTGGGTCAAGATGTCTGGCGGTATCTGCTCTTCTCGCATTTTGGCGATGTCCGCTTGCAGGGTTGATAATAGGTCTTTGGCAAGTTTTTTATCATCAGTGGTCAGTGTGTCATTGATGTTAGCTTCACTGGCAAATGGGGGCAGTACAAATGGGGCAGAACGTCTGGTCATAAAGCGGTCATCTTAGTCAATATTGAAATAAAATTAAAATAAAAATCAACCATCATATGGTCAGTGTAACAAGAAGTTGGGCAAAGTTGGGCAAAGTTAGACAAAGTTGGGCAAAATAATCTAAGCCAACAAAATTTTTTAGTCATTTAACGGTGTTTGCAAACGCACACGGTTAGGAGACAGTTTGGCCATCAGTTGGGTGGGCATTGGCGGAATGGCATTGGTCATCATATCTGCAAGTAATTCAGCACATAATGGTGCAAAGGCAAATCCTTTTGACCCCATACCGCTCATCGTCCAAATGCGACTTATGTCTGTATTGGCATTGACTGGCTTATCAACTTGGTCATCAATTCGCCCAACAACAGGGTGATAATCAGGCGTTTGGGCTCGGATACTGGCTCGGCCCTGCCAGTCGATGCTGGTTGATATCGACTCGCTGTCAGTAAACGCCATGCCAGTATCAGCAAGAGCATTGATGAGCTTATTAAGATTGTCTTTATGCTCTTGTGGACGCAAATCAGTCGCTGTGTCATTACGCACAAAACTTGCCCCCAATAAAAAAAGGGTTTGGGTATTTGGTTTTTGCTTGGCTTTTTTGCTTGATTTTTGTGAAAGAACATCGTTTGGCAAATCAGTAAAAGGTGTGCAATAGCCACCGTATTTGACAGGTATTTTTGGCAGATATTGCCATTGATTTGCTGTGGGGGTAAACCATGATACTTGTCCACGGATTTTGCGATAATCAAAAATCTGCTGATGTAACAGACAACTTTCATAAGCGGTACAAATCACCACCGCATCGGTATTCAGCGACTGCTTGTTTTGAACGTTAACCTTGATGCCTGTTTTGGTTTGAGTCATGCTGGTAACACAAGCGGTCTGATAAGTAATCAAGGGGTGAGCAAGAACATGTTTTGCTAAAGCTTTGGGATTGACCAATCCTGCTTTGGGGAAATAAGCAAATGGTAAGTCAATCATGGACAGATGACGGCATTTTGCCATGTTTGCCATGTCAGTTACCATGCCAGTTTTTTTGACAGTTTGCTGATGTATCATCATGGCAAAATCATCTGGATAGTCGTCGATTTGTTTGGGCTGTTTGGGATTGGCATTGGCTAATGTGTCTATGACCCCTGTTTGCTCAAAGATTGGTGCTGTCGAAGGGGTGGTTATTTGTTGATAAAATCGAACACCATACAGATAGCTCATGCTGTGCAGATGCTTATCAACCTGTGTCAGTGCTGTCATTCTGGGAGCAAGTACGGCTCTGGGATTGCCTGATGCCCCTGATAGTGGGGCGGTTTTGTCCATCAAAGTGATTGTGATGCCCCGATTTGCCAACGCCCATGCACTCATCAATCCTGCAATGCCCGCTCCAATAACCAGCACACTTTTTGGCGTAATTGAAGGTGGCGTACTTGAAGGTGGCGTACTTGAAGGTGGCGTATTGGAAACATGATGTGATTGGACATCAGCAGATTGAATGCCACTCGTTGCTAATTTTGCTGTCAGCATTTCTCGTTTACGCCCAAAGCCCTTAACCTTGGTAACATCAAAGCCAATGGAAGCTAAGCTTCGTTTGACCACCCCTGCACAACTAAATGTCGCAAGCGTTGCATTGGGGGCAGACAAGCGTTGAATTTGAGCAAAAATTTCATCTGACCATAAAGACTGATTGCACGCAGGAGCAAAACCATCTAAATACCAAGCATGGATTTGACCAGATGCTTGCTGATTGAGATGGTGTGGCTGACCAACATGTAGCATTGGTAAATTATCTGCTGCATCGCCCAACCACAAATCCAATGTCAGAGCGTCATTAACAAAATTGATGCGATGACACCCTGCCACCAATGGTGGGTAATTTGCCAAAAATTCGCTGATTAAAGGCGCCAGGTTGGGTTGGCTGTTTTGCCAATCTTGTAATGCTTGGGTTAAATCGGTATGGGTCAGTGGGTGTTTTTCAAAACTAATAAAGTGTAAACGTGGCAACTGAAAGATTGCCTTATCATTGCTCATCTGATTGAGATGTGGCTTGCGAATTTGTCGCCATAACAGCCAAGTGGCAAAAAAATTCAGCCCCGTACCAAACCCAAGCTCAGCGATGACAAAGATTTTTTGCTGTTGCTCATGTGATGACACATACAAATTGGCAAAACGTTGTGGCAGATGATTATGCCCAATAAACACATGATGAGCTTCTGCCAAACCATCTGCCTTAGAAAAATACACATCGCCAAACTGGCGTGATACAGGCACAGTATGACCTGCATCATCGGTTTGCCAATCAATCTTGGCAGGGGTAATTGATGCTGTTTTAGAAATTGTGGAATCAGGTGAATGATGTTGTTGATTAGACATGGGCAACCACTACCAGCGTTCACGCTGACGGAACACAAACAAGCCTAAGCCAAAGCCCACCAACAGACTGACAATCACGGTAAACACACCATACAAATAAAGTTGCCCACTGCGTTCATGTACCAGTACGTTGACTTGTGTTTGTAAGTCGTTGACTTCTCGTTGAAGTTTGGCGTTTTGGGTCAGTAACGTTTGGTTGGCAGCAGATAGCTTACTTTCACTGGGTTGTTGGTTGGCAAGGGTTTCAAGGTCATTTGTTGATGGGTTGGTGCTGGGGTCAGTTGTGGTTTCATTGTTGATGACAGTAACTTTGGGGGTCGTATTGGGGACTGCTGATGCTGTCATGCTAATGACAGAAGAAAGGAACATCAACAACAAGCTTAAGCACAGACAACGGGTCAGTCGATTGCCATTTGTGCGACTTATGTGATTTGTACCGCACAACATGCCATTTGCACCACTGGCATGTTGTGAATAAAAAATGTGCTGAACCATAAACATCAACCGTTCATGTTAAGGCATGGGTAAGGTTTGAACAAACGGCTTGATGTCCACATGGGCATATACCCCAGCGTGCAGATAAGGCTCATCTTTGACCCACGCTTGTACCGCATCAAGCGAGTCAAACTCAGCAATGACCACACTGCCAGACATCTGCTTACCCCCATGCTCAATGGGAGTAGGGCCTGCGATGACCAAGCGGTTTTGTTCTTGTAAGGCGTTTAGCCGTGCCACATGGGCAGGGCGGGCTTGTTGACGTTTGGTTTGGCTGTCAGCAACATCATGACCGATAAGAACGAATAAAGGCATTGTGTGTCCTAATTTATGTATTTTGGTTGGTGTATTTTGGTTAAAGTCAGTATCATGAAACATCGTGAAGCATTGACATAAAAAGCTTTGACATAAAAATCTTTTTTTGGTGAACGTCATTCTTGTGGTTTGCTGAGATTGGGGTTAAGGTGGTTTTTTAACAGAGCAAACTGCCCAACCATAAACAGCAACATAATCGGTATCCAACCCCAAGTTTTAAAATTAATCCATGCGTCATTGGACATCATAAAGGCTGTGATATAATGTAACGTTGCCATCAGCATAAAAAACCCACCCCAAGCCAACGTCAACCGCCTCCAGCCCATATCTGATAAAGCAAACACATCTTTCATGGCAAGCCTCATCAACGGTTTATTCATGGCAACACTGACAAACAAACTGAACGCAAAAAACCCATTGATAATGGGGGATTTCCAACGAAGATACACATCATCATGAAGCAACAAACTGATGCCACAAAACAGCACCGTCAGTAGCAACACAACCCATTGTTGTTTGTCTAATTTGCCCTTTTGTCGCATCAAATGAACAGCATATACCACCAACGTAGCGACCAACAACGCTGCTGCTGCTTGCAAAATGCCGTATTGCTTGGCAACCACAAAAAAGGCAATCAAAGGGATAAAATCAAGAATGGCTTTCATAAATAACAACTTGCTAACATATTGGCGTACTTTTGGGCATGATAACAGGCATGATAAAGGTGAGACCAAATGGAAGTGAGCCAAATAAATATCAAAATAAATATCAAACAAAATGCGTTTGACATTAATATCATACAACATACAATGAATGCCATCACAGATGGCATAACACATTAAACGCCATAAAAAAGGCCGCTTAAGTTTAAATCATTCTAAGTTTACACAATTCAAGGCATAAAAAAAAGCCAAAACCGCATTCTTAGTTTTCACTCACCCAAATGAGCAATTAGGACAATTGATGAAATATGATTTACACTGCCACAGTACTTGTTCTGATGGCACTTATGCCCCTGATGAGCTGGTCAAGCTTGCCAAAAATCGGGGCATAGATGTACTGGCATTGACTGACCATGACACCATCAGTGGATTGCAAATGGCCAAGCAAACCGCCGAAAGCATTGGATTAACCTTTATCTTTGGGGTAGAAATCAGTTGTGTTTATACGCTCACAGGCAGTCATGACAGAGACAAACAACGCAATAAAATCATTCACGTGGTGGGGCTAAACTTCACCGACATCGATGCCATGCAACAGCAGTTACAGTTTATCCAAGACAGCCGAGCTAATCGTGGGCTTGCCATGGTTAATAAACTTGCTGACATATTACACATCGATGCTGATGCTCTTTGGCAACAAGTACTTATCAAAGCGTCTGGCGATGCCAAAGCGGTGGGGCGAAGTCACATCGCTCAAGTATTGCACCAAAATGGATACGTACCCACCGTGCAATCTGCGTTTAGCAAATATCTGGCAGACAACAAACCTGCCTATGTCAAGCTTGATGCTTTAAGCCTACAAGATGGCGTGGCACTGATACATCGTTGTGGTGGTAAAGCCATATTGGCACACCCCACACGCTATGACCTATCTGCCACCTGTATTCGCCGATTGATGGCTGACTTTGCTGAATATGGCGGTGATGCGTGTGAATTGCCTGCCATCGATGAGCCACTGAGCAAACGCAAAATGATTGACCGTGTGATACAACAGCATGACCTACAAGTGTCTGTGGGCAGTGATTTTCATGGCACCAGCATGCCATGGCGAGCATTGGGCGATGTGGCAGAATTAAATGCCACACAAGTCGGTGTGTGGCATGATTGGCACATTTAATTGATTCTTGAAATATATCCAAATCTATTCTAGAATATTTTCATTTATTGTCTTACATTCCACAGTTAAGTTAAGACTAAATTGCGAGTACGCAGTAACTTAACTGGTAAGACGTTTCCAAACACACACTTAAGCTAATTCGTGTCTATGACAATCCTAACAGTAGGATTAGCTTAAAATAAGAACCTAAGATGTACGGTGTGTCGTACGGGCGGTTGCCACTATCTTAGGCTTGCGGTCGGGCTTGACCGTCTAGCAGCAGGAATCCCCGCACTTTAGGGCGGGGAGGAAGTCAAAGTACTGACGTATCAGCTTGTTGACTGTACCGTAATCATACTATGGTGGCACATTCTCAATCGCATCATTGTTTGTGATGCGTCAATTTCATTCTCATTCTAAAGCCTTGTGGAGCATTTATGTTGTCATTAACCAAAACTGTTTTATTAGCATCTTGCTTGTGTGTTCTGGTAGGCTGTACTAAAACCAAAGAACAACCAATCCAAGCACCAGAAACCGAGGCTGCCACACAATCAGAGGCTAAAACCACCGTTAACTCTGAGTACACACAAAATCCAAACTGGGAAACGATTGTCGTTGGCTCAGAAATCAACTATCCACCGTTTGAGTTTCAAGATGAAAGAGGTCTTCCAATGGGTTTTGAGATAGATTTGCTACAAGAGCTTGCCAAAGCTGAAGGATTTAATGTGCAATTTATCCACCATAACCGCAATGAGATGGCACAGACGCTAGATAATAATAAGTATCGCATTTGGGCATCGGCATTATCTGTCAGTCCTGAACGCGCTGCAATTGTTGATTTAACCAAACCTATCCTGACTTCAGAGTATGTTGTAGCGGTATTAGATAACGAAAAAAATGCCAACATCACAACAGACAAAGATTTACAAGGTAAAACCATTGCAGTCAGTAAAAATGCCAAAACAACCTTAGAGCATGCACTTAAGGTCTCAGGTGATCAGCAACTTATTGTGCCATTAGACACATATTTTTTAACGGTAAGAGAGCTTTTTAGTGGTAAAGCTGACGCACTCATCAGTGATAAACGAGTTTTAGATTACTACATCGCTAAGTATCCTGATATGAAAATCAAAACCATCAATTTAGACGGCAGTGAGCAAAAAGATTTGGCCTTTGCTGTTAAAAAAGGTGATGGTGAGATGCTCAATAAGTTAAATAGCGGTTTAGACAAATTAAAGGCTGATGGTACTTATGAACGTTTAGTACAAAAATGGTTTGGTACAACGTCTTAACTTAGTTTTATTATGCGTAATTCTCCACCAGTCATCTTTAAATTTAGATGGAGACGTAAGCACTAATGTATGCCAAATCACAACCAAACCACTTACTTTAAAAAGTTAGCTGTCTAAGCTTAAGTTGTTATGGGTTGCAAGGATTCTCACACCTACCGCTAGGTTTGGTGGTGGAAGTATGTCAAAAAGGCTTGCAGTGTGGTTCTTTTTGCCTATCATTGGGCATTGATGAATGGCAAAAACAATATCAAAAAACAATATCAAATGGATAAGCAATTCTATGGAATATAGAACCTATGGATTTGGGTGGGTTTTTTAGAACGGCATGTTAGTATGTTATATGTTAGTGTTAGTATGTTAAAAGTTGGATAATCTAAATGGTTAGTTGGTAGTTGGATACACGCTTGAAACAGACTTTCATACACATTCTTAATCAGTCATTATCACAGATGGTGTTTCATTGGCAACAATCCAATCAAATGGCACTGTTATTGACATGTGTTCTATATGAACTGATGATGTATTGGGCGTGGTTTGTGTTGGTATGGTTTTTTTTAGATGAACTGATGCCTGCGTTAATCCCATTTAGGGTTTATTTATTTTGGTTAATATGCACAGTTTTCATGGGTGTTATTTTAGTACTCATTAAATATGTCAATAACCGCCCACCTGCCAAACATCGCTTGCACCAACTTGATAATGGTTTGGCGGTGCTTGGGGTGTTTTATATCACCATGATATTTTTAGTTAATGGTGGTGATACGTTGTATTTGGGTGTCAGCCTTGTGAGTACAACGTTACTGTTCATCATGTTGGGTAATAAACACACAACATGGTATTCGTTTTTAGCACAACTGGTTACAGTAATGATATTGAGCTTGATGGATTTTTTAGGCATTGAGCTACCAACACTGTATGACAGCAAAATGTTATACCAAATTGAGGTGAAGCAGAGCTTTTCAGGGGTATTTTTACAAGCCAGCTTATTGATGTTTGCCACACTCAAAGCCTTCTTTAGTGTCAAAGTTTTAAAACAATTAATGCACTTATTTGACGAAAGTCGCCGTGTTCTGCAGTATCAAGCGGACCATGACACCATGACAGGGGTCAAAAACCGACGTTACGCCATAGATTGGTTACAAAAGCATTTATTTGACATCAATTCATATCAGCACCAAAAGCATCAGCATGAACCACAAGATTTAAGTGTGATATTGTTAGACATTGATTTTTTCAAACGCATCAATGACACTCATGGACATGGGGCAGGTGATGAGGTGCTAAAAGAAGTGGCAAGACGTTTACAACAGCAAAGCCAAGAGTATCATTATCGACAAAACTCCAGTGAAATGGTGTTGATCAGTCGTTATGGGGGTGAAGAGTTTTTGGTGGTGATGCGAAGAACCACCCATGATAACGCCTTAAAATATGCCGATCGTTTACGCCGATGCTTGGCAGATGTGCCAGTTTATGTGCCTGCTGAGAAGACACATATTGAGGTAACCGCAAGTTTTGGTGTGGCCAGTTTGTCTGATGCTGAGATTAATACGCTTCGTGTTGATTTAATCAGGCATATGTCAAAACCAGAAGAAACCGACTCTGCTGAACTGACCACCATGCACATCAATGCCATTAATGATAATGAGCTAAAAAATAATGACCAAAACATCAATGACCAAAATATAAACGACCACAAAAACAGTCTTACCGCTAAGCACAGCTGGTCAAATGTTCAAGATAAAGCCATGTTGGTCGCCGTCCGTCAACAAAAACTGAAAGCTGACTTTATTCGCCAAGACCGCAGTATTGATAACATCATCAACATGGCAGACGTTGCTTTATATGATGCCAAAAAGATGGGGCGTAATTGCGTCATCAGTGCCATGCAGACCATCAGCATTGACACGCTGTTAGAAGATGGTTTTAGTTTGTCTGGTTCGTATCAGCCAAGTAAGGCTTAAAGATGTTTTTAGTCTTTAAATTTCTAGTCTTTAAAATTGTTAAACTGCAATGGTACACCAAATCTTTTTTCTTTTAGTAACGCCATTGCCAACTGTAAGTTATCTCTTTTTTTATCCGTTACTCGCACCTTATCGCCTTGAATGCTGGCAGAGACCTTTAAGTCGGATTCTTTTAAGGTTTTGCTGATTTTTTTGGCGGTGTCGCTGTCTAAACCGTCTTTTAAATCAATCAATTTTTTAATTTGCTTACCTGAGCCTTGATTTTCCTGTGGGCTAAGCGATTGTAAATCCACACCACGCTTTATCAGATGCTTTTCGAGCATGGCATAGACATTGTCCATTTGTAAGTCATTATCTGCCAAGATGGTCAAGGTTTTGGCTTTTTCGTTGAGTTCAAGTTTGATGTCACTGCCTTTAAAATCAAAGCGAGTGGCAATCTCTTTTTCGGTGTTTTGTACAGCGTGCTTGACTTCAAAGGTCTGTAATTCTGAAACAATGTCAAATGATGGCATGTGATGCTCCTTTCTTGCTTGTTAAAAACTTTGCTTGTTGAAAGCGTCTGGTAAGATAAGTTGATACATTAATAAGGGTCTTACTTTTATTTTAAACACAATTTTGCTCATTTATTAGATGGATTGGTTGAATTGATTGGACGAATGGTTGTGTCATTAGGCCACAACTCCAGCCCCCAACTCTAGACCACAAACTCAATGCGAAATTTACTGTATTTGGCTTGTTGGCTATCAATGAATAGGCGGGCGTTTAATGCTTTAACATGATGTTTGACCAACTGCATTCCCATACCGCTTCCTTGATTTGCGTCAGTGCCACTTTTATTATTATCAACCACCCTGTCATCAACCACCCTATTATCAGCCGATTGGCGATAAAGCTTTTGCGAAAACAGCAGCTTTATGATTTGTTCACCAGAGAGATGTTTGGCATTTTTTTGCTCAATTAGCCCCGCTGTCATCGCATCTTGCACCAGTTTGTTAAAGTCAATACCACCACCGTCATCACTGCATTGCAACTCATAGGCATGACCGTCTGCTGTTTCGGTCTTGGTCAGATGAATGCGTATTTGTCCATATGCGGTTTTGCCTGTACCAATACGCAAGGTGGCTGGCTCTATGCCGTGATGAATGGCATTGGACAACAGCTGTAAGCTGATGTCATAAATCATGCAACGCTGGGTGTTACTAAGTCCTGATTCATTCCATGTGGGGCAGTGTAGATGAATGTGTTTTTGTTGGGTTTTGACTTCATTTTCGACAAATTGGGTGAGTGATGCCACCGTTGCTCGGTTGTCAGTTGTTAAGTCATTGGCCACAGTGAGTGATAATTTATCTGTTAACGTTGGGTGCCAAACTGGTTGATTTGCTGGCAAATCATCTGGCAAGTGTTGTCGTTGTTGATATACTTGTTGATACGCTGTTTGTTGTAATAAGGTAAGCTGTTCTATTGCATGTAATGCCGTGGTAAGGGCATCATTTTTAGCAGATGAATGCACGTTTTGTTTGGTTGATAACATTTGGACACAATGATGAATTTGTGTGGCATGTTGGAGATAAGGCGGTAAGTCTGATGCTTTAGCATCAATCAAAATGCTGTGTGCCGTACGCAATAAAAAATCAATATGACCAGATGCCAAAGTGTGATTGTTCGCTTTATCCTGAGTTAAATTTTTTGTTGGTTTGGTGTGTGCGTCATCGGTATGTGCATCGTTGGCTTGTATGTCCGATAAATCATTAAGGGCTTGATTGAGCATGGATAGGCGTACGTCCATGCGTTTCATAAATGTCAGTAACCTTGTGGCATCAATTGTTAATAACTGTGGCAACGGTTCAAGTTGATTCAAGTCTGTGCTGTTGATATGTTTGCTGGTTGAGTGGTTGGCTTTATTTGTGGTGGGGTTTAACGTGGTGGGGTTTAATGTTGTGGGGTTTGACGTTGTCGGGTGGCTGGTCAATACAGATGTGGTGATATTGGCAGGGCGTACTCTGACTAACAGATGCTCATCTGCTTGGGTGGAAAATAATGGTGATGGCTGTGATTGTGTGGCTGTGTTTAATAAAGTAAAGGAAAATGACAGCTGTTTTGATGACTGTTTTGATGATATGTCAGTGCCAGTGTGAACGATGAATGACACTGATTTTAGCGGATTTTTTGCATCAATGTCGTCATTGGTCAATAAACCTTGGTAAATCTCATTGATGAAATTTTTAGCACGTTCATGGTCAGCTTTTGGAATGCGTCGCTCAAGCAAGCTTAAAAAACGGCGGTGGCTCAGTTTATCAATTCCTATGATGGATGTTAGCGTGGGCGATTGTCGTTCGGTGATGCGTCCTTCAATATCCAAAAAAAACAGCCCATCATAAGCTGTGGCAAACAGTTCATCATTTAAGTGAGCGATTTGTCGCATCTTAGCATTGCTTTGCTTGATACGGCGAGTAAAATAGACCACCAGCCATAATAAATAGACAGCAAGCAAAATAAAGCCACTCCAAAACACCTTTTTGGTGACAGATGTCCAATACGCATTTTGTTGCCTACGTTCTTGTGTTAATTGTTTTAAGGTGTCAGCCATTGATTGATGATTTAGATAAGCAAAATTGGCTAAAGCCAGTGTGTCGTTGTCATCATGATGAATGAAGTTTGTGCCACCTGTCAGTAGGGGCTGTAGCAACGACTGTTGGCGTTGCCATGTTAGATTAAGATTGGCTAAGGCTTGGTTGTTACTTACGTCATTGACTGCTTGTATCAATATCATTTCACCAGCACGGTTTTGTATTTGTCCACCTGATTGTAGGTGATGGAGCAACGTATCGATGCGATTTGCATTATCTTCAACTTGAGTAATAACAGCAGGAATAAGGGCAACAAGGTCATCATTGGCTTGGGTGAGTAATGCCAACTGTTCTATGTCAATGGTCAGTGTGGTCAAGCGATGAGTCAACTCTTCGGTGATGTCAATTATCACATGGTTGTGTTTCATTTGTTGATTGGCAATATGACTGCTGATAAGCATCAATGACAATATTGCTCCCAAACCTAATAAAGAGTATGTCCATAATGACATATTGGATTTTAAATTGTGTTTTGGCTGATGTGCTTGTTGTGTGATTTGCTCAGATGGCTCAGATTGAAACTTAACATCATCAATGGCGTGATGAATGTCCATACAATCAGCATCTTGATGATTAAGATGATTGCCAGAATTGATATGGTCATTAGGACTGATATGGTTGTTAGAACTGGCATGATTGTTAGAATGAGTGGTGGCAGATTGGCTAAGATGGGAGATGCGATGAGACATAAAACGACCGTACGACGATATTGCAATATTCAAGCAAATTGCATTGCTAACAGCGACAAAATAAGCAACAAAAAAAGCGTATCATACCATTATTCAAGCAAAAATTGATGGGTGATATTAATATCAGCTGCATATTCCTTTATCAATTTTTTACCGATGCTAAAATGATTGACACTGAAATTTTATCAATACTTGATATTCTGGCAGTTGTACCTGTCGATAAGAGGATTGTCCAAAAATATTTCCCACCACACTGCCCACTCGTCCAAAGACGCTGTTTTTCTTCGTCCGTGTGCCATGGTGTTGATTGATTTCTTGTTTTAATATCATCGTTTGTTGAGTGTTACATAATTTATTGGCTCGTTTTTTGGCAAGAGCATAAGCTTGGTTGGGATTTGGTGCAATGCCAACCGCTTGATGCACAGGCAACCCTGTAACCTGTTGTGGATATTGTGTGGCATCAACGGACTGACAAGCGACCAGACCCATGCTGATACCCATGCTGATACTAAGGCAAATGCCCGCTGATGAAGCCACATAAGAATACCGCCATAATCCAACCATTATGAACCAACCATTATCAACACACCATATCAACAAGACAGCAGGATAAAACCAAAATAAAATAGCGACATAAGATGACATAAGTGTATCATGATACGCTGTCTATCGTGTTACAATGACAGGCAATTTTTTAATTCATGTCAATGATGAATGATTATTAATGATTGATAATGATGATTGATACAGTGAGTTGAGTAACGATGATAAAAAATAACCCCACCCAACTGATTGATGCACCAGAAGGTCAATTGCAAGTTGATGCCTTGTGGCACAATGATGACCCAATGGACACTGCGGTAGAACGCATTGCGTTGTTGTGTCACCCCAATCCTTTAGGGCAAGGCACAATGATGAATAAAATCGTAACCACCATGTACCGATTTGCCCGTGATTTTGCCAAAGAGCAACCAGATGAGCCTATGCACGTGGTGCGGTTTAACTATCGTGGTGTGGGGCAGTCCACAGGCAGTTATGGCAATATGGACGGTGAAATTCAAGATGCCTTGACGGTGTTGCAATGGATGGCCAACCAAACATCAGCCCGTAAACTTTGGCTGGGTGGTTTTTCGTTTGGGGGTTATGTGGCGATGAGCTTGGCTCAAATGATTGACGAACAAGGGGCATTTTTGGGCATTGGTGATTTTGAATTGACTGATTTGGCATTGATTGCCCCATCGATTGAGAGGCACTCTTTGGATAACATCGCATTGCCAACAGAAAAAACCTTTATGGTGTATGGTGAGCATGATGAGTTGGTTTCTCCGAGTTCTTTGGCAAAATTTGCACAAGACTTTGGTATTTGTGCTGATGTGGTTGATGACACAGGACATTTTTTTCATGGAAAATTGGGCGAGTTGACCAAGTTATTAAAGAAAAATACGTCTTTAATTAAGTAGTGCGTCTTTAATTAAGTAGAATTTAATTAAGTAGAATTTAATTAAGTAGAAAGCTTCAATTGTCCTGTCATCTTTTTAATGGAGTTAAATCATGATGAGGCTCACTCCCTTACAACGTTATGAGCAAGCCTTACAATCCACAGAGTTTAGTGAAGACCCACAGCAACGCATGGCAATGACTTATTTGGATACGGTCAGCCATAAATTACAAAACTTTAATCCTGATAAAGGCTTTTTTGGCTTTTTTAAGCCAGCTCCAAAACCGCCAAAGGGCTTATATATGTGGGGGGGTGTTGGTCGTGGTAAAACATGGATGATGGACATGTTTTTTGACGCAGTGACTATTGAGCGTAAGATGCGAATGCACTTTCATCATTTTATGAAAGATGTGCATAAACAGCTCAATGCGTTGTCAGGGCAGGCCAATCCGTTGGTCAGTGTGGCGGATAATATTCATAACAAGGCCATTTTAATATGTTTTGATGAATTTTTTGTCTCCAATGTGTCCGATGCGATGATTTTGGGTGATTTATTTACCCTGCTGTTTGAGCGTGGCATCACTTTGGTGGCAACTTCCAACATTGAGCCATCAGGCTTGTATAAAGACGGCCTGCATCGAGACCGTTTTTTACCTGCCATTGCTGAGTTAGAAAAACACACCAAGATAATGAACATTGATTCTGGCATTGATTATCGCCTAAGGGTGTTGCAACAAGCTCAATTATATGTATCACCATTGACCAAGGATAATGCCCATTGGCTTGCCAATCGCTTTGCCAGCCTTGCCAATCAGCAAAAAATCAGCAAAGACCCCATCAGCATCAATGGGCGACAAATCAGCATCAACGCCCGTACTGAAAATACCTTGTATTGTGAGTTTCGTCAGTTGTGCCTAGAGCCACGCTCAGCCAGTGATTTTATCGAAATTGCCAATGATTACAGTACCGTATTGGTGGATAATGTGCCAAAACTAAGCGATGAATTGCGTGACCCCACTCGTCGCTTTATTTATTTGGTGGATGAGTTTTATGATCGTCGGGTGAAGTTGCTTGTGCGAGCCCAACAGCCCATCTTAGAATTGTATCAAGGTGAAAAACTGGCGTTTGAGATTGAGCGGACTCGCTCAAGGCTTTTGGAGATGCAATCTGAAGCGTATCTCAAACAAGCACATCGGCTGGATAAAAACTAACCAGCAGATGACCCATCACGCCAATACAAATCAATTTGTCCAAAACATCGATTACCCAAAACATCACTTATCCAAAGGAACACCACATGCCAACCAGCACCGATATTTTAGACTTTATCAAATCTCGCCGTTCCATCGGCAATTTGATTGCCCCTGCCCCCACTCGCAAACAAGTTGAGCAAGCCATTGAAGTTGCCATGTCTGCCCCTGACCATAAATCGCTCAATCCGTATCGTTTTGTTGTCCTAGCAGGCAATGCGTTAAAACAGTTTGGTGAAGCGTTAAAAACTGCTGCCATTGCTCAAGGACAAACCGATGAGATGAGTTTGAGCAAAACTGAAAATCTGCCCTTAAGAGCCCCCATGATAGTGGCGTGTGTTACCCGCTACCAAGACCATGAAAAAGTTCCGCATTGGGAGCAGTTGGCAGCGTGTGCTGCCAGCGTGCAAAATTTACTGCTTGCCTTTGATGCTCAAGGTTTTGCGACGGTATGGCGGACAGGCTTGCTTGCCAATGAGCCAGCGGTTAAAGCATTTTTTGGTGTTGATGACATCAATCAAGTGGTGGGATTTGTTTATGTGGGAACGTATCAGGGTGATGTGCCAGAACGGGCAGTGATTTTGGTAGATGATTTTGTTGAGTTTCGTCAATAACCATCATAAATTTGGTTTACAATATACCTTATGATGCTTTCTCATCGTCATCGTTATGTTGTTACTGTCATATTGCCACTGATGTTATAATCAATATCATTTCTGTTACAATCAATGTCATTGCTGTTAAGATTAAAAAGGGAATTGCATGAAAAAGCCACAATTGCCAACCAACTTAAGCGAGAATTTAGACAAGCTTGGCATCAATAAAGACAAAGCAAGCAAGCTTTTGGCGGAGATATTGGACATGCGAAAAAAAACCAAACTGCCAGTGGATATTGATAAAGAACAACCAAATGCCCAAACTGATGCCAGCGAACAAACAGTCAAACAGACGATGACCAGTCATGACCATGTTGCACCACTTCGATTGGTGTTTTTGGGTGGAGGCAGTTTTGGCACGGCAATGGCAAACATGGCAGCAAAAAATGGTTGCGACTCAACGTTATGGGTACGCAATAAACGCAGTGTCAAACAGATGCAAAAACACCGCATTAACAAAAAATATCTGCCTAATCACCAACTCGATGAGACACTAAAGTTCAGCAATAACTTGGCAGAGAGTGTTAAGGACAAAGACATCATCTTTGTGGCAGTACCCAGCTCGGCGTTTAGAGAGATGCTACAAAATATTGCCCCACACATCACAGGGCAAGCGGTGGTGTCTTTAACCAAAGGCATGGAAAAAGACACTTTTGCGTTGATGAGCGACATCATCACCCAAGAGTTGCCTGAAGTGAGTTATGGGGTGATGAGTGGACCTAACCTTGCCAAAGAAATCATGGACAACATGCCATCAGGCACGGTCATCGCCAGCGAGTCAGAGCAGTTGCGTCATGCGGTACAGATGGCATTGCATTCGGCGTTTTTTCGGGTGTTTGCCAGTGATGACGTGCGTGGTGTGGAGTTGGGTGGGGCATTAAAAAACATCTATGCCATTGCCATGGGCATGGCAGCGACTTATGATGTGGGTGAAAACACCAAAGCCATGATTCTGACCCGTGCCTTGGCAGAGATGAGCCGATTTGGGGCACATATGGGGGCAAATCCGTTGACATTTTTGGGGTTATCTGGTGTTGGTGATTTATACGCCACTTGTAGTTCAGAATTAAGCCGTAACTTTCGTATTGGTAAGCTGTTGGCACAGGGGGTAAGTCTTGAAAATGCCATCAAAAAGTTGGGACAAACGGCTGAAGGTCTCAATACCATTGAGCAAGTTAATCAAAAAGCCAAAAAAGATGGCATCTATATGCCCATTACTCAAGCATTATATGCCGTGATTTATCAAGACCAAGCCCCCTTAGGGGTGGCATTACACTTAATGGAATCTGGCTTTAGAAGTGATGTGGAGTTTGTCATGCCACATAAGAACGTAAAGTAAAGGACAGCGTGAAGTCAAGGAATGGACATACAAAGTGCTTTAACCAAAAAAGTAACCAAAAAAGAATAAGAAGCAGGGATAGACACTGTTGCATCAGCTGATTGACGGTAAAATTTACTCTAGGGAAAAAGCAGTCATTTTTTTATACCCATTGAAGCGTTTTATGATTGGGTAACTCATAAATAAAGGCAAATCAATGAAAATCATCTTAATTCGCCACGGCGACGCAGGGGCATACACTCACCCAGACAGCGAGCGTCATCTGTCCGAACTTGGCAAATATCAAGCTGAGCAAACCGCTCATTGGCTGACTGACTATGGCAAAACATATGGCTTACCAACCTTATTTGTCTCAAGCCCTTATCACCGAGCCAAGCAAACATGTGACATCATCAGACAACCGTTTATCGATGCTTTTGTACAAATCAAAGCTCCCTTACAAATCATGGATAACATCACGCCTAATGACGATGCCAAAGTCGCTTTACAAACATTGTGCGATGTTTTTGGAACAAGTGAGAGTGAGCAAATGATTGTGGTGGTCTGTCATATGCCCATTGTTGCCAAATTGGTGGCATTGCTCACAGGCGATACGCCAGTCAGCTATGCCCTTGCTGAAGCCCGAGTGATTGACACGCCTGTGTTGGTAGAAGGACTTGGCAAGCAAACCGATGCCTTTATTCCCAAACAAGCCTAAATCAGACGCCCTAAATCAGTTCAGTGACCTTACCCATGATTACCCTATGGATACCCACGCTTTTTGATGCTGTTGCTATGGATAACAATCAATCCAACCAAACAGCCAGCCATGTTTATCTTTACCAAGAAAAACAAAATCAAGAAGAACAAACAGGTAAACTTGACCTGTGGCATGGCCATGCCAATTTATCAGCGGTTGCCAAAGACCACCCCAATGCTGATGTGTGCTTATACATACCGTCCACCAGCGTGTTGCAACTGCCTCAATGGTTAAGTAGCAAACGTTGCCAACAGTTGGGTGAATCAGGAATGCGGTATTTATTTGAAGAGATGACATTAACGCCTGTTGAACAGTTGCAGATTAAGTCATGGAGTGTGGGTAATTTACATCAGTTATTTGCCTTACCACAAGCTCAGATTGAGCAGTGGCAATACGCCACCGAACTGGTTGGATTAAAGCTTGTGGCGTTGTTGCCTGATTATCTGTTGCTGCCCATTCCTAAAATGGGACAGCGAAGTGTGTATCTGTATTTTGATAAGCAAACATTGTTGATGCGTCGCTCTGTGTCTCATGGTGGGGCGATTGGTTATCTGCCATTAATGGTACAACAGTGGTTGGCAAATCAAGATAATCAAGATAATGATGTGGCTGATGTTGATGATGACTTGCTGACATCGCATGTCAATCATTCAACACAACCCGACCATGTGAACGATGAACAATTAGACAATGTGTATGTCATCTCTTCTTCTGGGCTTATGGCATCTAATGACGATGATGCGACATGGCACACCACCGTAGAACAGATGGGCAACCGTCATGGCTGGCAAGAAGGCATCAGTCAACTGTTGCATCATGGCATTGCGGTGCATGGCAGCCAAGCGACATTAACCCCTGTGGCACAGCCCATTCAACATTCATTAAATTTTTACCACATCAAACGCACGTCCATCGCATCGCCTTATCTTAAGACTGCCATCATGGTGATGATGGTGGCATTGGCATTACAGTTGATGGTTGATGCCTTGCAAATTCAGCAATACAGTACCGCCAGTCAAGCCACCCAAACTGCCATTCGTGAGCAATACCAAGCATGGTATCCTAACGAACGACTCAACAACCGCACACAGTTACAAACTCAGTTATCGCCAAAACTTATCAATACCGCTGGACAAAATGATGCCACAAGCACACAAATGCAACAGATAAGTGCCTTATTAAGACAGTCTGATGTGGTGGCAAGCGTGCTAAATATGCAGCCAGAACAGATAGAAATGACTGTGCTTGCAAATAATCGCCAAAGTTTAGACACATTGGTGGCAAATTTACAACAAGCAGGTATGAATGCCAACTTAGGCACGGTAAGCAATGTTACGGTAAGCGATGCCACGGTGAATACCACCGCCCAAGCAAACACAACCGTGCCTGCTCCTAACAGCCAAGTACAAGGACAGTTGGTGGTAACGCTGGGGTCTTAAATGTGATGTTCACAGCATCTTTTTTTATTTTATGCAATGGCAATTTGATTTATGGCAAATTCAGCAGGAATCAGTAAACGACTTAAACCAAAATTTGACCTGACCAACACATGGTACGACTTAACCAACAAATGGCAACAGCTGTCCGCCCGTGACCGCATGGCGTTGATGGTGTTGTTGGCATTTTTATTGGTGATGATGTTGTTTGGGGCATGGACCTTACACACCAATGCCCAAGCCAGCCAGCAAGCTTATACCAATAAAGTCAATGATTATTTTTGGTTACGGTCGCAAGCAGGCAATCTAAAACCACAAGATGCCAGTCAACTGTTGCAAGATGGCGACTCTCAGCCGTTATCCACACAAGTATCGTCATTATTGAGCCATCATGGCATCATCAATCCTCAGGTAATGACAGCGGGTAATGGCGTACAACTGTCATTTGAACACCACAGCCAAGCCACCGTGTCGCAAGCCATCAGTCAATTACAGATGCAAGGGTACGTGTTTGATGCTCTACAAATCCGTCAAGACCCCAATACTCATGTTTTGCAGGTACAGGCAAACATATCAGCCCATTAACTATCTCAGCCCATTAACATTAAATAGTCATGATGGATAATAATGGATATTTGGCGGTGTTTGGGTTTATTGGGTTTAAGGTTTAATCGCTTATCCAAATGGGCTCTGGGTGTAAACTGATGCCGTACTTTGCCTTGACGGTACTAATGATTAAGTTTTGTGTGGCAGTGATGTCCGCTTGGCTGGCAGGTGGTTCATCAACTTTACTGTGATTGGTGAGTACCAGTGCTTGCTTATCATGGATTAATATTGGATAAATGCCTTTGCCTTTCAGACCAGCATGGTCAATCAACCATGCGGCAGGCACTTTAACCAACGATTCGTTAGAGTTGCTGGATTGAACGTGATGGCATGGTAGGTCAGGATAATATGACAGCAGATGTTTATAATCGGCTTGGCTGATGATGGGGTTTTGAAAAAAACTGCCACAGTTTGGCAAGATTTTTGGGTCAGGTAATTTGCTTTGGCGGATACTGATGACAGCATTCATGACATCTAAGGGAGTGGGCATGTCTTGAATGTGGTTGGCAACCGCTTTGACATCACCATAATCCACACAAACGTCAGTGGCATCTTTATGCAGCCGAAATCCTACACGGCTAATCAACCATGTGTTGGGATTTTGTTTAAATATGCTGTTGCGATAACCAAATTGACACGCCTTGTTATCTAAAGTGTGCCATTGACCACTGGGAATGTGATACGCACGCACATAAGTTAGGCAATCTTCGATTTGCACACCATATGCACCAATGTTTTGTACAGGGGCTGCTCCCACCAGACCGGGGATTAAAGCCAAATTTTCTAACCCATACCAGCCGTTTTGTGTGCATTGCACCACCAATTCATGCCAAGAATGCCCTGCCATGACTTCAATATCAACACCATACTCGCCGTCTTTTAGCGCATGAATGCCTGAAAACCTTGGTAAAATCACACTTTTTGTTAGGTGTTTGGGTAAGATGATGTTACTGCCACCAGATAACAGCAAAAACCCATTTGTGTCATCAGCCACTTGTGGCATGATGCTGGTGATGTCAGATTCTTGTTCTAAAACGATGAGTTTATCGGCAGTACATGCCAATGCCATGGTATTTCTTTTGCGTAAGTCTTGATGATAAAGAATCTGCATGATGATATTGATGGCTCGATAACGTGAAGATGAATTAAGGTAAAAAGAAATTAATGTAAAAAAGAAATTAAGGTAAAGATAAATGAAGATAAGTAAGGTGAATGTTAAGCGATGGTAAAATAAGATGGCGTTAACGTTGTGAATTTAATGGTGTGATTTTAACCGATGTAACTCACGGCGTTGTTTTTTGTTGGGTTTGCTGTCGGGTCTGGCAAGATTGGCAAGTTTTCTTTGTTCGGCATAAAAGGCACGCCGTGAGCGACTTTCGGCAGTCTCTTCATACAATGTTTGTGCGATACTGGCACTGCCACGCTGAGCCGATAAGGCTTGCACCACCACGGTTTTTTCGCTCATGGTGGTGGCAGAGCCTTGACGCACGGTGATTATATCGCCAATGCTGATTTCTTTGCTGGTCTTGACACGACCACCACCCATATGCACCTTGCCCCCTTCGATGGCTTTTTTGGCAAGGCTACGGGTACGAAAAAACCGAGCCGCCCACAGCCATTTGTCTATCCTTACTTTATCATCTGTGTTGCTGTTTGTGTTGTCGTTCATATGTTTGTTGGTCTGTCTGTTGGTTGATTATCGTATTTGCTCATTATTGTAAAGCAAGGAGTGTTATTTTAAAAACCGTTGTCTTAAAACATGTTATTTTAAAACTTGTTATTTTAAAAACAACTGATAACCCACATTATCATTGATGGGTTCACAGTCATAACCGATGTCATTTAACGCATCTTGCAGTTGTCTTGAGTTGTCTTGAGTGGCTTGCAAACCCACCAGTACTCGACCATCTGCTGCCCCATGATTGCGATAATGAAACAGGGTGATGTTAAAGTCACTGCCCAGTTTTTCTAAAAAATTTAACAATGCCCCTGGACGCTCTGGGAACAGCACTCGAAACAGCTGTTCATTGGCAACGTCAGCATGACCGCCAATCAGATAGCGAATGTGGGTTTTGGCAATTTCATCATCGGTCAAGTCATGTGCCAAATAGCCGTTATCTACCAACTGTTTTGCGATGGTTTGGCGTTCTTTTTCACCTTCTTTTAGGGCGATACCAACAAAGATGCTGGCAAGCTCGTTTGAATCTGGGGCATTGCTTGAGCGTACTCGATAGTTAAATTCAGTGATGTTGCGTCCATGTAAATTACGACAAAAGTTTAAAAACGCCCCTGTCTGTTCAGGAATGGTGACCGCAAATATGGCTTCTTTATTTTCACCAATTTCAGTACGCTCGGCAATGTAGCGTAAGCGGTCAAAGTTCATATTCGCACCACAGATGATGGCAACGCAGTTTTTGCCCTGTAATTGATGGGCTTGAATGTATTTTTTCATGCCAGCCACTGCCAATGCCCCAGCTGGTTCAACGATGCTACGGTTTTCTTCAAAAACATCTTTGATGGCAGCACACACTTCATCATTATTACAAGTTACCACATTGGGGTTAACAATGACCCCACTGCCATCACTTTTTGGCAATCTGACCAATTCAAATGGCAATTCACCAAGTTGAGCCACCGCCACGCCGTCAACGAACAACCCCACTTGTGGTAAGCGAATGCGTTCGCCTGTCTCCAAAGCAGCCTTTAGACAAGCGGCATCTTCTGGTTCAACGGCAATCACCTGCACATGGGGGGCAACCTCTCCTAAAAATGCCGCCACACCAGCCAGCAAACCACCGCCACCTGTGGCGATGAACACATAATCCATGTCTCGCCATTGTTGGTTAAGCTCCATGCCAATTGTCCCTTGACCTGCAATCACTTGAGCGTTGTCATAAGGCGGAATGAAGGTTAAGCCGTCCGCTTCACTGATGGCAATGGCATGGCGGTTGGCATCATCAAAGCTATCACCGTGTAGCACCACATTACCACCCAATGCTTTAACCGCATTGACTTTAATCTCAGGTGTGGTGGTTGGCATGACAATGACGTTGGGAATATTTAAATGTTTGGCAGAATATGCCACACCTTGAGCGTGGTTACCTGCTGACGCACAAATTACGCCACGTTGACGCTGTTCGTCCGTTAATTGGCTGATGCAGTTATACGCCCCACGCAGTTTAAAAGAAAAAACAGGTTGCAAATCTTCCCGTTTAAAGCGAATGTGATTATCATAACGCTGGCTTAGCTTGGGGGCGGTCTCAAGTGGTGTTTGAATGGCAACGTCATAGACGCTTGCTTGTAATATGGCTCGAACCCATTTTGATAACATCTTAAATTTCCTGCTAGGTGGATAGGTAACTATGGCTAAGTGGATAATGATGACAGACGATGATAACAGACTAAGACAGTCAATGAAAAGTAACAAAAAGGTCAATCATGTGTTTTTATGTGTGAACGTTTTTATGCTTTAAAATTGATAAGCTTTTAACATGAATGATAAGTATACTGTCAGCATAACATCAGTTACAATGGTCATGACACGATTCATGATCATGGTCAAAATCCTTAAATTCATATCATAAGGGGAATCTTATGGCATTTGGCTTTTTAAAATCTAAAAAAGACCCCCAGCAAGCTGATACAGTAGGCTTAGCTAACAGCAAAACCAAGCCAAAACCAGCAACAAAAGCCACTTCAGCACCCAAACAAAGCGATTTACAAGCACACCCACGCATTCGTCATATTGTGGCAGTGGCTTCAGGTAAAGGCGGTGTGGGCAAATCCACCACCACCGTTAATTTAGCATTGGCACTACAGAAGATGGGGCATCGAGTGGGGGTGTTAGATGCGGACATTTATGGGCCTTCTATCCCAACCATGCTTGGTATCGAGGGGATTAACCCTGACATCGAAAACGAGCAATTTGTTCCCATAAATGCTCATGGTTTGGCAACATTATCCATTGGCAGTTTATTGGACAGCGACACCACCCCAGTTGCTTGGCGTGGACCAAAAGCCACAGGGGCATTGATGCAACTGTTTCATCAAACCAATTGGCCAAACCTTGATTACCTATTGATTGACTTACCACCTGGAACAGGTGATATCCAGCTGACATTGGCACAACGCATTCCTGTGACTGCTTCCATAATTGTAACCACACCCCAACATGTGGCATTAATGGACGCACAAAAAGGCATTGAGCTGTTTCATAAAACCGACATTGCTGTGCTGGGGCTGGTTGAAAACATGGCACTGCACACCTGTGGTCAATGTGGGCATACCGAAGCAATCTTTGGTCAAGGCGGTGGTGAGCAGATTGTCAATCAGTACGGTGTGCCATTACTTGGGCAACTGCCTTTAGCCAGTGGCATTCGTGAGCAGGCAGATAAAGGGTTACCAAGCGTCATCGCCAATAATGGGGCAGGAGATGACTTTGCTGTGTTTTATATGGACATTGCCAAAGCAGTGGACAATGGCATTGGACAATATGCCAAACAAGCGACAGCACGCATTTTTTGATAAGCATGTTGGTCTGCCAATAATAAAACCACAAGACAGCGTTAGGCTCATTTACCGCACTGTTTGTATGCCTTAACTTGTCTGTCTTATCTCGATTTTATTTTTATTCGACGATATAATAGCGACTTTGTAAGTAAAACTTGTAAAAAATCAAGGGTACATTATGTCAATCAAATCTGACCGATGGATACAACAAATGGCAAGCAGGCATGGCATGATTGAGCCATTTGAAGCAGAGCAAGTGCGATTTAATGACACAGGGGATAAGCTCATCAGTTATGGCACATCCAGTTATGGCTATGATGTCCGTTGTGCCCGTGAGTTCAAAGTATTTACAAACGTACATTCTGCCATTGTTGACCCAAAAAACTTTGACCCTAATAGTTTTATTGACATTGTGGGCGATGAATGTATCATTCCTCCCAATTCATTTGCCTTGGCTCGTACCATGGAATATTTTCGAATTCCTCGTGATGTATTGACCATTTGTCTTGGTAAATCTACCTACGCACGCTGTGGCATTATCGTCAATGTTACTCCGCTTGAGCCAGAATGGGAAGGGCATGTTACCCTAGAATTTAGCAACACCACCAACCTACCTGCTCGCATCTATGCAGGAGAAGGTGTGGCACAGATGCTGTTTTTTCAAAGTGATGCTGATGATGTGTGCCAAATCAGCTATAAAGACCGTGGTGGTAAATATCAAGGTCAGACAGGGGTAACGTTACCAAGAGCTTGACCGCTTAATTTTTGCATCACCTGTTTTCATCAACTGCTTGAATAAACCGCTTTAACAAACCGCTTTAACAAACCGCTTTAACAAAACATTGGGAGTGGCCACAAATGGCAGACATCGAAATTGAAAGGCAGCATAACATGGATTTAGCCACGGCACGCCATCAAGCCAAACAATGGCTCAAACAAGCCTGTGATGAATATGGCTTGGACGTGGATTATGTGGAAGGAGACAGCCAAGATACCGCCAGCATCAGCCGTAGTGGCATTGCTGGTCATGCGGTATTAGATGAGCAAAAAATCCGCTTTAAAGCCGAATTGGGCTTTGCCGCCAGATTGCTCAAAGGCAAGATAAAGCAAGAACTGGAAAATGGCTTAGATGAGTTTTTTGTGTGATGGCCGTTGCTGCCTTTAATAAAACCTTACTAAAACCACCTTTAATAAGAGCCACCTTTTTGCTGGCTCTTTTTGTAGAGATTGACTTTAATCATTTATTTTTAACTGTGCTGTTTCGTTAAATGATGTTGTTTACTTTAATATCTTTAACCCTGCTTTATTTTCTCGTTTTGGTTTGGGCGTGGCAGATTTATCCGTCTTAGGCGAATTATCCAAGCTTGGGTCATAATCATCATACTCAGTAGGGTCAAAGAACATGCCTTGCTGATTTTCTTTGGCATAAATGCCCATGACTGCTTGCATGGGTATCCATATCTCTCGTGATGCTCCAGCAAAACGTGCATTAAAATGAATGTAGTCATTATCCATACGCATATTGCCAACTGCTTGGCTGGCAATGTTTAGCACAATGCGGTCATCACGGACGTGTTCAGTAGGCACTTGCACATTATCATGGCTGGTGTCCACCATGATATGCGGTGTCAACAAATTGTCTTCTAACCATTGATAAATGGCTCTGACCATATAAGGGCGAGTGGGGGTTAAGGTGGTTTCGTCATTCATCTGTATGTTCTCCTGTTATCCATTTTAAAGATGTTGGTTTTAAATATGTTAACAATCAATAAACCAAACTGGCAACAAACGCAGGTTCAGTGAACAGTCGTTGCTGATAAGCAAGCAAAGGTTTTACCAAAACGTTGGGTAACTTTAGCTGATGCTCTTTTAGTTGCCACAGCATGGGGGCAAGCAGCACATCACACCAGCCCAAACTGTCAGATAAAAAATAAGGCTGATGAGCAAATAGGGGGGACAAAGTGACTAAAGAGTCGCTCAGCTCTTTTTTGACCGTATCAAATTGTTTGGCATCAAAGCTATCTGGATGTCGTAGAATGTGTCTGGCTAGCCCCAACCAGTCTTTTTGTATACGCCATGCCAATTGTCTGACTTGGGCCCGTTGCTGAGCAGAGTAAGGCAATAATTTTGGCTGCACATATCGCTCTTCTAAATACTCAAATATCACCGTCAGCTCATAAAAAGTAAATTGTCCATGTATCAATGTCGGTAATGTGCCATAAGGGTTGAGCTGAATTAAGTCTTCGGGGCGTTCACTTTTTAGGTAGCTGTGGCCATACTCCACATTTTTAATGGCAAGCAGATAGCGTACCACATGACTGTCATAACCGTCATCACCGTATAATAATAAATGATTTTTGCTCATTGACTTGGCTTGTGACATGACCGCTCTCAAAGTTAGGCATATTCTGCCATGATAGCAAAGCTTGCCATCACTGGTAAAGATGATGGTCAATCGTTTTGCCAATAAAAGTCAATCGTTTTGCCAATAAAAAAAGGAGCATTCAACTCAATGCTCCTTTTTATCTGATTGATTTTATCTGGCTGAAGTCATCACCTGGCAAACAGCAGGCACTTATTTAACGTCTTTCCAAAATTCTTTATTGAGCAGATAAACAGGGATTAACAACACCAATAAGAACAGCAGAACAAACGCACCGATGATTTTACGATCATGACGGACAGGCTCACCCATCCATGCCATAAAGTTGACCAAATCACCCACTCGTGAGCGATATTCTTCTTGACCAAGCTCTTGCTCTAGATTATGTAGCACATGTGGCATGGCAGCATTGGGCAATACCAAGTTGTTTGCTCCCCAAGGACGGCTAGGGTCTTCATAGAAGCTCAATAGGTAGGTATAAACCCAATCATCACCCCTTAGGCGATTTTCTAACGATAAGTCTGGTGGCGGTGCTCCAAACCAATCCGACTGTAACTCTGGGTCAATGCCAGCGGTGATGTGATTACCAATCTGGTCAGTGGTAACCATTAAGTATTTTTCTACCAGCTCTGGCGGAATCTCTAAGTCTTTGGCGATGCGTGAATGACGCACATATTGAGCGGTATGACACCCAGCACAATAGTTCATAAACATGGTTGCACCACGTTGTAGCGAGCCTTTGTTTTCAAAGTTAATGGGTGCTTTGCTACACTCTAAGATTTCTTCATGACCATCGGCACTTTTGAATGTGCCACAACCATGACCACCCCCTGCTTGAGCAGGCACAGATGCCATACCCAATGCCACCGCCACACTGACAGACAAACCAAGACCAGATAATGATTGAATGACCGTTTTCATTAGTGACCTCCAGTGACACGTTCAGGTGGTTGTTTACACTTCTCAATGGCGGTATAAATCGGCATTAACAAGAAGAACAAGAAATACAAGACAGTACAGACTCGAGCCACCAAGGTTGCTGTTGGTGTTGCAGAGGTTGCACCCAAATAGCCCAATATCAAAAAGCTGATGGTAAACACCGCCAACGCAATCTTAGACAGTGTGCCTTTATAACGGATTGAACGAACAGGTGAGCGGTCAAGCCAGGGTAATACAAACAAGATGGCAATTGATGCCCCCATGACAATCACCCCTGGTAAGGCTGAGCCAAACATGGACGGTGTGGCACGTAACATGGCATAAAATGGTGTGTAATACCAAACAGGGGCAATGTGTTCTGGGGTTTTAAGAGGATTGGCGACCTCAAAGTTTGGTGGCTCAAGGAAATAACCGCCTCCTTCTGGGAAGAAAAACACCACTGAGAAGAACACCATAAAGAACACCACGATACCCACCAAATCATGCACGGTGTAATAGGGGTGAAATGGCACACCGTCAAGTGGTACGCCGTTTTTGTCTTTGAGTTTTTTGATGTCAATGCCATCAGGGTTGTTTGATCCAACATGGTGTAGTGCCACCAAATGAACAAACACCAAAGCCACCAAAATTAATGGAATGGCAACCACATGCAAAGCAAAGAAACGGTTTAGGGTAATGCCAGAGATGATGTAGTCACCTTTGACCCATTCGCCCAGTGCATCACCAATAAAAGGAATGGCAGCAGGCAAATTTAAGATGACTTGAGCACCCCAAAATGACATGTTACCCCAAGGCAATAGATAGCCGAAAAAACCCTCTGCCATCAGGCACAGATAAATCGCCATGCCAATAAGCCAAATCAGCTCACGAGGCTTCTTATAAGAGCCATAGAGCAGACCACGGAACATGTGCAAATAGACCACCACAAAAAAAGCAGATGCCCCAGTGGAGTGCATGTAGCGAATAAGCCAGCCTCCTTTGACATCACGCATGATATACTCAACAGATGCAAACGCACCTTCAGCACTGGGGTTAAACATCATGGTTAACCAAATACCAGTTACCAGTTGGTTGACCAGTACCACCATGGACAACACACCAAAAAAGTACCAAAAATTAAAGTTCTTTGGTGCATAGTACTTTGACATGTGGTATTCATAGGTTTCAGTTGCAGGAAATCTGGCGTCCACCCATTGCATTAATTTTTTACCCATACTCATGACTATGCCTCTCCAACTGTCAAAATAGTGCCATTTATGCTGTACTCAGGAATTGGCAAGTTGATTGGTGCAGGGACACCTTTATAAACACGTCCAGCCAAATCATACAAAGAACCGTGACAAGGGCAAAAAAATCCACCGAACCAGCTGTCGCCACCTAAGTCAGCCGCACCCACTTCTGGGCGGTAGCTGGGGGCACAGCCCAAATGCGTACACACCCCCTCCACCACCAAAATATCAGGCTCACGTGAGCGAGTGTCATTCTTGCAGTATTCAGGTTGAACGGACTGGTCAGATTGTGGATCGCTGAGTTGTGGTAAGACTTTTTCTAGATTGGCAATCATCTCGTCTGTGCGTTTAACCACAAAGATGGGTTTGCCACGATATTTGACAACCACCATTTGTCCATTCTCAATCGAGCTGATATCTTGGGTGACAGCAGCACCAGCGGCCTCTGCTTTAGCACTAGGATACCAAGAGCGAACAAAAGGGGTCGCCACAGCAGCCACTCCAACCGCCCCAATAGCAGCAGTCGAAGCGATTAAAACTCGGCGACGTTTGACATTCACACCTTCGGCATGGCTCATTAAAACTTCCTCCAGTTAATGATTCAGGGATATAATCCCTTACTGGGTTTGTGGCAATGATGATTGATGGCTACTATAAGCCAAAAGCAAAAAAATTACCACCCCATATCCTGTCAAATCAATACTGTACAAAAATCAATCAGCATCGTACAAAACAGTCAATGATTAGGATATGTCTATGCCCATTTTGCTAATTGTTGCTATTTTAAGCTATTTTTGCAAAGAAATAAATCACCAAGGCAAATAAAAACCCCTGAGTCTTCAGGGGTTTAAAAAAAGATGGCAAATAAAACAAAAATCGATTAACGTTTTGAGAATTGTGGGCGTTTGCGTGCTTTACGTAGACCCAATTTTTTACGCTCAACCTGACGGTCATCACGAGTAACAAAGCCAGCTTTACGTAAGTCTGATTTTAGCTCTGGGTCAAACTCAATCAAAGCGCGAGTGATGCCATGGCGGATAGCACCTGCTTGACCGTTGTTACCACCACCTTTGACCGTGATGTATAGGTCATATTTATCAGTGGCATTTAATAGCTCAAGCGGCTGACGCACCACCATGCGAGAAGTTTCACGACCGAAGTATTCGTCTAGTGGTTTGCCATTAACGATTATCTCACCACTGCCTTGTGATAAAAAGACACGAGCGGTTGAAGTTTTACGACGACCTGTTCCGTAGTAACGTTCCATGAGTGTCTCCTTTAGATGTCAAGTGGTTGTGGCTGTTGGGCAGTGTGTGGATGTTCGTTGCCAGCATACAGCTTAAGCTTTTTAATCATGGCATAGCCTAAAGGACCTTTTGGCAACATGCCTTTGACTGCTTTATGCAAGACATCTTCAGGCTTGTGAGCAATCAGTTTAGTAAAGTTGGTTTCTTTGATGCCACCAGGATAGCCACTGTGACGATAGTATTTTTTGTCTTCGGCTTTTTTGCCAGTGACGGCAATTTTGTCAGCGTTGATAACAACGATGAAGTCGCCAGTATCGACATGGGGGGTATAAGAAGGCTTATGCTTACCACGTAGGCGATGAGCAATTTGGCTTGCCAAGCGGCCTAGGGTTTTGCCTTCGGCATCCACAACATACCAGTCGTGGGTGACTTCAGCGGGTTTGGCACTGAGTGTTTTCATGTTAAAGACCTTAAAATGAGTCGTTGAGAGAATGTCTTGGGGAAACGAAGGCTCTCAAAAAACAGACTGCACATTATACGAATTGCTTGGGGTGAATGCAAGACATGATTTGCTGATTGTTGGGATATTTTGTTTTATATTGATGTCATCAAGCTTATTTGATGCTTATCAAGTAAGCAAAAATTTGCCCTATTTTTTTATGTTTCATGATTTGCAACTGGTTAGCTTGTTGCCAACTTGACATCACTTGCTCTAAGGGACTATTGGCTTCAAGGTAAATAAGGCTATTTTTTTGTAAGCATTTTTGTTCAATCAATAAGTCAAGTAGGATTTGCCATAAATTCAAAGAATAAGGGGGGTCGATAAAGACAAGGTCAAATTGGTGGGGGAGAGCGGTTGTCAGTGCGTGTTGGGCAGTGGCATTGATTACCGTGACTTTGTCATTATCTAAGGTCAGTTGGGAGATGGTACGTTGTAATTGTGTGTTTTGTGTTGGGTTTGGCTCAATAAAGGTAACGTGTTTTGCACCACGAGATAAGGCTTCAAACCCTAAAATGCCACTGCCTGCACACATGTCAAGAACGTTGGCATCATTTAGATGACCCATTAACCAGTTAAATAACGTTTCTCGCAAGCGGTCTGGTGTGGGTCTGAGTCCATCAGCAGAGACAAACTGAATCTGACGGCTTTTAAATTGTCCTCCGATGATGCGAACTTTATTGCTGTTTCTGCTATTACTGTTATTGTTCGTTTTGCTTATTCTGTGGTGAGTGTCGATTTTTGGTGGTTGTCTGCTGTTGTTCGTATGGCTGTGCTTTGTATGACTGTGTACAGACTTTTTAGGACGTTTTAGCATGTCATTGATTCGCTGTTGGGTGTTTTTTTATTTTTGTCATTTCTGTGGTTGGTGTGATTTTTTACTCAGTTTTTCGCATCTTTTATTGTTTTTTCGGCTTCTTTTTGAGCCACATAAGTGGCAATTTTTTTGGCTTTTGCTTGGGCTTTTTGTTCGTTGAGCTGTTTTAATTCGTTTGGCGTGGGTGGTGTGATGGGGGCATGTTCACGGGTGATTATCCAGTAATCAAACAGTTTGCGAGCGATGGGGGCAGCGGTGGTGCTGCCGCCACCGCCGTTTTCTACCAAGACGGCAACGGCAATTTTTGGGTCTTCGACAGGGGCAAATCCATTAAACCATGCGTGGTCCCAGTGGCGTTTGTCCAGCTCATTTTTATTGTAGCTTTTACCTTGAGCGATGGATTTAACTTGTGCTGTGCCTGTTTTGCCTGCAATGCGATATTGTGGTGTGTAGATGCCTTTGGCTGTGCCACGTTTGACGGTTTCTTCCATGGCGCTTTGCATTCGTAACCAATCTTCGGTTGTGCCATTAAAGTCAATGCGACCGTCTGGTTTGCTAATGGGGGTTACTGTTTGGGCCCCTGTGGACGATTTAAGTAAGTGTGGGGTGATGTGTTGTCCTTTGGCGGCGACCATGGCGGTGGCGTTGGCAATTTGTAGTGGTGTTGCCAAAAAATAGCCTTGTCCAATGCTGACGGAGATGGTTTCACCAGGTAGCCAGTCTTTGTTGTAGGTGTCTTTTTTCCACTTGGGTGATGGCATCACCCCTGATTTTTCATTGACCAAATCAATGCCTGTGTCAGCACCAAAGCCAAAACGTATCATCCAATCATGTAACTTTTGGATGCCCATTTGATAAGATGCTTTATAATAGTAAGTATCAACGGATTCGACGATGGATTTGGTCATATTAACCGTGCCATGCCCTCCTTTTTTCCAATCACGAAAACGATGAGAATCTCCAGGTAGGGTAAAATAGCCAGGGTCCCAAATGGTGTCGTGCCACCCCATGATGCCATGGTGTAAAATGCCCATAGATTCAAAAGGTTTAATGGTTGAACCGGGAGGGTACATGCCTTGTAAGGCACGATTATACAGTGGTTGATCTTCATCGTCTTTTAACATGCCATATTCATTAAAAGAGATGCCTGAGACAAAGGGGTTGGGGTCATAGCTTGGGTTACTGACAAACGCCAACACATCACCATTTCGTGGGTCGATGGCAACAATCGCCCCACGCCTGCCATTGAGCTGGTCTGATGCAATCTTTTGTAAGCCATAATCCAGCGACAGATGAATGTCATTGCCAGCCACAGGTGGCTTGGTGTCCAGTTCTCTTAACACATCGCCGTGGGCGTTGGTTTCTACCGATTTGTAACCTGGTTGGCCAAGCAATAAAGTCTCATAATAGTTTTCAATACCAAGTTTGCCAATTAAGTCTGTGCCAGCATACAAACGTTTATCAATTTCTTTGGATTCTTTGTCATTAATACGCCCCACATAGCCGATGACATGGGCGAACAAATCACCATAAGGATACACTCGAGTCAGTTTACTTTGGATATTAACGCCACGAAAAAACGGTTTTCTTTCGCTAAATTGAGCCACTTGGGTGGGGTTTAAATCTATTTTTATGGTAACAGGGTCATTTTTACTGTCTGCCACTCGCAGTAGAATGTCTTGTATGTCTTCTTCGGTTAAATCAAAAATGGGTGCTAACAGATTGAGCGTTTTACTGGGATTACTGACTTCATCAGGGCTTATCATTGCGGTAAAAACAGGCTTGTTATCCGCCAAAATATGCCCATTGCGATCATAAATATAGCCACGACTTGGTGGGGCTGAGATGAGCTTGATGCGGTTGTTATCAGCAGCGGTAACATATTTGTCATGAGCATACACTTGTAAAAAACCATAACGAGCGACCAACACACCCAAACCAATAAAAATAAACAATCCAGCAACGATGACTCGTCGCATGAACATGCGGTTGATTTTATTGGTATCTTCGTCTAATGCTTTTTGCATGTTGGGTGATTATGATGGCTGATTGATGGTTAATGGCTTGATGGCTGATAAAAGGCGGCAGATGATAAATGGATTATTTTAGCAAGTTTATTTGACATTGCCAATGATGCCAAAATGATGCCAAATAAAAGTATGGCATAATGATACGCCTAGGGTGATAATATGTCTGACAACAACGAATAAAGAGGAGTTATGAAAAGTCGTGATTTAATCAAACTGATAGAAGCCGATGGTTGGTATCTTGAAGCGATAAAAGGCAGTCATCATCACTACAAGCATCAGGTTAAAAAGGGCAAAGTTACCATACCCCACCCAAAACCCCACCTACCCACAGGCACTGTTAATGGCGTACTAAAGCAAGCTGGGTTGAAATGACCCAGCCTGTCATAGCTGTTAAAACCAGTCACGACACATAACAAAAAGGTGAAACTATGTTATACCCCATTGCCATTGAAGCAGAACAACATGAAGGGCAAACCGTCTATGGTGTGGTTGTGCCTGATTTACCAGGGTGTGTTACCGTGGGTGATACTTTTGAAGAAGCCTATGAGAACATCATCGAAGCCATTGAGTTGCACTTACAAGGCATGGCAGATGATGGTGATGATATGCCTATGCCAACAGGCATCTCCAATCACCTTGATAGCCCTGAATACGCAGGCATGACGTGGGCGTTGGTGTCTGTGGATGTCAGCCGTTATCTTGGTAAAACCCAAAAGGTCAACATCACTTTGCCCAGTAGGTTGGTGCATATGATTGATGAGAAAGTCGCCAGCAATAAAGAGCGTTATCATAGCCGCAGCAGTTATTTGGCAAGATTGGCAGAAAAAGATTTGCTCATGGGATAAAAAAAGCTTGATTTTCACCCCAAAGACTGCTAAAGTCGTACTTTTTTTGAAAAAACTTGCAACGTTGCAACAAGGTGATGACTTAGGCGGTCATCGCCTTTTTTTGTGGCTGATTGTTGGCTAGTTGCTGGTTGGTTGCAGGTTGGCACATTGCTCAACGGCTTGCTTAGAACAAGCACAAGTGACCATAAATGCGAGTTCATCAGCACAACATATGGCAGATATGTTAAAATGTCGTGTTTAAACTGATAATTTTGGCTAAAAAATTAACATAAAATCTTAACCTGACACTTTGATGACATCTGAGTGAATTAACTGGGCGTACTGATGGGCATTTGGCAATTTTTCACGGCACATCCTGAATTTGTGGCGATGTTAACCATTCCACCTGTGACGGCTTTCGTGACTTGGGCCCATGTGTGGATGGCACTTAAGATGCTGTTTTATCCCATTCATTTTTGGGGCATTCGTATTGACAATTTACCACATCAGTTCCCCGGTCTTGGTTGGCAAGGCATTGTGCCTAGAAAAGCAGGTAAAATATCAGGGGTCATTGTTGATCAAACGTTGTCTAAATTAGGCAGTTTAGATGAATTTTTGCAAGCGATGAATCCTGAAGAGATGGCAGAGTTCATCACCCAGGCGGTATTAGACAACCTAGAAACGTTGATTGATGAAGTGATGTATGAGCGGTCAGCAGGGTTGTGGCAAAGTCTGCCTTATGCGGTCAAACGCCGTGTTTATGCTCATGTTCGCAGTCAGTTGCCAAGCATCATGAAAACGCTGGTCATGGATTTAACCTTAAATGTCGAAACACTGGTGGACATGAAACAGATGATTGTCCGTAAGATGGAAGGTGATCGCCGTTTGATGGTGCAGATGTTTTTAAAGGTGGGCAAAAAAGAGATTGATTTTATTTGGCACATCAGTGCATTGATTGGTTTTGGTTTTGGCTTGGTGCAGATGCTGGTGTTTTATTTTGTGCCACAACATTGGACAGTGCCATTTTTTGCGTCAATTTGGGGGTTTTTAACCAATTGGATAGCCATTTGGATGGTATTTAATCCCATCGAGCCACATTATTTTCGTTTTATTAAGTTGTTTCACAAACAATCTGCTTTTCCCTTTATCAAACCTGTGATGCCCCACATTGCCACTTATAATTGGCAAGGGGGGTTTATGAAACGTCAAGATGAAGTGTCAGAAGTATTTGCTGATGTGGTGGTCAAAGAGTTGGTAACGGTTGAGACCATCATGGATGAGATGATGTATGGTCATAGATCTGCTCAAACACGACAAGTGGTCAGACAGCATTTGCATCAGTTGATGGATTCTCCTGTGATTGCCACCACATTAAGAATGGGGTTGGGTACAAAAGAGTTTGGACATTTAGAAAACACCATCATTGATAAGTCAATTCGTGCCACCATGGTGCCTATTCGGGACCCTGATTTGAATGTCAGCCGAGCTGAGAAGATTTTTGGTATGTTCCGTGACCGCATTCGTCAGTTGTCGCCACAAGAGTTTCAAAATTTATTGCGTCCTGCTTTTAAAGAAGATGAGCTGACGTTGATTATTTTGGGTGGGCTGACAGGGTTTTTGGCGGGTTGGCTGCATTTGATTGTGGTGTTTTATTAAGTTCATAAGATTGGGTGAATGGTTAAGATTGATTTTAATCGATAAGTCAGTTGGGAAGATTAGGTAAATTATGTTAATCACTGAGTTGGGTTATGTCGCCTTATTAATGGCGTTGATGTTGGCAATTTTACAAGTGATATTGCCAACGCTTGGTATTTGGCGTGATGAGCCTAATTTACAACGATTAGCACCAAGCTTGGCATGGGGGCAGTTGTTTGCCATGCTGATTTCGTTTGGTTGTTTGATGGCAGGTTTTTATTTTAACGATTTTAGTTTGGTGTATGTTGCTGAGCATTCTAACTCGTTGTTGCCTTGGTATTATAAGTTGTCTGCCACTTGGGGCGGGCATGAAGGTTCGCTGTTATTGTGGATGACAATCATGGCGGCATGGTGTGCGTTGGTGGCTTGGTTCAGTCGTGGGTTGCCTTTGTCCATGCGTGTGCGGGTGTTGGTGATTTTGTCTGGCATTCAAGTGATGATGCTTGCCATGTTGATTTTTACGTCATCACCTTTTGACCGTACGTTGCCAAGCTTACCTGTGGATGGGCGAGATTTAAACCCTTTGCTACAAGACCCAGGGTTGATTTTTCATCCGCCTATGTTGTATATGGGTTATGTGGGCATGGCAGTGCCATTTGCATTTTGCTTGGCAGCATTGTGGGCTGGGCGATTAGATGCGGCGTGGACACGTTGGTCTCGACCTTGGACAGTGGCTGCATGGTGCTTTTTAACTTTGGGCATTGCTTTGGGGTCTTGGTGGGCATATTACGAGCTGGGTTGGGGTGGTTGGTGGTTCTGGGACCCTGTTGAAAATGCGTCATTGATGCCTTGGTTGGCATCAACCGCATTGTTGCATTCCTTGGCAGTGACTGAGCAACGTGGGGTGTTTAAGGCATGGAGCATCATGTTGGCAATTTTTACCTTTGGTTTGAGCTTGTTGGGTACGTTTTTGGTGCGTTCTGGTGTGATCACATCAGTACATTCGTTTGCCGCCGATCCAACTCGTGGGGTGGTGATTTTAGCCATTTTGGGCGTGGTGATAGGTTCTGGTTTATTGATGTTTGCCACTCGTGGTTGGCGATTGACGGTGGAGAGCCATTATCAGTTAAAATCTCGTGAAACCATGCTGGTGGTGAATAACATCATCATCTTAGTGGCAACCATTGTGGTTTTGCTGGGTACTTTATACCCCATCATTGCTGATGCGTTTCATCTTGGGCAAGTGTCTGTAGGACCACCGTATTTTAATGCGTTGTTTGTGCCGTTAACGTGGATATTGATGTTGGTGATGGGCATGGGGGCAACGCTAAGATGGAAAAAAGACAGTCGTCCAATGTTAGCAGCGGTGTTGACGGTTTTGCTAAGCTCAGCAGTATTGGCAGCGATATTGACTTATTTTATCAGTCCAAATGAGCCGTTTAATGTGGCGATGACGTTATTGTTATCTGTCTGGGTGCTTGCCTGGATGGGCATAGACATGAAGCATAAATTACGCCATGCTAAGCTTAATTGGTTGACCGCATTGATAAAACTGCCACTGAGTTATTGGGGCATGCAAGTGGCACATATTGGCATGCTTATTGTTGCCATTGGCGTGGGTGTGACCACAAGTTTAAGCGTAGAGACTGATGTTGCCATGGGGGTGGGGGACACAGCCAATGTGCGTGGTTATGAATTTGCCATGACAGAATTATCTGCTATTAGGGGTAAAAACTATGATGGTGAAATGGCAACGGTGATGGTGAGTAAAAATGGTCAGCACATTGGCACATTGCAACCACAAAAACGCACCTATGTGGTGTCGATGATGCCAATGACTGAAGCGTCGATTAATGCCAATTTAATGCGAGATTTGTATGTGGCATTGGGAGAGCCGATTGATGACACAGGCAACACATGGGCGGTACGTATCTATGTCAAGCCTGCCATTCGCTTGATATGGTTGGGGTCTATCATCATGAGTTTGGGTGGTTTGCTTGCGATGATGGATAAGCGTTATAGACTGAACTCTCGTCGTAAGTCAACCCCCATTTTTGAATCAAGCTGATGGCATTTAACTGGTTTTTCACAGATTTTTCACGGGTTTGTACCAACTTAGTTTTTTCAATCACTCAATTTTCTAATCACTCAGTTTTCTGGTCACTTAGTTTTCTAATCACTAGGTTTTGCCAATAAAAGGAGCATGTCATGAGTCAAAAAAATAAAACGTGGTTATTTTTGTTGCCTTTGCTGGTGTTTGCAGGGGTGTTGGTCATGCTTTATGGTAGACTGGGTAAGCCCACGGACGTACAGATGAACACTGCTTTAGAGCGGTCAGTGCCAACTTTTAGCTTGCCCATGCTGTCAGACACCAGCATCATTCTAACCAATGAACAATTGCCAAAAGAACCATATTTACTCAACGTTTGGGGGTCTTGGTGTCCCACTTGTGTGGCGGAACACCCCATGTTAATGCAATTAAGCCAACAAGGTGTGACCATGGTGGGGGTCAACTATCGAGATGATTTGTCTGATGCGTTAGGGTATCTTAATGATCATGGCGATCCGTTTGTGTTGTCTATCCAAGATGGTGATGGCACATTGGCATTGGATTTAGGTCTGACAGGAGCCCCTGAAACATTTGTCGTGGACGGTGATGGCATCATTCGTCAGCATATCTTAGGTGAGGTTGCCAAAGCCAATTGGTCTGCTCGCATTCAACCATGCCTGCAAGCATTGCAAACTAAAGCCAACAACCTGCATGAGGTGTGTCAATGACCATATTTGGCTTATCATGTTTGGATTTAAAATGGATAAAAAAAACATCGTTAAAATCCATACGCCTATTGGGTGTGTTGTCATTCACCATGCTTGTTACATTACAAGCCACATGGCAAGTTAGCCATGCTGCCATTGATGTCTATGAGTTTGACAATGAAGTTCAAGAGCATCGTTATCGTGAACTGATAGATGAATTTCGTTGTCCAAAATGCCAAAACCAAAATTTGGCGGGGTCAGATGCCCCCATTGCCCAAGACTTAAAGCAAAAAACGTATGATTTAATCAAGGCAGGGCAGTCTGACCAACAAATCCGTGAATATATGTTTGAGCGTTATGGCGATTTTATCAGTTATAAACCACCAATCAGACCATCAACTTGGATTTTGTGGTTTTTTCCACCTGTGTTGTTGTTAATGGCATTGATATTTTGGTATTGGCGTACCCGTAAGCCCCGTTTGGTCTGGGCTGATGACTCTGTGAATGATGGTCTTGATGACACCAGTGGTGATGCTGGGGCAAGCTTAACACCAGAAGAGCAGGTGCAACTTAATAAATTACTTTCTGAGTTAGACGCTGAGTATGATGAGCAATCAGGCATTGCAGGCATTGAACAGCCAAACAAAACCAAGCAAACAGCAGATGACAAGCAAATAACAGATAAAGAACATGGAGATGGCAATCAATGAGCAGTGCGGTGTTGTTTTTTACTCTGGTTTTGCTGATGTGTCTTTTGGTTGCCACTGTGGTGGTGATGCCTTGGCTTTACCCTGCCAAATCAAACCGTGATAACAAACTGCTGGCCGTCAATGTGGCAACGTTCAAACAGCGTTTGGCTGAATTGCAAATCGATAAAGACACTGGTGAGATTAGTACAGAACATTATCAACAGCAAAAACTAGAACTACAACGTCAACTGCTACAGGCAGAGCAATCAGAGCAACCTGCCAGACCTGTGCGTCTTGCCAATCGAATATTTATTCTGTCATGGATACCGCTATTGACATTTTTAGCGTATTTTCTCTTAGCTGACCGCACGCCAGTACTCCAACTATGGCAAGCACAAGACCGAGTAGGTAACGTTGCTGATGATTTATTAACAGGTAAAATAGATGTGCCACCCACATGGGCAACCCAAGACAGCATTGGACTTATCTCAGCCATGCAGACCAATGTCTATCGCCATGCTTATGATGCCAATCGTTGGATGCGTTTGTCTGAGTTGTTTTTATCATTAGAAGCGATAGAATCTGCCATGCAAGCCATGGCAAGGGCATACCGACTAGAACCTGATAATGACGACATTGCCATGACCTATGCTCAAATCAGCTTTCTTGCCAATGGGGCAAGACCAACGGCTGATGCTCGCCGTATCATTGAAAATTTTTTGCAAAAAGATGCCAATCATGAAGGGGCAATGATGCTGATGATAATGAGTGAAACCAGAGAAGGTAACCATGCACAGGCATTGGGTTGGATTGATAAACTGTCTGACAGCATCAGGAACAAATCAGGCGACCATAGTCAAGCTTTAGATAGCTTACAAAAACTGCATGATGACATCACCCAAAGACAACAAAAAGCCACCCAAGCACTTAAAGTGACAGTGAGTGTCAACACAAGCTTATTACCATTGATAAAAGAAAGTGATGACCTATTTGTCAGTGTGCAAGAGGTGGCTGGAGGACCTCCATATGCAGTGAAAAAATTACCAGTAACTGGCATCAACAATGGCATCATTGAAGTTGAATTAACTGATGATGAAGCCATGTTACCAGACAGACAGCTAAGCATGGGGCGTGGTGGCAATGCCAAGCTGAGCGTGAAAGCTCGCATCAGTGCGTCAGGTAATGCCAATAGTCAATCGGGCGACTTGACCAGCAACCCTGTGATATTGAATAAAGACAGTCAAAGTGTCAACATCGAAATTAATCAGCAAGTGCCTTAAACTTAAATGCTTCATACTTTTAAGTACTTTAAGCTTAAGTACCTTAAGCTTAAATATAAGCGTAAGAAAGGTTGTCGATTGATTGTATTTAAGATGCAGTCAGCATTTGTGTTATGCTAAGATAGTTAATCCAATTTATAAAAATATGACTTGTCATATGGATAATTGATGTTAAGCCAACAGGAGCAGTTATGAAACGCATCATTTTGTTAGGTCCTCCAGGGGCGGGTAAAGGCACACAAGCCCAATTCATTGCTAAAGAATTTAACATTCCGCAAATCTCAACAGGCGATATGTTGCGAGCCGCCATCAAAGACGGCAGTGAACTTGGCAAACAAGCCCAAGAAATCATGAATGCTGGTGGCTTGGTATCAGATGAGCTTATCATCAACTTGGTTAAAGAGCGCATCGCCAAACCCGATTGTGCCAACGGCTGTATTTTTGATGGCTTTCCACGCACCATACCACAAGCTCAAGCATTGAGTGATTCTGACATCATCATTGATGATGTCATTGAAATTTGTGTGCCTGATGATGACATTGTCAGCCGTTTATCAGGCCGCCGCCAACATCCCACCTCTGGGCGCGTCTACCACATTAAACACAGCCCACCCAAACAAGCAGGCATTGATGATGTGACAGGTGAGCCGTTGGTACAACGTGAAGATGATAAAGAAGACACCATTCGTGAACGGTTAGCAACTTACCATAAGCAAACCGCAACTTTGGTTGATTTCTATCAAACTCTTGCCAAGCAAGGCGGTGATGCACCAAGCTATCATAAATTTGATGGCACGCAGGACATTGAGCAAGTCAAACAGCAAATCAGCAGTGCCTTGAATATGTGACAGACAACAAAAAGGCACTAAAAACTGGCAAAAATGATTGACAGACAGCAAAAGGGTGCTATAATATGCACCCTATACAGCAATCGCTGATATCCTACATGCCAGTGTGGTGAAATTGGTAGACACGACGGATTCAAAATCCGTTGCCCTTAAAAGCGTGTCGGTTCGAGTCCGACCACTGGTACCATATGACAGTCTGTAGACCTTCTACAGAAGTCTATAAAAGCCCAAACTATCAATATTTGGGTTTTTTTAATGTCTGTAGCAGTACGCCTTAATCTGTTGCAATCTGTGTTTTTTAGCAGTAATTTTTTAAATTTACTGTTTTTGCTCAAAAATTACTGTTATGACTCGTCAAACCGTTGCCCTAACTGCCACGCAAGTGGAGCGTGCTAAGCCTAAAGACAAGCCCTATCGTCTGTATGACGGTGGTGGGTTGGTGCTTAACGTTGCCAAGTCTGGCACAAAGACTTGGTATCTACAATACTCACACCCTTACACAAAAAAACGAGACATGTTTAAGTTGGGCAGATACCCATCTATGTCTTTGTCAGATGCTCGCAAAAAAGCGATTTACTGCAAGATGGTATTGACCCCAAACAAGCCAAAACGGATGCAGATAAACTAAAATCTGATGAATATGCCAACAATTTTAAATCTGTCTTTGACCAATGGCTAGAGTCAAAGGACTATAGCCCTGCAACATGGCAAAAAATGCAGACATACAGCAAAGAGATTTTGGCGGTTATTGGTGATAAACCTGTCAGCCAAATAACCACTGCCGACTAAAACCTGTTGAAAGGGCAGGGCAGTTTACCAAACTACAAAAAATGCGAACAATGATTGGTCAAGTGATGACTTATGCCATCGCCACAGGTAGGGCAGATAACAACCCTGCTCTGTATTTGCGTGGGGTATTTAAGTCAGGAAAAGTCAGGCATAACCCTGCTGTTTTGGACGAAAAAAGACTTACTGAGCTGGTGCAAGGCATTGATGGCTATCATGGTAGATTTACCACTCGTTTGGCGTTGATGTTTGCCCTGTTGACCTTTGCTCGCCCTGGCGAAGTCAGGCATATGCTGTGGCAAGATGTGGATATTGACAATGGCTTATGGGCATACACTCCAAACAAAACTGCGAAATCCACTGAAGTGCAGATATTTTCTCCTTTATCATCACAAGCCATCAATATTTTGCGACAGGCCAAAGAGTATCATCATGCGGATTTGGTGTTTCCATCAGCGGTTAGCAATATCAGACCGCTGTCTGAAAATACGCTCAATCAAGCATTAAGGCGGATTGGCTTTGACAGTGGCGAACAGACCAGCCATGGGTTTAGGGCGATTGCTCGCACACTGCTAGAAGAGCGGTTTGGCTATGATTATCGTATGATTGAGATGCAATTGGGGCATCAGGTGAGAGACGCTAATGGCAGAGCATACAATCGGGTGCAGTGGGTGGATAAAAGACGTGAGATGATGCAGAGATGGGCAGATTACCTATATGAGTTAAAAGAGCGGTAAAACCGCTCATGCTTGGGTGTAATTTTGCTCTATCCATTCATCAACATCACTTTCTTTCCATGCGGTAACTTTGCCATGTTTGTAGGGTTTTGGGAACTGCTCTTTTTTTAGCTTTTCCCAAATTGTGGATTTGTCCAAGGCGGTCTTTTTTGCCACGTCTGCTATGCGTAGCATGCTTGTAGGTTTTGCTTTCATGGCTTTTGTCTCCTTTTCATTGCTTCTAGCAGTAGGTCTTGTATGTCTCGTTTTGATGTGCGGCGTTCGATGACCAGCTCGTCCACCGTGTCTTTGGCAATTAGGTGGTAGATATAGACAGGGCGTTTGTGTCCTGCTTGGGCTTGGCGAGTGGGTCCGATGCGTTCGACAATCTGCTGATACTCTTCTAAGTTCCACCAGTGTCCGAATACGGCTAAGATGTTGCCGCCGTCTTGTAAATTAAGCCCGTGTCCTGCACTGGCAGGGTGGGCGAACAAGACAGGGATTTTGCCAGCGTTCCAGTCTTTGATGGTCTGTGGGTCATCATCTAGCGGTTTGCCTTGTTTAAAGGCTCTTTGTAGTCGCTCTAGGTCAGACTTAAAGTGGTAGGCGACCAGCACAGGCATGTCGCCTGCTTCTTCGATAATGGATTCCAAGGCTTGTAGCTTTACGTCATGTATCTGTTCAAAGCCGTTATCGGTGTACACCGCTCCGTTAGCCAGTTGTAGGCATTTGATGGTTTTGGCAGCGGCGTTCATGGCTTCTACTTCGGTTTGCCCAATTTCAAAAAACATCTCTTTTTCCATTTTTTCGTATAGTTTGCGGGCGTTGCTCGGCATGTCCAGATACACGTCCACGATGACAGGCTTGGCAATGTCAAAATAATCTTGAGCGTCTAGGGTTAGGCAGATGTCGTTAAGCCGTGCATGGATTTGTTCTTGGGCAAAGTCGTGTGGTTCAAGGCGTACCGCAAAGCGTTGGTTACCCATTTGTATGGCTTTAAACCAGCGGTTTTTGAACGCTGTAAACGAGCGTCCAAGGCGTTGCCCGCCGTCCAAAAACCAAAGCTGTCCCCACAGGTCAATCAGCCCGTTTGGGCTTGGGGTGCCAGTCAGTTCAATAAAGCGGTCAACATGGCTATGGGCGATTTTGGCTAAGGCTCTGGCTCGTTTGCTACCGCCACGGCTGCGGTAGGATTTTAAGCGGGTGGACTAGTCAGCGATGACGGTGTTAAACCGCCAGTTGTCGCCCAGCTTTGCTACCAGCCACGGTAGGTTTTCATAGTTCATGGTGTACACGTTGGCATCAGCGTGCAGGGCTTCGGTGCGTTGTTTGTCGCTGCCGATAATCGCTGACACTTCGATGTCTGATAGATGCTGCCATTTGTCTGCTTCGTCCACCCAAGTGCTGGCGGCGACTCGCTTGGGGGCGAGTACCAGCACGGGCTCTGGCTCAATAAGCTGTAGCATGTCGATGGCGGTCAGACAAGACACGGTCTTGCCCATGCCCATGGACGCCCACAGGGCGTTGCGGGGCGTGGTTAACAGATGCTCAATGGCGGTCTGTTGGTAAGGGCGTGGGGTAAATGGTTTACGCATTGTTTAAACCTAAAAGAGTGTCTAGTGCTTCTATTATCTGTCCGCCATTCTCAGATACTTCTATCTCTATATGACTATTTGCTGTACCGTCATAGCTTCTTTTTGCGTACACATGTGTAACGGCATCATCGTCTACAGTGATGCTGTAAACCGTTCTTTTATAAGCCCTAGGCTCATGAAAAGAAGCTCTTCTCACAACCAATTTGCCAAAGTCGCCCTGTAGCTCTCGACTTTTTCTAAGTGTATTAACTGTTCTCATTTTCAACTCTCACTGTCATTTAATTTAGCAATCAAACAATCCACGTCCGCACGGCTAGCCACCACCGTTACCCATTGTCCGTGTTGTCGCATTCGCTCGTGTTCTCGTTGTTGTCCTGCCCTTGGCTTTTGCTTGGGAGCTTTGACTTCCACCCAAAGGGTCATGTGTGGCAACATCAAGATGCGGTCTGGGCAGTGGTTGTGTCCGACCCATTGGCATTTACGCACCAATGCCCCTATCTCTTTGGCTCGCTTGATAAGATATTTTTCGATGTCCTTTTCAACCGTCATCATCAATCTTTCCTATATCGATATGCTTCAAACCCACCTGCCGCCAGTGGTAAGCCGTCTGCCCATGGTGGGTTGGTGGCAAGCAGTGAGCTTAGATGCTTGGGGTTAAAGTCGTCCGTGTCTGGGGCTTCACAGATGACTTCATCGTGTACGGTGAGTACGATGTCATAGCCTGCCTGTTCAAGGGCGTGCATGTTGTACGCTAGGATGTCACGGGCAAGGGCTTGGCAGATGTTCTCAAACAGTTTGCCGCCATAGGTGTCCAGATATTCCCATTTTCGGCTGTATTGATTTACGCCTTGGTAAACAATCTTGCCGTCCTTAAGCCCAATATTGGGATAGCACAGATAGCGACCACTGGGCAGACGGATGCGTAACCACTTGCCGTCACGTCGCACTACCAGTTTGCGAGCGTGAAAGGTTTGGCTTGGGTTGGTTATGGCAGAAGTAACCACCGCTTCTAGCTCTTTCCACAGACTGCTGATGTTTGGGTGGGCTTCTCGCCACATGACCTTAAAGCTGTCACAGGTGAGCCATGTCTTTTTTGCCAGTTCGATGGTTTGTCCTTGCTCCTGTATAAAGGTCATTGTGCTTAGGGCTTTTTCTTTGACGTGTTGGGGCAGGGCACCCCATGCGTCGTCAGCCATTTGTGTTAAGTCAATGCCATACGCCAGTGCCATGTTTTTAAACGCTCCCACGCCACCAGCGTACCCCAATGCCAGCTCTTGCACTTTGCCGATTTGACGCTGTTCTTTGGTCACCGCTGTGGGCGAGATGCCAAACTACTTGGCGTAAGCAAGTTTGTACAAGTCATGCCCTTGTCCGCTGTCAAAGGCTCTAAAGGCATCTAACTTCCACGTTTCGTCCGCCAGCCATGCTTGTACTCGCCCTTCGATGTTGGATAGGTCGCTGACCACCAGTTTTTTACCGTTTGGGGCGATGATGCAACCACGGATGGCAGAGCTGGTCAGCTCCATAAGGTTGTCGGTCGGTAGCTTAGCTCCGCCAAGCTTTAAGGCGGTGATGCCATCGTCTATGTCGCTTTGCTTTAGGCTTGGTTGGGGTAGGTTTTGGGGTTGAAAGGTACGCCCTGCCTAACGCCCTGTACGTGCTGCCCCTGCAAACTATAACGTCCCCCTAAGTCTACCGTCATCGTTGACTGACCGCTGTAGGGCTTGGTACTTGCTGGTGCTGGTGGTGCTGGCTTGCAGACGGATGCGTAACAGCTCTTTGACAGGCTTTGGTACGCTGTCATCGGCTAGGCGTTTTTCTAAGGTGCTTTTTTGCAAATCAGGCAGCGTGATGCCGTATTCTTGTAAGAGATGCTCGAGCATCGCATCTCGCTGGGTTGCAGACTGTACGTCATCGTTGGTCTTGTCTTGTGTGACCTTGGCAAGGCGTTTTTTCTCTGCTTTGATGGTTGTCATTGCTGAGTTGACCAGCTCCATGTCAACGGCAAAGTCACGGTCGTTGATGCGTTGGTTAAGTAGCCAGTGACGTTGTTCGGTTTTCATGTTCCAGCTTGGCATGGCGTTGTCGATGGCTCGCATGGCTTCTACGTCTAGCCGTGCATATTCGACAAACTTTGCCCAGTCTTCAGGGTGGGTGTCGGTAGTGGCTCGCTCAAGCTTGCGGTGTTTGCCTTGCGGTTTGCAAAATTGCAACACCAGTCGTCTGCCGTCTTTGTCTTTGGAGTGTTCTGCTTTGACTCCGACAATGTCGCACAGGTCACTAAGCAAGCCGACCAGCCCATGGCAATAGGCGGTAATCATGGTGTCTCGCCATTTGTCTACAGGGGTGACAAAGCCGTTGTACTTAAGCACGTTGCGGTCAAACATGGCGTTATGTGCGACAAGGGTGTCGGCCTCTGCTAATAGCTGTTCAACAATCAGTGAGTAGTTTTTTTGCCCTGTTAAGTCCAACACTTGAGCAGGCTTATCATCAACGGCATAGGCAAATAGTAAAATCTCGGCATCTTGGGCATAGCGGTAAGTGCCGTGCTTGATGGGCGTTTTGCTGTAGGTCTCTAAGTCTAAATAAAGCGTGGGCATGGTTGGTTGTCCTTTAGGCTGGTTTTGATAAGCCAACCGTTGCGGTTGGTATGGCTGATTGGCTTATCAAAACGGATTGGTTACGCCAATCACTCGCTTGCACAGGCAAGATAAGGGGTTAAACAAACTCTTCGGCTTCTGCCCCTTCGCTGATGTCGTCAAAGTCATCTTCGCTGGCAACGCCACCCCCTGCAAAGGCATCACCGTTAGCATAAAACTGCACGCCTTTTAGGCTGGCGTTGATGCGTTTGCCCCATTGGTTGTCTTGTGCCCAAATCTCGACAATGGCGTTGACGTAACAGCCTGCGTACACCACGCCATCAGCTTCGGTCAAGGGGCTGCGGTCTTTGTTGAATACGGTGGGACGTTGACGGTTGGTGGCAGACAGTGCCATGTTGCCTTCAAAGCCTTCGTACTCGGCTTTGGCATCGCCGTCGATAAAACAGATTTTGTTGCCTGACTTCAGCTGTTTGACGATGCTGTCGGCTTTTATGCCCCATTTGGCTTTTGCCACTTCGTTGATGGCGTTGTCGATGGCTTTGGCGTTGGCACTGCCTTTTTCGATAATGAGCTGAGCCCCAAAGTTGTCAAACTGCTCTGATGGGCGAAAGATGTTGGGGAATGCCAAACGGACGTTTTTAAGGGTAAGTTTCATGGTGTTAGCTCCTGTGCTTAGGTCATGCTTGGGTGATGTCGTCGAACTCGTCGGCGACGTTGAAGTTAAGGGCTGGATGTTTGTCCGACTTGGGGGCAATGCTGGGTTTGCCCTCAGGTTTTACAATGATGTCTTGTAGTTTGCCCCATTGGATGTCGCCTAGGGTGCCTGCTTTGTGCAGTTTTTCGGCGGTGGTGGGGCTGATGAGTTTTTTGTCATACATGTCATCGACTTTTAGCCGCATGGTTTTTAGTGTCTCTTCGGCGGCGGTGTCATCTGTCCATTTGCGAGCCCCTGCCCGACCTTCGACCAGCTTGTAGCCTGCCACAGGGTTGCCGTTAAGCAGGTGGTCGTACACGGCAGTTTCAACGCTTTTGCACCAGTCTTGTATCAGCTTGATGCGGCTGTACATGACGGCTAAGGTGTCACTGTCATACTTGGCATCGCTGACGCAAAGCGGTGCGTCTAGGCTGGCAAACTCATCGCTGACGCTCTGATGGACAAACTCGGCATAGGGCTTACACTCGGTTTTGGCTTTGCAGTATTTGCAAGCGTCTTGGCTTGGGGCAAACAGCCCTGTCAAGTCGCTGTCCACGTCTAGGGTGTGGATAAGCTTGGCGGTGTGGCTGACGCTCTTGCCCCATGCTTTTAGCTTGTCAGTACGGATGCTCCATTCGCTGACATGGTTGAGCCGTGGCTGGCAGACGATAAGGCGGACTTGTTGAAAGTCGCCAAGCATCTGATACTGTAGCACCGCCGCCAAGCCGTACAGCATCAGCTGTGGGTTGTTGTCGGCATCGATGCGGTTGCCTTGACCGTATTTAAGGTCAATGACAATCAGCTCGTCATCGGCAACGATGACCACATCGGCAGTGCCATAAGCGTCCGCTTCGCCTGTGATGGGGGTGAGCGGTAGGCGTTGCTCGATGTCCAAAACGCCACCCGTGCTTTGCTGTACGCTTTGGACAGTGTCGATGTATTCTTGAACATAGCTTGTCATCAGGAGGGGGGTGATTTCAAAGTGATATTTATACGCTCCGATGGGTTCGCCTGCACTTTTAAGCAAACTGCATTCGCCTTTTTCGGTCACTAAGATGCCACCGCCATTGTAATCAGCGGCAGGCTGGCGTTGCTGTAGGCAAATCTCTGCTAAAAAATGGGCGGTAGTGCCTTCGGCAGCGTATTCATTGCTGTCGTTGGGTTTGTCCGCTTCCATTAAGCTGGACGCTGGGCAAGTAAGCCAGCGGTGGGCGGATGACGGAGATAGTTTGGCGTGGGCGGTCATTATAGGGTCTCCATTTTGGCGATAAAGTCGGCATATTGGGCTGGCTCTAGCTCTTGGGCGTTTTTGATGCCCAGCTCGTTAAACAGGTCACCGACTTGGGCTTTTTTGCCTGCTCTTAAGGCATCCAACACCGCTGCTTTGACATCGTCATAGACGTATGTTTTGTCTTCGCTGACAGGGGGATCGGCGGCGGTGTCAGTATTAGGCGGTGTATCAGCCGTCTGAGCGTCTGTGCTGTTGTCGGCTTGGGTGACAGGAGCGTCTGCCTTGTCGGTGGCTTGTGGCTCTTTTAGCGTTTGGGCAGTGGCTGCCGTAACGATGGCGTTAGGCTTTTGCTCGATGATGTCACAATAGCGGTCAATACTGGCAGATAAGCCAATGATGGCTTGTGAGCTGTGTTTGATGGCGTCAGCGATGGCGGTGATGGCGGTTTCGATGCTCATGGGTTTTGCTCCTAGTGGATAAAGTTGTTGGATTTGGGGTTGATGGTTTGGTTAATCATGTTGCAGGCAAATTCACTTTGACCTGCGTACTGCTGTTGTAGGTCCTCTAGCTCGCCGATAAATCCTTGTAGTGCGTCTAGCAGTTCCTGTTTTTTATAGCTCTTGCCGTTGATGTCACGCATCCTGCTAAGCGTGTCTTCTAGAAAGTCTTATTCAGGCAGCTGGGCTTGGATGTCAATGAGTAGCCCTTGCACTTCGTCCATGGGCATTTGGCTTTTGTCGGTATAGGCTGCCAGCTTCTCGGTGAGAGCGGTCTCTAGGTTGGTGCTGGCAAGTGGGTCTAGCTCACCTTGGGCATGGTCAACGAGCTGCTCGGTGGTCATGGCTCTTAGGGTGCTAAGGGGGCAGATGTATGACATGGCGGTCAGTCCTTGGTTGGTGTGTTGCGGAGGTTTGGGCTTTGCCAGTCGATTAACATCTGGTCGTTGGGGCTGATGTACTGCTTAATCATTGCATCTTGGTTGGCGTACTCTGTATCGCACGCCTTAACACACCCCAACAAAAACAGAATCATCAAGCCATGGGCAATGATGATATGGGTTGTTTTTCTCATGCGACCTCCCACCCTTTTAATTCATCAAAACGGTCTAAAAAACCTACACAAAAACTATGCTTGGGTTTTTTACTGATGGGGTCAAGCAGCATCAGCGTTTGACGTCTGTCTCTGACAGAGACTTGCACAATCTCACCAGTTGCTTGATTTTTTAGCTGTTGGCGTTGTTTGATGTCTGATGTTTTCATATTCCCTCCCCATGCGTCATACACACTTTGTGTTATTGATGGGGTTATGATATCTTGATTACGATACTAAGTTAACGTTAAAATGATATTTTATCGTGTATTTGATAAAAATATCGTAAATATTATCCAAGACACAAAAAACTCCGCATTTAGCAGGGTGTGGGTGTTGGTGAGGCGTAAAAAAACCGCCTTAGTGGGCGGTTGAGGGTGGGGCTTAGGCGGTGGGTAGTTAAGATATTGTGTTGACGTGTCTTATGACAACTCTTGAAGGTTTATACTGCTTTGTGTTCTTGTTGTATTTCTCTATGACAGTGATGTCCGCATTGATTTGGCGATGCCCGTGTAAGCTGTTTGGGTCGATATCGTTGCTTAACTCAAACGTAACTCGGTCACTAAATAGCTTGGGGACGATGCCTCCCCAACCTTGTGTTGCTCTGTCTTGGTCGCTCGCATGGATGAACAAATCAATCTTGGTATGATCTTTTTCTTTAGTTTGTGGAGGCTCAAATTCAACTTTTTCAGGCGTTTTTTCGATAATATCGGTAGGAATTTGCTCATAGAATTGTGAGGCTTGTTGCTGATCGCCGATGTCGATAGTTGCATTTGAGTCATTTTTGGCAGGTTTGATAAATTCGGCAGATTTTTGGACAGTCTTTTTGTCCATCGTGCCGTTCACAATCTCTACGACTTGCTCACCTGTTAAGTCTGAATTTTCGCTTAATACGGCAACACTAACACTATTATCGTAGTAATTATTTACGATTGGCGTATCTTTCGAACTGCAAGAATTTATCGCCATGATAGTCCCTGCTGTCACAACAGCACCTACGCCTGCGTAAAGAATTTTGCTTAACATGTTATGGTTTTTCACACTATCATCTACAACCTCTGTCAGAGTTGTGTTTAGTTTTTTGGCATTATCTTCGCCCACAAGACCAACCGCACACTTCACTTTGAGCCGCTCTAACAGGCTACCCGCTTCGACATCTTGTACAATGATATCGGTCGTTTTAATGTGTAAATCGGGTCGAATTTTATTGACGACAGAAACGCCTTTGGGTATTAGGTGTTTAAGTGCGTTTAGGCTTATTATAACATCATCAAGCGTTGGTTCGTTGGTGATGTTGTATGTTACTTTAAAATCAAATTCAAATATTTGTTCGGTCATATTCTGCCTCTATTACCTATCAAGAATGTTTGCACACCTATCTAAGTGCAACCCTTCCACCGCTACCGATATTTCACATACTTACTGTCCACAATGCCCACCAGTCGGCACTCGCCCATGGGGATAATCTTCTGATCCACCCAATCAGAGTTAAGTGGTCTTAGATACATGTCTGCTGAGGTGTCACCGATGACCAGTTGCTTAAAGGTGGCTTCTTTGTCGTCGTTGCATTGGATAACAATCAAGTCACCGTCTTTTAGCTCCAAAGGTGAGATGGTCGGCTCTATATAGATGATGTCACCAGGGCGAAACTCAGGGTACATGCTGCGTCCCTGTACAATCAGTCCAAAGGCATGACAGCTTAAATTCTTGGGGCGTGGCACATACTCGATGATATCGTCTAGTGTGGTGGGTATGACTTCCACAAATGCCCCTGCCGCTACCCAACTGATGACAGGCATCATGCCGTCCATGTTGTGGTTGATGTCCACCAACTCGGTGTCATAAGGGGTGGAGATGTCGTCTGGTTGGGCTTGCTCGGCTTTGGCTATCATGGCTTTAAGTTGCTCGATGCTGGGTTTGTCTTCTTTAGGGTCTTTACCGTACGCCAACCATTCATAGCTGACGCCCAAAGCTTTTGCAATTTCAGGTAGAGAAGTAGATGACTTATTTCTACCGTTCTCAAGGTCAGAAATCTGTCCTTGTGATTTCATTCCTGCCGCCACCAGCAATTCTTTTTGCGTCATCTTTGCATCTTTTCTCGCCTTTTTCAGACGGTCGCCCAACGTTAAATTCTGCATAATATCCCCCCTTGCATCGTAAACATGATAATTATGCCTTAAAATAACATCGTTTTAACGTTGATTTAACAACGTAGTTACGATATTATAACAGTATTTATGGGAGCGAATGTGATGAAAAACCAAACTGAATGGACAAACATCGTTAGAGAATTGCTTAAACATCAAACTCAAACCGAGCTTTCTTCTAAAACAGGCATTCATCAAGGCGTCATCAGTGAATTAAACCGAGGCAAGCCAAAACCCAATCTGTCTTGGCGATATGGCAACGCCCTGATGAATGCGTATAACAATCTTAAACAAGAAAACCACCCATCATAACAACATCATCTGCCACCCCAAGCGGACACAAAAGGCAACCACCATACACTACTATGGATTTCACATCAAAGACTACCGGGCCCGAACCGCCCACCTAACCCCACTTGAGCATTACATCTATTGCACCCTAATAGACTGGTACTACCTAAACGAAAAGCCCTTTAGCAGCGTAGAAGAAATTGCCCGTTACCTCTTATTGCCCTTAACCGACGAAAACACCCAAGCGATTAACAACGTGCTGGATGAATTCTTCAACTTTCACAAAGGCAAATATCACCACACAAGAATCAACCAAGAAATCAAGAATTTCAAGGCAGGCAGATACACACTAGACAACAACAACCCCAACGCCCACCAAAAACAGGGTAACCAAGCAAGTCACGAAACGGTCACGGAAAGTCACGAAGCAGGTAACGGCAACAGTCACGCACAAATAACGCAAAGTCACGGCAAAAACGACGCCATAACCATTAACCATAAACCATTAACCAATGATTTATTTAACCCCCCCCTAAAGCCCCCCCCTTGGCGACACCATAGCCAAAACTGGCAAAACCGACCAACACAACCAAACCAGCCAAGACATATTTGATTTTTGGCTAGACATCATGGACAAAGACCCAGCCAAATGGAAACTCACCGATGACAGAAAACGCAAAATCATCGCACGGCTCAAAGACGGCAAAGACAGCACAGACATCAAACAAGCCATCTACAACGCATCACAAGACCCATGGGCAACCGCTCACGGCAAAACCGACATCAGCTACATCTGCCAATCTGACGCAAGACTGAGCGAATTTTTACTCAAAAAACCCCAAGCCATGCAACGCAGACAACACAACCAACCCACAGCACAGGAAACCAACACCATGCAACACATCAGCCAAATCATTTTGCCACAACAAACACCAACACAACCCCAAACACCAACACAACCCAAGGCTACTGGCAAAAACTTGACGCAGCCGCAGCCACCTACTTTGCCCAAAGAAACCAACACGACCAACAACAGCACCCAACAGCCAACCAAGCCAACAACTCATCAACGCCATACAAATCTTATTCAAACAGTGGAAAGCATGGTTTAAACACAAAATGCAAACCAAAGACAGCGAAATTGACTGGAGCTTTGACATGGTGCTGGTATGGGCAAACTACCTAACCCAAAAACAAATCACCCTAGCAGAATTCAACCAAGCCAAAACAAAATCATTTGATGGCGACTGGGCCCCAAACAACGCCCAAGAATTCCTAAAACTGGCACGCCCCAACATCAACACCTACCCAGACGCTCAAACCGCCTTTGAAAACGCCTGCCAAGAATGTGGCAAACGTGGCGACACCAAAAGAAACTGGTTACACATCGTCGTAGCAGAAACCGCCAAACGCATAGGACATGGCAAACTGGCATCATGCGACAACAAATACGCCCCCCACTTTGGCAAAATCTACCAACAAGTCATCACCGAACACAGCCAAGGAGCAACATTCACCCTACCAAAAACGCACAGATTAACCGACAACAGCCACAAACCCATTGACTGGAGCAAGTATAATAGCGGAAAAGAAATTGAACGCCGTCTACAAGCATTTAAACGCCAAATCGCCACGCCAGCCCCAACCAAACGAGCATCAGCATGAAACCACCAACCAAACCTAACAACCAACCAGGACGGCTAAAACAAAAAATCCAAGCACTCGGACGGCTAAAACAAGGGCAAATGAACAAAACCGAACAAGCCTATGCCAACCACCTTGAAACACTCAAAACAGCAGGTGACATCGTTTATTACACCTTTGACGGCATCAAGCCTATACCCATTTAAATTTTTAGCAGTATACAAAACCCCAAAAAAACAAGGTGGTGGCTGGCAATATGAAGAATTTTGACTGGGATTATAAAGCAGATTAATCGGAATGACCGATTTTTTAACTGAGCATCAACATGAAATACCAAAACCCAAAAACAGGACAAACAGCGGTCATCACAACACCGCCAACCCCACAAAACACCACAGTAACCTACATCATTGATGACAAAATCATGATAAGCGAGACATGGGACGACTTCATCAAAAAATTTAGGACACTGACCAAATGATTGACCCACTCATCGAATGGGGCAAATGGGCACGGCATGATTATGGCTATTACAGCAGCCCCATGTATCGGCTGATGAAGCGAAACAACCCCAAATTTAACACAGGCTGGCGTGGCGATGTGCCACAAATCAGCGATAATGACGCCCTAAAAGTGGATAAGGCGGTTTGTGAGTTGGCACGTCATTCCGTTATCTTAGCAAACGTACTAAGGCTAAGGTACATCAACGACTTAAGCTTACGAGCCATCAGCCGTTACTATCTGACCCCACTTGAATACCCACAGCAAGTAGGCATGGGCTGGCAGGATAAACAACGTAAAAAAGTCTGTCATAAAACCGTGGCAAAACTGTTGCAACAAGCAGAACGCATTGTCAGACAAAAGATTTAACCGCCTTGTATTTGCTTGGAGTGGGCTAAAATGGCTTGTTTAATGGCATAAGCTTGATTATCATCATGGTGCATTTTAATCACCTGTAAAGCATCATAGATGGCTTGTTCATGCTGACTTATGACCAACGATGTGCGTAATAAAGCACGGTTTTGGTAAGCGATATTGGCACGGACTTGGGCAGATTTATTCATGATTGACCCCTTGATTTTTTTTTGAATCATACTAATATGGGGGTAAGGAGTGCGTTAGATGAGAGATATGAGAGTGTCATCTCACCTAACGCCCCACTTGATAACTGCTGATTATCTTGTGGGCTTGCTATCTTAATATGCTGGTATTACCAGCAGTAGTAAGACAACAAAAACGATGAGCTTGATAAGTGCGTTCATCGTTTTCTCCTTAGTTTACGGTAACGGTGGCTACCGTTTACCAATCAAGCACCCCCTGTACTTGATTTGCCTATTATATAGTGCTATATGTATTTTATCAAGTGCTATATATAAAAAATCTGCTCTTTTGGGCAGATTCTTTATTGGCAGGTTTTTTTGATAAAGGCTGGGGAATGGGATTAGTCAGGCTCTTTTTGTTTGCCCAAATTGTACGCCCGAACAGCGTCCATAATCAGCTGATTTTGGGGTATGCCTAAGCGTTTGGATAGGGATTTGATGAGTTCTATGTCATCAAGTTTTAGGGTGAATGCTTTGTTTTTTACCCCACGGCGTGCGTTGCTGTCTTTTTGGATTTGGGCTTGGGTTTTTGGGTTGGCAACGATTTTTGGCATTTGACTTTTTCCTTTGAGTTTACTAGTATGAAAGTTAAGGAGCAGGTTACAGGGTGCGCTAACACCCCATAACCCCCAACTAAGTTATTATAAGTACCGTAACTTAGTTGGCTTGCTATCTAGTACGCATTATTGCTAATGAGTATTAAGACAACAAGGACAATAAATTTGATAACGTGCTTCATTGTCTGTTCCTTATGTTACCGCTAGGCTTGTCCTAGCCCAACCAACACCCCTTGTGTTGATGGGGTTTGTTATAGCCTAGCTTACCCAAAAGATCAAGTAATTATTACAGTTTTTTATAATATTGTTATGATTATTTGGCTTTTTTGTATTTAAAGAAAACCGCTTATGATGTCATCATAGGCGGTTTTTTTATTGCAACAATCCCCAAAATAAAGGGGGTATCTATTAGATAGACCCTTTTAAAAACCAAATAAATTATGGTAGGGGTTATGGGAGTATCGTAAGATACGCTGTTACCTAGCGGACAGTACGCCAATCCTGTAACCCCTACCATCCTAAAAGTGGCGTTTTTTTTGTGGTAGGAATTTTTTAAAACTTATCACTAGGACTTGATTTTCACCCCAAAGACTGCTAAAGTTATACTATGTTTGAAAAAAGTTGCAACAAGGTGATGACTTAGGTGGTCATCGCCTTTTTTGTTGTTATTTATAAATTTTTATCAAAATCCCTACTTGTTTAAGTGGGGATTTTGCTTTTTATGCGTTTGAAAAAATCTTAAAAAAGGAGCGTAAGCATGGCGAAACTTACGCCAAAACAGACACGCTTTTGTCAGTTGTATGTGGAGCTTGGCAATGCGTCTGAAGCTTATCGCCAAAGTTATCATGCTGATAATATGAGCAATACCACCATTCACCGTAAGGCATCTGAGTTGTTAGCCATGGATAAGATTAAAAGACAAGTTGATGAGTTGCAAGCAAGCCACAGACAGCGTCATGATTTGACGGTTGATGATTTGTTGGCGGAATTGGAACAAGCTCGCATGGCTGCTTTGGCGTGTGAGCCACCTCAGTCTGCGTCTGCTGTGTCTGCCACCATGGGTAAGGCGAAGCTGCTCGGCTTGGATAAGCAAACGATAGACCATACGTCAAGTGATGGTAGTATGACGGTTAAGCCCATGGTCATTGAGCTGATTGCTCCTAATATTGACCCCATTGACCACGCTAATTTTATAAAAGATGAAAGTTCAGATTGAGTTGCCCCCCAAGCTTATTCCTGTGTTTTTGGGTAAGGCTCGCTATCGTGGGGCGTATGGGGGGCATGGCAGTGCTAAAACTCGCTCGTTTGCGTTGATGACGGCGGTGCGTGCTTATCAGTTTGCTCAGATGGGTCAAAGTGGGGTGATTTTGTGTGGGCGTGAGTTTATGAATTCGCTTGAAGACAGTTCAATGCAAGAGATTAAGCAAGCCATCGGTTGTGTGTCTTGGCTTGATGATTATTTTGATGTGGGTGAGAAGTACATACGCACTAAGAATCGTCAGGTCAGCTATGTTTTTACAGGGTTACGCCACAATCTTGATAGCTTAAAGTCTAAGGCTCGTATTTTGATTGCTTGGATTGATGAGGCGGAGAATGTCAGTGAAAAGGCGTGGGCGAAGCTTATTCCAACGGTGCGTGAAGATGGCAGTGAGATTTGGGTTACTTGGAATCCTGAAAGCCGTGGCAGTGCCACTGATAAGCGGTTTCGCCAAACACGCCATGATAAGCTTGTTAAGCTAAATTATCAAGACAATCCGTTTTTTCCCAAGGTGCTTGATGTTGAGCGGTTGGCTGATCGTGAACGCCTTGATGATGCGACGTATAAATGGATATGGGAAGGGGCTTATCTTGAGATGAGCGATGCTCAGGTGTTTAAAGATAAGTTTGTGATACAAGATTTTGTCCCAAGGCAGGGCTGGCATGGGTCTTATTTTGGTTTGGATTTTGGCTTTGCTCAAGACCCAACCGCTGGCAGTAAGTCATGGGTGGCTGATGATTGCTTGTACATTGAGCATGATATAAGTCAGGTAGGGCTTGAGATTGATGATACGGTGGTGGCGGTGATGAAAGCGTTGCCTGATGTGGCAGAGCATGTGCTGGTGGCGGATAATGCCAGACCTGAGAGCATCAGTTATTTAAAGCGTCATGGGTTGCCTTATGTTAGGGCGTGTGATAAGGGGCGTGGCAGTGTGCAAGATGGCATTGCTTATTTAAAGAGTTTTAAAAAAATTGTCATTCATTCACGGTGCATGGCAACCGCCCAAGAGTTTCGTTTATACCGTCATAAGGTGGATAGGCTGTCAGATACGGTGTTGCCTACCCTTGTTGATGCCCATAATCACGTCATTGATAGTTTACGTTATGCCCACGAACGCAATATGAAGCGTGGGGTTCATTCGTCTGTATTTGAGCATATTAATTAGCCATGTTAAATAAATTCTTGAACATTGCTGACAGTACTTTGGTGAATTTTGTCAGCAATCTTGGCACAAAACGAGATAAGGCTTTGCATGATGACTTTGCTTGGTATGCCAAGCGGTCGGTTTTTGAGTTGGATAATTTGTATAAAATTGACAGCATCGCTAAAAAAATCATTAACCGCCCTGTGCAGGATATGTTTCGTCAAGGGTATTATTTTAACAATCTTGATGGTAAGCAGTTGGCAAAACTTGAGCGTGAGATGGCACGGCTTAAGCTCAATGAGCATTTGATAGCGGCGTTAAAGTTGGCACGCTTGCATGGTAAGAGCTATGTGTTGTTGGGAGTGGCGGACAATCAAGAGTTGGTCATGCCATTATCAAAGGGTAAAATCAACCTTGGTTATATGACGGTGCTAAGGGTGGACCAGTTGATTGCCACTCGTGAGCGGTTAAGTGTGTCAGAGGCAGGGGGGTTTTTAGATGAGCCTGTTTATTATCAGTTGCAACATGATGCTAAGATTGCCAGTGGGTTTATTCATCATAGCCGTGTGTTGCCAGTGGTTTGGGACGATGGTGAGAGTGTGCTACAGACTTTGTACAGTGAGCTGTTGCGTTTTGCCAGTGTCAATGCCAATGTGGCAAGCCTTGTTCATGAAAGTAAGGTTGATGTGATTAAAACTCAAGATTTGATGCAGCAAATCAAGCTCAACAGCGATGTGGTGCTAAAACGTTTTAATCTGATTGGTTTGATGAAGTCAAATAATGGCATGCTGGTGCTGGATAAGGAAGCAGAAGAGTATGACAGTAAGCATTATAATTTTGGGGGGTTGCCTGATTTGATGCGTGAGTTTGCCATACAGACGGCAGGGGCGGCGGACATGCCTTATACGATTTTGTTTGGGCAGTCGCCAAGTGGGTTAAACGCCACAGGGGAGCATGATTTACGCAATTATTATGACACGGTGGCAGGCTATCAAAATTGGTATTTACGCCCCATTCTTGATAAGTTGTTGGCGATGATGTGTGGGTATCTTGGTTTGCCTAAGGTAACATTCAGTTTTGCTCCCCTTTGGCAACTTGATGAAAAGACCCGCTCAGATGTGGAGCGAAATAATGCGGACAGGGACATTAAATATTTGCAAGCTGGCATCATCACTGAAGCTCAAATCGCTAAGCAGTTGATGGAAGAGGGGACTTATACGGTGATTGATGAAAGCCATATCAGGCTATTGGAGAGTTTGGAAGAAATGCCAACTAAAACCTAACTAAAACCACAACACAATGCCCATAAAGCAAAAAGCCAAACTACCGCAAATAGTTTGGCTTTTTTAATTTCAACCCTTAGCTGTGATAAGGATTAAAATTCGTGTTAGATTTTAACATAACAATTGATAGTAGTCATTTTAATTCTGATAATTTACTAAAAGGCTTTGTAAATATGACAAACAAACTTGAAACAAAACGCTTTTGGGCGATATGGTCAATCTTTTTTATTTTGTCTATTGGAATTAGTGGTGCTTTGGTTATGTGGGCTTATTCGTTGGCAACAAAATGAGCGAACAAGATACAGGCAAAGTGGCAAGCATCATGGCGTGGGAAAAATCCATTGTTATTGTGATTGCAAGTTTAACAGGGCTTGTGATTGCTGTTACGGCTTTTTTAAATGCTAAATAAACAAGGTAAACAAGATGGAAATGAAGCGTTTTTGTGCCATTATTGGTTTGATTGCGTTTGGTTTGGTGTTGTTTGCCAGTCCAGAGATTATCCGAGCAGTGCAGGGACGTTAGTATGCTCAATTCGCTACAGCCGATATTAACACAAGCCCATCAGCGTAAGCGTGGACGAAAAACCAAGTCAAGACCCATTTACGTCTCACGCAAGATTGAAGTGATGTATGCCAAAGCCTTGCTGACTATCGTGGACGATATGCACAGCGAAACGGTTAGACAGTTAATGCCGCTTACCACGCCACACATAGGCGATGGCAAAATGGCGGCGGCTGATGGGCTGTTTGATAGGTTTAAGTTTTTGTTTGATGCGTTAAGGGCGTTAATCACAGGGCGTGTGGTCAATGTTGCCAATGGGCTTGCCACTAAAATCGTCTTTACCCAAAAACAGGCAAGTGATACACAGCTGGCAGATTTGTTACGCAAACAAACGGGCATTGATTTTAATGGACTGATGCGTGATGAAGACTTACAGCAAGCGGTGGCAGATGCGATACAGGCGAATGTGGGTTTGATTAAGTCTATCCCACAAGAATATTTTGACCGTGTTGAAAAGGCGGTGATGGCAAGTTTGCAAGGTGGTACGCTTCATCAGGATTTGGCAGATGAGCTTGGGTGAATTCATGTCATTGGTCAAAATCGTGCTAGGCTGATTGCCTCTGACCAGTTGGGTAAGATAAACAGTAGGTTATCACAAGTGTGTCAGCAAAAACTTGGTATCACGCATTATACATGGCGTACCAGCCAAGATGAGCGTGTGCGTCATGAGCATGTGTTGCGTGATGGTAGGCGGTTTGCTTGGGATAATCCGCCTGACGATGGACACCCAGGGCAACCGATTCGCTGTCGGTGTGTGGCTGAGCCTTATACCGAGCATTTGATGGGGGGTAAATCGCCTGAAGATGTGATGGCAGAGCAGGAGAAAGTTAATCGTAATACTGAAACTGTGTTACAATTTACGCAAAATACCAAGAGAGAAAGTATGCGAACAGATTGGGGTAATTTTCCTGATACAATTATTGATAGAAAATTAGGTGATGCTACAGGTCACCCAAATTATGCTAAAGCAAAAGCGGGAGATGTTGAAAGTGCGTTTTTATTGGCTAAAGATTTAATCAGTGATGACGCTGTTTCAAAACTTAGTAGCTTGATTGGTGATAAAAAAGTAGTTTTTGCTCCAGTGCATGCAGAAGAGCAAACAGGTAGAAACATGATACCTGTTGCTGTTGCGACTTTTTTAGCTAGAAAACTAGGAGCAAAAGTTGATTTAAACGTTGTGCAAGCTGTCAAAGTTTCAAGAAGTGGCAGTGATGGCTGGTATAGATTGGCAAATTCACCAAGTTTTAGCGGTAGTATCAATAGTAAAAATGTTATTATGGTTGATGATACCCAGACGCAAGGTGGAACATTTGCTGCCCTAAAAGGTCATATTGAATCTAAAGGCGGCGGCGTTATTGGTAGTTATGCTTTAACAGGTAAACAGTATTCTGCCCAATTAAGGTTGGATACTAAAACATTAGATGGATTACGGAGTAAGTATGGCGAGCTTGAAAACTGGTGGCAAGAAACCTTTGGATATGACTTCACAAAACTCACAGAATCCGAAGCAAAATTCATCATTAACTCTCGTAAAACACCTGACGAAGTCAGAGATAGAGTCTTTACGGCAAAGCAAAGCTGATGCGTATCATAAAATGATGAAAATGCCTTTATAAAACTTAAAAAGTTAACCCCCCAACAAAAAAGCCTGACGATTGCAGTCGTTAGGCTTTTTTATTATCAATCCCATGGCATAAGGATTGATGACTGATGGAACATTTTAACGAATTGGTGAAATAATCAAAGCGTTAATTGATAAATATGGCTTTTGGGGCGTTGTATTGGCAATTATTTTGATGATTTTGGTGTGGCAATCAGCGTAAATTATCGCCACCTTAAAATAGGAGAAATACCATGAAAATCCAATTTCAAACCGTCATTGATTTAAAGCCTGCCAGCCGTATTGTGCTGAATAATGGGTTTTTGTTGTGTGTTGGGGTTAAGCTTGCTAAGCCGTGTGATTAAATGGTGGTAACCATGACCCCTGATTATATACACCCTGATTTGGTGCGTGTTACAGAACACCATCGATGGTCATGACGAGTGTCTTCACGAGTGATGTGAAAATAACAAAAACCATCTCATAACCGATAAAGTCAATGCCATGTTTGGTGGTCAGTCGGTGTGGTTGATGCGTGTTTGATAGGCATGAACTGCTTCCATGATGATGATGTTTTTGGTTTTGCCTGTTTGTTTGGCAAGCTTATCAAGCAGTTGGGCAAATTATTTGGGGACTTTAAAGCCAATTTGCTTGACCCCACGGCGTGCGTCGCTGTCGGCTTGGATTTGGGCGCGGGTTTTGGGATTTTTGACAATCTTGGGCATTTGAATTTTTCCTAAATTGTGCTAAGCTGTGTTTAGATTTTAGGAGTGAAGCGATGGCGAAGCCCACCGCCCCAGCCTTTATAGGCTACCTGCTTAGTAAGCGTTATTACTTAGTAGTAGAGTAGTAGCAGGACAGGATAACAGTGATGATAACTTTGAAGAGCGTTTTCATTGTCTTATCTCCTAAGGTTGCCACCACTTGGTCGGTGGCGGATAACCCATCAGGCTTGGGTGTCCTACCACCCTTGCTTGATGTGTTGTATTATAGTAAACAATACCCTAAAAGCCAAGTAATCATGACAATTCTTGATGACATTGTGTGATTGCTTGGCTTTTTTATCATCAAATTTTTTATCAAAAAACAGCATTAAACCGCTCATCAAGTGATGGGCGGTATGCGTGAAAAAACAGAGTTTGGAAGTGGTTTGTTTTTTTGTCAAGTCTGTTTAATTGGCGTTAAAAACGGTAGAAACAACAAGCATTTATCCGCCAAGCCTACCTAGACAAACAAAAAACCCTGCAATCATTGAGATTACAGGGTTTAAATATGGTAGGCATAACTAGATTCGAACTAGCGACCCCCACCATGTCAAGGTGGTGCTCTAACCAACTGAGCTATATGCCTATATAGGTTGGCTATTATAGCGAAAAAAACTCACTTTGCAAGCCATTTTATGTTGATTTTTTAAATATTTATTCCACGAAATTTGAGTAAATCATCTTTGCCTGTTATACAATATCTTTGCCTGTTATACAATCAACAATCAGGCTAAACTGTCATGCAAAGGGTGATTATGAATACAGCGTTTGAGACCTTTATCAATAACATCAGTGCTTATCCTACGGTTTTTTTTACCGCTTTAGTTTTGTTTGTAACTTTATATTGGCTGGTTGCCTTGCTGGGCTTTGTTGATATGGACGTGGTCGATGTTGGTGATATTAGCGACATCGGTGATATTGGTGATGCTGGTAATGCCAGTGTTGGTCTGTTGTCAGGAATTTTGCTTAAATTTGGGTTGTATGGTGTGCCGTTGGTGGTGATATTAACGGGCATTGCGTTGATTGGTTGGGTATTAAGTTATTTTTATAGCAGTTTTTTACATGCACAATTTGGTCATGGTGTGTTACATTATGCCTTTGGCACAGGGGCATTGGTGCTGGTGTTGGTGGTGTCTATGTGGCTGACAGGGCTGATGCTTAGCCCCATTCGACGTCATATCGCCAACATTCCTAAACGCCATGCACAAAGTTTTTTGGGGCAAACGGCAGTCGTCCGCACGCTGACCGTCAATGACCGTCATGGTGAAGCGATGCTAGAAGATGGGGGTACAGGGTTGATATTTAAGGTGCGTCAGTTGACAGGTGATGACAGCATCATTGTGCAAGGTGATAACGTACGGTTGGTGGCATATGACCAACAGCAAAATGTTTATCAAATACAAAAAATTAATGAATCTACTGACTAATGAGACATTTAATAATTATTTAACTATTAATTATTTATTTAACTATTATTTATTTAACTATTAATTATTTATTTAACAACCATTTATTTAACCATTTATCATCTATTTAATCATTTATCATTTATTTAACCATTTATTTAATTATTCACACAGATTGGGAGCGGTTATGCACACTTTATTTTTGCTAGCGGCGATTGTCGTGGTGGTGTTTGTGGTCATCATGGCGATGCTTTTGATGCTTAAGGCTTTTTATTATAAGGTTGAACAAGGCACGGCACTTATCATCAATGGTGTCAATAAAATCGCTGTTCGGTTTGACGGTGGTTTTGTTTGGCCAGTCATTAACAAAAAAGAGCTGATGAAAATCTCGCTCATCACCTTGGAAGTGGACAGACGGGGTAAAGAAGGTTTGATTTGTGCTGATAACATGCGTGCTGACATCACCGTGGCGTTTTATTTGCGAGTCAATGAAACTGAGCAGGACGTGTTAAAAGTCGCCAAAGCAGTTGGTGTGGACAGGGCATCGGACAAAGTGGCGGTTAATGAGCTGTTTAACGCCAAATTCTCAGAAGCCTTAAAGACTGTGGGTAAGCAGATTGATTTTGTCAAATTATTTGAAAATCGCAGTGAATTTCGTGACAAAATCGTTCAAGAAATTGGTAATGACCTAAATGGCTATGTGCTAGAAGATGTGGCGATTGATTATCTGGAACAAACGCCAAAAACTGCCCTAGACCCAAGCAACATCTTAGACGCTGAAGGCATCAAAAAAATCACCCAGCTAACCGCCATGCAAAACGTGGTTACCAATGAATTAGAACGTGATGAAGAGCTGGCAATTAAGAAAAAGAACGTTGAAACTGCCGAAGCCATGTATGAACTGGAGCGTCAACAGGCCGATGCTGCAGCCAAACAAAAACGAGAAATTGCATCTGTGGTGGCTCGTGAAGAAGCCGAAACCCGCAAAATCCAAGAAGAAGAACGCAAAAAATCTGAAACTGCCATCATCATTGTTGAGCAAGACTTGGCAGTACAACGTGAAAACCAGCAACGTGAGATAGAAGTGGCGGAACAAAATCGCAAACGGGCGGTGGTCATCGAAGAAGAAAAAGTCACCAGAGCCCGTGAGCTAGAAATTGTCGCTCGTGAGCGTGAAGTTGAATTGCAAAAAATCGAAGCCGAACGTGCCGTAGAAATGGAGAAAAAAGAAATCGCCAACGTTATCCGTGAACGGGTGGCGGTGGATAAAACGGTGGCACAAGAAGAAGAACGCATCAAAGAAGTGCGTGAAATCAGTGAAGCCGACCGAGCCAAACAAACCCGAGTCTTGGCTGCCGAAGCGGAAGCTGAAGAAGCCAAAGTGCGTCAAGTCAAAAAAGCAGAAGCCGAAGAGCTTGCCGCCAAGCACAAGGCAACAGAAATTACCACCTTGGCAGAAGCCAACCTACAAGCCGCTGAAAAAGACGCTCAATCTAAAATCAAACTGGCAGAAGGCATCAAAGCACAAGAATCCGCCAAAGGTCTTGCTGAAGCTGTCATCATTGAAGCCAAAGCGGTGTCTTTAGAAAAAGAAGGCATTGCCAAAGCCAATGTTATCCGTGCCACAGGGCAAGCTCAAGCCCAATCTGAGCGTGAAAAAGGCATGGCAGATGCCGAAGTCATCGCCGCACGTGGGGCATCTAACGCCGCTGCTGAGCGTGAAGTTGGACTTGCCAAAGCCCAAGTGACTCGTGAACACTTCAAAGCGGAAGCCGATGGTCTGGTGGAAAAATTCAACGCCATGGGTAGCATGAGCAAGGAAGCACGAGAGCATGAAGAATATCGCATGGGTCTAGAGACTGCCCTACAAGAAGCCTTGGCATCCATCGAAGCTGGCAAAGAAATCGCCAAAGAAAATGCCGAAGTCTTAGCAACCGCTCTACAAAAAGCCAACATTGACATTGTTGGCGGTGAAGACCACTTCTTTAACAACTTTGCAAAATCATTGTCTATTGGTAAAGCCATTGACGGCTTAGCGGACAAATCCAGCACCCTAAATGGCTTCATAGAAGCCGTCATTGCCAATAAAGTGAACAAAGTTGATAAACAGACCGTTCAACATAATGGTGAATAAAAAAGTGCATAAATACGTGCCATTTGGTTTAAGCACACCAAACGTCATAAAAGCTGGTTACAAAGGTGTTTAACAAAAAGCGGTTAACAAAAAAGAGATGATGCAAATTCAACCAACACAAACTGACTGTCTAATCATTGCTCAAACCATGGTTTAAGATTTCATCTTGATAAATGAAGATGCTCACTTGAGTGATGTCATGTCCATCTGTTATGGTGATTTTTAACATATTAATGCTTTAATGACAAAACGCTTTAATCATAAACATGGTTAAGAATAAACAACCCACAAAAGAGACAAAATGGAACGTAAAAATAACCCCTCTCCCAGCGAAAATAAAGACTTAGATGCTCAGTCGCAAGCGGTTGCGTCAGGTAACGCTTATGACGTGATTAAAAAACGCTTAACCGAGCAGGGCAAACGGCTTGATGATTTAACCCAAGCTCTAAACGAGCAACGTCTGGCTGAGTTCGGTGGCTCACAAATGCAGGTGATTGCCCGCACTCGCATTCGTACCGAGCATAACTGTGTGGCACGAGACATGGTGCAGGTTGGTGAGTATTTGCTGTTTGGTTATAACGTCTTTATGGGGCTAAAAAAAGAAACCCATGTTTCTGATGTGTTGAGTTTGTATCGCTTGACAACTGATGGCCCCAGCAATGCCAACAATGCCATCAATGGCAATGCCAGCAATGTAGATGATGTTAAATCGGACACAACACAGGCGGACAACCACACATTAGAAGCGGTGGATTTGGCAGGCAGTTTTTTAGACCAAGCCAACTTTGTGCAGGATTTTCATGAATTATATCGCTATTACAAAAATACCCAACTGACGCAATTAATCGTCAAAGATGGCAAACTGCTCATTGCTTTTCAAATAGGTGAGCGCGTCAGCGACATTAGGGTATTTCGTTTTGGCATCAGCAGTGATGGCAGGCAGGTTGACTATATTGATAATCGTGGTGAACGAGACATTGAGCCACCGCCACCACATGATTTTGATTGGATACTGACCACTCGAGAGCAGATGGTCAATGGCAAGCACCCGCATATGAACATCTTAGACACGGTGTTTGTTGAGACGGTGGCAGGTAAGTTGACCATCAAGATTGAGAACAACACCGAGTCGGGGCGGGGTATTTATAGTGAGCCTGTTAATGACCAAACTCAATCACTGACTGATGCTCAAATTTATTATGCCAAGGTGGGAAATCTGATTTTGCTCAAGATTTTGCCATATCGAGAAGAGCAGTTTCGCCATTTGGTATACAACACGCTGACCGAGACAGTACTCAGACTAGATGCCATTGGTCAGTCGTGTGTGCAGTTGCCTGAAGACCATGGCATTGTGTTCCCAGGGGGGTATTACCTTCAAACTGGTGAGCATAAGCTGTTTGGCACAGATGATAAAGCCAAAGGGTTACGCTTTAAACGCAAAATCATCTCCCCCAATGGTGAAGATGTGTTGTATCTGTTTTATGACGTGGTCAGTGGTGTGATGGGGTTGTTTGGCTACAATTTGATAAAAAAACAACTGGCAAACCCCATTTATTGTAATGGTTATGCGTTGGCAGAAGATGGTTTATTGGTGTTGTTTAATGACCAGCCCGAGCCATCACGCATTCATCCGATGCAGATTTGGCAAACCCCCTATGCGTCATCAGACTATGTCAGCCAGTTACCAGAAAGTCGCAGTTTTTATGGCAAAATTGGCAACAAAGAGTTGGTGCGTGGCATCTCAGACTTATATGGCGTTACTCGTCTGATTGGCAATCAAAGCGTTTCGCAAAAACTGTACGAAGAGCTGGTGAACACCACAAGCAAGCTGTTTGATGATTATTATTGGTTGGCAGAACCACAGCTTGATGAATTGGCACAGAGTATCCGCACAATCATGGACACCAGTGAGTTGGTGATTGATGAATTCATCAAAGTTCAAAGCATTCAAAAACAAACGCAACTTGCCTTAGACCAAGCTCAGCAAGCGGTTGATGAACGCATTCGTCAGATTAAAATGACCACCTTTGAGAGCATAGATGACCACATTAAGCAGTTATCTGCCTTGCGACAACAGCAAGGGCGACTGGCTGGCTTAGAGACGTTGCGTTATCTTGACGGCGATAAACTGACCCAACTACAAGCACAAATATCCCAAGCAGAAGAACAGCTTGCCAGACAAACGGTGGCTTTTTTAAGCGGTGATGATGCCAAAGCCAGCTATGAAGCCACATTGGCAGACATCGAACAGCGTTTACAAACCGCTAAGACCAAAGCTGAGCTGATGCCAGTGTTGGACAGCATTAATGACACTGCCAGCGGGCTTGATTTGCTGACGGAATTGCTTGGCACATTGGACATAGCTGATGCCACTTTACGCACGCAAATCATCGATGACATTTCCGCCATTTATGCCCGCCTTAACCAAACCAAAGCCAAACTCAACCATGCCAGCAAACACTTTGGTTCTGCTGAAGCGGTGGCTCAGTTTTCCGCTCAGTTTAAGCTGTTTGGTCAATCGATTACCAATGCGTTATCCACCGCCACCACACCAGAAAAATCCGATGAACAGCTTGCCAGATTGTTGGTACAGTTAGAAGAATTAGAAAGTCAATTCAGCGAGTATGATGAATTTTTAAGTGATATCATCACCAAACGTGAAGAAGTTTTTGATGCCTTTGAAAACCATAAGCAACAGCTGTTAGATGCCCAAAACCGCAAAGCCCAAAACCTAGAAGATGGGGCAAAACGGATGCTAGAGAGCATCAAAAAACGCACCCAAAGTAATGCTGGCACAGGATTTAGCGATGAAGACGCATTAAATACCTACTTTGTTTCTGATGGCTTGGTACAAAAGGTGCGACAAGTCAGCGAACAGCTGAGACAAATGGGCTTTAGTGTCAAGGCCGATGACATTGATGCACACCTAAAAGCCATTCAAACGGACAGTTTTAAAAGCTTAAAAGACAAGGCAGATTTGTTTGAAGATGGCGGACAAATCATCAAATTGGGTAAGCACAGATTTTCTGTCAACACCCAACCGCTGGATTTAACTTTGTTGACACGCACCGCTACCAATGGTGAGCAGGTGATGAATCTGCATCTGACAGGTACGGATTATTATCAACGTGTTGACGATGCCAGACTCAATGCCCTACAGCCTTTTTGGCAGATGACTGTGGCATCTGAATCAACAGACGTGTATCGAGCTGAGTATTTGGCGTACAGCATCATTGACAGTGCCAAAAAAGGGCTGGATAACTTAAGCGAACGCAAGCTATATGATGCCTTACATCAATCACAAACAGCCCATCATCAATCAGCCAGCCAGTCAGCGTATCGTGCTGATGGGGCATTGGCAAAACTGGTCAGAGATTATGCCACCTCTCGCTATCAGATGGGCTATGAAAAAGGCATTCATGATCATGATGCCACCTTGATATTACAGCACATATTACCTGTGTTGCAAGATGCAGATTTGCTGATTTATACCCCCAACGTGCGTACGTTGGCACAGCTGTTTTATCGGCAGTTAATGTTGGCAAGTCATATGACGATACCAAACACAACACCAACCACGTTAACAAACACAACACCAACCACGTTAACAAACACAACACCAACCACGTTAACAAACACAACACCAAACACAATAACAAATCATAAACTTCCAAACCAATCATTTGCTGACTGGCATGGCAGTTGGCTAAGCCAAACGCAGTTGGCACAGACGCACACATGGACAGACCGAGCCATCACCGCCCGTCAGCTACAGCAAATCTTGGGCAGTGATACAGCCAAGTCATTGTTGGTGGCAGAGATGATGCCATTGATGGCACAGTTTGTTGCCAGCTGTCATGGTCATGATAAGTACATCTCAGTCAATACACACACGGTCTTTAACCAACAGCTGGTGCAACCAGCGTGTCAATATTTGGTGGAGCAGATGGGTCAGGTTGACCGAGTGGAACAACCCATCATTTGGCAAACCAGTGGTCAAGCTCAGCAGTTATATCAGCACTTACTAGAACAGTTACAACGTTCAGTTGATGGAAGTTTGGCTCAGCTTTATACCGCCACCGCCAAGCTCATCACCACCCCAAAATCAGCATATGACCTGTTAGCAACATGGTTTGAAGCCCTAATAAGGCAAAAAGCACACCAAAATACGCCACATGACACCAGCCATGACTTAACAACAGACAAACCAACTGACGACAAACAGACAAATCATGATGAACATCAGCACACGCATTATTTGCCAGAAGCGGTTGCCATATTTTTAACCCAGCTTAGCCCAGAGCAACGACAAACGTTACAAACATCACCAGCATCACCAACGCCCCAAGCATCACAAGCATTTAACCAACAAACATCATTTAACCCACACCCATCAGCAACCCAACAAGCCATCTTAGATGACATGGCTCAATTGCCAGATTTTAAGCGGTCGGTCAGTGGGTTGGATTTGCAGGTAACGGTAACAGGCATGTTGGGTAACCATCGTCGCATCAATGCTCATGGCGCTCATGACAAAGGACAACAGCTGTCATTGGTGGTCGATGCGTTTATGAATCGTTTGTATCAGCATCAGCATCACATTATCCCTGCTTATCAAGAGTACCTACAATTACGCACGAAAATTTTGCATGACAGCAGGGCAGTCTTACGACTGGACGAGTTTCAACCCAGACCGCTGTCATCGTTTGTGCGTAACCAACTGATTAACCAAAGCTATCTGCCATTGATTGGGGACAACCTTGCCAAACAGATGGGGACGGTGGGTGATGATAAACGTACTGATTTGATGGGGCTGTTGATGATGATATCCCCTCCGGGGTATGGCAAGACCACGTTGATGGAATATGTCGCCAACCGTTTGGGCTTAATTTTTATGAAAATCAACTGCCCATCGATTGGGCATGATGTGACCTCACTTGACCCTGCTCAAGCCCCCAATGCCACAGCCCGTGAAGAGCTCAATAAAATCAATCTGGCGTTTGAGATGGGCAATAACGTCATGTTGTATCTGGACGATATCCAACACACCCATGCTGAGTTTTTACAAAAATTCATCTCACTTTGTGATGGCACTCGTCGCATTGATGGCGTGTGGCAAGGTAAAACCAAAACCTATGACATGCGTGGCAAAAAGTTTTGTGTGGTCATGGCAGGCAACCCGTATACCGAAAGCGGTGATTTGTTTAAAGTGCCTGACATGCTTGCCAACCGTGCTGATATTTATAACCTTGGTGATATTTTGGGTGGCATGCAAGACGCATTTGCCTTAAGTTATTTAGAAAACGCCTTAACCAGTCACCCCGTGCTGTCTGTGTTGGTCAATCGAAACATGAATGACGTGTATCATCTGATTGACAGGGCGTATGGCAAACCCCCAACACAAGAATTGTCATATCCATATGCTGGCAGTGAAATCGCTGAGATGGTCGCCATATTACGCCATATGATACGCATTCAATCGGTGATATTAAAGGTGAATCAAACATACATCGCATCAGCATCGCAAGAAGACAAATACCGCACCGAACCTGCCTTTAAACTACAAGGCAGTTATCGCAACATGAATAAAATGACCGAAAAACTCTCAGCAGTGATGAATGATGCTGAGATTGAACAGCTGATTGATGACCATTATCTTGGTGAATCGCAACTGTTGACCCAAGGGGCAGAAAGCAACCTACTTAAACTCAATGAATTGCGTGGACGGCTAAGCAAACCGCAACAACAGCGTTGGCAACAAATCAAAGCCGACTTTTTACGCAACAAAGCCTTAGGCGGTGATGACAGCGACACAGGCAACAAAATTGTGTTGCAGTTGATGGACTTGGTGTCAGGATTTGCCCAAATCAATGACAGTTTGCATCAAACAGGTGAGCGATTGCTACAGAACCAACAAGCCACTCAAAAAGCACAGCAAAAAAACCAGCAAATCAGACACAGCCAGCAAGACCAGCTATCTGAGCAACTGTCCCAACAACTGTCGCACAGCATCATGACAGGGTTTGAACAAGTGAGCAGCCAGCTGAGCGATGCACGGCAAGCCATCACTCATTGGCAACAGCAGCATATGACTGACACATCACAAAGCACCACGTTGCCACAAAGCACCACATTGCCACAAAGCACATTACAAACACCCCAAGGCGAGATGTTGCTACAAAAAACCTTAGAAGCGTTGCAAGGCTTGCTGTTAAGATTGGATGAAAAATTACGCCTAGATGCCAGTACCGATAACAGTGGTAAACAAATCGCCATGAATTTGGCACGGCTGAATCAAATCATTAATGACTTAGAGTAATTTAAGTAATTTCTATGCAATTTGGAGATAATTATGGTAAAAAAAGCGATGACGATTGAGAAAGGTATTGTTATTGAAGTAGCAACAGAACATTTGTTTTTAATAAAATCTAAATTAAGAAAACTTAAATACTCAAAAGAGTATATTGATTCCAATATTTTAAATGGTATAAGAGATTTAAATATTGAAATTATTGATACAATCAATTCTCTTTCATCAAAAACAGTCAATGAAATTTATGAAACAAAAAGTGAATTTGATAATAAATATGGTTATTTTCAAAAATTATTAAGTGTATAGTATGAATGAAAAATAAATAAGAGAAGCCAAAAATCAGTATTCTGTATCATATAAAGAAATTAAGTTGATTGCAGATGAAATTATTGATGACGGCAAGTTTTCAAAATTATCTGCAAGTAATAATCCTACTGCAATTATATTGGGCGGTTAGTCAGGTTTAGGAAAGGCTCTATTGTTTCTTTTATTCAAGATGAATTTAACTCAGTCTAACTCTATGACGATTTTACGTTTCTTTTGTAACTTACGTTGTAAGGTACGGCGGTGCATTTTTAGTACTCGAGCAGCTTCACTGATATTACCCTGACACTCATCTAATACTTGATGAATATATTCCCATTCATGATGTTCTAAAGAGAGCCGTTCGTCTATCGGTGCTGATAAATCAGTATCGGGTGAAACATCAAGGGCTTTTATTATCTCATCGATGCCACAAGGTTTCGATAAGTAGTGATGAGCGCCCAGTTTGACAGCGGCGACAGCGGTGGCAATGCTGGCATAACCTGTCAGCATCAAAATTTTGGCTTGTGGTGCGACCGTGAGAAGTGGGTTGATTAAATTAATGCCACTTTCTTGTCCAATGTTTAGGTCTAAGATGATGTAGTCAGGTGTTAATTGATGAACAGATACCATGGCGGTTCGTGTGTCATTGGCGGTCATGACGCTATGATTTAGCGTGATTAAAGATTTTTTTAAAATACGACAAAACACCAAATCATCATCAATCACCAGCCAATGTTTAGACTGCTTAGATTGAGCATTTTTAACTTGAGCATTTTTAAATTGAGATGGTTGATGCTGATTCATAAAATATTCTCATTAATCTGCTTATTAATCGATGTTTTTAAACCTAAAATGGCTTTGTTGGTGCATTAAATTTTAATTGTTCATTGGGTGATGAATTATCAACAGGTGTTATTTAATATTGAGGCAAGATTCACTGTAAGCAAGCTTGATGATGACTTGAGTGCCTGTTGTGTTTTTGGGTGTTGTTGTGTTTTTAGGTGTTGTTGTGTGCTGGATACTGATATCGCCATCGACATAATTTAATATGATTTTAGCCAGCATTAATCCCATGCCCCAACCATTATCAGACTTGATTGGTTGTTGTTCTTTGATTTTAGCAATTTTGTGAAGCTCTATTCCATTGCCATTATCACTTATCTGAATGATGACAGATTGGGCATATTCTATGCGTACCTTAATATCAGTTGCTTCTGCTTGAACGGCATTATTTAGGACATTAACAATGATGGAATAAAGCTGTTCAGCGTTGATATGCACATGAACTGGTGTGGTGAATGGGGGAAGCGTTATGTTGATGTGGGGATTTAAAAATCGCCAGTCTGCGATGAGTTTTGGTAACAATTTATCCAGTTGTGTGGTCATTGTGTTTGATGATAAAGACCAGTTTTGTTCAGTTTCTTGATGTTGAATGTGGGTCTTTAAGCGGTTTAATGATTGATGACACAGATTGATTTGTGATTTTAATAAATCAATGTCTTCTAATAATTCATCATCGTCATCTAACTCAGTTAGCTGATTGGCGATGTGTTGGGTCAATAATTGCATGGAGGTGATGGGTGTGCTCATTTCGTGAGCAATATTGGCAGCAAGACTGCTGACGGCTAACACACGGCGTTGTTGATGAATGGCTTGTTGGGCTTGCTGCAATGCTCGGTAATTGCGACCCATTGCTGTTTTAAAATAAACGGTTAACGCTGTCAACATCATTAAAGCAAACACAAATACCCCAAACATACCAAGTAAATGCAACTTTTCTGAGCTTTGGTGGTCATGAGGCATCATCAAAGGCTGATAAAAATGCCATAACATCATGTATGCCATGATAGACAGTAATGCAATGCCGATAATATGGCGAGTGCTTTGCACAAGTGAGGTTACTGCCACAATGGTTAGAAATAAGGTAATCAGTGGGTTGCTTGCGCCACCTGAATGATAAAGATAAAGTGACCACGCCATTAAGTCCAAGGCAAAAATCATAAACTGCTTGTTATGGCTCATCGGTTGGCACAAAAAATAAGCAAAGATAACAACCAGAGCATAAAGCCCACTCACCATTAATAACGTATTGACCTGTGTGCTTGTTATTCCCCATTGAGCGGCAAAAAGTGAGGAAATCAGCATGATGATAACCCATGTGCCACGAGCTATCCATGGGGCTTTAGATACAAAGTTTAAGTGGGTCATCATAAATACGATTGTTGCCTATTGATACGGTGTTATGTTGATACGGTGTTGGATTGTTAGATTACTTGATGCCATGATTTGATTGCCATTCATCATTTGATTTCAATGTGTCTATTCTGTGTCTATTCTGTGTCTTTTTTTCTGGTCTTTTTTGGGTTTGTTTAAAAGAGTGGATTTTAACTGCGACAATTTGTCGCAGTCAAAACATGTATTTTAAATATATAATAAATCACAGATAAATCACAAGCTAGGCAATGTGAATGTCGCTTTTTAATAAACACGATGCAATCAATCAACACAATGAAAGCAAGGCAGGGTTGTGATGTCAAACATGCCATTATTAAAACTAATCGTTGAGTATGCGATTTTAGGCTTATTATTGGCAATGAGCATGCTTGCCATGGCGGTGGCAATTGAGCGTTGGCGGTTTTATCGTCATCTTGTGGTTAGGCAATATCATAGTCGAGCCAAACTACAAAAACATCTGACCAAACGTTTGACCATCATCAGTTCTATTGCCAGCAATGCCCCATATATTGGGCTACTTGGTACGGTTTTTGGCATCATGCTGACTTTTCAGACACTGGGTGAAAGCGGTGATATTGATGTTAAATCCATCATGACAGGGCTTGCTTTTGCGCTTAAAGCCACTGCCATGGGCATTGCCGTTGCCATTCCATGTGTGTTTATCAATAACTTTTTAGCACGTCAAGTGCGAGAAAAGTTGGCAGATTTTGATGAATTAAATGGTCAATAATGACAAGTAATCAATAATGAAATGGTCAATATCCATGGCACATTCAGATTTTGACGACTTAACCCAAGAATTTGGTGATATCAATGTCATACCTTTGGTTGATGTGATGCTGGTTTTGCTGACCATCATTTTAACCACAGCAACTTTTGTGGTGAATGGTAAAATTCCTGTCGATTTGGCAAAATCGACAACCGCATCAAATGCCATGCCCACCACTTCTTATGTGTTGACAATCACACAAGATGACCAACTTTATCTTAACGACCAACCCATCAAAAATTTAAACCACGCCTTAAAAACTTTGGATAAAAATCAAGCGTTGACCATACGAGCAGATGGTAACATCGCTTTGGCTCGTTTTGTCAGCTTATCTGATGACGTTAAAGAACTTGGATTTAGCCAAGTTAGCCTTGAGGTCAAGCGATGACAAAGTTGGTTTATTCAGACTGGTTAATATCACTTGCCTTACATGGCAGTTTGGTTGCTGGCGTGGCATTACTCAATCAGCCATCACCACCTTTGGCTACCCGCCCAATTACCGAACCAATTCGCTGGGTTGATGTGCAAACCATGACATCTGAGCCTAGTGCATCAGTGCATCAAAAATCAGTGCATCAAAAAGAAATTGACACAACAGACCATTTGCAAAAGCCCAAAGCCCAAAAACAGCCCCTTAAAGCGGTCTATCAAACGTCTGACATGGACACATTGGCAAAACCAATGGCTCAAAAAACACAAAAGCCTAAAAAAAACACAGCGACAAATCAAGTAAAAAATCAAACGAAAAATCAAATGACAAACCAAGAGACAAGCACAAAACAGGCAATGATGACAACGCCCAACGCTTCAATCAGTTCCCCAATCAAAACAGCAACAGCCACAGTAGATAAGCAATCCATGGATATGTCAAAAAACTCAGTTGATGAGATAAATATTGACACTGATACAGCCAACGTGGTTACCAACGCCCAAGAAATTGAGCAACCAAAAAAAGATGAGAATAAAACAGAGTTACAATCCAAAACCGATAAAACAACAACCGATAAAACAACAACCGATGAAACAAAAGATACTCAATCAGTAAAAAACCCAAAAACTGACCATGTGAATCAATGGAAAACCCGATTTATCGCAAACGTTAATCGTAATAAACGCTACCCCAGTCATGCTCGTAAGGCAGGTATCCAAGGCAGTGCGTTACTCAGTGTTCATGTCATGGCAAATGGTAACATTCATTGTTGTGATGTCAAGCAAAGCACAGGCTCAAGTCAGCTTGATAAAGCCGCATTGCAAGCGGCTCAAAAAGCAGCCAACCAAAGCCGTGAACCACCACAAATAAACCATGCTTTTGGGTTTGATTTTTATGTGGATTATATTTTGAGTGATTAGGACAAGTGTTTCATTTCATTTTTAAAGGATAGTAACGTTACAATCCGTTACAATCCGTTATGATGAATGCAGGTATGTCTGAATTGGTCAATTTTTTATCAGTGTTAACAAGGAGAGATTTATGTCAAAACATACGTATCAACATCATTCCCGCATGGGTTTAAGTGTGCTTACGTTGGCCATATTACAAGCATCAGTTGCTCATGCACATGAAGCAAGCACATCACATGTTGCGATTGATGATCAAAATATCACCCATGTTGTGGTCAATGCCAGCTTGCAAAATGACCCAACCACCCCTTCGATTGCCAACGATGCAGATTTAGGGGCAAAAAATCTTGAGTTGCAACAAAGTAAGACCAGTGACACTGCCACTGCCTTGACGGCTCTGACAGGTATGAATGTGCAATCAGCAGGAAGAGTATCGGCATTGCCTGTTTTTCAAGGATTGGCAGATAACCGTTTGCGTATCATGGTAGATGGTGTGGATAGCATTGCTTCATGCCCCAATCACATGAACTCACCCTTATCTTATGTTGCACCAACAGCGATAAAAACAGCCAAAGTGTACACTGGGGTAACGCCTGTGAGTGTGTCAGGTAATAGTATCGGCTCAACCATTGTGATTGAGACCGCACAACCAACATTTGCCAAACCCAAATCAGGGGTAAAAGCAACACCACACCCAACCAATGACGCTGATGCCAGACCGTCGACTGATACATTATCAACATCATTGCAAGCAAAGCTGGCAGAACCACAGCCATCACAAGCCCAGCCATCACAAGTAAAGTCATTGCAGTTGGGCAACACCAAACTTGAAACATCAGGTGAGATTGGCGGATTTTATCGCAGTAATGGCAATCAACGTGGTGCTAATGTCAGCATCACCACAGCAACTGAAGATGTTAGCCTTAACTATAAAGCAGACTATGCCAAAGGTAATAACTATAAAGCGGGTGGAGATTTTAAAACTTATGTTGAGTCTGGCAATGTAGGACAACATATTGCCAAAGATGTGGTTGCATCTACTGGTTTTGAAACCAAAAATCAATCGCTTGATGTTGCGTATCTGACTGGTAATCACTTATGGCAGTTTGGGTATAATTGGCAACATGTTCCAAAACAGCTTTACCCCAATCAACGCATGGACATGCTAAATAACCGTCTTGACCGTTATAACTTACGCTATTTAGGCGATTTAGACTGGGGAACGCTTGAAGCTCAAGCCTACCGTGAAAATGTTGACCACTTTATGGATTTTGGGGGCGATAAACGCTACTGGTATGGTCCAGCATCAATGGCAGATGATAAAGGCTATAATGGCAAATTATGTGGTCCTGCCATGACACCAGCATGTGCCAGTGGCATGCCAATGCACACTCAAAGCACCACCACAGGCATCAATCTGAAAGCTTCACATACATTTGATGACAAGACCAACATACGAGGTGGGCTAGAATACCAAAATTATCAATTAAATGACTGGTGGTCGGCATCGGGTGGTCTGATGCGTCCCAATGATTTTCAAAATATTAACAACGGTAAACGTCAACGTACCAGTTTATATGGTGAATGGGAAAAAGTATTCAGCCCAACATGGACCAGCCTGCTTGGATTAAGATATGAAAATATCAAGACCCAAACAGATCCGATACACGGCTATAACAGTGCAACCGCACCAACCGTGATGTCAGGGCCAGATAGCCTGAACCAAACTCGTGATGCCGTTAAGTTTAATAACAGCAAACTGACAAAAACGGACAATAACTGGAACGCCAGCATCATTAACCGTTGGCAACTCAGTGACACAGGTAACATAGAAGTTGGATTGAGCCATCAGCAACGTAGTCCAAGTTTGTATGAACGATACACTTGGTCAACTTTTGGCATGATGGCAGGCATGAACAACACGGTAGGCGATGGTAATGGTTATTTTGGTGATCCTGACCTAAAACCTGAATCTGCCAATAAGCTTGCAGTTACCTTAGACTGGAAAGACAGCAATGACAAATGGCAGATGACATTAACGCCATATTATAGCCAGATTAATGATTATATTGATGCCGTGCAATGGGACGCTAACAATAATCTGCCCAAAGCAGTCAATGAAACAGGCAAATATAATATCATGCGTTATGCCAATCAAAAAGCTCGTATCTATGGATTAGATGCCAGTGCAAATGTTCAGTTGGCAGATAATCAAGCAGGGGTGTTTGCGGTTACCACATCACTTAATTATACCGATGGCAAAAACACACAAACGAACAGCCCTTTATACAACATCATGCCACTTAATGCCAAGCTGGCTCTCACTCATCAACAAAAGGGTTGGAATAATAAGCTTGAGATTGTTGGTGTTACGGCAAAAGATAAAGTTTCTGCCCCCCGTAATGAACTAAAAACAGCAGGTTATGGCTTGCTAAACTTAAGCACAGCTTATGACTGGAAAAATATGACAGTTACTGTTGGTGTTGACAATGTTTTGGATAAAAAATATGCCTTACCCTTGGGTGGTGCATATATGGGACAAGGTCGTACCATGTCGATGAATCAAGAATTGGGTAATGGAACGAACAACTGGGGAACACCCATTTATGGGGCTGGACGTTCTTATTTTGCCAGCTTAAATTATAAATTCTAAACCGCTGTTTTTATCAGTTGATTAACGAATGAATGAGAAACGAATAAACACCCAGCGTCATGCTGGGTGTTTATTTTTTGGCAAAAATGGGCATGCCTGCCATGTCCAGTGCCAAATGTAAAATAATCTCCCATGCAGGTTGCTTGATAACGCCCTTAATGGCTTGGTCACAGTGGTATAACTGAGTAGACCAGCTGTTGATATTGGCAGGCGTATGACGTTGTTGTGCTGAGATGTACAACGGCTGTTTACTTTGCCAGATGCCTAATGATGGCATCGATTGTCCGCTAACAAGCTGTTGTAACAGTCGCACATCTTTTGCCAACACCCACAGTACCAGACTTTCTGGCTCTTTGGCGTATTTTAAAGCATGAACGATTTTTACCACTTGCTGAGCGTTGCCTAGCAATATCGCTTGGGACAAATCATAGACGCTAAATTGACTGTGGCTGACCAACCCTGCTTGTAACTGCTCGTCATTAATCGGCTTATTAAGTTCGTCAGCTTGCCATAAAAAAGACAATCGCCACAAGGTTTGATAAGCATCAAGCAAGTTGTTTTGAGTTTGCTCAAGCAGTCTGCTCCAAGATTGAGGTGATAGCTGTATGCCAAAATGATGGGCTTGCTGTGCTAAAATTTGTTGTCGTTGCCGTTCGTCATGGATACGACAGTCGACGATTTGACCATGTTGTTTAAATGGGGCGACCCATTTACCAGCCAAGCCACGTTTGTCTAATTTGTCAGTTAACCAAAGTAAAGTAGGTGATGGGGAGCTTTGTGCGGTTGCTATTGATGCTGACATCGATGCTGAAGCCGATGCCATGTCAGTCAGCTGGGTGATGGCATCTTTATCAGGTTTGTGATTGCCTAAGACGATGACTGCATTGGCAGAGTCAAACAATGATAAGCTGTTCAGCTCGCTGATGACATCGTACCAAGTCTTGGCAGAAATCAGCTCAATGCGTTGATGGCTAAGCCCAAGCTGTTGCCATTGTGCCAACAGAGCATCAGCAAACCATTGCTGAAGTAATGGCTCATCGCCGTGTGCCAACCAAAAACCAAGTGGACTTAGGGTTGTGTTAGCAGAATTGATGGCATCAAATGCACTTAAAAAAGGCTGATTCATGAGCAATTACCGTTTGGGACACACTGCTTGTATCAGGGCTACTTTAAGGTTGATAAAGCAATGTATTGGTCAGCGATGCGTTGAGCCATGGCATGATATAACTCAATTTCGGTTTGGGTACGTTGCAAGTCTTCTACGCTGACTGAAGTTTGGTTGTATTGATAGCTACGCTCAACCATCAATGTTCGGTGATGGGTGAATGTGCCATCATGCGTGGTTGGTGTGTCATGAACATTGTGTACATGATTGTGTATATGATAACGTATTTTGGCAGTCATGGTCAGACGCACTTCGGTAAGCAGTCCGGCCAGCTGATATTTTTGAATGCTCACATCGTCAATGCTGATTCGGTTAGCGGCCTCCACCCCTAAGCTGGCTAACGTGGCTTGCTCCTGTTGGTCGTTTGTGTCGGCAATATGAGCATCAGCATCATAACGAGTCAGTTGTTTTAGCAAACTTAAACGCAGGGCATAAGCAGACTTAGATGTCTGAGCGTCAATCAGCACAGGTAATTGTGTGCTGATATTTGACATATGGGTGTTTGCTGACGCATGGGGCTGTTGACCTTGCAGATGAAAGCCACAAGCAGACAAGGCTTGGCATAATCCAAAGACGGTGAATAACCGAATAACACCAAAATAAGTCATTCGAACCATAATCCAATCCTAAAATTAAGCTGGCACAACCACAATGTTGATTAATTTATTAGGCACAATAATTTCTTTTTTAATATCACCAATTAAGAATTTTGCCACGCTGTCCGTTTGTTTGGCTTGGGCTTTGATTTGCTCTGGGTCGCTATTTGGGGCGATTTGCATTTTGCCACGCACTTTGCCATTGACTTGTATCACCATGGTGATGCTGTCTTGTACTAAGGCGGTTTCATCGATGTTTGGGAACTTTAATGTTAACGTATCATGCCCAAGCTCCGTCAATAATGCTTCTGCCATGTGTGGGGCATAAGGGGACAATAAAATCAATAAATTAACCAAGGCTTCATTGGCAACGGCTAAGTCTTGTTTGTGATGTGGGTTGAAATGACTCAGCTCATTTGCCAATTCCATCAGCGATGACACAGGTGTGTTAAGTGCCAACCGTTTACCCAAATCATCATCTAATTTGTTGATGGTTTCGTGAGTTTTACGGCGTAAGTCTTTGGCAGATTTGCTTAAGCTGTCGGCTTGATAAGTGGTGTTGGCGTACAGATTGACAGAATTGAGTTGATGCTCTGCCAGTGAATAGGACAATTCCATGCCATAACGCCACACTTTTTTAAGGAAGTTATAAGGTCCTTTTAGGGCATCATCTGACCACTCTAAGGTCTGGTCAGCAGGGGCGGTAAACAGGGTATATAGGCGTACGGTATCTGCCCCATATGTGTCAATGGTTTGTTGTGGGTCAACACCATTGTTTTTTGATTTGGACATTTTTTCGATTTTACCGATGATGACGGGTTGTCCATCGGCTTTTAATATGGCATCGATGGGTTGACCACGTTCATTAAACCTAACATCGACTTCATGGGGATAATAATATGATGTGCTGCCGTCATCATTGTGTCGCAGATAAGTACCTGCTAATACCATGCCTTGTGTCAATAAATTGGCAAATGGCTCATCACCACTGACCAAACCTTCATCTCGCATCAGTTTATGAAAGAAACGAGCATATAATAAGTGCATGACCGCATGTTCAACCCCACCAACATATTGGTCAACAGGCAACCATTTATCTGCCCCTGTTTTGTCAATCATGCCTTGTTCGAAGTGGGGCGATGCAAAACGGGCATAATACCAGCTGGATTCCATGAATGTGTCAAAAGTATCAGTCTCACGAGTGGCATCGCTGTCGCATTTGGGGCAGGTGGTGTGTAAAAATGCTTGATGATGGTTTAGCGGATTGCCCTTACCATCTGGAATGACATCGGTCGGTAACACAACGGGCAAATCCGCTTCATCGACAGGCACAGTACCACAATGCTCACAGTTGATGGTGGGAATGGGGCAACCCCAATAACGCTGTCTGGACACGCCCCAATCACGCAAACGGTAATTAATGGTGGTGTGTGCCAAACCTTGCGATTCTATTGTTGCCAAAATGGCACGAACCATGCCATCAAAATCTAAGCCATCAAAATTCATCTCACCAGAACTGTCTGAGTTCATGCTGATGCCACGTTCAGCGTACCAATCTTGCCATTGACTGTTGTCGAACGCTTGTTCATCGTCAGTCAATTCACGGTCTGGTTTTATCACCTGTTTGATGGGCAGGGCATATTTATTGGCAAATTCAAAATCTCGCTCATCGTGAGCAGGCACTGCCATGACCGCACCAGAACCATAGCTCATCAACACATAGTTAGCAACCCAGACAGGCACGTCTTTACCAGTGATGGGGTGGGTAACGCTAAGTCCTGTATCCATGCCTTTTTTTTCGGCTTTGGCAAGGTCTTTTTCTGCCACTGAGCCTTGTTTGCATTCTTGGATAAATTGAGCAATCTTGCTGTTATTTTCAGCGGCGTGTTGAGCCAATGGGTGTTCAGCCGCCACTGCCACATAAGTCACTCCCATGAGTGTGTCTGGGCGTGTGGTGAACACATCTAGGGTATGGGGTTTGTCGTTTAGCGTATAGGGAAAATGGACTTCCATGCCTTGGGATCGACCAATCCAGTTGCGTTGCATGGTCAACACTTCTTTAGGCCAATGCCCCTCTAGCTGGTCTAAGTCATCTAGCAGTTCATCAGCATAGTCAGTGATTTTAAAGTAATACATGGGAATGTCTCGTTTTTCAACCAACGCCCCACTTCGCCAGCCACGTCCATCGACCACTTGTTCATTGGCAAGCACGGTATTATCGACAGGATCCCAGTTGACGGTTGCCAGTTTTTTATAGACCAATCCCTTTTTAAACAACTGAATAAACAGCCATTGTTCCCAGCGATAATAGTCGGCATCACAGGTGGCAAACTCACGTGACCAATCAATCGATAGCCCCAATGATTTTAGTTGTTCACGCATGTTGGCAATGTTTTTATACGTCCAGTCAGCAGGGGCAATGTGATGGGCGATGGCGGCGTTTTCAGCAGGCAAGCCAAAAGCGTCCCAACCCATGGGTTGCATGACTTCATGGCCTTTTAGGCGATAATAGCGTGACAGCACATCGCTGATGGTATAATTACGCACATGCCCCATGTGCAATTTGCCACTGGGATAGGGAAACATTGACAACATATAACGTTTGGGCTTGTCATTTGTTTGGTTGCTGACTTCATAGCGACGTTCGTTTTGCCAAAGTTGTTGTTGGGCAGGCTCAATGATGGCAGGCTGATATGTCAGCTTATCATTGTTGACATCATTGCTGGTATTGTTTGATGGGTTTTGTGCATCAATGGAGATTTTAGCGGTCATGGTACATGTTCTGTCGGTTGTGTGGTCAATAAGATGATGTGATTAATAAGATAAAGTTGCATAGCATAGCGTAAATTAATAAAAAAAGCATGCTCAAATGGTCAATTTACCTAAAACAACCATGCTTGACATCATGATGTCATGTCAGGCAGTTTAAGCTGTCCCAAACTGTTGGCGTTTTTTGTTAAAAAACCGTTCCAACCGCTCTAAGGCTTCTTCTAAGTCATAAATATTAGGCAAAAAGACCACACGGAAATGGTCAGGTCTGTCCCAATTAAACCCCGTTCCTTGTACCATCAACACTTTTTCTTGCTCTAATAACTCCATCATCAGTTGCACATCATCTTTAATGGGATATACGTCCAAATCAAGCTTTGGAAAACAATAAAATGCCCCTTGTGGCATGGTGCAAGAAATGCCATCAATGGCGTTTAGTCGTTCGATTGCCAGCTGTCGTTGTTTATATAATCGCCCCACGTCGCATGTCAATGCTTGCATACTTTGATAACCACCCATGGCGGTTTGAATGGCATATTGTGCAGGCACGTTGGCACATAATCGCATGGACGATAGCATGTCTAAACCTTCAATAAAATCTTGGGCATGGTCTTTTTTGCCAGACAACATCAACCAGCCAGAACGAAAGCCTGCGATTCGATGCGATTTAGATAAGCCATTGTATGTCAGCACCAATACGTCTTTGGTTAGGGTACAAATGGGGTGGTGTTCGGCATCATCATAAAGCACCCTATCATAAATTTCATCAGCCATGAGCACCAAATCATGCTCTTTTGCCAGTTTGATGATTTGTTTGAGATTATCATCTGAATATAACGCCCCTGTGGGGTTATTGGGGTTAATGATGACAATGGCTCGAGTATGGTGGGTGATTTTACTTTTGATGTCCTCAAGATTGGGTTGCCAGTTGTTGTCTTCATCACAGCGATAATGCACCGCCTTACCCCCTGCCAAATGGGTGGCAGCGGTCCATAACGGATAATCAGGCATGGGGATGAGCACTTCATCATGGTCATCAAGTAAGGCCTGCATGGACATGACAATCAGCTCAGACACCCCATTACCCAGATAGACATCACGCACATCAACTGCCGACAGCAGTCCTTTGTTTTGATAATATTGCAAAATTGCCTTGCGAGCAGAAAAAATCCCTTGCGAATCAGAGTAACCTGTGGCTTTGTGTAAGTTGAATGCCACATCTTGTAAAATCTCTTGTGGGGCATCTAAGCCAAAAGGGGCAGGGTTGCCGACATTGAGCTTGATGATGCGATGACCGTCAGCTTCCATACGGTTGGCGGTCTTTAACAAAGGTCCTCTGATGTCATAGCAAACATTTTGTAGTTTTTTTGACTTTTTTAAAGATTTGTGTCTTGATTGTGTTGCATTCTTTACATCATGATTCATAAGATTGCCTGTTTGGTTGATTGTTTGGTTATCTGATTGATTGGCATGCTTTTTATTGTATTGCACTGATGGTCATCTGACAATCATTCATCTATATGACTGACCATCTATATGATTAACAGCACCTATCTCACCAACAGCTGACATAATATTTGATAATACACCGCTGCCAATTTACCCAAATCATTCACCTCAACCTTTTCATTGACCTGATGAATGGTGGCGTTACGCACTCCCAACTCAACCACTTGTGCTCCTGTGGGGGCAATAAAGCGTCCGTCAGACGTACCGCCAGCAGTGGACAGCTGTGTGTCTAATCCCAGCTCTGCTTTAATGGCGGCTTGGGTGGCAACAACCAGCTCACCTTTTGCGGTCAAAAACGGATTGCCAGACAATTGCCAATCTATGGCATATTGGGCGGTGCTGTTGGCAAAGTGTTTATCAAATATGGCGTGGGTTTGTTGTTTGAGTGCATCGACATTGGTTTTAGTAGAAAAACGAAAATTAAACACCGCTGTGAGCGTTTTAGGAATGACATTGTTAGCCCCTGTGCCAGCGTTAATGTTAGACAGCTGCATGCTGGTTGCTGGAAAATGGTCGTTGCCATTATCCCACTGAGTATGAATAAATTCATCTAAAGCAGCACTAAATTCGTGAATGGGATTGACTGCCAGATGTGGGTACGCCACATGTCCTTGTTTGCCTGTTACCGTTAGGACACCACCCAGCGAACCACGCCGTCCATTTTTAATCACATCACCCAAAACATCTGTGCTAGAAGGCTCACCAACCAAACAATAATCAATTTTTTCTTGTCGTGCTTCTAGCGTATCGATGACCTTGACTGTGCCATTTATCGAAGGTCCTTCTTCATCTGATGTTATCAGCATGGCAATAGAACCTTGATGATTTGGATAATCGTTGATGAATTTATCAGTTGCCACCACAAAAGCAGCAATGGCAGTTTTCATATCAGCTGCCCCACGTCCCCAAAGATGGCCATCTGCCAAAGTCGGCGTGAAGGGGTCAAATCGCCAGTTATCAACATCACCCGTAGGGACAACATCGGTATGCCCTGCAAAACAAAAAACAGGAGACGTCTGCCCACGGCGAAGCCATAAGTTTTTGACTTGGGCATGTTGCCCTGTTTGATTGGCATCACCAAAATGTAGATACTCAGCAACAAAACCGTGTGGTGCTAATTGTTGGCTGATAATCTCTTGGCAACCAACATCGTTTGGCGTAACAGATGGACGTGCCATTAAAGTTTGACTAAGTTTTAAGGTTGGCTCTTGTAATGCTTGTGCCAATTCGCTGGGTGTTTGTGTTTGAATGTGCATGTCATTGCCTGTTTATTAAAAAGCTGTCTATCAAAAAGCCTATTTGTTAAAAAAATTGAAGCTGATTCAGTGTGGTTTTTAAAAGGTGGTTTTTAAAAGAGATGGCGGACAAAAAATTAGCTTAGACAAAAGTCTAAGCTAATGCAATGATGGGCATGTTTCACTGTTGATGACATGCTGATTATGATGTGCTTATGACAAGCTTAAGCGTTGCCTTCGCTGGCTATCTGCTCTTGCTGTTGGCTTTGCATATAAGCTTGGTCAAAATTGACAGGAGCCAATAACAGTTGTGGGAAACTGCCACGAGTTACGATGTCGCTGATGACTTCACGAGCATAAGGGAACAGCACGTTAGGGCAGTAAGCACCCAATAGATGACCCATTTGCTCTTCAGGGATATTTTGAAGTAAGAAAATACCTGCTTGATGCACTTCAGCAATGAAAGCAGTTTCGTTGCCATTTTTGGCACTGACTGTTACGGTTAAGACAACTTGTTGATGTGACTCATCAAGTTGTTCTGCACTGGTTGATAAATTGATGTCAAGCTCTGGATTCCACTCTCTGGTAAAAACTTCTGCTCCAGGGACTTCTAAAGACATGTCTTTAACATAAATACGCTCTAGTGCCAATTGTGGTTGTGCTTGTTCTTCTGCCATGGTGTTCTCCTTAGTATGGAAATGGGCTTGAAAATGGGTTTAAATGTGAAAATGAGCTTATAAAAAGTGGGCTGATAAACGCTGATAAATAATGAAGCCAACAAAGATGACATCATAACAAATGCAATGACATCATACAAAAAATACAGTCTAACCTGCCAAAATGTCGTCCAGTTTGCCTTGTTGATTCAGTTTGTTTAATTCATTAAAACCACCGATAAAAGCATCACCAATAAAAATTTGTGGTACGGCGCGGTAGTTGTTGGTTTTTTTCATCAGTTCTTGACGCTCTGCACTGCTGATGTCGTACATGCTAATTTCTTCATAGTCCACACCTTTTAATTTTAATAGTTGTTTGGCGTTTGAGCAATAAGGACAAATGGGGGTGGTATAAACTTTTACTTGAGCAGTCATAAAAACTCCATTTTAAAAAAATGATGGATAACTTACCTTATGTTCTTAAGTTTATGGGGCAGTTGTCATAAAAAAACAAGGGGTACAAGGAATAGTAAGGCAGTTAATTTGTGGCGTTTAACGTTTTTTACCTATCGTTTTTTACTTAACGCTTTTTACCACCAACCAACGGCATGCCAGCTGCTTGCCAACCACCAATACCACCTTCTAGGCGATATGCACTCGGTTTATCAAGCATTTGCACCGCTGTTCCTGCTTGGATTCCCATGTCACACACCACCACGATGGGGGCTTCGATGGCACGTAATTCATCTAAGCGGTCTTTTAATTCGGTAAAAGGAATGTTGCGACTGCCTTGAATGTGACCTGTGTCAAATTTCTTTTTGGCACGGATATCGATGATTTGGGCATTTTGGTCATTTACCAAACTGCCCAATGCGTTGGCAGAGATTTTTTTGCCACTGCGTTTGCTGTCTATGCTAAACAGCATGATAGCCAATACCCCAAGCAACCCAAATAAAAAAGGATGGTTGCCCATAAATTCTAACCAACGTGACAAATTTACCTCCAAAAGGCATCATTAAAACCATGTTAAATAACAACAAAGTTAAATGTCAATGCGAAATGTTAAACATCAATGTGAAATAACAACGACCCAATGTTTGTCATTATACAGACAATACTCAGTCATTGCCAAGATTTAGCGTTGTTAAGAGGACCATTGGTAAGATTTCTTAATCAAGGTTTCTTAATCAAGATTACCTAATGGCTTTCATTTAGCATACGAGCCGCTTGCAACGCATAATAAGTCAAGATGCCATCTGCACCAGCACGGCGAAAACCGATGAGTGATTCTAAAATCACCGCTTCACTGAGCCAACCGTTGGCAATGGCAGCTTGGTGCATGGCGTATTCCCCTGAAACCTGATAGGCAAATGTTGGCACACCAAAGGTATTTTTGACCTCTCGGATTAAGTCCAGATAGGGTTGTCCTGGTTTGACCATGACCATATCTGCCCCTTCAGCAATGTCTAATGCCACTTCATGTAAGGCTTCTGAGCGGTTGCCAAAGTCCATTTGGTATTGTTTTTTGTGTCCGCCTTTTAGGTTGCCAGCACTGCCAACCGCATCACGAAAAGGACCATAATAGGCTGATGCGTATTTGGCGGAGTATGCCATGATGGCGGTATTGGCAAAACCTTCTTGTTCAAAGGCTTGACGAATTGCCAAAATCCGTCCGTCCATCATGTCACTCGGTGAGATGATGTCTGCACCAGCACGGGCATGGCTTAAGGCTTGTTTAACCAAAATTTCTACCGTCGTGTCATTTAGCACATAGCCTTGGGCATCAATCACGCCATCTTGTCCGTGAGTGGTGTAGGGGTCGAGCGCCACATCGGTCATCACCACCATGTCAGGCACGGCATCTTTTAGCGATTTGATGGCTCGGCACGCCAGACCATCATCATCATAAGCAGCATGTCCGTCCAAAGACTTATCTGCCACATCGATGACAGGGAACAAGTCCAATGTTGTTACCCCTTCATTGAGTAAGTCTTTGGCATGTTTTATCAATAAATCAATGCTTAACCGCTCTACCCCTGGCATGCTGGCAACAGGTTGGCGGACATGGTTACCTTCAATGACAAACACTGGAGCAATGAAGTGTTTGGGTAACAGCTCAACTTCTCGTATCATGGCGCGCACATGGTCATGCACACGCAAGCGACGTAGGCGGGTCAGTGGGTATTGACGATTAAAAACCAAATTCATGGGGTTACCTCGTTAACAATTTGCATTTGTTCTTGTTCTACTTGTTTTCGTTCTGCTGGTTCTTTGACAATTAAGCGGGCGACATCATCATGGCTTGCTACCCGAGCGGTACTGGCCGCTTCAGCCAGGGTGGCATCACGCCCCTGTGGGTCAATAAAAGTGAATAGATTGGCATCAGCAGGAGACGTTAAATTGACAGGCACATCAATACTTGCTCCACCTCCCAACGCTTGATATAGCTGTATTTGGCTGATGACTTTGGCTTGCTCAAGCTGTAGCAAGCTTTGTTGGTTGGCAAACTGTGACCGCTGAGCGTCTAATACCGTCAGATAATTATCCAGCCCTGCTTTATATCGGGCATTGGCAATGTCATATGTTTCGTTAAAATTATCTTGTAACCGATACTGTGATTTGAGCTGTTTGTCCAGAACGGCTCTGTCTGCCAGCACATCGTTGACTTCCTTAAAGGCAGTCTGAATGGTTTTTTCATAGCTGGCAAGGGCTTGCTGTTGCTGAATTTTACTGACTTGGTAATTGGCGTTTAATGCCCCTGCATCAAAGATGGGCAGGCTAATTGAAGGTGAAAAACCCCAACTGACGCTTGATGAATCGAACAAATCATCAAGCTTGGGACTGGCAACACCGACATTGGTTGATAAGGTGATGCGTGGAAAAAAAGCAGCACGGGCAGCGGCGATGTTTGCACCAGCGGCCTTTAAGGTGAACTCTGCTTGTAAAATGTCTGGGCGGTAGTGTAACAGCTCACTGGGTAGGCCTGTGTTAAATATCTGTGGGCTGACCACATCTTGCACACCAGCTGGTGGCAACAGCTCATTAGCAATGGGCATGCCAATCAAAAGTTGTAAGGCGTTACGGATTTTTAGGATTTGGTTTTGGGCTTGATAGATGGCAAGTTTGGCACTTTCTAATGCCGCATCAGCCTGTAGTGATGGCGATTTGGCGTCCACCCCAGCGTTAAAACGGGCTTGGGTGATGCGTAAAGACTCTGCTCGAGTGCTGGCGGTGGCTTCTGCCAGTTGCAATTGAGCCAGTGCATAGCTCAAATTGACATACGTCTGTGCCACGTTACTGATTAGGATAATTTGGGCATTGTCTTGCCCTGCACTGCTGGCAAAGTATCTTTGTAGCGCCTGTTCTTGAAGATTGTGAATGCGTCCCCAAAAATCAAGCTCATAGTTTGATGCTGATAATCCCACACTAAAACGGTCAGACGGATTTTTATCAACAGCATGATTGGCCCCACGATTATGGTTGGCGTTAAAATTTAATGTGGGAATGTCTTCAAGCTCAGATATCTGATATTGAGCCTTGGCAAGCTTGACGTTTAGCATGGCTTGCTGTAAATCTTTGTTATTTTGTAATGCTAAGGCGATGAGTGCCTTAAGGCGTTCATCAGCATAAAATTGTTGCCATCTGGACGTGGCAATACTCGGTTGGGTATGGGTACTTAAGGTGCTGTTATCATACACACCATAAGGAGCATCAATGGGAATCAATGGCTGAGCAAGTACCATGGACGTGGCAGGCTCGGTAGGGGGAATGGTGGTACAAGCTGATACCCCCATAACACCCAAAGCAAGGGCAAGCTTAAGCTGGCTAAATGGCGGTTGACATGATGGTGGTTTATAAAGCTGTTGAAATGGGTGGTCATATTGACATGAACGCAAATGTATTGACATGATAAAAACTTCTTTTTTTATTAATCATTGATTCAAAAGGTGTGTTTGGCTGATGACAGAAAAATAAGCGTTTGGCTTAATTTAACCGAGCCATCGCCATGTGCGTCAAGTCCATTAAGCCTTGACGGTAGCGATTGTCAGGTAAAGATTGCAACGCATCTAGGGCATGTTGACTCTCGTATAAAGCCTTGTCCTTACAATACGCCAACGCTCCAGACTCTTGCACCAAACGGATAAGGGCTTGGCTGTTATCGGTTCTGCCTGTCTGTATGGCAATGCGAAGCAAATCATAATCTGCATGACCAGCTTGTTTGAGAAACTCTAATGCTTTAATGGTTGGTAAAGTGGGTTTGCCTTCACTTAAATCATCACCCAAATTTTTACCCATAACCTCAGCATCACCACCATAGTCCAACACATCATCAATGATTTGAAAGGCATTACCAAAGTGCTGTCCAAAATCAGACAAAGCTTGCAAATACTGCTCTTGACCATGCAACAATGCTGCCCCTTGTGTTGCCATCATAAACAGCCGTGATGTCTTGCCATCGATGATGTTCATATAATCAGACTCAGTGGCATTTGGGTTGTGTTGATGCTGAAGTTGCAATACCTCACCTTCAGCAATGTCACAAGTGCCATCAGAAAACAACTTAAGTAAGGGTAAAGAACCAAAACCAACCAATAAATTAAACGAACGAGCAATCAGATAATCACCAACCAATACTGCTGTGGGATTGTCCCATGTGGCATTGGCAGTGGGCTTGCCTCGTCTTAGTCTTGACTCATCAACCACATCATCATGCACCAGTGTGGCGGTGTGCAACATTTCGGTAATGGCAGCCAAGTGCATGGCAGGCTTATGGGGCTTATCACACATCATACGAGAGCAAAGCAAGGTAATCAAAGGACGCATACGCTTGCCACCAGCATTGATGACATGTCCTGACACTGCCATGACCAGTTTAACTTTGGAATTTAAGCCACTAAATACTTGCTTGTCCATAAAAGCAAAATCATCAGCAACGATGGACTGAATATCGGCATAGTTTTTGATGGCGTTGATGTTCATTGGATTGGCGGGGGTTGATGACATGGCAATCTCAAACTTATCTCAAACTTAAAAACAGTCAAAAAAGACATCAATAAGGACACAAATAAAGGTAGCATTCTACCGTAACTGGCAGGCAATGACCAGTTATTAAAGGTCTGATGCAGATAACTTTATACAGAAAGCAGACAGTAAAAGATGATAAAGGTCGCTTGTGAAATAAGCCGCCATAAAATAAAGGCACAGATTAAAAATAATGTCGTATTTGCTTGATTTTAAGACAAAAAATCAGTAAAATTTTTCATTCAAATTTTTCCTTGTCGTGTCCGTTATAGAAGCGTTGTCATCGGGGCAACCACGGCACTCAGGTTAAACTGGAGTCAAAACATGTACGCAGTGATTAAAAGTGGTGGTAAACAGCATCGTGTCAGCGTTGATGAAACGTTAAAAGTTGAACTGTTAAAAGGGGCCGAAGTCGGTAGTACTTTAACCATCGATGAGGTGTTGATGGTGGTTAATGGCGAAGACATTAAAATCGGTCAACCATTGGTATCAGGTGCAACAGTTGAAGCTGAAGTGATTGAGCATGGTCGTGGTGAAAAAATCCGCATCGTCAAGCATAAGCGTCGCAAGCACTACCACAAAGAGCAAGGTCATCGCCAATGGTACACCAAGTTGAAAATCAAAGCGATTAATGGCTAATAACAGACAATAAGTTCAATTTTTTACGATTAACCATCAATTAACCATATTGGAGAAAATCTCATGGCACATAAAAAAGCGGCAGGTTCGACTCGTAACGGACGTGACTCTAACCCTAAATATTTGGGTGTTAAAAAATTTGGTGGTGAGCAAGTGGTTGCTGGCAATATCATCGTGCGTCAGCGTGGTACAGAGTTTCATGCTGGAGAAGGCGTTGGCATGGGTCGAGACCACACACTATTTGCCTTAACAGATGGTGCAGTTAAGTTTGAAAGGCGAGGTGAGTTTAATCGTCGTTATGTTTCTATCGAAGCTTAATACTTAGAAGCTTAATACTTAATAGAAGCTTAATTTATCAAAACTTAATTCATGACAGTTGATTAAGGTCATTTTTTAAGACAATCTGATAAAAGACCCCACATTTGGGGTCTTTTTTTGTGCTTATTTTGTGTTTGGGTTTTTACATTTAGCCAATTTGTCATCTTACGTTACAATCGTGTTGTGTTGGTTGCAAAATTGGTCTAGGCAAGCAATATAAAACAAGTAATATGATATTAATATTCTATAATATATAGAAACTGGCTAACAGCAAAAGTGATGGGTTCACACTCACATCTCTGATACATTCATTCACCGTTATTAATGATACATTCATTTAGATAACATCTCATTTAACATTCACACATTCATACATTCACGGAGTTATTATGTCTTTGAATACTTTATCAATAAAAACCCCATTAATAAAAACATCATCAATATCAATCAAAAAATTGGCATTGTCTGCTATTGCCATCACAAGCATGGTAATCGGTTATCCTGCCATGGCAAATGCTGATGCAGATGACAGCAACACCGCTGCCGCCAAAGCATTAAACAGCCATTTAGCAAATACCAAAACCATGATGGCCCATTTTACTCAAACCACATCAGGCAACAGTAAATCACTGTCAGCAGGCAAATTCTCTGGTAGCATGAGCATCAAACGCCCTAATAAATTCCGTTGGGAAACCAAAAGCCCATCAGAACAACTGGTTGTTGCTAATGGCAGTTATTTATGGATTTATGACAAAGATTTGGCACAAGCCACCAAACAAAACGTAGATAGCCAAATTGGGAATACCCCAGCACTGCTGTTATCAGGCGACCCTGCCAAAATTGCTGATAATTTCACCATCACCCAACCTGTCGATGGTAAAAACTACTTTAAGTTGACCCCAAAATCAGACAATGCCAGCTTTAAGGACATGACCATCAGCTTTAGTGGTGGCAAACCGACCATGATGGTATTAAATGATAATCTTGGCCAAACCACCAAAATCACCTTTAGTGGTGTGTTGTTAAACAGCAAAGTGGGCGATGGTTTGTTTAATTTTACGCCACCCAAAGACGTAGATGTGATTAGCCAATAGTCATCATAACCACTCATCATAACCACAAATACGCTCATCAAAATACGCTCAACAAGTGCATTATCTGGTCAAAAAACATTTGGGTAAAAAAACGTCATTTATGCGTTGGTGGCTAGTAATTTATCCATAAAATCGGTTATATTAGCCAGCCATAAAACTGCCTAAAATAAAGATGTTTGACTGATGAAATGGCAGTGTCAGGTTGGGATTAAGATAGGTGCGCATGATGGCAATGATGTCGGCAGGGGCTTGGTCAGCGTTGGTCTATATGGTGGCAGCCGTTGGTTTGGTTGTGTTTATGCTGGTCGTTCCTAGGTTGTTGGGTGGACGCTCAAGCGGTCGTCAAAAAGAAGAGACATTTGAGGCGGGGGTTGTCGGTGCTGGCAACGCCCGCCTGCGTTTGTCTGCCAAATTTTACCTTGTGGCGATTTTCTTTGTTATCTTTGACTTAGAAGCATTATTTTTATATGCCTATGCGGTGAGTGTGCGTGAAGTGGGTTGGGTGGGGTTTGCCAGTGCTTTTGTCTTTATTGCCATTTTATTTGTGGGGCTTGTCTATGAGATGCACCTTGGTGCGATGAACTGGGCACCTGCCGATAAACGCATTAAGAAAAAACGCATTGATAAGCGTCCTGCCGACTTTGATTTGACCGCCATTACCGCTTTTCATGGCATTGATGAACTGCACACCGACCCCACAGGAAAAGTCCCTGCCCAGTCATCAGGGCGGATTTTTGCAGGGCGTAAAGGCTTACAAGCGGTGCTTGACAAGGATAGCGAACAAATGGCAAACATTGACCACATTAATACCACAGGTCGTGTTACCACCCAAGATTTTAATTCATAATAGCATTACCAATTGATTGACAGTGTTTGTTGGTATGGGTGATTTTTAAGTGATAAGGAAGGCTCATGATAATAAAAGGGCATAAAATTGATTGGACATTTGCCATGCTTGCCATGACTTTTATAATGGCAGCGATTGTTTCTAATAATTTTGCATTCATGGGCGGAGTGATTATTTGCTTGATTTTTGGTATCAAGACAATAAAAAACAATTCTGGTCATTAAGACAGTGGAGCAGATGGCGATGATAAATCAAGAATTAAAATCTGATTTGCAACCCTAAAACAGTCATTTGGATAAATCCAAAACCAAATCTAAAATAACGCCAGTTTATTAACCAGCAAATAAGACCTATTATGAAATATACCCTAACTCGCCCAAACATGGATATTGCCATCAATGGAAGTGGTCAATATCCCCACGCCACACGTCAAGTGGTAGATGATATCACCCAAGCCGAGGTGGATAAAAATGTTTTTTTGGGCAGATTGTCCGATTTGACACACAATCTTGCCAACTGGGGACGCAAAAACTCCTTATGGCCTTTTAACTTTGGCACAAGCTGTTGTTATGTGGAGTACGCCACGACCTTGACAGGCGTGCATGATTTGTCTCGTTTTGGGGCGGAGGTCATTCGTGCGTCTCCTCGCCAAGCTGATGTGATGATAGTGGCGGGGACTTGTTTTGTTAAAATGGCACCCGTGATACTCAGGCTGTATGAACAAATGCTAGAACCCAAGTGGGTCATCTCCATGGGGGCGTGTGCCAATTCTGGCGGCATGTACGACATTTATTCGGTGGTACAGGGGGTGGATAAAATCTTGCCTGTGGATGTGTATGTTCCCGGGTGTCCGCCACGCCCTGAAGCACTCATCCAAGCCATCATGCTATTACAAGAGAGCATTCAAAAAGAACGCCGTCCACTGGGCATTCATCTTGACCAAGGGGTGTATCAGCCGATGATGATGCCAGAGCGAGATAGAAAACAAGCTGACCGCATTGCGGTAAAAAATTTAAGAAGTCCTGATGGGGTGGAGTGATATTCGTATCCTACGATGTTTGTGATTTATTGTGTCATTGGATTTTAGAAATTAACTTTACAGTCATAATAGAATGAGGATTTATTAATGAATGGTATTGTGTATACTCAGTCTGAAATAGCCAAAATGCAAGGTTGGTTAGGCGATATGGGGAGACAAATTTTAGGAAGATTTAATAGTGATAATGCAAAACAAAAAGCATTGTTTCCATGTCTATTTGCTCGCAAGGCATTTGCCCAAGGCATGGTAAAATTTTTACCAATAGTTTATATGCAGGATAAGGCACAATATGATTTAGAGTGTTTTGCACAAGGTTTGAAAAATTACCTAGAATTAGCGATATCAGCTTGGGACGGAAAATTCAATACAGCCTACCCATTGTTGGTTGTGTTTGAACCTGTGCAAGGATATAGTCAAACCAAAGACTATCAAGATATCTTTGTCCAAGCCCTGCAATACTTGATTGATAATGATGAAAAATCTTGGGTAGGAGAAATTCCGTTTAATCCAAATCAAGAGTTTTGGACAATGTGTTTTCATGGAGTGCAAATTTTTATTAATGTTAGCCATCCAAACCATCATTTAAGATTAAGTAGAAACCTGTGTGATACTTTGATTTTGGTTATTAACCCAAGAGAGCGTTTTGATGTGTTTGCAGGAGATAATGAAGCTGGGTATGCCATTAGGGAACAAATAAGAAAAAATATAGATAATTATGATTTAATTCCTAGAAGTCCTTTACTTGGTCATTATCAACTTGGAGAGTTGGAATGGGTTCAATATATGTTGCCTGTTACAAATGATGAAAAATCCATGCAATGCCCACTTTCTTTTGAAAGATACTATAAGAAATAAAATGGAAAATAAATACTATGGATTTAAGAAAATTCTACGGTGCTTTGATTGTTTTTTATTTTAGTGATATGGCATTGCTGATTATGGTAATTTGGTTGTCTTATCAGACAACCAAAAACCCTTTAATTCTTGGATTGATATTATGTATTAGCACAATCATTCCTTTTTTACTAAAAAGAATTTCTAAAATTAATTTGCTGTCTCTGTCTATCCATAATTTAATGCTTTCACGCATTTTATTTTATTCCATTATTTTTATTTTGTCAGCACTTAATCCATCAATATATGGTTTTATTGGTCTTGCATTAATATCTGGATTATTGGGAGTTAGCATACTAAGTAATTATGAGACTTACAATAATCATCTTGTTGTTAATAACATTGTTTCTGCAAATAAGGCATCAAGATATATGCAAACCGTTATACAGATTGGTGCATTTGGTGGGGCAATGATAGGAGGAATGCTATTAAATTATTTATCTTTTTTTTATTCAATGGCAAGTATTGTTTTAGTAGATATTGTTTTTGCCATTATTTTTATGATGTGGGCAAAAGATGGGTACTTTGCTCAAATAAAAATCGAAGAGAATAACAACAAACAAACTGTTAGTCAACTTTATTTTTTAGATAAAAAACAAATTTATTTGTTATGCTTTATATTAGGGTTTGTTGGTATTCATATTGTTAGTTTTAATTTAACGACACCAATTATATTTCAAGAAGTTAAACAATGGACTGCCCAAGATTTTGGTTTATCCAGTGCTTTTGCTGGTGTGGGAGCTTTTTGTGCAGTTTTTCCAAAAAGTAATGCCAAATATTGTTTGGTAATGGCAATATGTTTAATTTTTGCTGATTTAATATTTGTTACATCAAATATTAAGATGTTATCACTGGCTGTATGTTTTTTTATCGGATTTTTTATTAATAGCATCAGGATACTGGTCAGAGAAAAGTTATCTTTATTGGCACAAAATACAGAACAAGCTGCTTTTATTGGTCAAATTAGTGCAGTATTTTATACCATATTTCAGGCAGGTGCTAGTTTAATATTTGGTTATATATTAGCCAGCACATATCATGTCAATGTTGCTCAAATATTCTTACCATTAGTGGCATTGATTATTTTTGTGTTATATGTAAATAAATTTTTTATCAGTAGAACTTCCACCAACACATAATTTATGGCTAAATTTAAAAATTTTTATTAAAAGTCCAGTTGATAAAAATCATGATTTATTAGGAGTATGGTTTATGGATAAAGGTAAAATTTTAATTGTAGACCCTTTTTCTACTGGTACATTATATGCAGAAAAATTTCATAAGCTAGGCTATCAATGCTATGCGGTACTTGCTAATGATGATATGAATATGGACTATTTTAGTTTTGATGGTACTTATTTTATCAATAAGATGATTTACTCGGTGCAAGAATGTAAGGAAAAATTTTGTAGAGATGAAATCTTAGCGGTGGTTATTGGTGCAGAAACAGGCGTACTCATTGGTGAGCAACTGGCAGAATATTTTGGGGTGGCAGGAAATTCTGTGCGTAGTGGCTTAAAACGAAGAGATAAATTTATAATGCAAAATGCTTTAAAAGAAAGTGGTTTAAGGCATATAAAAAGCCAGCTTATCAATGCTGGCAGTGAATATTTTTTTGATAGTAAAAATGGTTATATTATTAAGCCTGTTAATTCAGCAGGCAGTGATGGTGTGATGTTTTTTGAAAATAAAAAAACGCTGTCTAATTATATAAAAAATATTAACTGGGAAAAGATTAATGCGTTGGGAATAAAGAATGATGGTTATATTTTACAATCATTTGAAACTGGTGATGAATTTGTTGTGGATATGATTGTACAAGATGATAATATTTTTATTTGTAGTTTATGTGTTTATAAAAAAGGTCATCACAATGGCAGTAAGTTTGTTTATGAAAATATGCAGATGTTAGATATTGAAAATAAAGAATATCAAGCCATCATTCAATATGCAATACAGTGTATAAAAGCATTGGAAGTTAAATTTGGAGCGGTACATATGGAGTTATTGGCAAAATCAAGTACCGATGGATATGTCAATCCAGTAATGATTGAAATGGGGGCAAGACTGCACGGAGGAGTTGCCCCCATCATCTTTGAAAAATGCTACAAACCGAACTTACTTGAATTGAGTGTGGCAAATTATTTAAAACAAGATTTGAAAAATTTTTATGAAACAATAAAAGGTGATGTATTTTATTCAAAAATTTTAAATAAAGCCAAAGTGGTATTTTTGATTAATCATAAAAAGAAAAGTAAATTAGATAAGACGGTATTTCTATCAAAAATTAAAAATTTACCTAGTTTTTATGAGGTAAAAATTATTAATAATGATATATTGCCTATAACAGTAGACTTATTAACTTGTCCTGTTTTGGTGTGTCTGGTTGGAGAAACATCTGATATTGATGAGTCTAAATTAAGAATAATGTTTAATGAGAGTATTTGTTGATTTATATTATTGATAATTTCATCTCATCATATTTTAATGCAAGATGATGAGTATCGCTTCATAAATGAAAGATTTGGTGGAATTTTTGTTTCTGGTAATAAAAACCCCTCTATGTGGCAACAATTATGGAGAAGGGAATATGTCTAAAATTATGCTGGGGGTTTTATTGGCATTATCAGCTGCTGCTCTTAATGCGTCCATTGGGATATTTAGTAAGGTTTTGCTGCAAAATGGCTTAATTCCACAAGACATTGCTTTTTTTAAGACGGTTTGTGCTTTTGTGATATTAAGTTTTATTTTAATTAACAAGCCATTATCGGTACAAAAAAAAGAGATTGTCAATGCTGAAATAACATCGGATTTAAATTGGTTAAATCTACTGACCAAAATAGTCATCTGTGCATTTTTAGGTATTTTTGTGCTATTTTTCTTTGAAACAACCGCTTATCAATACGGTTTTGCATCAAATGTTGTGGTTGTTTTAATGGCTTCTGCTTCTGTTTTTGCGTTATTATTTGGAAGAATGTTATTAAATGAGAAACTAACAATTGCTGCTATTTTGGGGACATTGTTGGCAATTGTTGGAATATTCTTGATATCTTGGTCTGGTGGCAGTAATTTAACCATGTTGCTAAATGCAATCATTGCAGGTAGTGGCTATGGTGTGTTTTCAGTTTTGGTAAAAAAATTCTCGTTAAATGGTGGGATTTATTTAACAAGATTATTTATGATGTTTGGTGGTGTGTATTTGTTTTTTCCCTATTTAAATAACAGACATCATATTGATTGGAATGCTTTGATTGTGATGAATGTATTGGCATTGGCTCTACTGCCTACCATATTGGGATTTTATTGTACAACTAAGGCTTTAAATTATTTGACAGCAGCAAAAGTGCAGGTAACTGAATTATCTGAGCCTATTTTTGCGGTTGTGATGGCTTGGGTATTTTTACATGAATTACCAACCCATCAGTTTTTTGTTGGGGCAATTTTTATTGTCATGGGCATTGTTCTGATTAACCAAATGCACCAAGGTTTATTATCCCAAATAGGCAAACAAATGAGCAAATAAATTCATTGGTAAAGGCAAATATCAGGTTTATTAGGTTTGATAAATGAACAAACGCAAATATAAAAAGTTGGCATTATGAGCATTCACCACATTCACGATTTTGATGTTTTAAATCAGCTAAACGCTAAGTTTGAAAATCTTGTTATCCAAGAAACGGCAGACGCCATACCAACCATTTGGGTGGCTTGTGATGAGCTGCTTGATGTTTTGCTGTTTTTACGCACATTGCCCAAGCCCTTTGTTATGCTTGTGGATTTGTCCGCCATTGATGAGCGTTTGCGTCAGTACCGCCATGGCTTGCCTGACAGCGATTTTACGGTGTTTTATCATCTGATGAGCTTGGAGCGAAATTCAGACATTCGCATTAAGGTTGCTTTAAAAGAAGGTGAGCATGTTCCATCTGCGACCAAGATTTATCCCAATGCCAACTGGTATGAGCGTGAGGTGTGGGACATGTTTGGGGTGGTGTTTGATGGGCATCCGCACCTGACACGCATTTTATTGCCCAAATATTGGGAGGGACACCCATTACGCAAAGAATATCACGCACGAGCCACCGAATTTACGCCCTATTTTTTAAACACCGCCAAACAAGAGTTTGAGCAAGAGAACTTACGCTTTGTGCCAGAAGAGTGGGGCATGAAACGCTCTGGGCGTGATGAGGATTTTATGTTTTTAAACATCGGGCCAAACCACCCATCTGCTCATGGGGCGTTTCGTTTGGTGTTGCAGCTTGATGGTGAGGAGATTGTGGATTGTATCCCTGACATTGGCTATCATCACCGTGGGGCGGAGAAGATGGCGGAGCGTCAGACTTGGCATTCGTTCATTCCTTATACCGACCGCATTGATTATTTGGGTGGGGTGATGAATGAGCTGCCTTACATCATGGCGGTGGAGAAACTGGCAGGCATTAGCACCCCTGAGCGTGCCAATGTCATTCGCATTATGATGAGTGAGTTTTTTAGGATTACCAATAACCTGCTTTATTGGGGTACATTTATCCAAGACGCTGGTGGCATGACCCCTGTGTTTTATATGTTTGCTGACCGTCAAAAGGCGTATGATGTCATAGAAGCGGTAACAGGCTATCGCATGCACCCTGCGTGGTTTCGGATAGGCGGTACGGCTCACGATTTGCCAAATGGCTGGCAGCGGTTGGTGCGTGAATTTTTGGACTGGATGCCAAAACGCCTTGATGAATATGTCAAGGCAACCATGACCAATAGTGTGCTAAAAGGACGCACGCAAAATGTCGCCCAATATGATGCCAAACATGCCCTAGCATGGGGCGTAACAGGGGCAGGACTAAGGGCGACGGGCATTGAGTTTGATTTGCGTAAAGCGAGACCGTATTTGGGTTATGAAAACTTTGAGTTTGATATTCCAGTGTTTTATAACGGCGATGCTTATGACCGCTGTTTGGTCAAAATTGAAGAGATTCGCCAAAGTCTACGCATCATTGAACAATGCCTAAATAACATGCCATCTGGGGCATATAAGGCTGACCACCCATTGGCTGTGCCACCACCAAAAGAGCGTACCTTACAAGACATTGAAACGCTGATTAACCATTTTGTATCAGTATCATGGGGACCTGTCATGCCAGCAGGAGAGTCGGCGTGCATGGTAGAGGGGGTTAAGGGGCTTAACAGCTATTATGTCATATCCGATAAATCCACCATGAGCTATCGCACACGCATTCGCACGCCAACCTTTGCCCATTTGCAACAGATGCCCAGCGTGATTAACGGCTCTTTGGTGTCTGATGCGATTATTTATTTGGCAAGCATTGATATTGTGATGGCGGATTGTGATAGGTAACTGCCTTTTCGTCAAAGATTGATGGTGATTTAAAAATTGCTCTAAGAGTTATTAAAATGGGCATTTATAAAGGACGGTCATGCAAGAAATAATACAATCTATTGTTTTTATTGCTGCCGCCATACTGCACGGAATTACAGGCATGGGGTTTCCGATGCTCGGTACAACCGCATTGGCTTTTATCATGCCATTGTCTAAGGTTGTTGCCTTGGTGGCATTACCAAGCCTGTTAATGAGCTTGTTGGTTCTATGTAGTAATAACAAAAAGGGTTTTTACCAAGAGATTGTTTATTATTTAAAAACCTATAAATTGCTTGCTATTGGTAGTGTCGTTGGCAGCATTTTGGGGGTAAAGCTGCTTTTGATACTTCCAGTGTCTTGGCTGTTTTTACTGATGGCAATCATTACATTGTATTATTCTGTCAATGGCATTTTAAATGTATGTGCAAAAGCAAAAAATATTCAAGTGGTTGCCAATAATAAGAATATGGTTCTGTTTGGGTTTTTGGCAGGCATTATTGGTGGTTCAACCAATGCCATGTCCCCCATATTGTTAATATTTTTGCTGAGTGAAACAGAGAATAAAAATCGCATCGCAAAAGCAAGCAATCTATGCTATCTTTTGGCGAAAATTGTTCAAATATATATGCTAAAAGACCAGTATTGGTTATTAAATAAGAGTGAATACGGTTTAATATTTTTACTGTCCGTATTGTCTATTATTGGATTGTATGTTGGCATTTGGTTAAGAGCTAAGATTAGCCCAAATTTTTTTAAAATGTTAATTTTTATTGTTTTATTGGTATTGGCTCTAAAAATTGGGCATTCAGGTTTGATTAAACTTTAATTCATTATTAAATGCCTTAACTCATTATTAAATATCGTTATTAAATCATTGGCACAATGTTTTAGAATTTTAAATGCAAAAGGTTACCATGAAAATTGTTACCGACAAAACCCCCAAAGTGGACATTCACGCCATTTTAACGCCCCAAGAAATTGATGGCATTCATCATCACATTCATCACTACCCACAGCCCCGTGCCGCGGTGCTTGATGCCCTAAAACTGGTACAAAAACGCCATGGCTGGGTCAATGATGCCCAAGTGGCCGCCATTGCCAATATGCTTGGCATCAGTGTGGCAGATGTTGAGGGGGTGGCGACATTTTTTAATCGCATTTATCGCTTGCCTGTTGGGCGACATGTGATTTTGGTTTGTGATAGCATTGCTTGCTATTTGACAGGTTATGAGACGCTTTTGGCTGAGTTTAAGGCACAGCTGGGCATTGAGTTTGGGCAAACCACAGCTGATGGCAGGTTTACCCTGTTGCCAATTTGTTGTTTGGGAAATTGTGATAAAGGGGCAAGTGTGCTGATAGATGAAGACACTTATGGCCCTGTGCTGCCGTCTGAGGTCGGTCTATTATTGGAGCAATATGTATGAATAAGCCAAATGTCAGCGAACAGATTGACGCTCGTAAAAACGGACTTGCCCCAAGCCAGCTTAACCGCCAAAAAACGCCAATTTGGGGTGTGGGACTGGCGGACGGGCAAGCACCAACATCACAAACGCACCCTTTGACATGGCGACTGTATCATCATGATGCACTGCTGACACTGGCAGATTATGAAAAGCTGGACGGTTTTGTTGGCTTAAAAAACGCCTTGACCAAATCGCCCAAAGAGGTCGGCGAGATGATAAAAACCGCCAATGTGCGTGGGCGTGGTGGGGCAGGGTTTAACGCAGGGCTAAAATGGACATTCATGACCCCGCCTGATGGGGGCGTGCGTTATTTGATTTGTAATGCCGATGAGATGGAACCGGGGACATTCAAAGACCGCCTATTGATGGAGCGTCTGCCTTTTCAGCTCATTGAGGGCATGCTCATCAGTGCCTATGCCATTGGGGCGAGCGTGGGCTATGTCTTTATCCGTGGCGAGTATGTTCTAGCTGCCAAGCGCTTACAAAACGCCATTAACGAGTGTGTCGCCAATTGCTTGCTGGGTGATGGGATTTTGGGGACGGAGTTTAACTTTACTTTGCATGTTCACACAGGGGCGGGGCGGTATATTTGTGGTGAAGAGACGGCACTCATTAATTGCTTGGAGGGCAGGCGTGCCAATCCACGCACCAAACCGCCATTTCCCCAAGTCTCAGGGGCGTGGGGTCGCCCAACGGTGGTGAATAATGTTGAGACATTAAACAACATGCCTGCCATTTTGCTAAATGGGGTGGATTGGTATTTGGATTTGCCAAAAGCCAAGGGCAAATCCACCACCCCTGGCACCAAAATCATGGGCGTGTCAGGGCGTGTCAAAGATGCAGGGCTTTGGGAATTGCCTTTTGGTCATACCGCAAGGGAGTTAATAGAGCTGGCAGGTGGCATGCAAGAGGGGCTTAGCTTAAAGGCATGGCTACCGGGGGGAGCGAGTACCGATTTTTTGACCGCAAGTGATGAGCATTTGGATTTGGTGATGGACTTTGACCCCATCATGAAAGCGGGCAGTCGTTTGGGTACTTGCTTGATGATGGTGGTGGACGAAAGCCAAGACATGGTGAGTTTGTCAAAAAATCTACAACAGTTTTTTCAGCGTGAAAGTTGTGGCTGGTGTACCCCTTGCCGTGATGGCTTACCGTGGGGCGTTAAAATCCTTGATGCCATGGATAACGGACAAGCCCAAGCGGACGACATTGACAAACTCTCCGAGCTGACACGAGATTTGTGGATTGGCAAAACCTTTTGTGCGCATGCCCCAGGAGCGATGGAGCCACTCATGAGTGCGTTAAAATATTTCCGTCATGAATTTGAGCAAAAAGTGAACAACCAATCAAAACCACAACAAAATAAGGTGGGGGTGTAACATGGCAGTCATTCATATAGATGGCAAAACTTATGATGTGGACGGCTCGGACAATCTGCTCTCAGCCTGCCTGTCGCTTGGCATTGATGTGCCGTATTTTTGTTATCACCCAGCCTTAGGTTCGGTCGGTTCTTGTCGTCAGTGTGCCGTCAAACAGTATAATAACGCCGAGGATTATCAAGCAGGCAAAGGGCGGTTGGTGATGAGCTGTATGGTTGCCCCCAGTGATGACATGTACATCTCTGTTGATGATGATGAAGCCAAGGCATTTCGCAAAAGCATTGTGGAATACTTGATGACCAATCACCCCCATGACTGCCCCACTTGTGAAGAGGGTGGTCATTGTCATTTGCAAGACATGACTTATATGTCAGGTCATCATCGTCGCCGTTACCGCTTTACCAAACGCACTCACCACAATCAAGAGCTTGGGCCTTTTATCGCTCATGAGATGAACCGCTGTATTGCCTGCTATCGCTGTGTGCGTTTTTATCAAGATTATGCAGGCGGTGATGATTTGGGCGTGTATGCGTCTAATAACCGTGTTTATTTTGGTCGCCCAGAAGATGGGCAGTTTGACAGTGAGTTTAGTGGTAATTTAACCGAAGTGTGTCCCACAGGGGTGTTTACGGATAAAACCCATTCTGAGCGTTACAATCGTAAATGGGACATGCAATATGCCCCAAGCATTTGCCATGGCTGTTCGGCAGGCTGTAACATTTCAGCAGGTGAGCGTTATGGTGAGCTTCGGCGTATTGAAAACCGCTATAATCACGATGTTAATGGCTACTTTTTATGCGACCGTGGGCGTTTTGGTTATGGTTATGTTAACCGAGCGGATAGACCTACCCAAGCCATTGAACGCATCAATGACAAACAGGTTAAAATCAACATTGATTATGCTCTTGATGAGACTGTCAAACGCCTAAAAGGCAAAAAAATCATCGGCATTGGTTCTGCCAGAGCCAGTTTAGAGACCAACTTTTCCCTAAAAAAATTGGTCGGCTCTGACAATTTTTCTACAGGATTAAATGCCACTCAGCAACACTTAGTGCAAGGTGTCATTGACATTTTACAAGACTCAAACACCCATAATGTCAGTATGCGTGAGATTGAGACACATGATGCTGTCTGGGTCATTGGTGAAGACATCACCCAAACCAGCCCACGCATTGCCTTAGCAGTCAGACAAGCTGCCAAAAATAAAGCTAAAAAACTGGCAAATGATGTGCAGGCACAACAGTGGTTGGCAGAACCTGTTAAGCGGGTGGCTCAAAACCAACTGAGTCCTGTGTATATTACTGACGTACATGATACTAAGCTGAGCGACATCAGCAAATTATCGTTGTCTGCCACCCCTGATGACCTGCTGGCATTGGTACAAGCGGTCATTGAGCAGATAAATACTGTTACAATGGATAAGCAAGTTTTACAAAATGAGCATGATGAGGGTAAGTTGTGGCAACAACTGCAAGAGAACAACCAACACAGTCAGCAAAATAATACCAATACCAATACCAATACCAATACCAATGCCAGTCATGATGAGATGCAAAAAACTTTGGCCATACTGATTGCTCATGACCTGCTGATGGCACAAAAGCCATTGATTGTTTCTGGGGTTAGTCTTGGTGATGACCGTCTGCTCACCGCCAGTCAACATTTGGTGCGTGTCTTGACTGATAAACGCATGATGCTAAACACTGTAAAACAGCCCAGCAACCAATCAGCTCAACCAACCAGCCTTGTTCAACCAACAAAAGATAAAGAACTCACTGCCAAACCCAATCACCAATTAGATGAACAAGCAGACAACAAACATCAAAATCAGACGTTACGTCAAGATATGCCCATTGATGAACACATGTTGCGTATGCAATATCAAGCATCAATTTATTTGGTTGTGCCAGAAGTTAACAGTGTGGGTGTGGTGTTGTTAGGTGGTCAAGACATCGACACGCTATTGGCAACTGATTTTGAGGCGGTGGTGGTGGTAGAAAATCAGCTCACTGATGCCATCGGTGATATTGCACTTAAGAAGTTACTGACGGATAACACGGTCATCTGTTTGGACCATCAGCGATTAGACTGGCATCAGCATGTGGACATTGTGTTGCCAGCAGCCAGTTTTGCCGAAGCAGATGGTACGGTGGTGTCAGCAGAAGGGAGGGCTCAGCGGTTTTTTCAGGCATATGACCCCAATTACTACCACCCCCTATATGGCATCAAAGAGGGTTGGCGTTGGCTACATGCGGTGGCAACCAGCCTTAATGATGAACCGTTTGGTTGGACACAGCTTGATGATGTGATTGATGAGTTAATCGCCACTCATTCCCATTTGCAAGGCATCAAAGACGCCGCCCCCAATGCAGATTTTCGCATCAGTGGGCTAAAAGTGGCACGAGAGCCAAGACGCTATTCAGGTCGTACCGCCATGCGAGCTTCCTTATCGGTACACGAGCCAATGCAACCTAAAGACTTAGACACAGCGTTGACATTTTCAATGGAGGGCTATGTGGGTGATAAGACCCCAAGTGGCATGATACCCTTTGCATGGTCAGCAGGCTGGAACTCCCCACAAGCATGGAACAAATACCAAAACAAAGTTGGTGGTAAGCTTAAAGCAGGAGATGTTGGGGTGTGCTTATTTGCCAATAAATGGCATGATAATACGGCTGATGCCCATAAAACTGATAAACATGGTCAAGCGTTTGGTCAAGATGACAATTTTGCCAATCAATCATCAGTTAATACCCAACAACACACCAACCAAAATGGTTTATTGTTAGTACCGATTTATGATTTATACGCCAGCTCACCGATGGCAAAACGCAGTGCTGTGGTGCAATCACAATTAATTGCTCCCAGTTATCGCATCAACACACAGCTTGCCAAATGGCTTGGAATTAAAGCAGATGACATGTTGACCATCATCAACGATTCCCAAGAGTTTGCTTATCCGATACATATTGATGACAGCATGGCAGATGGGTGTATTGGCTTTATTGCCAATCTGATGCCCATCATCAATCATCGTCAAGCGTTCACAGTCAAAGTACAGACCGTTCACGCTCCCCAACTCATTGACAATGGCGAGGTCTGAATCATGGAGGCAGTACACACCATGGAAGCAACGCAAACCGTGCAGACGTTGCGTGTTATCCCAGATGTGCCACAGTTGTTAGCAGGGACATTGAGTTATGAGACATGGTCAGCCTTGTTTATGGTCGGGCAAACGTTGGTTATTTTTCTTGGTTTGGTGCTGGTAGCGGCCTTGATGATTGTGTATGAACGGCGTATGTTGGCGTTGTGGCAAGACCGTTATGGCCCAAATCGTGTTGGCTGGCAAGGCTCGCTACAACTGGTGGCGGACATGCTCAAAATCTTTTTTAAAGAAGACTGGACACCCAACTTTGCCGACAAACGCCTATTTACCCTAGCCCCTGCCATTGCCATGTTTAGTGCTTTGGCGTCTTTTGCCATCATTCCATTATCACCCACATTGGGGGCAGCAGATTGGAACATTGGCATTTTATTTTTCTTTGCCATGGCAGGTTTGGCGGTGTATGCGGTGATGTTTGGCGGCTGGGCTTCTGCCAATAAATTTGCTTTGCTTGGCGGTCTGCGTTCAGCGGCTCAGACGATAAGCTATGAGGTATTTTTGGGCTTATCGCTTATGGGCGTGGTGGCGATGACAGGGTCGTTTAACCTGCGTGATATTGTCTTGGCTCAGGCAGATGTTTGGCATATCATTCCACAATTTTTGGGGTTTTTGACCTTTTGTGTGGCAGGCGTGGCAGTTACTCACCGCCATCCTTTTGACCAACCAGAGGCGGAACAAGAACTGGCAGAGGGCTATCATGTGGAATACTCTGGCATGAAATTTGGCATGTTTTTTATCGGTGAATATGTCAATGTGGTTGTCATCTCAGCACTCATGACCTGTTTGTTTTTTGGGGGTTGGCTTGCCCCATTTAATCTGGATTTGCCCTTTATCCCCCCTGTTTTTTGGTTTTTGATTAAGACCTTGTTTTTTATGACTTTGTTTGTGCTGGCTCGTGGTTCGCTCATGCGTCCCAGATACGACCAGGTGATGAATTTTGGCTGGAAAGTGTGCTTGCCCATAACACTGCTAAACCTTTTGGCGACTGCTTTTGTGATTTTGATGGTGAATTAAATGTTTGCAACTTTAAAAAATACGGCAGTGGGCATGTTTACCATTGTGCGTTCAATGTGGATGGTCAACAGCCACGCCCTAAGACCCAGAGACACGATTTTATACCCTGAACAGCCTGTGCCTGTACCGCCCCGTTTTCGTGGTCGCATTGTGCTGACCCGAGACCCCGATGGTGATGAACGCTGTGTGGCGTGTAACTTGTGTGCGGTGGCTTGCCCTGTGGGTTGTATTAGCCTACAAAAGGCAGAGCGAGAAGATGGGCGTTGGTATCCTGAGTTTTTTCGCATCAATTTTAGTCGCTGTGTGTTTTGTGGCATGTGTGAAGAGGCGTGTCCAACCACCGCCATTCAGCTGACCCCTGATTTTGAGCTTGGTGAATATGACCGCCAAAATCTGGTGTATGAAAAAGAGCATTTACTCATCTCAGGACCTGGTAAGTACCCAGATTATAATTACCATCGCATCACGGGCATGGCAATCGCTGATAAGCCCAAAGGGTCGCATCAAAATGAAGCAGAGCCTGTCAATGTACGGAGTTTGTTGCCATGATGTCTTTACTCACTGTTTCGACAGCACCACTGTTGGCATTTCCATTGGCAATGTCTTCTGCCACCAGCTCTTTGGTTGGTTTTTATGTATTGGGTTTGGTCGCCATTATGGCCAGTCTTCGGGTTATCATGCACCCCAATCCTGTTCATGCCATTTTATCCATGATTGTGTCTTTGTTGGCGGTGGCAGGGATTTTCTTTTTGATTGGGGCTTCATTTGCAGGGGCTTTAGAAATCATTGTCTATGCTGGGGCGATTTTGGTGCTGTTTGTGTTTGTCATCATGATGCTAAATCTAGGACAAGCCAATGATGCCAAAGAAGCCAGTTGGCTTAATGGTCAAATATGGGCAACACCTGTGGGTGTGGGGTTAATCATTGCGTTGATATTGTTTGCGATGATTGCAGACATGGGGCAAGTTGCTTCTGTTGGTGATGCTGGGTTAATCGGTGCTGATGAAGTTACCGCTCAGCAGGTGGGAATTCGCTTATTTACTGATTATGGATTGCTGGTGGAAGTGGCTGGATTATTGCTTTTGGCGGCATTGGTGAGTGCTTATCACATTGGCAAAAAAGCGATTGATGATGAAAATGTCAGTCATGGCAGTATGAAGCATGACATGTATGATGAACAAGGCGAGAAGATGATTGTCATTAATGACACAGATGACAGTAACCATGGTAATGATAATCATGGTAAAGTCCGTATCCATCTGACCAAAGAGCTTGCCACTCAAGCCAAACATGGCAAAAAACTCAGTACCGATGAGGAGACGCCTTGATGTGGTTATTAGTTGGAGATGTCCACACTGTGGCAGATTCTGTACCATTTAGTGATGTGCCATTAGGTGAAGCCTTGGATTCATCAACCACAGTGGTGATGAGTCAAGCCCCACAAGTCAGTGAACAACTGCTTGGCTTTGTACCAATGGAACATGCTTTGATATTGGCAGGGATATTGTTCACCATTGGGCTTTGTGGCGTGATGGTACGCCGTAACCTATTATTTATGTTGATGAGTTTAGAGATAATGATGAATGCGGCGGCATTGGCATTTGTGGTGGCGGGCAGTCGCTGGTTAAATCCTGATGGGCAAATTATGTTCATCTTTATTTTGACCTTGGCAGCAGCAGAAGCCGCCATCGGTTTGGCAATTTTATTACAATTTTATCATCGTCGTCGGCACTTAGATGTCGATACGGCAAATGATTTGCGGGGGTAGGCATGAATTTATTGGCATTCACTTTCATTGCTCCCTTGATTGGTTTTTTGATGTTGGCGGTCATGCGTGACCGTTTAAATGAGATGGCGGCAACCATCATCGGTGTGGGCAGTATGGCTGTCTCAGCGGTGGTGGCATTGATTAGCTCAGTCATTTATTTAAGCAGTTATGACAGCGGTGCTGTTGTGGTCGTTACGCTGTGGCAATGGCTACAGGTGGGTGATTTTGCCCCTAAATTTGCTTTGGCATTTGATGGTTTGGCATTGACCATGACAGGCATCATCACAGGGGTGGGGTTTTTAATTCACTTATTTGCCAGTTGGTATATGAAAGGTGAAGCAGGATTTGCCCGCTTTTTTAGTTACATGAATCTGTTTGTCGCCAGCATGTTATTGTTGGTGCTGGCAGATAATTTATTATTGCTTTATCTCGGTTGGGAAGGGGTGGGCATCTGTTCTTATTTGCTGATTGGCTTTTATTTTAAAGAGCGAGCCAATGGGCGGGCGGCGATAAAGGCATTTACTGTAACTCGTGTGGGTGATGTGTTTTTGGCGTTTGGTTTGTTTTTATTATTTAAAGAATTAGGCACATTAAACATCAGCGACATCAATGAGTTGGCGGTCTTACATTTTGGCATGAATAATCCCATTTTGGTATTGGCAACTGCCATGCTGGTGGGTGGTGCTTGGGGCAAATCAGCACAACTGCCATTACATACTTGGCTTGCTGATGCGATGGCAGGACCGACACCTGTGTCGGCGTTAATCCATGCGGCCACCATGGTAACCGCTGGTGTTTACTTAATCGCTCGCATGCACCCACTTTTTTTATTAACGCCTAATATTTTGTTTTGGTGGGTTGGTGTGGTGGGTGCGTTGACGTTGGTGGTGGCTGGATTTTGTGCGTTGGCACAGACAGACATCAAACGCATTTTGGCGTATTCTACCATGAGTCAGATTGGTTATATGTTTTTGGCATTGGGCGTGGGGGCATGGCAGGCGGCAATTTTTCATTTAATGACTCATGCCTTTTTTAAAGCGTTGCTATTTTTGGGGTCAGGGGCGGTGATATTGGCGTATCATCACGAGCAGAATGTCTTTAAAATGGGTGGTTTGTATTATAAAAATAAATTTTTGTTTTATGTGTTTTTGGTTGGTGGTGGGGCGTTGGTTGCCCTGCCATGGGTAACCGTGGGCTTTTATTCTAAAGAAGCCATTTTGTGGGAAACTTATGCCACAGGGCATCAAAATCTATTTTACATGGGGGTGTTTGGGGCATTTTTAACCGCCATTTATACGTTTCGCCTGATTTGGCTGACATTTTTTGGTGAAGAAAAAACCCCCATTCATCAGCTTTCTGGTATCAGTTATTGGTTACCGCTGGCGGTGCTGTTGCTGTTGTCGACAGGGGTTGGGGCGTTGATAACCCCCTCTTTAAGTGATGTCTTACCACAAGGGGTGGGGCAGATGCTTGAGCTGGCAGGAGATGCTCATGGTAAGCACACGTCTGAGTGGATTGCCATGGGGGCAACCTTGTTTGGTTTGGCAGTGGCGGTGGTGCTGTATGTGGTGAATCAGGGTCGATTGCTTAAAAAGTTTAAATGCTCTTGGATTGGGTCGGGGCTGTACCATTGGTGTCATCATGGGCTGGGATTTGATGCCTTATACGATTGGCTGTTTGTTAAACCCTTTATGTTGCTTGGTAAGCTGTTACAAAAAGACCCAATTGACAAGGTATGGAATGTGTTGCCTGTGCTTGCTGATGTGGGTAATAAGCTGACGCTTGGCATGCAAAACGGCTCTATTCGTGGTTATGCCACCAATTTTGCGATTGGTATGGCGGTGTTGCTTGTGATGGTTATGATGACGGTGGTATAAGATGATGGATTTACAAAACTCGTTTCTATTACCTGCACTGATTGCCATTCCGTTTATCACAGGTTTTTTGTGTTGGTTGGCAGAAAAAATTGACCCACATTGGTCTAAGTGGACGGCCATTGTGGGTATGGTCATGACGCTGGGCTTGACGCTATTTTTATGGCAAGCAGGTGAGTATCATGGTTTAAGCCAACAAATACTTACCTCAAGCCATGTGCCAAACTGGACAGCCGAGTATGTGTTGCCTTGGATACCCAGTTTTGGCATCAGTTTTCATTTGGCATTAGATGGGCTGTCATTGCTTATGGTGATGCTGACGGCTTTACTTGGCATCATGGCAGTGGCATGTTCTTGGGGTGAAATTCAAAGGCGTGTGGGCTTTTTTCATCTTAATCTGCTGTTTAGTTTGGGCGGTGTGATTGGGGTGTTTTTGGCGGTTGATTTATTTTTGTTTTTCTTCTTTTGGGAGATGATGTTACTGCCCATCTACTTTTTGATTGCTCTTTGGGGGCATGATGCCATTGGTAGTAAGACCAAGGAATACGCCGCCACAAAATTTTTTATTTATACACAAGCCTCAGGCTTAATCATGTTGATTGGCATTTTGATGCTCATCATATTGCACCATGGCCAAACGGGCGTGATTACGTTTAATTATAATGAGCTGTTGGGTACTGATTTAGGACAATGGGAATATGTGGTGATGTTGTTGTTCTTTATTGGTTTTGCCGTCAAGTTGCCGATTGTGCCATTCCATGGCTGGTTGCCTGATGCCCATGCCCAAGCGCCTACGGCAGGCTCAGTGGATTTGGCAGGTATTTTAATTAAAACAGCAGCTTATGGCTTGATACGTTTTGTGTTGCCATTGTTTCCAACAGCCACTCAACAGTTTGCCCCCATTGCCATGACTTTGGGTTTGATTGGGGTGTTTTATGGGGCATGGTTGGCATTCATGCAAACTGACATTAAGCGTCTGCTTGCTTACACCAGTGTGTCGCATATGGGATTTGTGGTGTTGGCGATATTTGCTGGTACGCTTTTGAGTTTGCAAGGTTTAATGATACAGATGTTGGCTCATGGACTCAGTTCAGCGGCACTGTTTATCATGGCAGGTCAGTTATATGAACGCTTGCATACTCGTGATTTAAAGTTGATGGGCGGTATGTGGGGTAAGATGCGTTATTATCCTGCGTTACTGATGTTTTTCTGTGCGGCACTGTTGGGCATTCCAGGGACGGGTAATTTTATTGGCGAGTTTTTGATACTGTTTGGGGCGTTTGCCCAATATCCTTGGTATGTGGTGTTGGCAACCTTTAGCTTGGTATGGGCAGGGTTGTATTCGCTGATTCTGATTCATCAAGCTTTGTTTGGTGATGGTGATGGCAAGCACATTGAACAGGCACTCATCAATCAGCCAGCCAACAGTCAATCAGCACATAAGAGCAAGCTGTCTGATATTAAGGTAACGTATCGAGATTTGAATGTGCGTGAAATTGGTATTTTGCTGACCTTAGCGGTTGGGTTGATTTGGCTGGGGCTGTTTCCACAAGCGTTTTTGGATACCAGCAGTAACAGCATGCAATGGATTACCAATGCGTATCAATCCAATGATTATCAACCCAATGCGTATCAACCCAATGGTCATCAGTCCAGTCAAGTAACCCAAGACGCAAGCCAATCAGCGTTGCACCAAGCAACTCATCAATAAGGGGCAATAAGTGATGTTGACCGTACTAAATTCTTTAAGTCCTTATTATCCCTTAGCACCTTTGGCCGTGTTGGTGATGACGCTGCTGGTGGTGATGTTGACCATCACTTGGCAACGGGTGCATTTTATCATCGGCACATTGACAGCCTTGGGTTTGAATATGGCGTTACTGGTGTTGGTCATGCAAATGACAGGCTTTTGGCAAATTGATGTGCCAGAAGGCATCAATACACATTTGTTTGTGTTTGACCGCTTTGCTTGGTTTAATGGTGTGGTGATTTTGTTGTGTGCGTTGGCGTGCACCAGCTTTACTTACGGATATTTTGAAACCTTTGAAGACCAAATCGAAGAGATGTATTTGCTGATTTTGACTGCCACCATTGGGGCAATATTGATGACAGCAGCCAATCATCTGGCAGCGTTATTTATGAGCCTTGAGTTATTGAGTGTGCCACTGTATGGCATGTTGAGTTATGCTTTTGGTCGCCGTCCTTCACTAGAAGCAGGATTAAAATATTTGGTTCTGTCCGCCACTGCTTCTGCCACTTTATTGATGGGCATGGCGTTGGTGTTTGCATCAACTGGCACGTTGTCTTTACATGAAATGCACCAAATGATGATGAATGGTGGCATTGACAGTTTGCTGATGGTTGGTATTGCCATGATGGTGTTTGCTGCTGCCTTTAAATTGTCTGCTGCTCCCTTTCATCAATGGACACCTGATGTCTATGAAGGCGCACCTGTGCCTGTCTCAACCTATATCGCCACTGTTTCTAAGGTGGCGGTGATGGCGGTGATGTTGCGATTCTTTATTGGTTCAGGTGCCATTTATGTTACCAGTGTGCAATCATTGTTGATGGTGATTGCCTCATTGTCAATCCTGTTTGGCAACCTATTGGCACTAAGACAGACCAACATTAAGCGTCTGCTTGCTTATTCATCGATTGCTCACATTGGTTATGCGTTGGTGATGTTGGTGAGTGTACAAGAAGTGGCATCAGCATTGGCCAGTATGTATATGGCGATGTATGCACTCAGTAGCATCGGTCTGTTTGGGGTGGTGGCGCTGCTGTCTAGCCCATACAAGGCTCGAGGTGAAGCGGTTGAGTTGGTGCATTATCATGGCTTGTTTTGGCATCGTCCTGTATTGACAGCGGTGATGACCATGATGCTATTGTCTTTGGCAGGCATTCCACTGACAGCAGGATTCATCACCAAATTTTATACGCTACTTTCTGCGGTGCAGGGTGGTCAATGGTTCTTGGCTGGTATGATTGTGCTGGGCAGTGCCATTGGTCTGTACTATTATTTGCAAGTGTTGATTACCTTATATCAACGCCCGTCACAACATCCCATATTATTGGCAAAACAGCAGGGCGATGTTACTGTCAGTTCAACCGCTATCAGTCTAACCGCTATCAGAAACCAACGTGGTCAAATAGACCATAACGACCCTGTCAGCACAAAGCATTTGATATTTGATGTGCCGATGACATGGGGTGTTCAGTTTGGTGGTTTGGTGTTGGTGGGGGTGACTTTGATAATTGTTTACTTTGGTGTCCTGCCAAGCCAGTTGATTGAATGGTCAATGCTGATAATGCTAAGATGATGCGACAAGCAAACTTTGGTAAAAAAACTGGTAAAAAACCAAGTTTGGTAAATAAAAGTTCGGTAAATAAAAGTTTGGTAAATGAATGTATGAACAACGATAACATCTCAAACAACATAGCCACAGTCACAGTGACCGAAAAAACCACTTGGACCCCCAACTTATTTAGTTTTAAAGTAACACGTCCAAGCAATTTTAAATTTACGGCAGGGCAGTTTGTGCGATTGGGTGTTGTGCCAAAATGGCTTACTTTTTATCGGCAAACAACAAAGACGAATGACGCTGATATGGACAGCATTGACCATGTTGATGACAATGCTGATATAAAGCGTGTTGATGTGCAAAGCGAAGGCATTTTTCGAGCCTATTCCATTGTGTCATCGCCTTATGATGACCATTTGGAATTTTTTTCGGTGGTGATACCCGATGGTGAGTTCACCTCAAACCTACAGCATTTGCAAGTGGGGGACACACTCCTATTGAACACCACCCCCTTTGGTTTTTTAACCTTAGCACGCTATCAAAAACCTGCCCCAAAGGATTTGTGGCTATTGGCAACAGGGACTGGTGTTGCTCCATTTTTATCCATGTTACAAGACCCTGATACTTGGCAAAAGTATGATAATATTGTCTTAGCCTATAGCGTGCGGACACAAGCAGAATTGGCGTACGCCAATGCCATACCGAAAATTGCCAGTCAGTTTCAAGCATTGGTAGATGTGCCTGCTAAGTTTGTCTTTATTCCCATCATCACAAGAGAGCAACAGGTTACGGTAACGGATAAACTTAAAAATAAAAACATCACCATCACCAACACATTATATGAACGTTTACCTAAGCTATTATTAGGTCAGTTGCAAGAAGTGGCAGGGGTTGAGATGAATGTGGCACATTCGCACATCATGTTGTGTGGCAATCCACAGATGGTTGATGATACCAAAGAGTTACTCAAAAATATGGGTTATGCCATGAACCGCCGTGGTGAAGGTAATATTGCGGTAGAAAACTATTGGTAAATGATTGAGCTGGTCAATGATTGGCCAAATACATGCTGACCATCAGCATCTACCATTCATCTGCCATGGGTCGTTTTTCTTACTGTGTTGTGTCAGATGTGTTGGTTTCTGAATGTGGATTATCTGCATCGGTGATGACATCGCTACTGGCATCAGAAGCCAGCAAATCACGGTAATTGACTTGGGCATGTAAAATCAGTTGTTTAAATTGAGTCTGTGCGGTATTCACTTGCACTTTATGCAGCGTGTTCATGATTTTTTGGTTGTTTCTTAACCATCGCCCAATGTCAATATATAGCACGTTATCTTTGCTGTGAGCCAGATTAATTTTGCCTAATATCAGCCCTAATGGGTCTTTTTTAAGTAAGCGATGATAAGCATTAACACCTAACTTAATGGCTGTTGATTTAAGATAAGAGGTGCTATGTAACTCTAAAATTTCGGTATCGCTAATTTGTGCGAATACCAGACGTTGACGCTGACGGTCAAGTTGTATCTGTACCAAACGAAAATTGCTGGCAACATGGGCAAAAATGCCTTGAATATTGACGATGGCAAATAGTCGAAACCAGCCTTCATAAAGTTCAATACGCATCTGTAAAATGGCTTGTACGTTTTTGGTTACAAAACGACATAAAGCATCATTGACCTGCTTTTCTGATACCGTCAGTAGCATCTCATCGGTTATGGGTGCGGTGAGTTGATGCCATTTTTCTTCAATCACATTAAAGATGTGTTGCCATATTGTGCTATGAAAATCATTGGGTTGCATGGTTATGTTCATGGTTGCCCTTATTTATCTAAACTTATTTATCTAAATTAGCCATCTAATTATCAGTCGTCATTTTATGCTATTATGTGCCAGTTTGACAAATCCACAGTTTAAAAAATTTGTCAGCAGATTTTGGTCATCTTCTTAAGTGATTTTAATCTGTCATCTTAATTTTTTATCTGAGATTTTGTACTATTTTAGCTTTTTATCTTTAGTTTTTTATTGTTTTATCATTTTAGCCTTTTATTGTCTTAACATTATTGTCTTAATATGGCCAGATAAGAATTGTTCGGTTTATGGCACAACACATCAAAGACTCACACAGTTATTACCTTTCTGCCACTGTGACAAAAAAACGCAACAGCATGCCCATGGCAGTAAGCATTGCCCTGTTGGTGCATGTGGTGGTGTTGTTTGGTATCTCATTTTCAACGGGCAAAAACCCAGCCGACACGGTCAAAGATGTGGCAACTGCCTTGACTCAAAATACCCAAGAGAATGAAGAAGCTCACTTCATTGCCAATGCCAGTCAGCAAGGTGGTGGCAGTCATGACAACATTGAACGACAAGAAACATCACAAATTAGCCCACTTGAGAGTGAAACGTTACAAAAGACCCAAGATGTCATCAATCAACATCAGCAACAACGACAAACCCAATATCAACAAAGTTATTTACGAACCACTCTAAGCTGGCGTGAAACCAATAAAAATCATGATAATGACAGCGATAGCAACCATGAAAACTTAGAAGAGCAAACCCAAAAAGTACGAGATAAAATCGCCACACTAGAAGCACAACTGTCGCAACGTCAACAACAACTGGCTGCCAAAACCAAGATTGAAACGGTTGACAGCAATGCCACCACCTATGATAAAACCAGTGCTTACCTTGAAAAGTTTCGTCAACATGTTGAAGGGGTTGCTAACCAACATTATCCCATGCAGGCATTGGCTCAAGGCATCATAGGCGATGTGCGTTTGATGGTCATTATCAAGCCAGATGGCAATGTTAAAGCCATTCGTCTGCTTGAATCATCAGGTTCAACCATTCTAGATGAGGCGGCTAAACAGTCGGTGCGTCGTTCAGCCCCTTATGGGCATTTTACCCAAGAAATGCAAGATGTGCTTGAGTTGCGTATCATTCGTACATGGCGCTATTCGGGTGATGTTCAGGTGGCATATTAAGACATGCCCTAATAAACCAACTAATGCCAAACCAAATAGGAGAAATTATGTCAGCAAATAATCTAAACATACTGATTGACCAATGGCTTAATAAGGGCATAATCATGCTGGGGCAATTGGTTGTTGCACTATTGATATTCTTTATTGGTAAATGGTTGGTAAAAAAAGTTGTTCGCTTGGTTGATACCATGATGCAACACAGCAAACTGGATAAAACCGTTGCCAATTTCATGGGCAATATCTTATATGGCTTGTTGATGGCGGTTGTGGTGATGGCGGCCTTAAGCAGGCTTGGGGTGAACACCAATTCAGTGGTTGCCATTTTAGGGGGGGCAACGGTTGCTGTGGGTCTGGCACTAAAAGATCAGCTGTCTAATTTTGCCGCAGGAGTGATTATTGTGCTTTTTCGACCATTTAACAAAGGTGATATGATTGAAATTAAAGACAATAAGGGCAGAGTGAATGACATCACACTGGTTAATACTCGCTTAACAACATTAGATAATCATGAAATTGTGATTCCCAATTCACAAATTACCACCACTGCCGTTACCAACTTCAGTGCCATGCCCACTCGTCGAGTGCAGGTGGTGCTGGGTATTGGTTATGGTGATGACATTAAGACCGCCAAAGACATCTTATTATCCCTTGCTCAAGGTCATGAGTTGGCATTAAAAGACCCTGCTCCGACGGTTTTGGTTACAGACCTTGGTGATAGCTCTGTGGAACTGACATTAACCGTTTGGTCTGCCAATTCTGATTGGTGGAATCTTAAATGTGATTTGCTTGAACAAGCAAAATATGCCATGGATAATGCCAGTATTGAAATTCCATTCCCACAAAGTAGCATCAGTGTGGTTGGATTGGATAAGTTGTTGGCAGGGCAAAAATCTGATACTGGCTTGTGATGATAATCACAGAGCATTTGAAATGCCCTGCCAAAGACAGGGCATGATTTTTTGTGAATGTTTTTGCTGATGGTTTGTTTAAATCAACTTAATTTTGGTTGATGCAATTTCGGTTGATGTCATTTTGGTTAATGTTACTTAGGTTAACGCCGCCACAACAGCATCTTCACCTGCGGTGCTTGTGCCATTGGCTTGCTCAATCATTTTGCCATGCTCATCTAATACCATGATGGCGTTGGAATGATTAATCATACCACCTTCAGCGTGTTGATAGCGGATATTCATGGTGTTGGCAAGCATACGCACATCATCATCACTGCCATTTAAGAAAGTCCAATGTTCATCAGCCTTGTAATGCTCACCAAAGTTCTTCAAAATGGCTGGGGTGTCTCGCTCAGGGTCAAAGCTCACCACCAAAAATCCTGTGTTGGCACGCACCTCTTCAGGCAGTTTGTCTTGAATGTTTTTCATGCTACGCATCATAAATGGGCAGACTTCTTTACAACTGGTATAGATAAAGGCAACCACTTGTTTTTGCCCTGCCAAACTGTTTAAGTCAAAGGCGTTGCCATCTTGGTCTTTCCAATCGCCTTCCACCAGATATACTGACTCTTCTAAGGCAGGTGCTGGTGTGTCCGCCACAGGCAACTCAATATGTTCATGATGACCATGACCATGCCCATCATGTCCGTGTGCGTCGCCATGGGCAGCATGTTCATGGGCGTGTTCTGTGGAGACCACCTCGCCATCATGGGTGGTTTGGTCGGCTTTTTGTTCGGTTTGTTGGCAGGCACTCAAAAGTAGGGCAATGCTGCTGGCTAAGATGAGTTTTTTCATGATTTGCTCCTGATTGATGTGGCGTTTTTTGCCACAGATGCTAAGTGGTTACTGTTAATTCGCTGGTTGACTGATTGTCATCAATTCTGATTGTCATCAATTGGTTCGTTTTGTGCAATTTTGCTAATCATTTGTTTAAGCGTGGCTGATTTTTAATCTTTTGCACAGCGAAATCCCAAGCTTTTTAGGGCAAATTGAGATTGTAAGCTTGAGCGAAAACCGTAACGCATAAAAGCGGCATAATCTGATGGGTCGGGTGCACCTGCTGCACCAGAACCACAAAACATGGTTTGGTTTAATGTGCTGTCTGCTCGTGATTCACCTGACACCAGATTGCTGTTAAAGTCTTGTGTCCATTCCCAAATCAGGCCGTGCATGTCGTACACACCCCAGTAGTTGGCTGGGCTTTGGGCCACACGCTTTAATGGCATGGTGGCAGATTTGGTATACCAGTCTAAAATGGTTTGGTTATACCCTTTTTCTTGACTGCCATTGATGCGAGTGGTTGACGCTTGTGCGACATATTCCCATTCTGCAATCTTAGGTAAGCGTTTGCCTTGAGCTTTACAATAAGCGTTGGCGGCATACCATGAGACATTCACCACAGGTTTATCAACATCGGCTGGGTTTGGATAATAACCTTGGCGTGTTTTTTGCCAGTGAGCCAAATAGTCAGGTTCAGCAAAAAGCTTGGCGATGTTTTGTTTTTGCCATTTGGGATTGTTTGCGACAAATTTGGCAAATTGTTGGTTGGTTACGGGTATTTTATCAATGTGAAAATTACCCACGGTCACCATGGGGCTGTCTTCACTTAAGTATAAAGGGCGATATGTGCCACCTTTGATGCTTGCCATGGCATTGGTGTCAGTTTTGGCGTGGGCGATGGGCTGGGGTGATAACACAAACGCTACTAAAGCCACAACCAAAGAGCTGATGACATTATCCCACGCAGTTAAGTGAGCCAATGTGTTGGTGTGAGTTAATCTCATCAGACTTTCTCCTTATTCACAAGCTTTTAACTACCTTTTAACAATACTTTAATAACTTCTAGCTTTATTAAGCTTTCACTTAATTCAGCATCAAGCTTTTGTACTTTTTAGCATACACCTTTTAGCATGGCTTTTAAACACACACACACTTTGGGTATTATTGGGCATAAAAAGCATTAAAACCATTAAGCACATCATGGCTTGCCACATAAGACAGCCATGATGCTCAATGAAAACCAGCGGATATCTTAATCAAACTTTAAGATTAGTTTGGCTTGGTTTTTTTTGCTTTTGCCACATCATCTGCACTGAGTTGACCGCCTTTGTTACCAAAGCTGTTAAGCGTGTAGGTGATGACATTGGCAATCTGTTGGTCGCTCAGAGCAATCGCAGGCATGACGCTTTCATATTGGCTGCCATTGACGGTAATCTTACCAGACAATCCATTTGCCACGATGCTGGCAGCACGAGCGTGGTCGGCGTTCAGATAGTCAGAGTTGGCAAGCGGTGGGAAAGCGTTTGGTACGCCTTTACCATCAGGTTGGTGACAAGCAGCACAGTTAGAGTCATAGGTTGCCTTACCTGCTTGAATCTGCTCTTGTAAGTTGGCTGGTGCAGGTATTTTGGGTGCTTCTTGGGTGTCAATCGCTTGTGCTGCACCCTCTGGCAGATAGACAGCGTCTGTTTGTTTGTGTGAATAAATCTCATGATTTTCTTCACCTTCCACCTTAAGTATGCCCAATGCCCCTTTGTTAAAGGCACGGAAGATGGCATGGTCAACCAAGACATAATCACCCGGCACATCCACCTTAAATTCAGTGATGGCAGCACCACCTGCTGGGATTAGCGTGGTTTGGATATTGTGGTTAACGCCATTGCCGCCCTCAAAGTGAACTTTATCAAAAATCTCACCAATGACATGGAATGATGATGTCAAATTCGGGCCGCCGTTACCCACAAATAAGCGAACAGTTTCGCCAACCTTGGCTTTTAGAGCATTTTCACCAGTCAACGCCCCCACCGAACCATTAAAGACAACATATTCAGCATCTTCTCGAATGGCTTTTTCCATATCAAAGGGCTGTAGACCTTGTTCGCCATATTTGCCTTTGGTATAAAAATCGCCTTGCATGACATAGTATTCTTTGTCTACTTTTGGCAAGCCCTCTTTTGGTTCAACCAAAATCAAGCCATACATGCCATTAGCAATGTGCATGCCAACAGGGGCAACCGCACAGTGATAGACATACAAACCAGGCTGTAAGGCTTTAAAACTAAAGGTTGATGTATGACCCGGTGCGGTAAATGACGCTTCTGCCCCACCGCCTGGCCCTGTGGCGGCGTGAAAGTCAACATTATGGGGCATTTTTGAATCTGGGTGGTTTGAGAACTGCACTTCGATGGTGTCGCCTTCACGTACACGAATCATCTGCCCTGGAACTTGACCGCCAAATGTCCAAAACTGATATTCCACGCCATCTGCCAGACGCATGACTTTTTCAACGGTTTCCATTTTTACCACCACTTTGGCGGGGTGGTCACGGTCAACAGGTGGTGGCACTTCTGGTGCATGCGTAACAATGGCATCAATGACAGGCAACTCGCCTTGATGTTCTTGTGAGGCAGCATTATCTGCCTCTGCCGTCTTGGCAGCAGCATCTACCGTGCTGCTTTTTGGCTGGGCGGCTTTGTCCGCTTGATTGCTACAACCGCTGAGCATCAATGCACTTAAGGCACAAATTAAGGTTGTTTTTATCAAAATAGGCTGAGACATATGGGTTCTCCTTATAGAAAGGTTGCCTGTAATTTTCTTCAATGCCATCAATAAAAATAAAAAGCACAGAAAGGTTAAAATGCCTAGAAAAGGCACTTAAAATACATGTCAAACACATGTATAATGCCATATCCTTAACATGTATTTTAAATACATTTTTCTTAAAAGTAAACAAATTTTTCAATCTTTTTACATCAATGTTTTATCATGTAAATTAATTGTCATTGAAAACAATAATGATTGTTATTAATTTTTAAATTTGCTAGAATTCCTAGATTTTTTGCTTGAGTTTGCATGGATTTAATTTGCATGGATTGAGATTGGGCGTTTTAGATTGAGCGTTTTAAATTGACCGATGGCGTGTCAAGATGAACATGGTTGCAGAGTGTGATTATGAGATTAACTCAATACAGTGATTTTGCGTTGCGTGTGCTGATTTATTTGGCGACCATGCCCAATGATGATGAATTGGTACGCATTGATGACATTGCCAAAAGCTATGGGATTTCTAAAAATCATTTGACCAAGGTCATTCATCAGTTGAGCAAGCTTAAAGTCATTGACAGTGCGCGGGGTAAAAACGGTGGCATTCGCTTGGCAATGCACCCCAAAAACATCAATGTTGGTAGTATCATTCGCCAAACAGAGCCAGATTTTTTTGTGGTGGCGTGTTTTGCTGATGAGCCAGCACAAGATGATGTGATGACAGATAATTTGATAAAAATCAAAACTTTGGATTTGTCTGTGGGGCAGCCCGCCCTGTCTTGTGTCATCTCACCTGCTTGTCATTTAAAGCAGGTTTTTGCCGAAGCCACCAAGGCATTTTTGCAGGTTTTGGACAGCTATACGCTGGCGGACATCATCAGCAACACCGATGAGCTAAGGCACTGTTTGTCTTTATATGATGGGTAGTTTGCTCATTTGCGGTCAATGATGGCTGGATTTATTCAAACCACTATCAACCATAAAAAATCCCCCAACGATTTTGGGGGAATTTTGTTGATAAGAACGAATACTTTGGACATCACATGAGGGTTAGTCTGTGATGGGTGTGTCATGTTTTGGGTGTTTTGGTGATTGACCAAATACCAATTTGACCACCTGTAAAGCGATGCTCACGCCACCGATGATAAAGACCACATCACCAAAGGTACGCACCCAACGCAATGTTTCTAAAAAGTCTTGTTGTAAGAAGCCTTCACTTCTGGCATACCACAAGCCTTCGGTGATAGACGCATAGGCTTGATAGATACCAATTGGCAACAAGCTGGTAAAAATCATCAGTAACAGGCCAAGGTTTAATCCCCAAAAGCCAGTTTTCATCAATTTATCACTGAAGCGATATTCAGGACGCAAATAACGCACAATCAACAGCACAAAGCCCAATGCCAAGAAGCCATACACGCCAAATAAAGCTGCGTGAGCGTGGACAGGTGTGGTGTTCAGACCTTGCAGATAAAACAGTGAGATGGGTGGGTTAATCATAAAGCCAAACACACCTGCTCCCAACATGTTCCAAAATGCCACGGCAACAAAGCACAGCACAGGCCATTTTAAACGCTCCATCCATTTGGCATGGCGTTGCATTGACCAGTGTTCATAACCTTCGTAACCCAAGACAATCAAAGGCACCACTTCCAAAGCACTAAATGACGCACCGATTGCCATGATTGGCGTGGTTGTGCCTGTGAAATATAAGTGATGGAATGTGCCAGGCACACCGCCCAATAAAAACAAGGCAGCTGATGCAATTGAAGAGCCTGTGGCGATTTTTTTGCTCACCAAACCTAAGTTATAAAAAATAAAGGCAATGGACACGGTGGCAAAGACTTCAAAGAACCCTTCTACCCATAAATGCACCACCCACCAACGCCAGTATTCCATGATGGCAATCGGGGTATGTTCACCGTAAAACAAGCCTGAGCCATAAAATAAGCCCACACAAACCACAGAAGCAACAAAGATGAACAACAGATTCTTATCGCCTTCACCTTTAAAGCCAGCCAGCACACCACGCAACATCAAGACCAGCCAGAATAACACCCCAACCCATTTTAGGATTTGCCAAAAACGCCCTAAATCAATAAATTCATAGCCTTGATGACCAAACCAAAAGTTAAGATGAGCAGGCATGATGTGAGCGATGGCAAGGTATTGACCGATGTATGAGCCAACCACCACAATGATTAACGCCACCCATAACAAATCCACCCCAAGCTTTTGATATTTGGGGTCTTTACCGCCATGAATGATGGGCGTAACAAACAAACCGATTGCCAAAAAGGCGGTGGCAATCCAGAACAAGGCAGATTGAATGTGCCAAGTACGAGCCAAAGAATAAGGGATAAAATCAGACACAGGAATGCCATAGAAGTCTTGACCTTCAATGGTATAGTGAGCCACAAAGCCCCCTAAGAATATCTGCACCACAAACAACGCCACCACCAAAAAGGCGTATTTGGCTAAGGCTTTTTGTGAGGGTGTCAGCTCAATTAGGCTTAATGGGTCTTGTTTTGGTACGGTTAATTTAATGTCATCTTCTTCTTGTTTGTGCAAGAATGCCCAACCCCAAATCAAAAGACCAATGCCCGCCAATAAGAACACCACACTGGCAATCGACCACATCACATTTTCAGCGGTAGGCACATTGTCAATTAAAGGTTCATGCGGCCAGTTGTTGGTATAAGTGGCAACCGTTCCTGGGCGATTGGCGGACGATGTCCACGCTGTCCAAAAATAAAAATGAGCCAGATTTTGACGAGCCGTCAAATCAGGCAATGTGTTATTTTTCATGGCAAAACTTTCACGAGAGCTGGCAAGCTCTGGGGTGTCGCCATATAAATCAATGTAATAAGGTGCAACTTGGTTAATCGCTGCTATGCGAGTGTCGGATAACATCACCGTGTTGTCTGACCCCATGCCACTGCCACGGTACTCTTCTTTGAGCTGTTGTTGTAAGCCCATTTTTTCAATGCTGGTCAGCTCATCAAACGCCTTGCCATGCTCGGCTTGGGCTTTGATGTTAAGCCATGCAACCAGCTCACGATGCAACCAATCGGCTGTCCAGTCAGGGGCTTGATACGCACCGTGGCCATAGACTGAACCCAACTGCATACCGCCTGTTGATTGCCAAGCGGATTGACCGTCTAAAATGTCTTGTTTTGTGATTAAAGTTTGACCTGATGAGTCAACGAACTTATCAGGAATGGGTGGAGTGGTGCGGTAAATCTCAAAACCGCCCCAACCCAATAAGGTAAAGGTAACGAGCAATGTGATGATAAGCCCCCACCAATGTTTTTTATATTCACCCATGACCATATTCCTCATATTGTTTAGGTGGTATGTGTTGCTTTTTAACGTCATAACGGTCAGATTGACAGGGTGATGTCTTTATGCAGACGGTTATGGTGTTAAATTCATTATCAATTAACCATCATTCATCATAATTACGATAAAATAAAACAACTGACATAAAATGACAGATGATGAATCATTAAAGATGATTGAAGTATAACATGTATTTAAAATATATGTTAATATTTTCCATCAAGATTGTGATGTATTGTAAGTAAGCACTGATTTATTTTGTGAGAATATGTATGCAAATTTCTTTACCCAAATCACCCCCAAAATCGCCACACCCCATTTTAAACCTAGGCTTTCGCATCTTTTTTGTGAGTGCCAGTGTGTTTGCGGTGCTGAGCATGTTGGCGTGGTATGCCTTGTTACATGGGCATGTCAACTTGGTCGATGCCCAAGGTTTGCCCCTTAAAAATGTGCCAATGGCATTTTATTGGCATGCCCATGAAATGCTTTATGGTTATGCCTGTGCGGTGATTGCTGGGTTTTTATTAACCGCCGTGAAAACGTGGACAAGCCAGCCAATGCCTTATGGTTGGTCGTTATTTGGTATTTTTTTACCGTGGGCAATGGCTCGGTTGATGTGGTTGGCTCTGCCGTTGGTCAGTGCTGATGCCACACTGGTAACGGTGGTGATGTGGCTGGCTGGTTTGATGGACATGCTATTTTGGACGTTATGCACATTTGCGGTCATTCGCCCTGTATGGAAGGTTAAGCAAAAACGTCAAATTGGCATCGTGGCGAAGCTGTCATTATTATGGGTTAGCCAATTGTTGTTTTATGTGGGTGTGTTGATGGGGCAACTGAGCTTACAAAAAGTGGGGCTGTATTTGGGGTTGTATTTGATTATTGGTGTGGTATTGACCATTGGCAGACGAGTATTGCCGTTTTTTATTGAGCGTGGGGTTGATGAAGAGGTAACACTAAAAAATTCAGCGTTGTTGGATAAATTAAGCTTGGTCAGTTTTTTTGTGTTTATGCTGGTTGATGTGTTTTGGGGCAATGCGTGGTTACTTAGCTTGAGTGCTTTGGCAGTGGCAGTGATTAATGGCTTGCGATTGTTGGGCTGGCACACCAAAGGCATTTGGAAAAAGCCGTTATTGTGGTCGTTATATGGGGCGTTTATTGCCATGTGTTTGGGTTTTGTGTTGTTTGCCGTCCAGCCTTGGCTTGGCTTTAGCCACAGTTTACCTGTGCATGTGTTGGCGTTATCTGGCATCGGTTTGATGACATTGGCGATGATGAGCCGTGTCAGTCTTGGTCATACAGGCCGTAATATTCATCAGCCATCACCTTGGGTAACGGTGCTATTGCTATTGATGACGACGGCGGTGGTCATTCGTGGGCTGTTACCGATTGTGCTGCCCAATCACTACATGACCTTGATTACGCTGTCGCAAGGGCTATGGGTGGTTAGCTTTGTGATTTTCTTGGTCATTTATTTGCCAATTTTGTCTAAACCAAGACCTGATGGGTTGTTTGGTTGATGCTCATTCATGGCTTTGTCAAAAATTTTTTGCTGATTGCCTTTGTTAAAGGCACGCATTTACGCTAATATGTTTAAGCTTATGTTTTTAAGCGTATGTTTCTTTTTTATTTTAATGGCTGGTGAGAGAAATCATGTCAATAAATTCTCCGTTAAAATGGTCCGATAGCCTAGAGATTGGCATTCAATTGGCGGATAAATTTCCCGAAACTGACCCACAATATGTTCGTTTTACCGATTTGCATCGTTGGGTAACCGAACTGGATGGTTTTGATGACAATCCCAATGCGTCCAATGAGCGAATTTTAGAAGCCATTCAAATGGTCTGGATAGATGAAGCGGATTAATAAAACAGATTGACGGGAGATGATAATGACCATCGTCTATCAAGTAAATAAAAAGGTGAGTCTTGAGCAGTTTGTTTTTGTATTAACTGACAGCACCTTGGCCAAGCGTCGCCCAACAGATGATGCCAGTGTCATGCAAGCCATGCTGGACAATGCTGATTTGACCGTAACCGCTTGGCAAGAAGAGAAACTGGTGGGCATCGCTCGCTGTGTGACCGACTTTGCCTACTGTTGCTATTTATCGGATTTGGCAGTCAGTGAACACCTGCAACATCAAGGCATTGGCAAAAAGCTCATTGCGTTGGTAGAAGAGCAATTGCCAAAAACTTGTAAGCTGATTTTGTTAGCATCACCCAAAGCATCAGAATATTATGGCAAAATTGGCTTTACACAGCATCCAAGGGCATGGGTAAAATCCTGATTAAAAATGCCAAAATATGACACGACACCTAATCACAGCACATAATAAGGGACAAACTCACGTTGACTTATATTGTCGCCAATGACGGCAGCGAATGGCGGTTAAGTTATTTGGCAACTTAAGTTATTTAGCAACTTAAGTTATTTAGTAACCAGGCTTACCATGCTCACTACTTAAGCATCAGCTTGGGTACGGATTGTCCACGTTTGGCATAAAATGCGGTTACAAACGCATCAAAGCGATTTTCTTCTATTGACTGACGAATGCCCGCCATTAGGCGTTGATAATACCTTAGGTTATGAATGGTGGCAAGCTGAGCCCCCAGCATTTCTTTACATTTGTTGAGATGATATAAATAAGCACGGCTAAAATTTTGACAGGTATGGCAGTCGCATTCTGGGTCAAGGGGGCGTTCGTCCGTACGATATTGGCTGTTACGAATACGCACCACACCTTGATTGTCAGGGTTGCCTGTTACAAAGTAGTGGCCGTTGCGAGCGTTGCGAGTGGGCATGACACAATCAAACATATCTACGCCACGGCGTACGGCTTCTAAAATGTCTTCTGGTTTGCCCACGCCCATTAAATATCTGGGTTTATCACTGGGCATGTCATTGGGTAGGTAGTTGAGTACCGCCATCATCTCTTCTTTAGGCTCACCAACCGATAATCCACCAATGGCATAGCCATCAAAGCCAATGTTAAGTAGCCCATCTAATGATGTCCGTCGCAAATCTGGATACATACTGCCTTGAATGATGCCAAATAAGGCATTGTCATTGCCCAGTTTGCGATGTTCATCAACACATCGTTGCCCCCAACGCAATGATAACTCTAGCGATTTTTTGGCTTCATCATGGCTGGCAGGGTAGGGCGTGCATTCATCAAACTGCATGACGATGTCAGAATTTAAACTGTATTGGATTTGCATGGATTTTTCTGGTGATAAAAACACCTTTGCCCCATCAATGGGCGATTTAAAATATACGCCCTCTTCGGTGATTTTACGCATTTGACCAAGGCTAAACACTTGAAAGCCACCCGAATCGGTTAAAATGGGCTTATCCCAATGGATAAATGAGTGCAACCCACCAAACTGGTCAATGACATCTGTGCCAGGGCGTAACCATAAATGAAAGGTATTGCCTAAGATGATGTCTGCTCCGATGTCGTGAATGTCACGGGGTAACATGCCTTTGACTGTGCCGTAAGTGCCAACAGGCATAAAGGCAGGGGTTTGTACATCACCATGATTAAGATGAACCGTGCCACGTCTGGCTCGGCTGTTGCCAGTGGCAGTTTTATGTAGGGTGAATTGCATAAAGTGTCTTTTATCCAATAAAGTTAAAAAAATAAAAGTTAAAAAAATATGAAAGGCAGATTTTGATGATAAATAGCTCATCACAACAGCTTCGACAGCATCAAGCTGGGTCTGATTGGTGATGTTAAGTTTATTTATCAAGGGGCTGTTTATCAAGGGGCTGTTGCCCACTTCACCTTGAAAGTCATGCGTTGCGACGAGTTGTTCAGTTTAGCATATTTGTTCATATGTGTTCATTGATGGTGATTGACAGTGATTTACGTCAGTTTATCCAACAGCATCGCATCGCCATAACTAAAAAATCGATATTTCTGCTGAATGGCGTGTTGATAGGCGTGTTCAATTTGTGTTTTGCCAGCAAACGCTGAGACCAACATCAATAACGTGGATTTTGGTAAATGAAAATTGGTTAATAGTCTGTCAACAACTCCAAACTTAAAGCTTGGATAAATAAAAATATCCGTATCACCTGCCCATGCTGATAACGTTGGTTTATCAAAACTGGCAGTTTTTTGAAAAGCCGTTTCTAACACTCGAGTCACGGTTGTGCCAACCGCCACTACTTGACCACCATTGGACTTGACTTGGTTAATCAAATCAGCCGTCATTTGGGGTAATTCGGCATATTCACTGTGCATTTTATGACTTAAAATATGATTGGTTTTGACAGGGGCGAATGTACCAGCACCAACGTGGAGCGTAACAAAAGCCGTGTTCACCCCTTTTATGTTTAATTGATTGAGAATGTTATCGTCAAAATGTAGACTGGCAGTTGGGGCAGCAACACTTGCCATTTTTGTGGGGTCAAAAAATACCGTTTGATACCGTTGGTCATCACCATCATCTGCACGTCTGTCAAAATAAGGAGGAATGGGTAATTCACCATGTTGCTCTAAATCTGGCAAAACTGGTTTGGTAAATCCCACCACAAACAGATTGTTTTGTCGTGCCAATACTTTGCCTTGCATGTGTCCGTTCGCTAATATGATGTGTTGTTCTAATTTGGGTGCTTTGCTGGCTTTGATGTGGCATAAGGCAAGGTATGGGTAGGTTTTATGATGTTCTTTATTTTGTAGGCAGGTCTGTAGGCAGGTTGCATCAACTGTATTTTTATTTTTGCCAAAAGCAGAATTGCCAAAAGCAGGGTTTAAAATGGGGTCAATGCGTTCTACCAATACTTCTATTTTACCACCTGTGTCCTTTTGCCCAAACAGACGAGCTTTCATGACCTTGGTGTCGTTAAACACCACCAAATCACCTTGATTTAATAAACTGGGTAAGTCAGCAAATTGTTTGTCTTGGGGCTGTTGATTGGCAGGCAAATATAACAGCCGAGAAGCTGACCGCTGAGCCAATGGATGGCGAGCAATCAGTTCATCAGACAACTCATAATCATAATCATTGACTCTTAGATAATTGACGCTTGGGTTATTGATGCTTGGTTGATTGACGCTTGGGTGGCGGTCAGGTGAGTGCATGGCAAAATCTCAGTGGATACAATAACAAAACGGTTTATTTTAGCAAATCTTATCCATTACTCAAGATAAAACGCCGCCATATTAACGCTTTCACATTGATGTGTGTGATTGGCGATTTGTGGTGGCTGGCTTTTTTGGTCAACTGGCTAGGTTGGTTATCTGATGAGATTATGAGTATAATGTGCCATGTTGTACAGGTCTATTGTGCATGTCCGTTGTATGTTTTTATCAAAACCACGCTACCAGAACCCCAAGAAAATACGAAAAATAGCCACCTTATGTCCACTTCTATCTTGACCCATGCTTTCACTGACGTCTTTGCCCATATCAACGAACAGATATTTCCCATTCATCATAATGAAAGGCGCTGGCTGTCTCCAACTGATGGGGCGATTGGCAGTTTATGGTTGGCAAGTTTGACCAAACTTAGCACCAATGACGTGGCAAATCGCCTAAAAGTGGTGGTAACACGAGACCAAAATCAACTGAACCAGATTGAGACAGAATTACGGTTCTGTGGTATCGATGCCCATGTATTCCCCGATTGGGAAACCTTAAGTTATGATGAGCTATCACCACATCAAGACATTGTCAGTGAACGCATCAACCTATTAACCGACATGCCCACTGATGGCATTTTATTGGTGAGTGTGCAGACTTTAATGCAACGGGTTGCACCGCCCAGTTGGCTAATTGGACAGCATTTTGATTTGCAAGTGGGGCAAATATTTGACATTGAGAGTCAACGGCAGATGCTTGCCAAAGCAGGTTATCGGGCGGTGGATAATGTGTTTGAACCAGGGGAGTTTGCCATTCGTGGCAGTGTCATTGATATTTTTGCCATGGGACAACCGTTGCCGCTGAGACTGGATTTGTTTGATGATGAAGTGGATACCATGCGATTTTTTAATCCACAAACTCAACGCACTTTAAGCCAACAGGATTTAACCGACATGATGTCAGGCAAAGGTGAATGGGCAGACAAAGAGAATAATCTGTCGCCATTGCATAAATTACCTGATTTGTCTAAGCCATTGAGCAGTTTTCAGATTTTGCCTGCCAAGGAGTTTCCGTTAGAAGATGGCAAGGAGACGTTTCGCAACAACTTTGCTGCCATGTTCCCAAATACCAGCAGTCGTAAGTTTGAGCTGTTTCATGATGTGATGCAAGGCTTAGCCCCTGCTGGTGTGGAGTATTATCAGCCGTTATTTTTTGACTCAGACAATTGGCATGATGAAGGCAATCTATTTGCTTATTTGCCCAGTGATGCCCTGTTTATTCTTGATGAACAAGCACAAATACAGGCTGAACAATTTTTTGCACAAATCAGTGGTCGTTATGAAGAGCGTCGCCATGACATTGATAAGCCCATCGTTGCTCCCCGGCAGTTGTATCTGCCGATTGATGAACTCAATGGTAAGCTAAAATCCTTTGCCAGAGTGCTGTTGTGTGAAGAGCGACAGCAACTTGAATCTGGTCATGGGCAGGTGGTGTTTGAGCAAGTTGCCAAACCGCCAAGCTTGTCTGTTAATCACCATAAGCCTGAGCCGTTGGAAGAGTTGCTTAGATTTGTTAATGATAATCCGATACCAATTTTGTTGGTGGCAGAGACCGCAGGGCGGCGAGAGATATTGTTAGATTTGTTAAAAGATAAGCTGAATATTAAGCAGTTTGCTCACTTCGCTGATTTTTTGCAAATGGGTGCTGGTCAGTCTGATTTAGTTGGTATGACGGTTGCTCCGCTTGAGCGTGGTGTGTATGTGCCTAACCGCCTTGCCATCATCAGTGAGACACAGTTATTTGGCAGACAGGTGTTGCAAACTCGTCGGCGTCGTCAGTCTGATGTGTCTGAAGAGTTTTTAATCAAGTCGGTTACTGAGATGAGCATTGGCAGCCCTGTGGTGCATATTGAGCATGGTATTGGACGCTATCAGGGTTTGACCACGTTGGCGTTGGGTGGCTTAGATGATGGGGAAGATGAGCAGGAATTTATCCACTTAAAATACGCTGAAGATGCCAGCATCTATGTGCCTGTTACCAACTTACATCTCATCAGTCGTTACAGTGGCGGCGACCCAGCCCTAGCACCACTACATAAGATTGGCAGTGGCAAATGGGACAAAGCCAAACAAAAAGCCCTAGAACAAATCCACGATGTGGCGGCTGAGCTGTTAAATATCCAAGCTCGCCGAGATGCCAAAGTGGGCATTCATTTTACCGTTGACATGCCAGCTTATGATTTGTTTGCCAGTCAGTTTGCCTTTGAAGAAACGCTTGACCAGAGCAATGCCATTGCTGCTGTGATGCACGACATGAAGCAAAACAAACCCATGGATAGGCTGATTTGTGGTGATGTGGGATTTGGCAAAACTGAAGTGGCCATGCGAGCGGCGTTCATTGCGGTCAATGCTGGCTATCAAGTGGCGGTTTTAGTGCCTACCACCTTGCTGGCAGGGCAACACACGGATAATTTTCTTGACCGATTTGCTGATTGGCCCATCTGCATTGAATCACTGTCTCGATTTGGTGGTAAAAAACAACAAGATGCCACCTTAGAAGGCTTAGCAAATGGTACGGTGGATATTGTGATTGGCACGCATAAGTTGCTACAAGAAGATGTCAGATTTCACAACCTAGGCTTGATGATTATCGATGAAGAGCATCGTTTTGGTGTCAGGCATAAAGAACGCATCAAAGCCATGCAAGCTGATGTGGACTGTCTGTCAATGACTGCCACCCCCATTCCACGGACGCTAAATATGGCACTGTCTGGCATGAGAGACATGTCCATCATTGCCACACCACCTGCTCGCCGTTTGGCGATTAAGACCTTTGTCATGCAAAAAAATGATGCCTTGATAAAAGAAGCCATCTTGCGTGAACTGCTTCGTGGTGGGCAGGTTTATCTGTTGCACAATGACGTTGCAAGCATTGAACGCATGGCACAGACTGTCCGTGAGCTGGTGCCAGAATCCCGTGTGGCGGTCGCTCACGGACAGATGAATGAACGCCAGCTTGAGCAAGTCATGAGCCAGTTTTATCATAAAAAACATAATGTATTGGTCTGCACCACCATCATTGAGACAGGCATTGATGTGCCAAATGCCAATACCATCATCATTGAGCGAGCTGATAAGTTTGGACTGGCACAACTGCATCAGTTGCGTGGGCGAGTGGGGCGAAGCCACCATCAAGCCTATTGTTATTTGCTTGTACCTTCTATCAAAGGACTCAAAGGTGATGCCAAAAAACGCCTAAATGCCGTTGAGCGAGCCAATACCTTGGGGGCAGGATTCATGCTTGCCAGCGAAGATTTGCAAATCCGTGGGGCGGGTGAATTGCTTGGTAAACAACAATCTGGCAACATGCAAGCCATCGGTTTTAGCTTATACATGGACATGCTAGAGCGAGCCACTAAGGCCATCAAGGCTGGTAAAGAGCCTGACCTAAACACACCACTGTCTTTGACCAGTGATATTAACCTGCACTTTAGCGCTTTAATACCAGAATCATATTTGGCTGATGTGCATCAGCGATTGCTGTTTTATAAACGCATCAGTAACGCCAATGACAAAGATGCCCTAACCGATATCCGTACGGAGATGATAGACCGATTTGGGGCATTGCCCATTCAGACCAAACAGCTGTTTGCGGTGCATCAACTCAGATTATTGGCAGAACCATTGCAGGTGAGTAAGATTGATGCTAACCATCGTTCGGTGTTGATGGAATTTTTACCCAACACCCCTGTGCAAGCCATCAGCATCATCAACCTGATACAATCAGAGCCAGACAAATTTAGAATGAATGGGGCAACAGGCATCAAAATGACTGATGATAAAGCCCTTGCTACCCCTGAAGGTCGCATTAAAGTGGTCAAAGGATTGCTTGAAAAATTGCAAAATAAGGTATAATTTTTTTTAATCTATAATTATGATGAGATTAGGAAAACTTTTATGAAAAAACTTATATATTTGATTATTATCAGCTTTACTTTGATAAATAATGCTGCATTTGCATTAGATAGAAATGGGAATTTCGAGTCTATTCAGGAAAGAGATTTATTTCTTTCCAAAACCCTTCAAGATATGGCAAAACAGATGAATGCCCAAGCACCCATTATGATGGATGAAAGTACAAAATTTATTGGTGCTTTAGCGTTAAATAAGACATTAAATTTCATGTATCAACTTATTGATATAGACTCTAGAAACATAGAGAAAGAAAATATTGAAGCTTTTTATAGAGACAGATTAGAGGTAATGAATAATATTGCTTGTAAGTCAGAACCAACTCAAAGATTGATGGATGCTGGAATAACTTATGTTTATGTTTACAGTGACATGAATGGACGAGCCATTGCAAGAGTAGAGTTAAAAAACTACCATTGCTGATAGATATCAAGATGGGTTTTATATTCCATCAATTATCCTAAATTTAATAGTGCAAAAAAAAGCACTTTTATTCAATTCGTTCTTTTTCAAGCGATATTTAAGTAATATTTATGAAAACGCAAGATGAACTACAAGCACACTATGCAAATTTTGATTTTTCAAAGGCAAAAGTAGTTGAACCAAGATTAATCAAAAAAAATTCAACAGCTTAAACAAAAGCAAAAGGAAAAAACCATGATAATTGAGCTAAACCAACTGCCCCAAGGTATTCAACAACAAATCCTAACTACCCATGATTGATTATTTGACATAACCATGACTCAAACATTACCCAACAATGAAACACTCATCGAAGAGCCTATCCCACCAGAAGATTGGGAATGCTGTCATAGTGAGTGTGGTGAATTGTGCGTTTATGCCATTTATCGCATGCAAAAACAAGCATACGATGAACAGCAAAAACGCCTAGCAAACCTAGCAAAGCCAAACTAAGGCATGTCTTTAATGCTTGAGCGGGCGGACATTGCAAAATTAGCCCAGTCTTTGGACACCAGCACCAGACAGCTTGCTTACCCCACCACTTAACTTGCTGACTTGTATCTGCGTTAAGATGCGGTCTTTTAGACTTTGAATGTGCGAGATAACCCCAATCAGCTTGCCTTCTTGATGCAAATGGGTCAGTGTGTCTAGGGCAATCTCCAGTGAGTCTTCGTCCAACGTACCAAACCCTTCATCTAAAAACAGCGAGTTCATGGGCATGTTGTGGCTTGCCATTGCCGATAACCCCAATGCCAACGCCAGTGAGATGATGAAGCTTTCACCACCAGATAAATTCTTACTGGTGCGTACTTCTGCACCTTGATATAAGTCAATCACGCTTAACTCAAGGCTGTTGCTGATGTTGTCATCACGATAAAGCAGATAACGGTCGTTCATTTTTTTGAGCTGATGATTGGCTTCATAAATCATGATGTCAAAGGTTAGCCCCTGCACAAAGTTGCGATATTTCTTGCCATCTGCTTGTCCAATAAGGGCGTGTAGCTTGTCCCAAAGTTGGTTTTCTTGTTGTTGCTGACTGATTAGGGCGTGTTGTGCTTGGGTTTTTGACAGATTATCATGATGTGTTTTGATTTGTTGTTCGATGCCACCAAGCTGTCGCTGTTGTTCTTCAAGTTGTTGTTTTAGATGATTTTTCTTGTGATTCATGGCATCAATGGCATTTGTCAGTGCTGTGCCTGTTAATTGCTGATACGTTTTTAAAAAAGCATCGCTGTCATCTATTGTATTCATCTCCAATGTCATTTCTAATGTCTTAATGTTGTGTTTATCTTGTTGTTCTACTTGCTTTTTTAGGTCATCAAGCTGACTGTGTAAGTCATCAAGGTTGTTTTGTAGATGGGTGATGCTGGTGTCTAATCTGTTTTGTTGTGCTTGCAGTTGTTCTCGCTCATCAGTGGGCAGGCGTGCTTGAACAAAGTCATTCATATCAATAAACCCTTGTTTTTTAAGCTGTTTGATAAAGTCTTGTTGTCGTGCGTCGATTTGCTGACTTTTTTTATCCATACTTTGGCTCAGCTCAGCCAGCTGACTTTGTAGATTTTGTATTGCCAATTGCTGTTGTTGTTGCTGATATTTGCTGGTTTCTAGCTTTTGGCGTTGGGCAGTGATGTCAGCTTGTAGTTGTGCTTCTGTCTCATCAGGGTTGTGATGGGCAAATTTGTCATGTCGCTCTTGCTGTTTTAGTTGTAGCTGAGCGTGTTGTGTTGATATGGTTTGGCTAAGTGTTTGTTGTTCTTGTTGATATGCTTGCTGTCGAGTTTGTTGTGCTGTCAGGGTGGCGGTTAGGCTGTGCTGTTGGTTGCTATGTTCATGCAGTTGTTGGGTTTTTTTGGCATGTGTTTCGATAAGCTGTTTCCATTGAATGGCGATGTCTCGCAACGGCTGCAATATGTCTTCGCTTTGTAATTGTTGCCAATAAGGTTGTGAGTAAAATGGTGTCCATGTGTTCTGTGTGGGCTGATTGTCGCTGTTTGTTATGCCCATTTGTTCAAGTTGTTCAAGTTGCTCCGCCAATTGTGTCAATGATGTTGGCACAGACACAAGCGAAGAGGTGGGTTTGGGCGTGGTGGGTGTTGGTATGTTAATTAAGTTAATTAACGCCATCAGCTGTTGGCATTGTGTCCGTGCTTGCTTAATAAAACCTTGTGTGTCTTGTCTGACACGTTTGTCCATGTCCTGTAGGTGGCAAAGTTTGGTTTGGGTATGTTGAATATGATGATTTAGTTGTTGCTGCTGTTGCTTATGAGCCAACTGATTGGCAAAATGACGTTCTATGTCTTCTGCCAGCTGTCTTTGTGTGTTTGATAACGTGTGTATTTTATCCAGTTGAGTTTGGTTATGTTGTTCTGCCGTTTGCAAACTGTTGGTGATTTTATGAATACACTGTACACCATCATTCATGTCATCATTAAAAACATCATTGTTAAAAACAAACCCACTATGGTTATCTACTGGGTTATCTACTGGGTTATCTACTGGGTTATCTACTGGGTTATCTACTGGGTTATCTATTGGATTATCTCTTGATGTGTCTGCTTGGCTGATGTTGATTTGGTCAATATTTATTTGAATGGCTTGATGTTGTTTTTGTAATTGTGATTGTAACTGTGTGATGTGCTGATGAAGTGAAGGCTCTGGATTGTCAGTTATTTGTGTTATCAATAATGCGTTGTTGTTTGTTTTGTTGTTCGCTTGATGACACAAGGTCAGCAGTTGCTGAAGATGTTGTTTGGTCTGTGTGATTAGCTTTAAGTGTTGCTGACGCTTATCGGCATGTTGATGGTGCATGACTGCCATTTTTTTTTGTAAATTGGTTAAGTCGGTTTGCTGGTTTTTTTGTGTGTTTAGCAGTTGAGCAAGCTTGTCTTTGGTGCGATGTTGGGTGTGATGAAAGTGCTGAGCGTCAGTTTGTTTGGGTAAATAATGCGGATGTGAGCCGTGGTCAAGGTTGGTAAGATAAGGATGTTCGGTTGAGCCACATAAAGGACATGGTTCATCATCTGACAGATGAATGATGTACTCTTCTAGTCGGTTGACTTTATCATATAAGGCAAGGGTGTCTTGCAGATCTTGAATGTCCGCATCAAGCTCGTTAAGCTTTTGTGTCAGTTGTGCTTCTTGGTGATGCTGTTGGTTTAGGGTGTGTTGTTGAGTTTGCAATGTGCCAAGATTATCCGTCAGTTGTTGCCAATCTGTCTGTAGCTGTTGGCTAAGTTGCTGTTGTTTTGTTAGTTGTTGTTGCCTTTGGTTGTTGCTTTGTTCGCTTTGGATTAAGGCATCGGCGATTTGTTTTAACGTGGTTGTTAGGGCCGCTTTGGATAAAGGGGGGGTGTTGCCACTGGCATCGTTGTCGTCATTGGCATCATGGGTGTCATCTAATGATGGGGCAAATGTGGTGATGCCTGTCATCGTTTGGGTTTGTATCAGTAGTTGTTGTGCTTGTTTCTGTTGTTGTGCAAGGTATTTTTGGTCATGTTGTTGTTGGTTTTGTAGCTGTTGGCGTTGATTTACCAGCAATTCACTTTGTTTGCTAAGATGCTGATATTGCTGGTAAATGTTGTGTTGTTCTTCAGCAAGTTTCTGACGCTGTTGTAATGTGTCTGATAAAGCACGGCCTTGCTCAAGCAACTGCTGACGAGCGTGGTGTAAATCTTGGTGATTGTACCGAGACAACTCATTTTGTAACTGAGCAATGTCAATGGTCAGTTGTGCCAAAGTTTGCTTGGTGTGTTGGCTGTTTTGTTGTTCTTGTGCCATGCTATCGCTCAGTTTTTTGTATTGGGCATGTTCTTCGGCAAGTCGTTGTTGGCACTGTTCGATGTGCTGGTCAAGCATGCGTATTTGTTTAAAAAGGGGTTGTTGTTGTGTTAATGCCTTTTCAAGCGATTGTAGATGTTCGTTGTGTGTGTCCACCTGTTGCTTGATGTCAGCTAACGCCTGCTGTTTATCTGGTAGCTTATGTGTCAGCGTGGTCAGTCGGTGTTGTTGTTCTTTGTGGTCATCAATCAGTTGTTGCAGATGATAAAACGTCCCTTCTATGGCAAAAGCACGTTGAGCTTGTTGTAAGCGTTTGCCATGTTTGGCAAAATCTTTAAGCTGTGTTTGTTTGACGGTCAGTTGTTGCTGTTGTTCGGTGAGTTGCTGGTGTAACTTGGCTTTATTTTTTAGCCATTGATGACGTTGACTGATGATGTTGACTTGTGTTTTTGTGTTGTGTTGTTGGGTGTGTAACTCAGTTAACATGGTGTTTAGCTCGGTGAACTGTGCATCGCTGAGTAATTGGATACCACCTAAGGTGGCTTTTAATTTTTCCAGTTGTTGTTGGTGTTCTTGTTTTTTTTTATGCACACGCATGGAAATATCAGCATAGATGTCTGTACCTGTGATTTGCTCTAATATCCTAGCCCTTTCATCACTGCTTGCTTGCAAAAATGCTGAAAAACTGCCTTGAGCCAGCATGATTGAACGAGTAAACTGGCGAAAATCCATACCAAGTAAATGGTGGATTTTGTCTTTAGTCCTGCGAATGCTGTCTTCGAGAATATCGCCTTTTTTAGCATGAGCGTGTGGCAATAAACTGATGCTGTGTTGAGCGGTTTGTAGATTACCATCTGGCTTGTTATAGGCACGTTTTTGCGACCACGAACAGCGGTAATACGCATCATTGATGACGATGACCACTTCTGCTAAGCAATCAGCTGTCCGCCTGCTCATGATGTCGTTACTGTTGTTGCTGATGTTATTAATTCTGGGCGTTTCACCATATAATGCAAGGCAAATGGCATCTAAAATGGTGGTTTTACCTGCTCCTGTCTGTCCTGTGATGGCAAAAATACCTGCATCTTTAAAACTAGGATTGGTAAAATCAATCTGCCAAGTACCGACTAAGGAATTTAGATTTTTTAGGGTAAGTTTGATGATTTGCATGATGTGTCTTGCTCTAAGAAGCGGTATTAATGGTAAATGGTAGAAAAGTATTGGGTCATATTCGCCACTGACAGCTCTTGTTCTGATAACATATAAGACGGCATTGATAAGTCATATTTTACACGAATTTATGAATGCAGTTTTTTTCATAAATACCGTTTTTAAGGTACATAAATACCGTTTTTAAGGTAAATGTTTTAAGGTAAATATCCATGATGATAAAAAAGCTCGCAATAATCCTATTAAGTGGTCATTTAATGGCATGTGGTGGTGGCAATGATAATGGTAACTCACCAAACTCAAACTTTATCCCCACTGTGTCATCAAACAACACAAACAACACAAACAATACAAACAATACAAATGGCATCTTACTTAATACCTTACATGCCACAAAAGTAAAGGTCATTGATGGGGATACGATAGAAATCTTACTTAAGAACAGCAAAAGTGAGAAAATAAGACTGTTGGGCATTGATGCTCCTGAAAGCAAGCAACCTAACGGCAAAGCAAGTACTGACAATCTTAAAAAATGCGTCAGCAATGTTGATGTTATGATAAAGTGGCAAGAAAAAGACAGATATAATAGGATTTTGGGTAAAGTTTTGGCGAATAATATTGATTGTAACTTAAAGCAAGTAGAAGATGGTTTGGCGTGGCATTATAAAAGATACATCAAAAGCCAACCACAGCCTGACCAATTGTCATATGCCAATGCTGAATTTTTTGCCAGACAAGCTAAAAAAGGTTTATGGTCAGACCCTAAGGCGATTGAACCTTGGCAGTGGCGTCAGCGTGATAAAACCAAGCAACAAATCAAGCAACAAATCAAGCAACAAGCCAAGTAGGATAATCAAACATGGCTTGATATTTAGCCACTTTCATTTAGCCATTCTCATTTAGCTATTCTGCTTGAGCATCTTCATGACGCATCTCATATAGAATCTGCTGATAACAATTCATCAATGCAGGTCGTTCGGCATCGCTGATGGCATTTATTTGTAAACAGCGTTCAAACACTTCTATTTCATCGAGTTCATGCAAATGTACAGCTTGCTTACCTTGTTGACGTAAGATTTTGTCAAATGATTGCTGATTGAAAATTTTTAGCAGTTGTATGTTGCTGTTTTCGACCAGTTCATTGAGCTGTTGATTTAGGTTGGTCTGTATCACAGAGTCCGAGCCATCATAAACCACTTCTACCCAAATGGACTGATTGTCTTTAACCAACTTTTTGAGTTCGGTTTTTATGTGTGCCAAATTGCCTTTGATTTGTGTCAAACGTTGGAAAGTTGGCACGACTAAGGCAGTGATGCAAGGATTTTGCCCTGTAAAGCTGACTTTAAGCACTTGTTTAGACTGTTTGGCTTCACCAAATCCCATGGGAATGGGTGAGCCGCTATAACGAATGTGTTCATGTCCCCCAACTTTTTGAGGCACATGCAGATGACCTAATGCCACATAATCAATGTCTTTATCAAAAATATCAGCGTTGATATGACCCAATGTACCGATGTACAGCTCTCTGACGCCATCATCAGCGGTGGTGATTGCCCCACTGGCGTACAGATGCCCTGTGGCAATTAAGGGTGGTGTGTCGCTGGGGTATGATTGTTGGCATTGTGCCAGTCGTTGTTTGGCGATGTTATGGGCGTGTTGATAATGGGCTTGAATGCCAGCGATAAGCTGGGTGTGTTTGTCTTCACCACTTTGGGCAGAAAAGCTGACACGCACATCACGGTCTCGCAAATAAGGCACTGCCATAATGATGGCTTGTGGGTTGCCATTGGCATCGGTTAGGGTGATGACTTCATCAGCAATGTCATCTGTTGCTGACCCGATGACATGCACGTTAAGCTGTTTTAACAAATGTTTTGGCGCATCAATCAAAGACGGTGAGTCATGGTTGCCTGCCACAATGACGACATGACGACAAGGACACTCTTGAGTTTGAGCGATGCGTGCCAAAAACTGATAATACAGTTGTTGGGCCCTATTGCTTGGAGTCATGGTGTCAAAAATATCGCCAGCAACTATCAGCACATCAATGGCTTGCATGCATAAGCATTCATATAACCAATCCAAAAATTGTGTGAACTCATCATAGCGGGCATGACCATACAAGCGTCTGCCCAAATGCCAATCTGATGTGTGTAAGACATTTAAGGTCTTTGGCATGGTGATACCTTTGGCTGTTGAACCATGAGTTTAACTTAGCAATCAGTTTGAACGCACATCTTGAATGACATGACGCAAATTACGCAATGCTGCCACCGTGCTGTCCCAATCCAGACAGCCATCGGTAATGGATTTGCCGTACTCAAGTTTAGATAAGTCTTGGGTCAAATTCTGCCGTCCACCTTTTAGATGACTTTCAATCATCATGCCCATAATGGACTGATTGCCATTTTGGATTTGTTGGGCGATGTTTTGAATGACCATTGGTTGTAGATAAGGGTCTTTGCCAGAGTTGGCGTGGCTTGCGTCAATCATGATTTTGACATTGACTTGGTTATTTTGTAGCTCGTTTTCAGCTTGTGCGACTGCTGTTTCATCATAGTTGGGCTTGCCATCGCCTCCTCTAAGCACCACATGGGCGTATGGATTGCCTTTGGAGCGGATAATACACACCTGACCATCTGCCGATAAGCCTAAAAAGTGATGCCCTAATTGTACCGCTTTCATGGCATTGACTGCCACGGTCATGCCACCATCTGTACCATTTTTAAAACCAACAGGACAAGATAAACCAGAACTCATCTCACGGTGCGTTTGGCTTTCGGTGGTGCGCGCCCCAATCGCAGACCAACTGATTAAGTCTTGTATGTATTGTGGGGTATTGGGGTCTAAGGCTTCGGTGGCACAGGGTAAGCCTTTTTCGTTCAAATCCAATAACAGCTGTCTTGCGATTTTAAGCCCTTTTTCGATGTCAAAACTGTCATTTAAATCAGGGTCGTTAATCAAGCCTTTCCAGCCTGTGGTGGTGCGTGGTTTTTCAAAATATACTCGCATCACAATGAACAGTGAGTCTTGCACTTCTTTGGCAAATTCTGCCAGTCTATCAGCGTATTCGTGAGCGGATTTGATGTCATGAATGGAACAAGGACCAACCACAATAAGCAGTCGCTTGTCTGTGCCATCTAAAATGTTCTTAATGGTATCACGACCTTTTTTCACCGTGGCAGCCGCTTTTTGGCTCAAAGGAATGTGAGCTTTTAGTTGAGCTGGCGTAATTAGTGGGATAAATTCTTCGATATTCACGTCATTAATTTCTTTATGTAAATGGGCATTATATGAATGGGCAGTTTGGTCAGTCATCAGTGTGAGGTCCGTTCTTGCTGTCCTTTTTATGGCTGCCATATCCTATGGTTTCCATATATAGACAAATGCTAATTTTTATGATTAATCCGTTTTATTATGAAGTCTGTCTGCAGATATGGCAAGCAATAACCCTGTTTTTTATCACAATAATAGACATGGTTGGGGCAAATTTTTGTTATACTGATTTGTCATTGCTGTCATAAATGATTGCCTTATGTCAGCTCATTCTCCACAAATTAATTCATCAAGTTGTATGACTGATTTTAATCATTGTGATGACTTTAATCACTTGGATAACTGTAACCACTTGGATAACAATCACTTGGATAACTGTGCCATGTTGTCGCAAAATAAATTGGTTGTTGGCATTGTCGCAGGGGAAGTGTCAGGCGATAAGCTTGGGGCAGTATTGATGCAACAAATGCAGAGCTACCAGCCTAATATTGAATGGGTGGGTGTTGGCGGTCAACACATGCAGGCTCAAGGTCTGTCAACGCTGTTTGATTTGTCTGAATTGTCGGTCATGGGTTTGGTTGAGGTCATTAAGCATTTACCCAGCTTAATCCATGCCAAAAATACCATTTTGTCCGCTTTTGCCAACGCCAACATTGATGTGTTTATTGGCATCGATGCCCCTGATTTTAATTTGCGGTTGGGCAAAGCACTTAAGTCTCAATTACCCTTCAAATCTCAAGCCAAATGGCAAAATCTAAAAGGCATAAAAGCTGGGCAAGGCGTATTTTGTGTGCAATATGTCAGCCCATCGGTGTGGGCATGGCGTGAAGGTCGCATCAAAGGCATCAAACAAGCCACTGATTTGGTGTTGTGCTTGTTTCCATTTGAGTTGGACGTGTATCAGCGTCATCAACACCCTGCGGTGTGTGTTGGGCATCCATTGCTTGATGACATTAAACCCAGACATACCGATGCTGACCGTGAATATGCAGTTGATGGCTTATACAAATTGGATAAGCAGTTAAACCACAAGCAGTTAAACCAACCATTGGCACTGACAAACAAAGACGCTCATCAATCGGCGATTTTATGCGTGATGCCAGGTTCTAGGGTGGGGGAGATAACCGCCATTTTGCCAAAAATGCTCACAGCGGTGTGCCAGTTATTACAACAACGCCCTAATTTAACCGTGCTGATTCCCACCATTAACGCTCATCATGCCAAGCTGATTCATCAGCTGATTAATGAACAGATGGCTGATGGTTCATTGCAACAAGCATGCCATGTGTTGCATGACCCACACAACCCAAATTTATCGCACCAAGCGATGTTGGCTTGTGATGTGGTGCTGTTGGCATCAGGCACAGCCACTTTTGAAGCCATGCTACTTCAACGCCCCATGGTGGTGGTGTATCAGCTAAATGCCTTAACTTATCACGTGGCCAAACGGTTGATTAAAGTGCCTTATGTGGCGTTGCCAAACATTTTGGCAAATCAACCCATCGTACCTGAGCTGATACAAAACGCTGCCACACCATCTGCCATCGCTGATGCTGTTGATAGGCAACTGACCCCAAGCATTAACCAACAACAACAAAAGACACTACAAGCCTTATCAGATAAAATACGCCAAGACAGTCGGCATCAGGCTGCCAAAGTGGTGTTGGAACATTATTGGCACAATTGGCACACTCCCAGCAATGCTTGATGGCTTAGCCATTTTTTTACTTGAGTAACACGCTCATCACGACTACCACCAATCATACGATAATCAATGCCATATGTGTTCAGTGCTGTTACAAACACGTCATGAATGGCATTGCGTTCATAAGGGCTGTCTCTGATTCCATCGGCTTGCCAAGGCACATCTAACTTGGTCAACAACACCATGTCATAGCGATGACTCAATGCTGCCTGCTTGAGTTTTGATGGGCATCTGCCTTGATACCAATGGGCATATACCATCAGCTCAAACAGACACGTGTCGCAAAATAACGGCAGTTTAGCAGCATGGTTTTTATTATTGTGGCTTGCTTGTTTGGCAAGTTGTGCGGTGGCTTGATTTTCTGCATGGATTTGCCCTTTGGCAATGGGCAATAAGTCATCATAACCGATGCCTGCCAGTCTGCCTTCAGGTGTTTGCCATTTTTGTTTAAGATACGGACGCATGTATTCAACCACCCATGTACTGCCATACGCTGTCGCTAAGTCTTGACATAGCGTGGTTTTGCCTGTGCTTTCCACCCCCATCACCACCACTTTGATGACATTGGGGTCATGGACTTGCTGTAGGTTGGTGTTTGGTAAGATGGTGTTTGGCATAAGTTGTGTCCATTGGCGTGGGGTTTTGAAAAAAGCAATGAGATTGTAACAAATTATTCGCAAAAAAAATGAGAACAAGGCATAATAGACACATTAAAAAATTGTACAATCGTAAACTGAAAAATTCATAACCATTCATTTTCATTATTCATAACCATTTGGTATATTGTCATCATAGGAACTGCCATGACCCCGTACATCACCGCCACAGGACTGTATACTCCCCCATACCGCATCAGTAATGAAGAGCTGGTAGACAGTTATAACCAATATGCCAGTGATTACAATGATGCCCATGCCGATGCCATCGCTCGTGGTGAGCGTGAAGCGTTGCAACCATCATCAGCAGAATTTATTGAAAAAGTCTCTGGCATCAAATCTCGCTATGTCATGGAAAAATCAGGCATTTTAGACCCAAAAGTCATGAGTCCAAAAATCCCCAAACGCACCCTAGGTGAAGAGCCATCACTCATGGCAGAAATGGGGCTATCGGCTCTCAATCAGGCTTTACAAACAGCGGGGCTACAAGCCAATAACCTTGATGGCATCATTGTGGCTTGTTCAAACTTTCAGCGTGTCTATCCTGCCATCGCCATCGAAATTCAGCATTATATTGGCATGCAAGGTGGATTTGCTTATGATATGAATGTGGCATGCAGTGCTGCCACTTTTGGCATTGCTCAAGCAGTTGGCTCAATCAAAGCAGGATTGGGCAAAAAAATTGCTGTCTTAAACATTGAAATCACTTCTGCTCATCTTAATTGGCGTAATCGTGACAGTCATTTTATCTTTGGTGATGTCGCCACCGCCACCATCATCGAAGCGTTTGACACACCGCCAACAACTGATGGTGCGTTTGAAATTATAGACAGTGATTTATTTACCGAATTTTCGGTCAATATTAAAAATGAATATGGATTTTTAGACCGTAGTGAATATTTGGCGGCACAAACTGAGTTGTATCATGACATTCATGAACCAGTTACTGACAAGCTATTTATGCAAAATGGACGAAAAGTATTTAAGGAGGTCTGTCCTAAGGTGGCCAAGCTGATTAGTCAACAGTTACAAGACAATGGCATTGCCACGACAGATGTTAAAAGAATGTGGTTGCATCAAGCCAATGCCAATATGATTGATTTGATTTTACGCATGGTGGTGGGTAAAGATGCCGACAAAGACATTGCCCCATTGGTGATAGATGAATTTGCCAATACCAGCTCTGCCAGTCCTATGATTGCGTTTCATCGTCATCATAAGCTTGACAGTGGTGAGATTGGGGTGATTTGTTCGTTTGGGGCAGGTTATTCAGTGGGATCGGTGTTGGTAAAGAAGGTATAGCATGTTTGCCTAACATGTTGTCAAGCTGCCTATTGAGCCTATTTAACCCATCGTGCGTAATTCTCCACCCATAATCTTTGATTTAGGTGGAGATGTAAGCACAGGCGACCTAATCAGGGCGTTCTTGTTTTTTGATGTCATAGACAGTATGTCAACACCATAAAAAATAAAAAAATAAAAAAAAGACATGTCATGGCATGTCCTTTTTTGTGAAAGTTTTCTTTGTGAAAGTCCTTTTTGTTAAAATTGTGTCAAAGATTGAGCATGACTTAATAACGGTTTGGCACATACATGTCGCTGGGTATTGGCTCACGATAGTAATCATCATCACGGTTACGCTCAGGTAAGGTAACTTCTTCTCGCTCAATGTCATGATAGGGGATTTGCTCAAGCAAATGTGAGATGCAGTTGAGTCTGGCTTGTTTTTTTACGTCCCCTTCCACCACCCACCAAGGGGCTTCAGGCAGATGTGTCCGTTCAAACATCACTTCTTTGGCCTTGGTATAATCTTCCCAAAGCCTGCGAGATTCTAGGTCCATGGGTGATAGTTTCCACTGTTTTAGTGGGTCATGAATGCGACTCATAAAGCGAGAGTGTTGTTCTTCATCGGTAATTGAAAACCAATATTTAATCAAGCGAATGCCTGAACGTACCAGCATACGCTCAAACTCAGGCACAGATTGAAAAAACTCCTCATACTGCTCATCGCTACAAAATCCCATGACTCTTTCTACCCCAGCACGGTTATACCAACTGCGGTCAAACAGCACAATCTCACCTGCCGCTGGCAGATGTGCGACATAGCGTTGAAAGTACCATTGACTCTGTTCACGTTCGGTTGGCGCGGGCAGGGCTGCCACACGGCAGACACGGGGATTTAGTCGTTGGGTAATGCGTTTGATTGTGCCACCTTTGCCAGCGGCATCACGCCCCTCAAACAACACCACGATGCGTTCGCCTGTCTCCACCACCCAATCTTGTAGTTTGATGAGTTCACGTTGCAGACGTATCAGCTCTTGAAAATAAGTACGGCGGTCAAGTTTTTCACTTTCGGTCAGTTCTCGCCCATCAAAGCGATAATCTTGCACATAATCATCCAGTTCATTTTCTAATTCTTCATCATACGAGTCGATAAGGTCTTGGTGCATTTTGCGTCTTAGTTCATCGTGATGAGTTTCTTTGTTCATGCGTTCGATAAGGGTGTCTTTTTCTTGTGCGGTCAGTGAATGTGGCTCTGATGTGATGTCTGATGTGATGTCTGATGTGATGTTTGCCATGATGGGTTTCTCCTTGATGTGTGTTATGATTATCTTGTTGCTACCCCACCATCACTTTAACACAAATGTGAGCCATCAATACAAAAGATATGAAAGATATGAAAATCCCTAGCATAGGGCTAGGGATTTTGTGTAACACTTTTGTGCTTTTATAAGCTCTTTTATGCTTTTATTATGGTGTTTGTGTCATGTTATGCTGGCGTTTATTTTTCTAAAATGCAGGTAACACCTTGACCGCCAGCGGCACAGATAGAAATTAACGCACGCCCAGAGCCTTTTTGGTCTAATAGCTTGGCAGCAGTTGCTAAAATTCGCCCACCTGTTGCGGCAAATGGGTGTCCTGCAGCAAGTGATGAGCCATTAACATTGAGTTTACTTTTATCAATGCTGCCCAATGCTTTTTCTAGCCCCAAACGCTGTTGACAAAATGTGTCGTCTTCCCATGCTGCCAAGGTGGATAACACTTGAGAAGCAAAGGCTTCATGAATTTCATAAAAATCAAAATCTTGTAAGCTTAGACCAGCACGCTCAAGCATTCTAGGCACAGCATAGGCAGGTGCCATGAGCAAGCCTTCGGTTACGCCAGTTTTACCAATAAAATCAACGGCAGCAGTCTCGTGATTGGTGATGTAGGCAAGGGGACGTAAGCCATTTTTTTCTGCCCATTCGTCTGTGCCTAATAGCACACAAGACGCACCGTCAGTCAATGGGGTTGAGTTGGCAGCGGTCATGGTTGGGTTGGCGTTTTTCTTGCCAAAGACAGGCTTAAGCTTGGCCAGTTTTTCAAGGCTTGAGTCAGGACGTAAATTGTTATCACGAGTCAACCCTTTATAAGGGGTGATTAAATCGTCCATAAAGCCTTGTTCATAGGCTCTTGCTAAGTTTTTATGACTATTAACCGCCAACTCGTCTTGAGCTTCACGGCTGATGTCCCATTCTAAGGCAGTGATGGCTTGATGTTCACCCATGGACAGTCCAGTGCGTGGTTCGCCATTGCGTGGTGCGTTGATGAGATCTTTAGGGTCAAGTTGTAATAAGGCTTGCAAGCGTTGTTTGTTGGTGCGAGCTGCCCCAAGCTTGATAAGTACTTTACGCAGACCATCACCCAGTTCAATGGGTGCATCTGATGTGGTGTCGACACCGCCTACAATGGCAGAGTCGATGATGCCTAAGGCAATTTTGTCAGCTGCTGCAAAGGTGGCTTGCAATCCAGTGCCACAGGCTTGGGAGACATCATAGGCAGGCGTTTGTGGGTCTAAGGCGGTATTTAATGTCGCTTCACGAGTCAGATTTAAGTCACGGCTTAGCTTCAGTACCGCTCCTGCAACCACTTCACCCACACGCTTGCCTTGTAGGTCATGGCGTTCGACCAAACCATTTAAGGCGGCGGTTAACATGTCGATGTTGCTGGCATCGGCATAGACACTGTTTGAGCGTGCAAAAGGAATGCGGTTGCCACCCAAGATGGCGACTTTGATGTCATGTTTGATGTCGTGTTTGCCTGCCGCATCTGCTGTATTGACCGTGTCTACAGCTTTAGTTTCTGTTTTTGTTTCATCTGTACTTGTTTGTGTTTCTTCTGTATTTGGTGGTTGGGCAGTCGTCATCTGTTCTAAAGCGTTGTGTTGTTTTGATTGGTTGGCGAACTGTTCAAGGCTGGTGTTGTTTTGTGTGATGTTGCTTTGTGTTTTGCTTGCTGTTGATTCGCTGACCGTTGATTGGTCATTCGTGTCATGCTCATCTTGAGTGTCTTGAGCATGTAAAGATGGTGAGTTAGGTTCTTGGTTATCGTCAGTTTCGGTAACTTGTTTGACAACTTTGGTATTGATGATGGTGCTGTTGCTCATGGGGATTCCTTTGGTTGGGTCAGTTAAGTGGGGGTTTAAACGAACGTGATTACAAAACGTTAATATAAGATGATACAAAATGATAAAGCACAAGATGATAATATTGTTTTATGAATCAGCGTGTATTGTATAACTTTTATTGTATGACTTTGCTTTTGATTTTATCATAAGTTACCATGTTAACAAACATACGTTAACAAGCAGGTGTATTTTTTGTTTTGATGTTTTTTATGTGTTTTTATATTAAGGATAGAATCATGAATGACCGTTACGGTGAATTTGTACAATCAAATCTTGGCAAAAAATTAGCAAAAAACCTTGGCTTACCATTACCTGTAGAATTGGAACGCTTTGATATGGGTAAGCCTGTGGTGCGTGGTGATGTGCTGGTGGGCTCAGCAGCAGGAGATGATCACTCGCTAAGTGATGCGGTGGCTCGCATTTTGGCAGATGTCCATGCCAATGTGTATGTTAACGCCAGTGATGGCATCAAAGATGCTCTTGCCAATGCCAGCGTAGATGCAAAGGCTGACACAGGTGGCAAAGATAAATATAAAGTCGTTGTGTTCGATGCAACAAATATCAATAACGCTGATGAATTAACCACTATTTATGAATTTTTTCACCCCATTGCTCGCCGTATCGACAAATCTGGTCGAGTGATTGTATTGGGTCGCCCACCAGAAGAGCTTGATGACATTCAAGCATCATTGGCTCAGCGAGCGTTAGTGGGTTTTGTGAAGTCTATTGCAAAAGAGTTTAAAAAAGGCATCACCGCTCAACTGATTTATGTGGCAAAAGGACAAGAACAACATTTAGATTCAACCTTGCGTTTTTTCATGTCTGCTCGCTCAGCTTATGTGTCAGGTCAAGTGGTACAAGTGAACAAGGGAGAACATGTCAGCGTTGATTGGCAACAACCATTGGCAGGTAAAACCATGCTGGTTACAGGGGCAAGCCGTGGCATTGGCGAGTCCATTGCTCGAGTATTGGCTCGTGATGGGGCTCATGTCATTTGCTTAGATGTGCCACAACAGCAGTCAGAGTTACAAAAAGTGGCAGGGCAAATCAGTGGCTCTACACTGTTGCTTGACATCACCGCCGATGACGCAGGTGAAAAAATTGCCAACGCTGCTGCCAAACGTGGCGGACTTGATGCCATCATTCATAATGCTGGGGTAACTCGTGATAAAACACTTGCCAATATGGATGAACAAAAATGGAACATGGTCATTAACATCAACCTTGCCAGCATTGCCAAAATTAACGACCATCTGTTAGCAAATGATGCCTTAAATGACAACGCTCGCATTGTGTGTGTGTCATCTATTTCTGGCATTGCAGGTAACTTGGGACAAACCAACTATGCCACCTCAAAAGCAGGGGTCATCGGTTTGGTGAATGCCACCGCCAACCAGTTGCAAGCCAATGGCAAAGGCATGACCATTAATGCAGTTGCACCAGGGTTTATCGAAACGCAAATGACCGCCGCCATTCCCTTTGCCATTCGTGAAGCAGGTCGTCGTATGAATTCAATGAGTCAAGGCGGTTTGCCTGTGGACGTGGCAGAGGCGATTGCGTGGTTGGCCTCTCCTGCCTCAGGTGGTATTAATGGCAATACCGTGCGTGTGTGTGGGCAAAGCTTACTTGGAGCATAAGCCAAATTGTAACAAATGATGACTAAGACCATTAATCCAGCGGTTAATGGTCTTTCACTTATTGGACAACATGCCTATTTACGGTATCATATGAGTTTACAGTTGTGTTCTTAAAGGATGATTTTATGTCTTCACAATCAGATAACAAGGTTAACAACAATAAAGTTAACAACAAAATTTTTAAAGAATTACCCAAAGTACATACCACCTACGCCAACATCATCAAAAGCCTGTTGCCTGTTGGAGACAAACCCAAAGTCAGCAAAGACCAGTTACCCAAAATCCGTTATCAAGTAGATGGCTTAAGCTTGGATAAAGACAATCTTGATGATTATCGCAAAATTTGTGGGTTTTATAACACAGGTAATGTGCCAATCACCTACTATGCGGTGTTATCACAAGCATTGCAGATGAACATGATGGCAAAAGAAGCTTTCCCCTTTGCCATGCTTGGGCTGGTGCATGTCGAAAATAAAGTGACTCAATATCGCCCTATTGGTGATGATGAAGTGGTGAGTCTAAGTGTTGAGCTTGATAACCTGCAAGACCATGATAAAGGTCAGCAGTTCGACTTTATTACCAAAGTCAGTAAAGACGATGAGCTGATATGGGAAGGCGTCTCCACCTATCTTTCACGCTCAAAAGCCAACAATAAAACAAAAAAACCAAGCGATAAAAAAACCAACACAGACAGCCTAAATCGTGATGATGCGGTGGTGAGAATCTTTGAAGTGCCAGAAGACATCGGTCGCCGTTATGCCTTTGTGTCAGGGGATTTTAACCTAATTCACATTCACCCCTTATCTGCTAAAGCCTTTGGGTTTCCTAAAGCCATTGCTCATGGCATGTGGTCAAAAGCCAAATGTTTGGCACAAATCAATGATTTACCGACTGCCTATAGCGTGGACGTGTCATTTAAATTGCCCATCTTATTGCCTGCTGAAGTTGAATTGGTAACCCAAAAGTCAAACACAAGTCAAAATCAGGATAAAACAAGTCAAGATAAAACAAGGCAGTTTGCTCTATACAGTGCCAAAAATAGTAGACCACATTTATCTGGAATAATTACCCCAGTGACATCAGTCAAATAAATCTGACAGCCACTCAATTTTAATCTTGTTTATGCAGTTTTTTGGATAGACAAGCCTTTGGATAAGTTGTTACTGCCATGCCCACTGACAGCGTCATTCATAATCTGGAAAAAATCTTTACCGACATACAACGGCCATTTGCTCCGTTGGGTGGCAGTTTTGTGGTGCATCACCAAGGTCATTGTGTGCTAAACACATCAATGGGGACAGCCAATATCATAGATGGTAACTTGCTACCTTGGACGGCTGACACGCTTTGTTTAAATTACTCAACGGGTAAAGGCGTATTGGTAACGCTCATTCATATGTTGGTGTCAAAAGGGCTGTTGGCTTACGATAAACCCATTGGGCATTATTGGTCAGAATTTGCAACCAATGGTAAAGCGGATATTACCTTGCGTGCTGTGCTGACGCATCAAGCGGGATTATTTGCCATTACTGACATTGCCAGCTCTAATGTTGAACTGCTTGATTGGCAACAAATGCTAAAAAAAGTCGAACAAATGCCAACAAAAGGACATGTGGGCTATCTGAGTGCCTATAGTGCGTTGGTCAGTGGCTGGGTGTTGGGTGGCTTGGTTGAAAAGGTCACACATTTGTCATTACAAAAAGCGTTAGACACTTATTTGGCTAAGCCCTTAGGAATCAAAGGGTCAATCTTTTTTGAATTGCCCCAGTCCTTGATAAATACCATGGCAGTGCCACAAGCGTATTTTACTGACGGCAAGGACGATGGCGACAAACAGACCAATCACAAAACCGATGGTCAACAAAGTCGCCATCATAAGCCAACATATAGACAAGACACGCCAGAGATTTTGGCAATTTACCAAAGCTTGCCAAGCCATGATTGTTGGCAAGCTCTTATCAACACTCATCAGCAAGAAGTGAATACCGCAAGCATCAATGGGTTGTATTTTAATGGCAAAAACATGTCAATCGAGCATTATAAAACTGCCATGACACCTGAGCGAAAAGTGGCAATTAATTATCATCAACAAGACGTGTTGACGAGTAAAATCCCTGCAGCTAACTGTGTGGCTTCTGCCAATGCCTTGGCTGCCATCTATGACATGCTGGCAAGTGGTGGTTATCATCAAGGCAACATGCTGATTGATAAACAAACATTTGAACAGCTGTCCACAATAGCAACACAGCAATCAACCTCAAACCTTGCTGTCCAAAAAAACCTTGCTGCCCCAAAAAATCATGATGCGGTGATGCCAGCTAACATGGCATGGCGATTAGGATATCATCGGATTTTTAGCGTCTGCCATGACGTAACGCATGGGTTTGGGCACATGGGCTATAATGGTTCGGTGGCGTGGTGTGATCCAAGTCGACATCTGTCAATGGTCTATGTGCATAACTTTGATACCACCATGTTGACCGATATCCGTCAATTTGCCTTGACCGAAGCGGTGTTATCATTGGTCAAATGAGATGGCCTTATTGACGTCTTTACTGGTGTCAATTGATGCTGGTGTTGATGCCCGTCATCAACGCTTCACAAAATTTATCGCACACGTCTGTAGTGACTTTAGCACCACCCGAGTAACCAATTTACTGCGGTAATTGGCATCTAATGCAGCATGGGTCGCATCAGCCACGGTGATTTGTTGTGGGGCTTGTTCGGTAACGCAATGACAGACACTGCTGGCAACTTGATTTTGTTGTTGTTTGCTCAACACAAGGCTGGCGGTTTGGTAATACGTGTTGTTTTTAATTTCTGACAAACAATACTGATTCACCGCTGTTTTCAACACTGACATGCCAAGATGTTTGCTGGTGTGGATAACATGAGTGCCATTAACGCCACCTAAATTTGATGAGCTTGGTGATGTTGAAGCACAAGCGGTCAATAAGGTGATGGCCAGCATGGCAATGACAGATAAGCAAGATGGTTTCATAAACATTCCTTATTCTTTGGTTAATTAAGTTAATTAAAATGTCATAAAAAAAGAGCAGTCAATCGACCGCTCTTTTTACACATCATATCGATGAGTAATCAAATCAACAGTAATGACACATTAGTCATCCATTTTCTCTTTGATGAGATCACCAAGCGTTTTTGGTTGAGTGTCTTGAGTGTTGCTCAGCTCTTTGATGGCTTGACGTTCTTCAGCTTCATCTTTGGCTTTAATGGATAAACTGATGTTGCGAGTTTTGCGATCCATGCTGATGATTTTGGTTTCAACTTCATCACCGACGTTTAGATGTTTGGTAGCATCTTCCACACGGTCACGGTTGATTTCAGAGGCACGTAAGTAACCTTCTACATCATCGGCAAGCTGAATGACTGCACCTTTGGCATCGACTTCTTTAACGTTGCCTTTGACAATCGCACCACGGTCATTGACAGCACAATATTCCATAAAGGGATCTGAGCTTAGCTGTTTGATGCCCAAGCTGATGCGGTTGCCTTCAGCATCGACGGATAATACCATGGTTTCGACTTCATCGCCTTTGTTGTAGTTGCGAATGGCTTCTTCGCCTGACTCGTTCCAAGAGATGTCTGATAAGTGTACCAAACCATCAATGCCACCTTCTAGGCCAACGAATAAGCCAAAGTCAGTGATTGACTTGATTGAGCCAGTCAGTTTATCACCACGTTGATATTTTTTATCAAACTCTTCCCAAGGGTTGGGTAAGGTTTGTTTGATGCCTAAGCTGATACGGCGACGCTCCTCATCAATGTCAAGTACCATGACGTTGACTTCATCACCCACTTGGACGATTTTTGAAGGATGCACGTTTTTGTTGGTGTGGTCCATTTCTGAGACGTGTACCAAACCTTCTATGCCATCAGCAATTTCAGCAAAACAGCCATAGTCGGTCAAGTTGGTAACACGAGCAGGGGTGATGGTGCCGATGGGATAAGTTTCGCTTAGGTTGTCCCATGGGTCAGTACCCAGTTGTTTTAGACCTAGGCTGACACGATTACGCTCACGGTCAAACTTCAATATTTTAACTTTTAGGTCTTGACCCACTTCAACCACTTCAGAAGGGTGCTTGATGCGTCTCCATGCCATGTCCGTGATGTGTAATAAACCGTCAATACCACCCAAATCAACAAACGCACCGTAGTCGGTTAAGTTTTTGACGATGCCGTCAATTTCCATGCCTTCTTCAAGTTTGTTGAGCAATTCTTCACGTTCAGCTGAGTTTTCAGCTTCCATGACCGCACGGCGACTGACCACCACGTTGTTGCGTTTTTGGTCAAGTTTGATGACTTTGAATTCTAACTCTTTGCCTTCAAGGTGAGTGGTGTCACGAATGGGGCGTACATCAACCAATGAACCTGGTAAGAACGCTCTGACTGAGCCAATGTCAACGGTAAAACCGCCTTTAACTTTATTAGAAATTGTGCCTTTGACAATTTCGTCATTTTCAAATAATTCTTCCAAAGCATGCCATGTTTCCACACGTTTTGCTTTTTCACGTGACAATAAGGTCTGTCCCATACCGTTGTCCACGGCTTCGACAACCACATCTACCGTGCTGCCAACTTCTACTTCAAGCTCACCGTCTTCATCGACAAACTCAGAGCGAGCAACCACACCTTCTGATTTTAGTCCCGTGTCCACGGTAATCCAGTCTGCATCGATTGCCACAACGTGCCCTGTCACCACAGCACCACGTTCAATCTCTAAGCCTTGTTCACCAAGGCTTGCTTCAAATAGTTCAGCAAATGATTCCATTGTTCATACCTATATATGGCCGTAGCCTGTCCAGCACAGTACGGTTCAAGTGATTGCCAAGATAAGAAAGAAGCTGGTTTTATCCTTATTTTGGCAAAAAAACAGCGATTTAAAATGTGTTTTTTAACATCAATTAAAATTAAAGAAACATCAATTAAAGAAACATCAATTAAAATCTAAAAAAATTAAAATCTAAAAAGTCCAAAGTTAAAAACAAATGCCCTTAGCTTGGCAATGCTGTTTTATGACAGCATAAACCTCATCGGCATTCATCTGTGAGCTGTCAAGTAACAACGCATCATCAGCAGGTCGACTGGGGGCAACACGGCGACTTTCGTCTCGGTCATCACGTGCTTGAATGTCTTGTAATGTCTGTGTGTATATGCCAACTTCATCTTGTGGATGAATACTGCCTTGCATGATAAGTTGCTTGACTCGCCGACAGGCTCGTGATTGTGCCGATGCGGTCAAATATACCTTGACATCTGCGTTAGGGAATACCACCGTTCCCATGTCTCGTCCATCAGCAACAACCCCAGCGTGCAACGCCATGTTTCTTTGTAAATCCAGTAGGGCAGTTCGCACCTTTGGCAGTACTGCCACTTGAGACGCATAACTGCCAACCGTTTCATTACGAATGTCTGTACCCATCAGCTCACCATTGACATAAATGTCCACTTGTTGAGTGGTTTGGTTGGGGGTCATGGTGATTTGTAAAGATTGGGTTAATGCTTCTAAAGCATTTTCATCTAACTGACCATGATGTGAATCATGATGTTGTAAAACTTGTGTTGACGTGGGTAACAGACCCGACTGCCAAGCCTGTAGCCCAATGATACGATACAATGCCCCAGAGTCCAATAAATTGTATCCTAAAGTATTGGCAAGTCGCCATGATACCGTGCCTTTACCTGAGCCACTTGGTCCGTCTATGGTAATGACAGGGAAACGTGAAGTCATTTGTGTGGTCTTGATGGAAGTAGCGGATAAGCTTTGATGGGTTTTGGGCATGAGTTCTTAAAGTAGTGGTGGTTGGCAAATTGTCAATAAAGTAAAATTGTACTTTAACCTAATATGATAGCAAAAACCACCTTGGCAGTTCAATAGGGTAAACCTAAAAAAGGGTAAACCTAAAAACCAAATGGTTCGATAAAAATTAGTACGGTAGAAATGTGTGTAAACTTGTGTTAGGGCGATAAGTTAGGAAAAAGGGTTACTCTGTAGTAAATTTTTTGAAGCAGTTTTTAGCATATCAGATAAAATTTAGAAAATAACTTGCTAAATTTGTTATGTTTTATGTTATTATCTGATAACAATTATCATTTACTATCGTTAAGAGACTTTATTGCTTATTTAGCAAGGGTTTGTTTGGTTTACATTCTAGTAAGGACACCACCATGAGTACTGTCAAAGCCCCCCATATTTTCTACCAAAAACGCACCCTTAGCCTTGCCATCGCCAGTATTTTTGCTGCCGTGGTAATAACAGGCTGCCGTTCTGATGACATCAGTGCCAATGCACCCAATATTACCCAACTGCCCCAAGGCACAGTTTTACCAACACCGAATACAGGTCATGACAACACCAATAATGCCAACAACGCCAACAATCAGGGCAACAACACGGATAACAACACCAGCACAACTGACCCAAATGGCGATAACAACCAACTGACACAATCACAAAAGACCGCCGCTGCCGCAGGGTTTTTTGTGATGGGTAAGATTCGTGATACCAGCCCAAAAAATGACCCAGATTATAGCAATGATTTGATACAGCAGTGGTTAGGCAAATTATATGTTGGTATTAATGCCCATCGCCCTGATGGCATCGGAGCAGGTAAAAACTTGCGTCAGCCCATCACCGCCAATGACATCAAACCCTTGTATTTTAACAAATTCCCTGCATTGTCTGATTTGCACTTAGACAGTGAACGCCATCGTTTTGACCCCCAAAAGATAAACACCATTAAAGTGTATGGTTATGGCAACTTAACAACACCGTCCAACAACAACACTCACATCAATCATCAGCAAGCTGATAATGCCAAAGCCAAAAAGCCCGCCGATGCTTATGAAAATATCCGTTTTGGGTATCTTGAACTACAAGGCAGCAGCCTGACCCAAAAAAATGCCGATAATCAAAATGAGCAAGACCGCATTCCCAAACCCATGCCCATTTTGTTTTATCATGGAGAAAATGCCAGCAGCCAGTTGCCCAGTGCTGGTAAATTTAACTACACAGGCAACTGGCTGTACCTAAGTGATGTCAAAAAACGCCCCGCCCTTTCAGCATCAGATGATCGAGTGGGGGTCTATCTCAATGCCAGTGGCAAAGCCAATGAGGGCGATGTCGTCAGTGCCGCCCACATTTATCTAAATGGCTTTCAATATAAGCACACGCCTGCCACTTATCAGGTGGATTTTGATACAAACTCATTAACAGGCAAATTGTCTTATTATGATAATCCCAACCAGCAAACTGCCCAAGGCAACTATATCAAAAGCCAATTTGACACTACCAAAAAAGTCAATGAAACCGATGTGTATCAAATTGATGCCAAAATCAAAGGCAACCGCTTCGTCGGTACGGCCAAATCTTTGGTTAATGAGAACACAAAAACCGCACCTTTTATCAAAGAGCTGTTCTCTGATGCTGCCAACCCAAACAACCCAAACCCCAACTCAGATACGCTAGAAGGTGGGTTTTATGGTCAGTCGGGCGATGAGCTGGCGGGTAAATTTTTATCCAATGACAACGCATCTTATGTGGTCTTTGGTGGCAAACGAGACAAAACGGCTGAACCTGTCGCCACAAAAACGGTGTATTTTAGTGCAGGCTTTGAAAAACCCAGCACCAGTTTTGTGGATAATGAAACGATTGGCAGAATTATCAACAGTCAAGGGTTAAATGATAACATTGATGAATATTCAATTACTCCCAGTGATGATAGTTATTATGAATATCCTTGGGGTCAACCAAAAGCAGAGTTCACCAAAAAAGTCAGCAAAAGCACTCAGGTCGTGCCAGCTTATTTTGGGCAACATGATAAATTTTATTTTAATGGCAACTATTATGACCTATCAGCCAGCAGTGTTAATAAATTAGCCCCTGCTGATGCTGTCAAAGCCAACCAATCCATTAAAGAAAAATACCCTGATGCCAAACTAAATAAAGACAACCAAGTTACCACCATCGTGTTACAAGAAGCCAAAGGCGACAAGCCTTATACCGCCATTCGTACCAAAAGCTATCAGCACATCAGTTTTGGCGAGACGCTGTATAACGATGCCAACCAAACCCCAACACGCAGTTATTTTGTGCAAGGCGGTAGGGCCGATGCCAGCACCACGCTGCCCAAGGCAGGTCAATTCACCTACAACGGTCTTTGGGCAGGCTATCTTACTCAAAAAAAGGACAAAGGTTATAGCGATAAAGAAGAAACCATCAAGGCAAAAGGTCATCAAGGTTATCTGTTAACCAAAGAATTTATCCCAGAAGAAGATGACGATGATTTGGTCGCATCTGCTGACCTCCAAGATGATGATGCAGACGCCGATGATGATGCCGTAGAAAATGTGTATCAAAAAGGTGATATTCGCCCTGAATTTGCCAACAAGCACTTGCCCATTAACGAGCCTACTTATGAAAAAACCTTCTCCTTGGATGGTAAAAATAAAGCTAAGTTTGATGTAAACTTTGACACCAACAGCCTGACAGGCAATCTCAATGACAATAATGGCGACATTGTTTTTAACATCAAAGATGGCAAGATTGATGGCACAGCCTTTACCGCCAAAGCCGATGTGTCCGATTATCGCCATGAGATTGGCAATAACAACAGTGGCGGATTTTTATACAACATCAAAGACATTGATGTCAAGGGGCAATTTTTTGGCACAAATGGCGAAGAGTTGGCAGGACAGTTACAGTATGACAAAGGCGATGGCATCAATGACACCGCCGAAAAAGCAGGGGCTGTCTTTGGGGCTGTCAAAGAGACCAAATAACGCCCCCCTTATCATCGCTAGTCGTTTAGTCGCTTGACCAACAGTTGATGACGCCCTTGGCAATGCCTTAAAACAGCACTTTGAAATGGTGTCTTAAAACAATGCCTTAAAACAATGCCTTGGGCGAATTCTTGGATAAATACACCAGATTTGCCTTGGGCTAATATCTTGATAAAACATCGCCAGAAAATAGAAAATAAAGTTTAGGATTTTTTATGTCAAAATCTATCACACACACATCGCCATCAGTCCATACCATGACCACGCACCGCTTAAACCTTGCCATCAAAGCGGCGTTATTTGGGGTGGCAGTTTTACCCTTATCCGTTTGGGCGCAAGAGAATACTCAGACAGATGCCAACTCTGATACCAAAGACACAAAAACACCTGTCGTCTATTTAGATGCCATCACGGTAACCGCCGCCCCATCTGCCCCTGTTTCTCGGTTTGACACCGATGTAACAGGGCTTGGTAAAACGGTCAAAACCGCTGAAACGCTGGCAAAAGAACAAGTGCAGGGCATTCGTGATTTGGTGCGTTATGAAACTGGGGTGAGTGTGGTTGAGCAGGGGCGTGGTGGCAGTAGTGGATTTGCCATTCATGGCGTGGATAAAAACCGAGTGGGCATTACCGTAGATGGCATTGCCCAAATTCAATCTTACAAAGATGAATCCACCAAACGAGCTGGTGCAGGCTCTGGGGCGATGAATGAGATAGAGATTGAAAACATTGCCGCCGTTGCCATCAATAAAGGTGGTAATGCCCTAGAAGCAGGCTCTGGTGCGTTGGGCGGTTCGGTGGCGTTTCACACCAAAGATGTGGGCGATGTCTTAAAATCTGGTAAAAATCTTGGTGCTCAAAGCAAAACCACTTATAACAGCAAAAATGACCATTTGAGTCAGACGCTGGCAGCGGCAGGTAAAACCGAGCGTGTGGAAGCGATGGTACAATATACCTACCGTAAAGGCAAAGAAAACAAAGCACACAGCGACCTAAATGGCATCAACCAAAGCCTATATCGCTTGGGTGCATGGCAACAAAAATATGATTTAAGAAAGCCTAACGAACTGTTTGCAGGCACAAGCTACATCACCGAAAGCTGTTTGGCAAGTGATGACCCAAAAAACTGCGTACAATACCCTTATGTCTACACCAAAGCCCTGCCAGATGGCATCGGCAATCGCAATTTTTCTGAGTTAAATGATGCTGAAAAAGCACAATATTTGGCGTCCATGCACCCCCATGAGGTTGTTTCTGCCAAAGATTATACAGGCACTTATCGGTTGTTACCTGACCCCATGGACTATCGTTCAGACTCGTATTTGGCACGCCTTAACATCAAAATCACCCCAAATCTGGTCAGTAAACTGTTATTAGAAGACACCAAACAAACATACAACATTCGTGATATGCGTCATTGTAGTTATCATGGGGCAAGATTGGGCAATGACGGTAAGCCTGCCAATGGCGGCTCCATTGTCCTTTGCGATGATTATCAAGAGTATCTAAATGCCAATGACGCATCACAAGCATCATTTAGACCAGGGGCTAATGATGCCCCCATTCCAAAACTGGCTTATGCCAGAAGCAGTGTGTTTAACCAAGAGCATGGCAAAACTCGCTATGGGTTAGGTTTTGAGTTTAAGCCTGACACGCCATGGTTTAAACAAGCAAAATTAAACCTACATCAACAAAATATCCAAATCATCAACCATGACATTAAAAAATCGTGCAGCCAATATCCCAAGGTGGACTTAAATTGTGGCATCAGTGAAATTGGGCATTATGAATATCAAAACAATTACCGTTATAAAGAAGGGCGTACCAGCTTAACAGGCAAACTTGATTTTAATTTTGACCTGTTAGGTCAGCACGATTTGACGGTGTTGGCTGGTGCAGATAAAGTTAAAAGCCAATTTCGTGCCAACAACCGCAGACGCACAATCATTGACACCACCCAAGGCGATGCCATTATTGATAAAAGCACGCTGACAGCACAAGAGCAAGCCAAATTTGAGCAATCAGGGGCAGCGTGGATTGTCAAAAATCGCCTTGGACGCTTAGAAGAAAAAGACGCCTGTGGCAATGCCAATGAATGTGAACGCGCTCCCATTCATGGCAGTAACCAATATGTGGGCATTAACAACCTTTATACACCAAATGATTATGTGGATTTAAGTTTTGGTGGACGCTTGGACAAACAACGCATTCACAGCACCGATTCAAACATCATCAACAAAACCTACACCAACAAAAGCTATAATTTTGGGGCGGCGGTTCATCTGACACCTGATTTTAGCCTGTTGTATAAAACCGCCAAAGGCTTTCGTACGCCAAGTTTTTATGAGTTATACAACTATAACAGCACTGCCGCCCAGCATAAAAACGACCCTGATGTGTCTTTTCCCAAACGAGCGGTTGATGTCAAACCTGAAACTTCAAATACCAACGAATATGGCTTTCGCTATCAGCACCCTTGGGGGGATATTGAGATGAGCATGTTCAAAAGCCGTTACAAGGACATGTTAGATAAAGCCATACCGAACCTAACCAAAGCCCAGCAAGATTATTGTAAGGCTCATTTGGATTCCAATGAATGTGTTGGCAATCCACCCACGCCCAAAACCAGTGATGAGGTATTTGCCAACTTATACAATGCCACCATCAAAGGGGTGAGCGTCAAAGGCAAACTGGATTTGCATGCCATGACATCAAAGCTGCCAGATGGTCTTGAAATGACCTTGGGTTATGGTCATACCAAATTGGGGAAATTTGATTACATTGCACCCAAAGATGCCGATGGTTGGTATCAGGCTCGCCCTGCTTTTTGGGACGCCATCACCCCAGCACGCTATGTGGTCGGTCTAAACTATGACCACCCCAGTCAAGTATGGGGCATTGGCACAACTTTAACGCACAGTAAACAAAAAGATGAAAATGAGCTTAGTGCCCTTAGAATCCGAAATGGCAAAAGAGAAACACAAACTTTAACACACACAATACCCAAAGCCTATACTTTAATAGACATGACAGGCTATTATAGCCCAACTGAGAGCATCACCGCCCGCCTTGGCATTAACAATGTGTTAAACACCCGCTACACCACATGGGAGGCGGCACGCCAACTGCCCAGCGAAGCTGCAAGCAGTACCCAATCAACCCGTTACATTGCACCAGGTCGCAGTTACTTTGCCAGTCTTGAAATGAAGTTTTAATATGACCTGTTTATCAAAGACCAACCCTGCTTTAAAAGTCAAGCACAGACTTTTAAAGCAGCTGCTGTTATTGCTCTGTGTTGATACATTAGCAGCACAGGTGTATGCCCACAGCCATCATATGCCCACGCATGAGCTGCCATCTGCTGATGGTTTATCAGATGAAAGTTTGGGTAAAGATTTGGACAGTTTGAATAGCCCAGATGGTTTGGGTGATGGCTTAGGCGATGGTTTTATCAGTGATGACTTAAAGAGTGATAAAAGCCCCTTGCCCATCAATACCTTGCCCATCAATACCTTACCCATCAATGCCTTGCCCATCAATCAGAGCAATGAGAACCAATCTGCCCCACCGACCGTAGATGTCAATTTTTTACTTGCCCAGCCAGAGGCATTTTATCATGTCTTTCATCAAGCGATTGTGCAAGATGATGTGGCAACATTACGCTTGTTATTGCCATTTTATGACCGCCTGCCTGATGATTATCAAGATGATGTTTTGTTGTTATTTGCCCAAAGCAAACTTGCCCTAAGTGATGGCAACACCAAATTGGCATTAAATCTGCTGACCGATTTGAGCAACAAAGAGCCGACGCTTACGGCGGTGAAATTACAAATGGTCTCTTTGCTGCTGACCAAAAAGCACGATAAACACGCCCAAATGGTGCTAGATGAACTCAAAGACGATGCCCACTTTTTAAAATTAAGCAAAAAAGAGCAAAGATGGGTGCTGTCGCAAAGTCGCTATTTGCATAAAAAATACAAAATGGGCTTGGATTTGGGCATCAACTATCTGCATTTGGACAATATCAATGCCGCCTCCACCATCACACAGCCCAACATTAAAAAAGACGCACCAAAACCTGCTCATGGGCTTGCCTTATCGCTTGGTGTGAATAAATACACACCACTTAGTCATGGTATTAGTATTTATACAGCCCTAGATGTTGATGGTAAGTTTTATGATGACAAAAGCCACAATGAACTGGCGGTTTTTGCTCATGCTGGGCTAAGAAAAGACCACCAAAAAGGTTATGTTGATGTCGTGCCTTTTGTTGGGCGTATTTTTGCCACCAATCAGCAGCTGCATGGCAGGTTATCCCCCAGAAAAGACAGTCAGGGCGTGGCGTTTGGTAGCCATCATCGGATCAATGATAAATGGCAAAATGCGTTTTTTGTACGCATGGAAAAAGGCAATTATGCCGAGCGTTATCAAGGTTATGATGGCAAGCGTTATCATGTGAATGACACCATTTTGTTGCAAGATGGCCCAAATCGTCGTTATTCTTTGGGCGTGGGGTATCAGCTTAGTCATCTGCAAGATGCAACAAAAAGCAGTCATGCCACAAAGATACATTTTGGGGTGTTGCAAAGATTACCAAATGGTCTGACCGTGCAAGGTAGGGTGAGTGCTGAGCGTGAGCGTTATCATGGTAAATTATTGCGTCTGGTCAATCCCAATGATGTGTATCGCACAGATAAAACCCTAACCCTACAAACCTCCATTTGGCACAAAGACATTCGCTGGCTTGGATTAACGCCAAAGCTGACTTATCGTTACAGTAAAAATAACAGTAACTTGCCAGCACTTTATAGCCATAACAAACAAAATTTTTATTTGGAGCTTAGTCGGTCGTTTTAACCCAATTGCCTAAGAGCAGGTTAAGGTGGCTGGCGGTTTTTTATCGTCGCTTATGAAAAAAGTGTTTTAATAAATCACGACTTTGGCTTTGCATCAGTCCATTTTGTACGCTGATGCGGTGGTTATAACAGGTCAATTGTGCCAAATTAAGCTGACTGCCAAGCATGCCAGAGCGTGGCTCGAAGGTAGCAAACACCAGACGAGATAGGCGAGCATGAATCAATGCACCCACGCACATGGTACATGGCTCTAAAGTAACATATAAAGTGGTACCAGGTGGTAGGCGATAGTTGTTAATGAAGCGACATGCTTGTCGAAGAGCAACAATCTCAGCATGAGCTGTGGGGTCAGCACAACCAATGGGACAATTATGACCACTGGCAAGCACCTTGCCTTGACGAACCAAAACTGCCCCAACAGGCACTTCTGCATGATTGGCAGCCAGTTCGGCTTGTTGTATTGCCAATGTCATAAACTGATAATCAATGGGCAGCCACCATTTTTGTGCGTTTAATGCCAAGGCATGATGATTGTCATCTTGTTGATGCCAATATAGATGGTTTGAGTTCATCGCATCATTTTGGTCATTCTGGCAGTTGCCAATTAATGGGAGTTTTGCCATGTCTTTTTAAATAAGTATTGGTTTGGGAGAAAGGACGAGTGCCAAAAAAACCGCCACGATTGGCAGATAAGGGCGATGGGTGATTGGCGGTTAATATCAAATGTCTGTTCGTATCTATGTATTTGCCTTTTTGCTTGGCTTTTGAACCCCATAAAATGAATACTGTATGCTCTGTGTGGTGATTGACCGCCTCAATCACCGCATCGGTAAACACTTCCCAACCTTGCCCCTGATGGCTACCTGCTTGCCCTTCTGCCACGCTTAAAGATGTGTTGAGCAATAGCACGCCTTGGGTTGCCCAATGGGTCAAATCGCCATGCCGTGGGTAATTAATCTGAATGTCATCGCCCATCTCTTTTAAGATGTTGTTTAGCGATGGTGGTTTGGGTATGGATTTGGGTACTGAAAATGCCAACCCCATGGCTTGTCCTGCCCCATGATAGGGGTCTTGTCCTAGTATCACCACTTTGACTTGTGATAGGGGGGTTAAATCAAACGCTTTAAACATTTGGCTGGCAGGGGGATAGACGATGATGCCATTGGCATATTGCTCACGTAAAAATGTGCGTAATTTATCCATATTGGTGGAAGTCAGCTCGTGTGCCAGTGCGTACTTCCAGTCATCAGGCATGCGAACATTTGCCAAGATGGCGATTTGTTGTTCGGTCAATATGGGGGCAGGAGAAAATGGGCTTACATTGGGTGATAAAGACATGGTCAATCCAAAATTATATCTTGAGTGTGGTCAATCATATCACAACATCTTCCAGTACTGTTTTATCATCATCTAAGGTTTCTGTGATGGTGAGTAACAGACGGCCATTTGGTGCGTGAGCTTGGTTATCCTCATCAATATCAAATGCCACATGCTTGTTGTCATCTGCCCCTGCATTATCTGGCAATAAGCTAAGACGTACCGTACCGCCTGAACTTAAGCGTCCAAACAGTATCATGTTGGCAAGTGGTTTTTTAATTTCGTTTTGTAGCAATCGTTGCATGGGTCTGGCACCCATCAGGCGGTCATAGCCTTTTTCTGCCAGATATGCTCTGACATCATCAGTCATCTCTAAGGTGACTTGCTTATCATCTAGTTGTGTTTGTAGCTCAACTAAGAATTTATCCACCACCGATAAGATGACTTTATCATTGAGTGGTGCAAACTGCACGATGGCATCTAAACGATTACGAAATTCTGGGGTAAAGGCACGGTTTAGGGCTTCGGTGTTGTCTTTGGAATGGTCTTGTTGAGTAAACCCCATGGACGCACGGCTCATGTGTTCTGCCCCCACATTGGTGGTCATGATAAGCACCACATGTTTAAAGCTGGCTTGTCGTCCGTTGTTGTCGGTCAGTGTGCCATGGTCCATCACTTGTAATAGTAAGTTAAAGACATCAGGGTGGGCTTTTTCAAGTTCATCTAAGAGCAACACACAATGGGGATTTTGATTGATTTTTTCGGTCAACAGTCCGCCTTGGTCAAAACCCACATAGCCTGGGGGAGCTCCAATCAAACGAGAGGCAGTATGGGCTTCCATGTATTCAGACATGTCAAACCGCACCAGCTCAATGCCCATCAAATTGGCAAGCTGTTTGGCGACTTCAGTTTTTCCCACCCCTGTTGGACCTGCAAACATAAATGAACCAATGGGTTTATCCAAGGGCTTTAGCCCAGCACGAGACAGCTTAATGGCATCTGCCAGTGTATCGATGGCTTCATCTTGTCCAAACACCAAGCGTTTTAAGTCACGATCAAGATATCGTAACGTGGCTTTATCATTGCTAGAGACATGTTTTGCAGGAATGCGAGCCAGTTTGGCAATGATGGTTTCTATGTCTGCCACATCAATTTGTTGTGCTTGTGCTTGTGGTGGTGCTTGTGGTGGTGTTTGTGTGTGGGTATCTGTATTGGTCATATTCTCCACGGTGTTGATGGTGTTGGTGCTGTCAGATTGAGTGGTGGCATTTTTTTGGGTGGTGGCATTTTCGCTTAGGCGTTTGTATGCCCCCACTTCATCGATGACATCAATGGCTTTATCAGGTAAAAAGCGTTCATGAATGTGTTTGGCAGACAGTTTGGCAGCAGCAACCAACGCATCATCGGTGTAGCTGACATGGTGAAACGCTTCATAACGAGATTTTAACCCGCGCAAAATTTCAATGGTGTCTGCCACACTGGGTTCAACCACATCAATTTTTTGAAACCGCCGTGATAAGGCATGGTCTTTTTCAAAGATTTGTCGATATTCAGTAAAAGTGGTTGAGCCAATGCAACGAAGTTCACCATTGGCAAGGGCAGGCTTAATCAGATTGGACACATCCATGTTGCTGTTCATGGATGAACCAGCACCAACAATCATATGAATTTCATCAATAAATAAAATCGCTTTGCCATGTGATTTTAACGCTTCAAGCAACGCTTTCATGCGTTTTTCAAAATCACCACGATACTTAGTGCCAGCAATCAATGCCCCAATGTCTAAGCCATAAATGGTGGTGTCTAACAAGGGTTTGGGGGCATTGCCATTGACAATAAGCCATGCCAAGCCTTCAGCGATGGAAGTTTTGCCCACCCCAGGGTCGCCGACAAGTAAGGGATTGTTTTTGCGACGGCGGCACAAGATTTGGGCGGTGCGTTCGATTTCTTGTTCACGTCCAATCAAAGGGTCAGATTTACCCTCTTTGGCACGTTGGTTAAGGTTATTGGTGTATTCTTTGAGTGGGTTTTTTTCTTTGGCTTTATCACGGTCTTGCTCACCATGGCCAGTCATCATTTTTTGCTTGGCTTTATCATGATGCGACAGATATTGTGTCAGCGACAGACGGCTGATTGATTGTTTTTTTAACAAATATACGGCATACGTGTCGTGTTCAGAGAACATGGATACCAACACATCTGAGCCTTCAACCAAGCGTCTATTGCCCGCTGACTGCACATGAAAAATGGCACGTTGTAAAATACGGTCAAAACTTTGGGTAGGCAGTGGTGGCTGTTCATCTGCATTGACAACGGTTGGTGTGTGCCTGTTAATATAGGCTTCAAGCTCTGTTCTAAGTGTTGTTATGTCCGCCCCACATGCCTTTAGCGTATCGGCTGCATCGGTATTTTCAAGTAATGATAATAACAAATGCTCAACGGTGAGATATTCATGGGCGTGTTGTTTGGCTAGGGTTAGAGCCAAACGCAAAGAAACTTCCAAATGACGACTTAGCATGGGTATTCCTTATGATAAAAAATAGATGCTTCCCTAAAATCTGTATGGTCAGACAGTGTAACCTATTCTTTTATTATTCTATCCGTTTATTATGATGGTGGCTTAGGATAAATCAATGTTTTGGCGACCGTTTTTGGTAACTGTTTTTGGCAATCATCATCGATACGGCTCAATTTGTGTCAGCAAAGGATAACCTTCTTTGCGAGCAAGCCCATTGCTGGTTTTTGCTTTAGTTTCAGCGATGTCTTTGGGAAAAATGCCCGCAATGCCCTTACCAAAATGATGAATGCTTAACATGATTTGCACCGCTTCATCAACAGAATGGCGAAATTGAGATTGTAGCACCATCACCACAAATTCCATGGGGGTGTAGTCATCATTGTACATCACCACCGCATACATGGGTGGCTTAGCCAGTTCAGGCTCAGCAACCATGATGTCTGTGTCTTTTTTATCATGGCGGTTGGTGTCGTCATGGGCGTAAATAAGATGGTTTTTGTCAGGATATGTGTAACTATGGCGAACAGGCGATAAAGGCAGATGCCAGTCTTGTGCATGGGCGTGATGGTTGGGTATTTTGCTTAACATGGTGATGATGGTTGATTTGTTGGTTAGTTTAATGGTTAATGGTACTGATAAGTAACGCATTGTTAATTGAGACGCATTGTTGATTTAATTGCCACCACCTAAGATGGAGAGATGGGGCGTTCATTGGTCTTGGGTATTTCGGCTAATGATAATGGCACATTGTCCTTGCGTTTACCTAATCGCCAGTTATATAACTGTTCTACTTCTTGTCCGTCAGCAGATAAGGTCAGTTTGACCTGCATGGGGTTAAAACCATCTGGCATGATAAAACGACCACGGATACGAGATATTCCATTGATTTGATAACGGCTTGGCTTTAATGGCACATTGACAAAACTGGTGTCGGTGAGCAAATTTAACGTTGGGGTAAGTGGGGTTGATGAACCGTTTTTATTCACCATCAGCACATCAAAGCGATATTCAAACGCATTTTCTGGTAAAGGTTCGATTTCTGCTCCGATGACTTGCAGTCTGATACCACCACTGTCTGCAATCCGTCGATGAAAAATATCCACACTTTGTTGAAGCTGTTCATTGGTGATTTGTAGCTCTTCTAGCTCTTGTCTGAGTTGTGATAAGCTGGTAAGGCTGATATCCCGCTCTTGCTTGGCGGTGTCAGCTTCGGTGCGTAAAATGTCGTTTTGTAATTTGATGTCTTGTAATGATTGAGTTGTTAAGCGTTTACCATCAGCGGTAACTTCACTTTCTGTCATGGCATCTAGCTTGCCTTGTTTGTAAGCAAACTGATAGGCAAACACAGCGACCAACAACGCCACTGCCAATATGGCAATGGCAAACAGACTAAGTAAACCTGTCATCATGCCCCAATGACGCAAGCTGTTTGGGGGGGATAAGGGCGAAAGTTTAGACAATCGAGACCGAGTCATGATGAAAAGGTGTTCCTAAACATAAGTGTCAAGATGAATGCAACATCATTCATACAAAATGATGAGAACAGATAAGCATGATAACCATAAGGCAGATAATAGGGTAAATGAGAATGAATGGCAATAGATAAACGTCCCTACTCCCTTCACTCCCTTCCGTGATGACTCAAAATCATGACCTAAAATCATGGCTCAAACGCATTGCTAAGCTCATCAGCATAAGCATGCTAACATGCCACACTACTGCCAGCACCCATGCCGAAGCATCGTTAAAGAAGCACAGTGAGTTAATGAGTTAAAGAGCATATTCATGAACCGTATCAATAAACACCTTGGCGTGGTCGGGGTGCGTCCATTGGGTGATGCCATGTCCAAGATTGGCGATATATCCTGTTTTATCACCCTGTCGATAGGCGTCTTGTAACATTAAAGTGGTTTCATGTTTGATGGTGTCTTTGCTGCCAAGTAAGGTCAGTGGGTCTAGGTTACCTTGAATGGCTTTAGAGGGTTGTAGTTTTTTATATTTTTTGGTTAAGTGTCTTTGTTCATCGCTTAAAATTTGTCTGGCTTTATCAATGGGCATGGTCCAATCAATGCCCAACGCATCAGCTTGTGAATCCGCTTGAACATTAAGCCACAGACCACCCCCTTTGGTAAACAGCACAATCGGTATTTGAGGGTGTTTTTGTTTTAGCTCACTGATGATACGGCGGTTGTACTGATGCGAAAATTCGATAAACTGACGATGTCCCAATGCACCGCCCCAACTGTCAAACAACTGTAGCACCTGAGCACCTGCATCAATCTGTGCCGACAGATAATCGGTAACCACCACCGCCACGTTATCCAACAACGCATGCAAAAACTCAGGCTTAGTATACATCAGCTCCTTGGTATGGCGATAGTCTTTTGAGCTGCCTCCTTCAACCATATAAGTCGCCAATGTCCAAGGGCTTCCTGAAAAGCCAAATAATGGCACTTTACCATTAAGCTCTTTACGGATACTGGTTACCGCTTGCATCACATAACCCAATGCGTCATTGACATCTACTTTGGGCAACTGCTCAAGGTCAGACTGCTTGCGAACCGTGTATTTAAATTTAGGTCCTTCCCCTGCAACAAAATACAGCCCTAAACCCATGGCATCAGGAATGGTCAAAATATCACTGAACAAAATGGCAGCATCTAACTCAAAGCGTCTTAGTGGTTGTAGCGTTACTTCAGTAGCAAGCTCAGTATTTTTGCATAAGCTTAAAAAGTCGCCTGCTTGCGTTCGGGTGTTTTGATACTCAGGCAAATAACGGCCTGCTTGTCGCATCATCCACACAGGGGTACAATCTACTGGCTCAAAACGTAACGCCCTAAGTAAGCGGTCATTTTTTAAAGGGGCAAATTTATGGCGGTTGGTTGAAGCCTGTGTGGTTGAAGCGTGTGTGCTGGTTGAATGAGACGCTGATGGCATGGGGTTATCCAATAAAAATATAAAAATAAAAGTTGGGCTAAGATGTCAATTTAACATCATAGCTTAAATTTTGTGATTTATAAACAGTCATATCCGTAAGTGACAAACCACAATCAATAAACCACAATCAACAAACCATCAACATGTGAGGCTTTATGACTGGGTGTTTTTGTTTTACTCTTTGGCGTTTGCAAAACGATAGACAATGACATGACATTTATGCCAAAATCATGCCAAAAGAATACCTAAAACACAAAATACAAGAACACAGCGAAACGGAAGCATCATGAATGTGGGTAAATAAATCTGAGTTGATACAACGCATCAGTCAAAATTGTGATAACATGAATGATGACGTGATTGAAGTGGCGGTTAAGCGATTGTTTGAGCTGATGGCAGAAACATTGCAAGATGATGGGCGGATTGAGATACGAGGTTTTGGCAGTTTTTGTTTGCATCATCATCAACAAAGACACTCTCGTAACCCTAAGACAGGTGAACAGGTGATGGTCAAAGCAAAAGCAATACCACACTTTAAACCTGGTAAGGCATTGCGACTTGAGCTAATGGAGTTTGGCTCATGTTAATATAAGTTGGCTAATGGCAACTTGGCTAATACACCTTGATAAAGGTATCTTGGTAAAGGTATCTTGAGTGAATCTAATAAAGAGTTGGCATAAAGTAGGCATGATAAAAGCAGGCATCATATAGAACATGCCTTAACCTTGTCAGCTTTTTTTTGTTTGTTATTTTTTGAATTGTTGTTTTTGAATTGTTTTTGCATTAACGTTTTTTACTGTGAGGGCATCTCATGCGTGTCGTATTGATGGTGGTTTTGGTGGTGTTTTTTGCTTATGCGTTGGGCTTGGTGATTGCCAATAGCACCGAGCTTGCGGTGAATTTACTGTTTTATCAAGCCCCTGCGATGAACTTAGGCTTGTTGTTGATTATTGCCATCTCTTTGGGCATTGTCATTGGTATTTTCTTATCTTTGCTGTGGTTTAAAGTGTTGCAAAATAAATGGGAGATGGGTCGTCTTAATCGTGAAAATACGCATTTAAAAACAGAACTTGCCAGGTTGACAGGAGCGGTAGAACAACAAAATGCCATTATCTCTGAATCAGCCAATCTTAATGTGCTAAAGACCGAAAGCCAACAAGAAAACCAACAGGGTGCGATGGTTGATAAGCCTTCGCAACATTTTTAAGCCAAATTTAAGCCAAAATCAATGTTGACCACCAAAATTGATGTGGCAGTGGCGGTGATTCGCCATGATGCCGATGTGTTGAATGATGCCAGCGGTAATGCAGTCAATGGCAATACAGTCAACAGCAATACCAGCTGGTTTTTGCTTGGTCATCGACATGCCAAGCAAGACCAAGGCGATTGCCATGAGTTTGTGGGTGGTAAAATCGAGCCGTCTGAGACCGCAACCGATGCCCTTATCCGTGAAGTACAAGAAGAGATTGGCTTGGACATTCAACAGAACGAATTAACCAAATTGGGTGAGATTGAGCATGATTATCCCAATAAATGTGTCCGTCTGCATGTGTATGAAGTGCGTTTATCTGCTGAGCAATATCATGAATTTAATCAAAGCGTGGCTCAGACTCAGGTGAGCCATCAACATGGACAACCCGCCTTATTGGGCAGATTGGGACAGCCATTGGTTTGGGCCAGTTGGCAAGAGTTGCTTGGTGGACGATATCGTCTGCCAGATGCCAATGCTCAGATATTGACATGGTTATCAGCATGGCATCAAGCGTAATCTTTTGGTCATTTATTTAAACGTAAACAGCTTAATCTTCAAACCTCTTAATCATCAAATCTATGCCTAATAACGTTCACAGCCCACATGTTAAACACGTCATCTGTCAACGACAGATGTTACATTTAATGGGTATTGATGTGTGGGTAACAAGGCAGAAATCAGACCAAAAATCCATTCAACAACTCAACCAAACCATTTATTTTGAACCAATACAGTTAGCCAAACCGAATAAACAGTCTGTCATTGACAATCAACCAGCAGACAATCAACCCATAAATCGTCAATCAGTAAACGCCGTAGATAACAGCAGTTACCATGCCAACGATAATCAGCTGGCAGAAGACACGACAATTGGTCATGCGTCTTATGACATATCCAATGACGCATCACAAACTGCTGTCCTAGCATCGCCAACAACAGACACGATGACAGACACAACGGCAGCAGACACGACGGCAAACAGTACGACCGCAGTCAGTTTTGAGTTAGAGGGCTTTAGTTTTAATCATCACAGCGTCTTGGTGGATAAAAAACAGCTGACAGCTGAGCAGATTCAACTTTGGCAAAACATCGTTTCTGTACTAAACGGTGAGTCTTATCAATTTAGCTTTCCCATTTGTGTGGGCATGACTGATGCAGAGTATGCTCAGCAAAGTTTAGATGGATTTCTATGCCGATTAGGACAGCAAACCCAACACCCTGTACTGTGCTTAAGTCCATTGCCTAACGGGGTTAATCTTAAACAAGCAGTTGATGCTCCATTGTTGGCGGATATGTTGGTAACGCCCAAGTTGAAACAAACATTTTGGCAACAGTTACAATCTGTCTAGGCACAATCTATCTGGGTCATCTAGAGCCATTTGGCGACACCGTTTCAGTAAAGACACCGTTTCAGTAAAGACACAGTTTAAGTAAAAGAAAAGCCAATTAACTACAAACCATTGAAGACCATTGAAGGATTGATGTTTATGACAAGCTTGATTTCATCAGACCAATTAGAGCAGTTATCTTTAGAACAGTTACATCGATTGCCCAATTTTTCTGCTGGCCCTGCGTCCATACCCACGCCTGTACTGTATCAAGCACAACAAGAGCTGTTGGATTGGCAAGGCAAAGGCGTGTCAGTGATGGAAATGAGCCACCGCAGTCAAGATTATATGCAAATTGCCAGTGAAGCTGAGCAAAATTTGCGTGAGTTGATGGCAATTCCAAATCATTATAAGGTGTTGTTTTTGCAAGGCGGAGCGTCTTTACAGTTTTCTGCCATACCGCTTAATTTGCTGTCATTTAATCAAGATAACAGCGTGGCTGATTATCTATTAACAGGGACGTGGTCAAAAAAAGCCTTTAGTGAAGCCACACGTTATGCCAATTTGGGGCTTGGTCGGGTTAATCTTGTGGCAGATGGTCGTGGGCTTAATTATCAGAGCGTGCCAGATAGGCACACTTGGCAAACAACAGACAACGCCAGCTATTTTCACTATTGTGCCAATGAAACCATTCATGGTGTACAGCTGTTTGAACCGCCTAAGGTATCAGCTCCCTTGGTGGCTGACATGTCATCAAGCATTTTATCACACCCCATTGATGTTAATGATTATGGGGTAATTTATGCTGGGGCGCAAAAGAACATTGGGCCGGCAGGCTTGGTGATTGTGATTATCCGTGAAGACTTATTGGGTCATGCCAGTGATTGGTGTCCTGCACTGCTTAATTATCAAACACAAGTTGATGCTGACTCGATGAGTAACACGCCAGCGACTTATTCTTGGTATTTGGCAGGCTTGGTGTTTGAGTGGTTAAAGGCGCAAGGTGGGGTTGAACAAATTGCTAAGATTAACCAACAAAAAGCCAAATTGTTGTATGATGCAATTGATGGCAGTGACTTTTATCACAATGGCATTGATGCACAATATCGCTCCATCATGAACGTGCCATTTACTTTGGCAGATGCGACGTTGGATAACGTGTTTTTGGCTAAGGCAAAACAGCAAGGGCTACTAAACTTAAAAGGTCATCGCAGTGTGGGGGGAATGCGTGCCAGCATCTACAATGCCATTGGCTTAGATTGGGTTGAACAATTAGTGGCATTCATGCAAGATTTTGAAAAACAGCATGGCTAATAATCAATGGTAAGCAACCAAAAATAAGCAACAAAAATAAGCAACCATAGACAAACTGGGCATTTGTTGCTTAAATTGGTCAAATGATGTCGATGAATAATCACAAAATCCATGGTTGATGCCCTTTTGGCAAATAATTAAACCCCATTGAGCTGATGTTGCTTGATTTATATGGGTGATTGAGTAAGATAAAGCCATAAACAATCACGGTTAACAGTTAAGTCAATAAAAGCCAAATAGATAACCAAGTAGATAACAATGATGCGTCATCACAATGACACAGATAACAGCTGGGCAGATAATCGCTAAGCATTTATAGAGTGGTTGATTAGGAGCTGACATGTACGCACACAATACCAAACAACAGACAACAGAACAGCTAATAAACAAAAATCTTGTTCATAAAAGGTTACTTTTATCATATTCAGTGATGGCATCGTTGCTATTTTTCAGCTTGCCAAGCGTTGCTGCTACCTTGCATGAAGTGGAATATGGTGAAACACTGTCTAGCATTGCTCGTCAGTATGACATCAGCATTGATGATTTGGTGCGAGCTAATGGCATACAACGCACCGCAACCATCAAACCCACTCAATTGTTAAACATTCCTACTGACACACAAACATCAGACAGAGCAAGCAATTTTATTGCCACCAATCGTTTTGCCAACCAAACCAATACCAGTACGAATAATCGTGAATACACAGGCAATGTGGACAGTTATGTTATTAAAAGTGGCGATAATTTAAGCATGCTTGCTAATCGTTATGGCGTGAGTGTGGCACAATTGGCAAATCTTAACCGCATTAGCCCACAAACCATCATAGTTGCTGGGCAAAAATTGGTTGTGCCGACCACACCAATAAACACCAATCTAACCAGTAACAGAACATCACAAACCAGAACATCACAAACCAGCATATCACGTCATGTGCCACAAACTGGTTCTTATCAAGGTAACCATCAAGTTCAACATAAAGTCCAGCTTGGCGAAACCTTATCAGGATTGGCAACTCGTTATAAAATTCCTTTAACCACCTTGGCATCTGCCAATAATGTACCTACCGATTATATGCTCATAAATGGGCAAATACTGACCATACCAGGCGTCAGTAAGGTCATCACCAAACCGACTGCTGTGCAAGCCAACAGCACAATCAATGCCCCTAAAACACATACCGTCAAACCAGGAGAGGGGCTGATTGGCATTTCTAATAAATATAAAGTCAATCTCAGTGAGCTTGCCAGAATCAATGGCATTGGTATTTATGACCATGTGCAAGTTGGGCAAGTGCTAAAATTGCCCAGCAATGCCATGCCAATAGACAGCTTGGACAACTCAGCCACATATTAAGTCAGCCACATATTAAGGATGTGTCATGTTAAGGTTTTATCCAATTCCTGCGTTTAGTGATAACTATATTTGGGCATTGGTCAATCCCAGCAACAAACAAGCTGTCATCATCGACCCTGGGCAAGCTGACCCTGTGCGAAACTATATCAATCAACATGGGCTGGATTTGACCGCCATTTGGATAACCCATAAACACGCCGATCACATCGGTGGGGTATCTGAGCTAAGAGAGTTGTACCCACTAACGCACGTGGTGGCTCATGCCGATCATGGCATTCACCCTGACCAAGAAGTCAAAGAAGGCACAACCATAAACTTATGGGGTAAGACCGCACAAGTGTGGTTGGTGGCAGGACATACCCAGCATCATTTGGCGTATGTGATGGAAGTGGATAAAGTCAAGCATGTGTTTTGTGGTGATACCTTGTTTAGTGCAGGTTGTGGTCGAGTGTTCACAGGTACGGTGGGTGACTTGTATCACAGTTTAGAGCGGTTTGCCAAATTGCCAGATGACACGCTGTTTTATCCTGCTCATGAATACACATTAAATAACTTAGCGTTTGGCTTATCCATTGAGCCAAATAATATGGCGATGAAACATCACGTGAATGAAATTGAGCAAAGACTGGCAAATAACCAAACATCACTGCCCACCAGTTTAAGTCAAGAGCGTGATATCAATGTGTTTTTACGTTGTGATAAAGACAGCGTGGTTAATGCTGTGGCACAACAAGTTGAGCTTGATGACGATAAACCCTTGACCGTCTTTGCTGCTTTACGCCAATTAAAAGATGACTTTTAGCGAATGCCAAAAGCAACATGTTTGATTGAGAATAACGTGGGTTTTTTGGGACGGTTGTTGAATCAGCTACCCACGCTCATCATCTTGCCATTGTTTTAATTGTTTAATAATCCGCCCTTGCAGACAGTGTTTACTTAGGTTGCCTTTTTTGTTTGTGTTGCTGTAGGGCATTTGGGTCAAAAGTGTCATGGCTTCGCTGATATGACTGACCGCATGGATAACAAATTGCCCTGTTGATACTGCGTGTATCACACGGTCATCTAGCATAAGGTCGGTGATGTTGGCTTTTGGAATGATGACGCCTTGAATGACATCTGTGCTGTTGATGCCATCTTGAATCAGCAAATTGTCAGCGGTTGGTCGGTGGTTGACACTGGCGGATTGCTGTTGACACAAATCAAAAAAACTCTCGATTTTCTCATTAATTCCCCCAACCGCTTGTACATCGCCCATCTGGTTCATAGAGCCTGTTACCGCAATGCCCTGATAGATGGCAATTTGCCCCAATGATGACAGCAAAGCACAAGCTTGGGCTAGGGTGGCACTGTCGCCGTCTATTTCACCATAGTTTTGTTCAACTGCCAGTGATGCACTGAAGTTTAATGGACAAAATGGGCTAAATGTGCTTTTTAAAAAATGGCTCATGATTAACATGCCCTTAGCATGCAAATCACCACCCAACTCAACTTCACGTTCGATATCAATGATATCACCATGCCCAACATGTGGCTCTATCACCGCCGTTAGCTGTATTGGCATACCAAACTGGGTATTGGCATGGTCAATCACCGTTAAGGCATTGATGCGTCCTATCAGCCAACCTTGCGTATTTAAATTTTGCTGACCTTGAATAATGTCTTGCCAATATAAAGATTTGAGATAATCAGCTTGCTGTGCTTGAGCCTTAATTGCTTCAATAACATCATGGGCTTCGATGACATCATGGGTTTTGATGACATTGTCTGCTTGGATTTGGGGGGTGTTTTTAGTTTGGTTAAAACGGCTGTTATCGTGATTGGTGGTCATCAAAGTGGTCATCAAACTGGCTTGGATAAGGCGGTCTAGTTTATCCATATGCACCAGTAAGCGATTGTGTCCACTTAATCGCACAAAATGACGATATAACTGCCAAATGGCATCGGTTGCCATGGTTGATATGGGGGTTGATTGAGCATCATTTACCGTGTGTTGATGGATATTTAAAGCATTTAACTGTTGATAAACCAGCTGAGCAAAGCCATTTTTGTGAGCTGTGGTTTGTGAGACTGTGTCATCAAATTCAGCACGCACGGTAAACAGACGAGCAAAACTTGGGTCGATTTCACATAACTCATCAAATTCATCAGCTTCACCAATGGCAATCAATGTGACTGTCATGGGCAAAGTTTGTGGGGCGGTGGGATATGCCAGTGTGTGTGGGTATGTGGCGGTATGATAGTTAATGGGTAACCGTTCTGTGGTCAGCACATCATAAAGCCCTTGGCGTAAGCTTGGTTGTGCCAACAAATCCACCAATCGTATTAATAAAAACCCACCTTGCGACTTAAGTAGCTTGCCCATATGCCAATAAGCATGGCAATTTGTGTGGCAATGAGTCATATAAGGTGAATGGGGCAGACGTGTGGCGTTCATATCAGTCAGACTGTTGATGTCATTGGCTGTGTGTTGACTGATGCTTGGTTGATTGATGCTTGGTAAAACCACACCGCCAAGCACATCTAAGGGGGTTGCTGGTTGGGCGGTATGTATGGGTGGTGAATGCTCGGTCAATGGAGATAAATAAATAAAAAATCGCTGTTTTATCTGTTCTGTTTTTGGCATTGCATTTGGCATCATTGGTGAATGTTCAATGCTCTGTTGCATGGTTTTGATAAACCTTTGCCATGATGGTGTTGGCAGTGATTCTGCCAACGTTTTTAGGCATATGAAGATGGCATCATCTGCTAATGGCGTGTGAGCATCTTGTGATGGGTAAACAGACAAATGTTGCCAAAATTTATTTAAGTTCTGCTGTAATGATAAATGGGTTTTATGGGTGATGGGCAAATGATGAATGGTAAAGGGTGATTGTGTGTCGATAAAGGCCACAAATGACAGTGGTGGGCAATGATTGGCATGAGTTCTTAGCCATGCTTTAATAAATGCACTTTTGCCCATGCCATGGGTGCCTAATAACAGAGTATGGGCATGGATTTGTATGGGTTTTTTATCAGCAGGTAAGTCAAATGATTGACAGTGATGTGCGTGTAACTGATGTGCGTGTAACTTATGCGTGTGTAATTGGGTCATCAGCGTTAAGGCATTGGTTATCCTTGGTTGAGCAAATAAGGGATTATTTGCTAAATTGAGCGTGTCTGTTTTTGGCTGATTGGTTGTTGGCTTAGTTGTTGGCTTAAAAGCGGTTTGGTCTGTTGTGATATTGAGTAAATCGCTGACAGCAACTTGGTGAGTTTTTGTGTTTAGATGGGAGTTGGTGGGGTGTTGATTTATAAAACATTGATTCATGGTGATGGAGTCATGTCAAGGTGGTCTTTAAAATTGTTCTATCAGAAGCAATTTAGTATGATAAAATTTTTACCATGATAGCACATACTCACAAAGTCAGAGCCCATTTATGTCGTTAGAAAGTGTGTTTACCCGTGCATGGCAACAACAGTCAGCATGGTTGTGGGGTCTTGCTCCTTTAAGTTGGTTTTATGGCGGTTTGTTTAAGTTAAACAAATTTTGCCATGACTGTGGCATTAAGGCGGTGTATCATGCCCCAGTTCCCGTCATTGTTATTGGCAACATCAATGTGGGTGGCAGTGGTAAAACACCTTTTATCATCGCTTTGATTGAGTATTTACACAAGTTAGGCTTAACCATTGGTGTCATCAGCCGTGGTTATGGTGGACAAGTGGATAAAATGCCATTGTTGGTAACAACAGATAGCTCCCCTGACGTGGTGGGTGATGAACCTGCCTTAATCGTACGACAAACAGGTGTGGCGATGGCGGTATGTCCTAACCGACAACAGGCGATTGAGTTGTTGCTTGAGCATCATGCTGATATTAGGCTGATTTTATCTGATGATGGGTTACAGCATCATGCGTTGCATCGAGATGCTGAATGGATAGTGGTGGATGTGGTGCGTGGTTTTGGTAATCGCCAACTGTTGCCCATGGGATATCTGCGTGAGCCTGTCAGTCGGTTACTTGATGATGTTGGTATGGACAATGCTGGCATACAAACAGAGCTGTTGTTTCATGTGACGGGTTTAGATGGTAACCTTAAATATCACATCACACAACTTGCCCCTAATTTGCACGCATTGCCTTATTTAAGCCAAACCAGCCCCTTGGCAAATATCCCCACCATGACGTTATGCACTGATAACGTGATAAGCTTGAGTGCTTGGGCAAGTCATCATGCTTGGGAAACACAGATGAATGATGATGGGCAATGTTTGCAAGCACAAGCGGTGATTGCCATGACAGGGATTGGTTATCCAAAGCGATTTTTTAATAGCCTAAGCAAATTAGGTTTTTCAATCACCCCCGTGATTTTGCCTGACCACCATCAATATGTCATGACAGATTTTATTAAATTAAATCACCTACCTAAATTACCCATCATTGTAACCACAAAAGATGCCATAAAAATCTTTACGCTATTTCATCACATGACTGATGATGAGCGTCAATTTTGGGAAAATTGGCAACAGCGAATTTGGGTATTGCCCATCACCGCTGATTTATCCACAGCGGTTTATCAACGATTGCATCAACAATTACAAGCATTGGCGATTTTGTAACATGACTGACATCGCCTGCATGATGCCCTTGTCACATCATCCGACGTTTGGCGTGAAACATTTAGGAAAATAACACATGACCACCACCACACCCAGTCCAAATACTCAAAAGACGCATCACAAGACGCATATTGTGATTCCTGCACGCCATAAAAGCAGTCGTTTGCCAGGAAAGCCATTATTGCCCATTCATGGTAAACCCATGATTTTATGGGTGGCTCAAAAAGCAAGTTTGGCAACCTTTGCAGATGATTTGACCATTGCCACCGATGACAAACGCATTGCTGATGTGTGCAGGCATGCAGGTTATGATGTGCTGATGACCGATGTTAATCATGCGTCAGGCACGGACAGACTGGCTGAGGTGGTTACCATCAAAGGCTGGGCAGATGATGACATTGTGATAAATATGCAGGGTGATGAGCCGTTAGTACCTCCGTTACTCCTTGAACAGACCAAAAATTTATTGCTAAAAAGCCACGATGCGGTCATGGCGACTTTGTGTGAGCCCATTCATTCATATGAAGAATTGATGCGTCCATCTGTGGTTAAAGTGGTGGCTGATAAACATAACCATGCCTTGTATTTTAGCCGTGCTGGCATTCCTTGTGACCGAGAACACGCCTTGGCAATGGTCAATAATCGCCAAACCTCAAATGCTCAAACCCCAGAATTTCAAGCTCAAAAAGCCCCAACCCATGCCTATCGTCATTTGGGTTTATATGCGTATCGGGTTGCCATGCTCAAAGCATTTGGTGGTTGGCAAATGGGCATGCTTGAGCAGTTAGAAGCCCTAGAACAGCTTAGGGTATTAGAACAAGGAAAAAAGATAGCGATTGACATTGCCTTAACCAGCTTACCTGCTGGTGTGGACACGCAAGCTGACTTGGATAGACTCAATCAGTTACCACTGACAGCATTTGGTGGTGTGTGAATGACGCCTACAGATAAGATGGTGCGTGGTGATGACTTAGGTTCACAAGCATTTGTAACACAATTACCATGGCAACAACCACTATGGCAACGGCTGACGAGTAAATTCTTGACCAATGATGGCCTACCACATGCCATATTGGCAGGGGGGCGAACAGGCATTGGTAAACGTGCGTTTGTATGGCGGTGGGTGGCATGGCAGTTGTGCCAAAACAAAGCCACATCACCACAGATGGCTTGTGGTCATTGTCAAAGTTGTCAATGGTTGCAGGCAGGTAATCATCCAAATTTGCGAGTATTACCAAGCGACTCATTGCCCATTGCCCATACTGACACATCTGACAAGCGTGTTTATGCTGATGGTACTGGTATCAAAGTTGATGATATCCGCAGTATCCAAGATTTTGCCAATCAAGGCAGTCAAGGCTTGCGTATCATGGTGTTTGTCCATGCAGAAAACATGACCGTGGCAGCCGCCAATGCGTTATTAAAAACGCTAGAAGAACCCAACCCCCACACACAGCTGATATTAATCAGCGACCAACCAAGCAAACTGTTGCCCACCATTCGCAGTCGCACACAAGCATTGCCTTTATCGAACATTCCTTTATCTGTTGCCAAAGCATACGTTTCGACTGCTTTGGCTGATAAAACCGACGCACAGATAAGCCAACTGCTCACCTTAACAGACAATGCCCCAATGGCGGCAATTGAGTTGGCACAAAAACGCTGGTATCAGATGCAATCTGAGTGGCTTGGTACTTGGCAAGCACTGGCCAGCCAAAAACGCACCCCTGTGCAGGCAAGTGATTATTGGCAAAGTCATCTGCCCTTAATGGAATTTATTGAGCTGTCGTTAATGATGCTTGTTGCGATACAAAAATGGCAATCACAACCATGGCAATCACAACAAAAGGCCCAACATCAGCCAGACGAGATGAATATTGGCATTGATTTATCAAACATACATCTGCAAAACATGCCAAGCTTTACTGCCACCATGATGTTACAAAACCAACTGTATGACATGCAACGGTCTTTAAGGCAAAATGTGCAAGATAAAATTATCTATGATGCCTTGATGCAAAAGCTTGCCCAATTATGGTAAGCTTATGACTGATTTCATCACTGATGTATGGACTAGGAGACACTTTTATGGCAATGCCAGGTCGTGGTGGTGCAGGTATTTTAACCTGTAACATTCAAAATATTGACGTACTTTATACCAGTTATTTGCCCTTTATTGAACGTGGGGCAATTTTTGTTCCCAGTGACCGCCAACACCAATTAGGGCAAGAGCTGTTTGTGGCGTTTACCTTACCCGGCTCAAGCGAGCGTATTCCTTTAAATGGTAAAGTGGTGTGGCTTAATCAAAAACCCAGTGCAGGTCGTCCAGCAGGCTTTGCCATTCAATTTGGCAATGATGTCATCGGGCAGCAGATGAAAAATGAAGTTGAACGCCTATTGGCAGGTAAGTTGGATTCCCAACAGACAACGTATACCATGTAGCGTTTGGTTTATCCAACTTGATGCACATTTAGCCCCAATAAACATTAGGACATGTCTTAATATGCCGTGGCTAAATGTGGCTAACTTTGAATTTAACTTCTAAAAAATCTAACTTCTAAATATGGTTGGGTATGGCATGGTGTGTTAGCTGGCTTTGACAACCACGGTTTTCGCCATTTTATCGTGCCAGCTTTGGTTTTTCTTGTCAAAAATCACCCAAAAATAACCCAAGCAAAACACCACTGCCGAGACGAGATAGCCAAAGTAACGAATGATGCCCTGAGTGGGGGTGATGTGATTGCCTGTTTTTTCATCTAATACTTTAAGGTTAAATATCAGCTTGCCTGGTGTGCCAGCAAACTTTATCCACATAAACACAGACCCCACAAAGGGCAATACCGTATTTATTAAAAAATCAATCACGCCTAAATATAAGCTTTCAGACGTAAAATAAGCGTCACCATAGATGGCATACATGATGGGGAAAATGACCAACATCATGATGATGGCGTCTATGATGGTTGCCAACAGCCTAACACCAAAGCCAGCATAGGTGTAATGAGTGTTATCATTCATATCGTTTAATTCTCCTTAAGTAATCGAACCGATTCGATGTTGTTCTTGAAGTTGTTTTTGAAGTTGTTTTGGGTGTGTTGCCACAGTTTGGTTTTGCGACAATGAAAAAAACGTTAAAAACCATCAATTTGAGCTGAATAATATCGCATAATTATCAAGCTTGGCAACAAGTCAAATAATAAAAATCAGCAGATGCGGTAAAATTATGGCAAAATAGCATGTTGAACAAAAACAGCATGTCTAAACAATGAGTGTCATGCGATGGTCATGCGCTGACTGAAACGCTGACTGACAATTGCTGACTGACATTTTATGTAATGACAATTTATGGCTTAATGAGAAATTATGAAAGCATCTTTACGAGAAAGCCTTGACCAAATGATTGACCGCTATGAAGAAGTTACCCATTTGTTATCAGATCCTGATGTCATCAACGACAATGCCAAATTCCGTGATTTATCCGTAGAGCATAGCGAGCTGACCGACATCACCCATCTTTGGCAACGCTACCGACAAACTGAAGCTGACTTGACCACTGCCCACGAGATGCTAGATGACCCAGACATGAAGCAGATGGCACAAGAAGAGATTGAGAATGCCAAAGCACAGCTTGCCAGTATTGAAGAAAAACTTAACGTCATGTTATTGCCCAAAGACCCCAACGATAAAGTACCAGCGTTTTTAGAGATTAGAGCAGGCACAGGTGGTGATGAAGCGGCGATTTTTAGTGGTGATTTGTTCCGCATGTATGAACGCTATGCCCAATCACAAGGCTGGCAGGTGGAAATACTGTCTACCAACGAAGGTGAGCATGGCGGTTATAAAGAAATCATCAGCCGAATATCAGGCACTGATGTGTATGGTCGCTTAAAATTTGAAAGTGGGGCTCATCGTGTGCAACGTGTGCCAGAAACCGAAAGCCAAGGGCGAGTACACACATCAGCATGTACTGTGGCAGTCATGCCTGAAGTTGAGATTGATGACAGTGTGGACTTAAACCCAGCTGACATCAAAATGGATACGTTTCGCTCCAGTGGGGCAGGGGGGCAACATGTCAATACCACAGACTCAGCGGTACGATTAACGCACATTCCCACAGGCACGGTGGTAGAATGCCAACAAGAACGCAGTCAGCACAAAAACCGTGATAAAGCCATGAAAATGCTGGTGGCAAAAATTCAGCAAGACAAAGTACAAAAACAAGTCGATGCGGCAAGTAGCTTACGCCGTAATTTGGTTGGTAGTGGCGATCGCAGTGAACGCATTCGCACCTATAACTTTCCCCAAGGACGCATGACCGACCATCGCATCAATCTGACTTTATATAAATTAGATGCCATCATGGAAGGAGATTTAACTGAGCTTTTAGACAGCCTATTGCGTGAACATCAAGCTGATTTGATGGCGAGTGTGAGTGGCGAGAATTGAGTGGCGAATAATTTGTAAATTAACTTTTTTGGATAATTGTTATGGGTATGTATTGTGATTTGATTGCTTTACCAAGTGATAAAATTGATGATTATCTTAATGATGAAGAATTTGAAAGTGATGATTATCCGACTTGCAGTTTGGATAAAATGTGGCACGGTTTAAATTTTATTTTAAATTCCATTAAAAATAATGAAATAAACCATAAAGTGCTAGAATATGTGATTTTTGGTGAAGATTGTTTGAACCCAGAAGTTACCGAAGATGGCGATTTTCCAACCAATTATAATAAGGTAGAAACCGTTAATCAATTAGCGGTTGAATTAAAAAAAATTAATTTTTTAGAATTGATTAAACAAGTAGATTTTAAAGAATTATCAAAAGCCGAAATTTATCCAAATGTTTGGGACGATGACAGTGAAATTGATGATATTAAAGAAGGTTTGCAAGATTATTTTGCCAATCTTGTTAAATTTTATCAAATAGCATCAGATAAAAGCTATGTGGTTTTATCATATATTGGATAATCAAAATGCTTAAAAAAATCCTTTACTTTTCGTTGATTGGTTTGCTATCGGCTTGTACCCAAAATCACTTGACAATGGATAATAAAACAAATAACGAGACGCCAAAACCAATAAACCAAACCCTATTGGCTAATAAACCTTTAACTGCCAAAGACATCAAACACCCACAAGGCAAAACCGCAACCCCTAGCGAGATTGCCAAATGCCAAAGACAAGGTGAAAAAATTAGCCCACAAGGATTAGGATAATTTGATTTTTGTGTGGTGGAATTTACCGACAAAGAAAAAGTGTGTACGGACGGTAGTCAATGCCAAGCAGGGCGGTGTGTTACTGATGGACAATCTTTTGATGATGAAGTTGGCACACTTGTCAAAGGCGTATGCCCAAGCAATAATGTGCCATTTGGTTGTTATGGCACGGTCAATAAAGGTCAATTTGGTGGGTTTTTGTGTGTGGATTAACAAAATACAACCAAGCTAAATCGCAAGGTGTGTATTATGCACCAATTTTTAGAAAAATAGTTAATTATGGTGCGTGATACGCACCTTACACTTATTTAAACAAACAATTTAATTTTTAAATTTAACTAAGGTTTTAATTATGTCAAAAGAGCCCCAAACCCCAGAAACGCAAATCAGCGAAAATGATTTAATTGCTCAACGACTTACCAAATTGCAAGAATTGCAAACAAAAGCCCAAGCCAATGGCAAAACTGCTTATCCAAATACTTTTAAGCGTGAAGATTACGCCCAAGATTTGCAAGAAAAATTCGCTAATGTGGATAAAGAAACCATTGAAAATGGCGAAAAAGTCTATGCCAAAGTGGCAGGGCGAATCATGCTTAACCGTGGCTCATTTATGGTACTGCAAGACATGACTGGGCGTATTCAGTTGTATGTTGCTCGCAAAGAATTGAATGATGACACACTTGCCTTAATCAAAAGCTTGGATTTGGGTGATATTGTGGCGGTCAATGGTCATATTGGTCGTTCTGGCAAAGGTGATTTGTATGTGCATATTGAGACCCTTGAGTTATTAACCAAATCTTTGCGTCCACTGCCTGATAAATTTCACGGTTTAAGCGACACCGAAGCCCGTTATCGCAGTCGTCATCTTGATTTGATGACCAATGATGACAGTCGTCATGCTTTTATCGTGCGTAGCCAAGTCATTGCAGGCATTCGCAAGTTCATGCTTGGTGAACGCTTTATGGAAGTTGAAACGCCAATGATGCACGTCATTCCAGGCGGAGCGGTGGCTCGTCCGTTTGTTACTCATCACAATGCGTTAGACATGCCGTTATTTTTGCGAATTGCCCCAGAGTTGTACCTTAAACGCCTTGTGGTTGGTGGCTTTGAACGGGTGTTTGAGATTAACCGAAATTTTCGCAATGAAGGCGTATCGGCTCGCCATAACCCAGAATTTACCATGATTGAGTTTTATCAAGCTTATGCTGATTATCAAGATTTGATGAAGTTGACCGAAGAGATGCTTGAGACTTTGGCAAATGACATTCTTGGCACAACAGAACTGAATTATCAACAAGAAGCGATTAGCTTAAAAGCCCCTTTTGTTCGTTTGCCAATGACCAAAGCCATTGAAAAATATGCACAAAACTTTGACATGAGCAAAATTAACGACCGTGCGTATTTGGCAGATTATGTCAAAAATGAGCTCAATCAGGAAGTGAAAGACATCTTTGGTATTGGCAAATTACAAACCATTGTGTTTGAAGAAACCGCAGAAACCAGATTGCGTCAGCCAACGTTCATCACTGAATACCCAGCAGAAACATCACCACTGGCTCGCCGTAATGATGCCAACCCACAAATTACCGACCGTTTTGAGTTGTTTATTGGTGGGCGAGAGATAGCCAATGGCTTTAGTGAGCTGAATGATCCAATAGACCAAGCCGAACGCTTTAGACAACAAGTGGCAGAAAAAGACGCAGGCGATGATGAAGCCATGCACTATGACGCTGAGTTTATTGAAGCGTTAGAATACGGTTTGCCACCCACAGCAGGGGAGGGTATTGGCATTGATCGTTTGGTGATGTTATTTACCGATGCCCCAAGTATCCGAGATGTGATTTTGTTCCCCCACATGAGGCGTAAGGAGCAGTGATGGCACTGATGTCAACATAAGAACAATGATTTTAACACAAGGGCAACAAGTCGCCATGAAAATCAACCACCACCAATCTCACCAAACAGCCACCGTTTCAAAACCCAATACGGTGGTCAGCCCATCATCGCAAACAGATACCGAACAGTCCAAACCAAAGCATAGCCAAGCGGTGGTGATGGGTTTTGAAAGCATTTTAAATGACACGTTTTTATCCATGTATGTGCAATTGGAATTGGCAACGTCATTCAATGCAGGTTATGATGCGGTGCTTAAAATAGGTAATGCTCGCATTTATCTGTTGTATGACAAAATCGGATTTTTTTCAGATACTGAGCATGTGTCTAAAAATGCCCTACACCAACACAGCCAAGCGTCAGTGAATGATTTGATAAAACGACACCTTAACATTCAGCAACGCCTGCCAAACCAACGCCCGCCAAATCATAAAGACACTCAGCAAAGCGGTCAGTCGCCAAAGACGTTTTTTGTGGGACTGTCAGATTTATCAGTCACCTTTAATGAACAAGATTATCAAATCAACCACCAGTTTGGCAGTGCGTATTTTCAAGAGCAGTGCGTGCTAGATTATGACGATGCACATCGGGTGCTGTTGGTATATGGATTAAAAAGCTTTGTGCAAATCATTCAAATACTAAACACCCCTGATGATTTGGTGGCATTTTTTGAATATCACCGTCAAGCGTTGGTTAATATGACGGTGTATCCCAATGAAATGGTGTTGGCACAGACCTTCATTCATTCGCCTGAGTTTTATCAGCGAGCATGGCAAGTTGAAAATGAACTTATCAGCATTGGTATGTTGGATAAACATGACACTCGTTTGGTCAATGCCATGCAAAAAGGTGATGAACACATCACCAAACAACTGATAGAAAAAATGATGGTTTGCTCAAATATTTGGGTCAAATTGGTGCGTCAGCTGACCCAGCGACTTTATGAAAACACCATGACCTTAGATGATAAAGCCAAGCAGATGCTCAGCTTATTGGTGCAAGAATCGCTATACACTCGTATGAAGCTGATGGAAGATGTGCTTGATTATGCCAACATGCCATTAGAAGACCGCCGTCAAGGATATGTGTTGTATCAGCATTCCTATAGCGAGTTTGGTCGTCCATACATGTTGATTGTCTATGCCAAAGATTCCAATAGCTTACTGACACGGCAAAGAATCAACCAAGATAACATGGACTTGCTGATTGACTTAAACAGCGAGTTGCAAGACCCTGTGATGAATGATTTATTTTTGTTGGGATTTGACATGTCTCAAGCAAATGAAGAAGGGCAAGTTAACGTAACCATGGACGTGTATCATCAACCTGCATCTAAAATGTCAGAACTGGAGCGTTATTTGCATCGTCAGCTCACCGAACTAAAACAAGCTCAAAGATGATTTTTAACCTTTAACCTTTAATAAATTCTTGATAAATTTTTAATGAACCAAGCCCAAACCCAAGCCACGCAACCAACCGCCAACGCTTCTTTAACAATGCCTTATCAGGTGTTGGCAAGAAAATATCGCCCACACAATTTTCATGAATTGGTTGGGCAAGAGCATGTCAGTCGTGCATTAATCAACGCCATTGAGCAAAATCGCCTGCACCATGCGTATCTATTTACAGGCACTCGTGGTGTGGGCAAGACCACCATCGCTCGCATTTTAGCAAAATGTCTTAATTGTGAGACGGGCATGACCAGTACACCATGCGGGGTTTGTGGTCATTGTGTGGCAATAGATCAAGGGCGATTTATTGACTTAATTGAGATTGATGCTGCTTCTCGTACCAAGGTTGAAGACACCCGAGAGTTGTTGGAAAACGTGCCTTACGCCCCAACACAAGGTCGTTATAAAGTGTATTTGATTGATGAAGTACACATGCTCTCTACCCACAGTTTTAATGCCTTGCTCAAAACCTTAGAAGAGCCACCAGAGCATGTGAAATTTTTGCTTGCCACCACCGACCCACAAAAACTACCAATTACCGTGATTTCTCGTTGTTTGCAGTTTGTGTTAAGACCATTAACCGAGTCTCAGCTTTTTGGCCATTTGCAACATGTGTTGGATAAAGAGCAAATCAGCCATCAACCAGAAGCCTTATGGCAATTGGCACATTCAGCACATGGCTCAGTGCGAGATGGGCTGTCATTGACTGATCAAGCCATTGCTTTTGCTGATGGGCAATTAACAGAAGCGTTGGTTGTTGATATGTTGGGCGTGATTAACGCCACCGATTTACAAGCTTTGCTGACGGCCATTCATCATGACGACCGTCATGGTGTCATGGGCATCTTAATGCAGATGCGACAAAAGAGCTTGGATGCTGGCAATGTGTTAAATGAGTTATCAGACCTTTTGCACCACTTGGCGTTATTACAGCTATTGCCAGAGATGGACTTGGGCATATCACCCCAGAAGTTAGCTAAACGCCAACAGCTGGCTTGGCAAATTCCCAGTGAGACTTTGCAACTGTATTATGAAATCGTCAACAAGTCTCGTGAATCTTTGTCATTGGCTCATTCACCGACACAAGCGTTGGAGATGTGTCTATTGCGTTTGCTTGCCTTTAGACCACTTGGTTCAAATGAAGCATGGGTGGGTCATGTCAGCCATCATCACAATCATGAACATAAACACAATCATGAACATGAGTATCATCATGAACATGATGAGCATCAGCATCAATATGATGAGTCATCTGATAACCAAAAGCATGCCTTAAATGACGGCATACAAAATGATAACGAAAATCATGGCAATCCTCATGACAGTCATCACGCCAATGGTGATGTTCCAAACAATGATGACGGACATCAACACGGACATCAACAAAGTAACACATCAACGCCAACAATAATCGAACCAATTGAACAATCTTTAACCGAAACAGAATTAACCGCAGCAACGCCAACCAAACTACCGACCGAACCAGCGTCAGTATCTGCCAATGACCCAAGGTCGTTGTTGCAATGTCCTCCAGCTGACTTGACTGGACAATGGAATGAAAAAAAATGGGATTACTGGCTATTTCTTGCCAGACAAGAAGAGCGTCTTAGCACAGATGAATTGGCACTTGCCAATCAAGGGGTCATGACAGGTGATATGCAGGGCGAAAGTGTGTTTGTCAGCCAGACACAAGCCAAAAACTTTATCAACGTTTTTGAGCGATTGGTGGGCGTGTTGCAACAAGATTTCCCCAATGCCAATTTTCAGCTAACCGCTGACGCATCGTTAGCCGATATGATGCAAAAAACAGACGAGCCTAAATTACCAAAAGAAAGACAAAAACATCGACAAAATTTGGCAGAGCAACAAGCCATTAAACTTCTGGAACAAACACCTGTCATGCAACAATTAAAACAGCAGTCAGGAGCAACGATTAATCAGATAAAACTTAGGGCATATTCTCAATATGAGACATCTAAAAGACAAGTAAAGGACATCTGAATAATGTCTAAAAATTACCTGATTTAAAAAACTGATAGTTGTTTAATAATGTTAACCAATTTTCGATAAAGTGTCATTTTATGTGCTTAGAATGTGTCTAAATGGATAAGTTATTCATATATAATCTGTCATAATAACTGTATGAATTTTTTATTGATAAGTAACTTAGGCTTAGTAACTTAGGCTTAGTAACTTAGGGTTAAATAAGGTTAGAAAAGATATGTTAGAGAATTTGCGTGGAATGGCAGTATTTGCAAGCGTTGTTGACCATGGCTCGTTCAGTGGGGCTGCTAAATCATTGGGCATCACCACCAGTGCTGTTAGTCAGCAAATTCGCGCCCTTGAAGAAGACTTGGGCGTTATTTTGCTCCACCGTTCCACTCGCAAACTTAACCTAACCGAAGCAGGGCAGGGTTTTTATACCGCTGCTAAAGATGTGGTTAGCGCCGCTGAAGAAGGTCGAATGCGTGTCAATCAACTGCGAGATGATTTGGCAGGAACATTACGCATCGCCACCACGCCACAGTTGGGGGTTAATCACATTTTGCCAGCCATATCTGGCTGGGTTAGTCGCCATAACGAGCTAAATATCGATTTTTTGGCAGATAATCGCTACATTGATATGATTGAAGAGCGTGTTGATTTGTCTATCCGTATTGGCTCAATGTCGCTTGAATCTCGCCTTAGTGCTCACTTTTTTGCCAATGTGCGACAAGTATTGGTGGCATCGCCCAGTTATTTAAATAAACACGAACCCATACAAACCCCAAAAGATTTATCTTCACATTTATTCATTGGCATTGAGCTGATGAAAGATGGGCATCTGCTGGATTTTGCTGAACACGACAGCAATAAAAAAACTCGCATTAAAATGAGCAGTCGTTTTACCACCAATAATGTGATGATGGCAACCACCATGGCATTACAAGGCTATGGTTTGGTGCGATTGATGGCGTTAGATGCCAAGCCTTATCTACAATCAGGTGAGTTAATTGAAGTCTTACCTAATTACGATTTGCCCAGTAGTGTGTTGTATGCCGCCACGCTAAAAAAAGAACGCCAGCCTGTTAAAGTTGAGCGTTGTTTAGAAATGTTACAAGCGTATTTTCAAAACATCAATGAATAAAGCATGAATAAATCATCAATGGACGACGCTGATTCATCATTGATGACACCTGCCTTAAAATCCCCCTTAACCCTGATTGGTTTAAGGGGGTTGTTGGCTTAAAAGGGTGAATTCAGTTTAAATGAGCTTAAAGAATCATGTTTTATGTTCGGTGTGCTGTTTTATGCTTTATGATTTTTAATGATGCCAAGCATACGGCGTAATGGTTCTGCCGCTCCCCAAAGTAATTGGTCGCCCACCGCAAAGGCGCTTAAGTATTGCTCACCCATGTTCAGCTTACGCAAACGCCCCACTGCCACAGTCAATGTGCCAGAAACGGCAACAGGAGTCAGACGCTCCATGGTGGCTTGTTTGTCATTTTCTACCACATCTAGCCAAGCGTTGTCGCTGTTTTTTAACGCATGTTCAATGTCTTGTAATGGCACATTGTGTTTAAGCTTAATGGTCATCGCCAATGAGTGGCAACGCATTGCCCCGATACGCACGCACAGCCCATCAATGGCAATGCGATTGGCATCGGTTTTGCCTAAGATTTTATTACTCTCAACACTGCCTTTCCATTCTTCTTTTGACTGACCATTGTCTAATTGGCCATCAATATAAGGGATAAGACTGCCTGCTAATGGCACACCAAAGTATTGTGTGGGGAAGTTATCGCCACGTTGAGTATCGATAATGGTTTTATCAATCTGCAAAATGGCACTGGCAGGGTCGGCCAATTTATCTTTGACGCTGTCATGTAAAACCCCCATGCCTGCTATCAACTCTCGCATGTTGTTTGCACCACCACCACTGGCGGCTTGATAAGTCATGCAAGACACCCATTCTACCCAGTCTTGTTTGAACAACTCCCCAATTGCCATCAACATCAAAGACACGGTACAGTTACCACCGATAAAGTCTTTTACCCCATGATTAAGGGCATCTTTAATCAACTCACCATTAATGGGGTCTAGCACAATCACACTGTCTTCTGCCATGCGTAAGCTGCTGGCAGCATCAATCCAATAACCTTGCCACCCAGAATCTCGTAAGGGCTTATGCACTTGGTTGGTGTAGTCGCCACCTTGACAGGTGATGATGACGTCACATTGGCTTAAGGCATCAATGTCGTGAGCGTCTTTAAGTTTGCTGGCAGGCACACCATCAAAGTTAGGGGCATCACCGCCAGCATTACTGGTAGAAAAAAACGTCGGAATAATGCCTGTAAAATCCTTCTCAGCCTGCATGCGTTGCATCAGAACTGAGCCAACCATGCCACGCCAACCCACAAATCCTACCGACAGTTCACTCATAAGCGTTAATCCTTCTTGACAATATAAATCACAATCAATCAATGAATAAAAAAATCAATGAATAAATAATGAATAAAATAAATAAAAGAGACATGAATAAAAAGACACATGATGGCAATTGCCAATTTGCCATATTAGCAAACTTTTTATCTGTTCGCATCTATGTTGAGAAATTTTATGTTGAGAGATTTTATGATTGTATGATGAAGTCAAAAATATCAACACAAAAATATCAACACAAAAATGTCAGCAAATGCTTACAACACAATCCGCTTTTGTCAGCTGGGCAAATTGGCACAATTTGCTAAAATGTCCCCATCAGCACAAGGAAATCAAGGATTGATGTCAGTGTTGAGATTAAACTTCTTTCTACTTGCCACTTTTTGGTTGAATGGATTGGGTTTGATTTGATAAGGAATGTCGTTTGCGTCGTGTCGTTGTTTCGCTTTTGGCAAAGTTTCGCTTTTGGCAAAAAGCGACATTGACGTAAAAGTAAAAATAGCAAGTTCATAACTCGGTTAATGACTCAGTTTATCGCTAAGTTCATAAAACTAAGCTCATAAAACTAAGCTCATGGCTAAGTCTCCTCCTAGACCCCAAGCGTTTGCCCTCGCTTGGGTTTTTTTTATGCTCTTTATTATGCACTGTTTTTGGCGATTTGGGTTGGTTGGCTAAAAAAAGGCGGTATTGGTTCACCGTCTATCAGATGTTGATAGACGGCAAAAGTATCATCAATGGTTTGTGTTAACTCAAACTCTTGTGGCATGGGTGGTCGACTAACAATGTCCAGTTGATTTTTGATGATTTTAATTAAAGTAGTGGCATTTTGCTGTTTGACTAACCCTTGTGGGTAAAGTGGTCTTAAAATCTCAGAATACGCCGCTTTATCCCAACCAACCACAGGTGTGCCTAAATGCAGGGCTTGTAAGATGGTGATGCCAATGGATTCAGGTTCATTTGCCAATGCCACCACCACATTGGCAGCGGCCAGCCACTCACGCATGTCATTACGCCGACTGCCCACAAAGCTAATGTGGTCTTGCAGTTCTAACGCATACGCACGTTGGCGAAATTCTTCATACACAATGTCGCCATTATCTTTGTCGTCATCCATGATGATGATGTGCAAGTTTGGATATGTTTCAGCCAAATTACCCAAAATATCAATCAGCCATTCTTGCCCATATTGTTTGCCAATTAGGGTAGGAAACAGCAACCATTTTTTATGTTCAAGTTCAGGGAATTCAGCAAAAGTACGCCGTAACCAATACACAGATGGGTTGTAGCGATAAGGATACATGCGAGTGTCCACACCACGATAGATGCGTACAATCGATTTATCTGCCAGTTGATGCTCAGACAGCCCTGCCATTAAGTATTGGGTAACGCTGTCTGAAACGGTGATGATGACATCAGACATCAGTAAGGCTCTGGCATAGCGGTTGATGGGATAAAAACCATACATGGTGCTGACTAATTTGGGGTTTTTATTAAGCTTGGCTTTTCTTAATGCCCAATACAATACCCATGCAGGTGTGCGTGAGTGCATATGAATGATGTCAGGTTGATACTGTTCAATCAGTTTGCGTAAAGCCCTTATTTTTAATAAAGACAGCCAAGATTTTTTTTTCATCTCAAGTTGGTGATATTGATTGCCTTCTCGGATAAGGCGTTTAACCAAGTCGTCATTCATATCAGCACTGGCGATGATGATGGATTGACCACCATTTTTGATGACCTTACGCCCCAGCTGATAAATGCCTCGCTCAGATTCATCATGTTTGAGTGAAGACAACAGACGCATGACAATCATAGTAAATGCCTAATAAAAAGGAGTGGTCGCTTAAAAAAGCAAAAATAAGGTGACATAAAAACCAATTAGGCATCAATGACGCACTATTATAACCAACATTTACCATTTATAGTAATTTTTGTTATAAATAACGATACTGCCAGTTATTGCAAATCTGTCCACTTCTATTTATTTTTATTGCATCATCAAATATGATTAGTATCAGGTAGCATTCATGATAATGATAATAAAGAAACTTATGATTTGGTGGTTGTATTACTGTCAATACCATCAGTTAAGACCTTAGTTGCTCATATCGCCATGTTGAGTATCTAAGCTTCTACCCAATTAAAGCGATGCTTAAATCAATGTCTTAATCAGTAAGGCTAGCCATCAGACAGCCGTTATGGGCAGATGGCAGACTGACTGCCAGTGTCAACCAAGCCATCATGGATGACAAATCTGCTCAAGAGTCGGTTTATGTGAGTCAAAATGAAGTGGCAAAAAACACCATTGATGTATGAAAAAGCTATGTAACCGTTGTCGCTTTATAAGAGTTGTATCTAGACAATATCGATAATTAGCATAGGTTACCGTTTGTTCCTATTTTTTTATTATAATTTAAGATTTACTATATATCACTTTAGGTAAGTAGCTAGACAATTTTAGATTATAATCTGGTTTTACTTGGATAGGGCTTGGTGAGCGTTAATCTTAACGCTCTTTTAAGGGCGAGTTAAAGGGTGAACGTGTTGAATGGATGCTCTTGTGCCAAATGGCTGACCCTAAATGGCTAACCATAGGCTTCATGTGAAAAATTTAAAAAAATGCAAAAAAAGTTTGACAGCCAACGTAAAATCTATATAATACACTCCCACAAGCAAGGATAGAGCAAGGGTGGTTAGCTCAGTTGGTAGAGCGTCTGCCTTACACGCAGAATGTCGGCGGTTCGATCCCGTCACCACCCACCAGCATCTTGCTCATGCCTTTTTTGGTTAGGTAATTGGTTAAGCTTAAGTGATAAATTGCTCACCAGTTTAATCAAAGCAACTTAAGCAGCGGTAGTTCAGTTGGTTAGAATACCGGCCTGTCACGCCGGGGGTCGCGGGTTCGAGTCCCGTCCGCTGCGCCATATTCAAAACTTGTCATAAGTTTCGCCCCACACTAACCCCCAGTGTGGGGTTTTTATCATCAATAAATCTAATCAACCTAACTAACAAACATAAAAAACCCCAGCAATGCTGGGGTTTTATGTGGACATGACGACGTTGATGGCGGATTATTCTTGTAGATAGCTTAACAAGCGTAAAAACTCCACATACATCCATACCAAAGTTGCCAAAATACCGATGCTAAATAGCCATTCAAAATCTTCTGAAATGCCCATTTGTACGCCACGGTCAATGTTATGAAAATCCAGCAACAAACTAAATGAAGCAATCACCACCACAAATAAGCTAAAACCAACGGCAACCAGACCACCATCAAATAAAAATGGCAAGCTAGAGCCAAAGGCAACAAAGCCCCACTGTACCAAATACAAAAGCATGATGGCGATGACCGCTGACATCAAAATAGAGCGGAACTTTTGAGTGACTTTAATCACCCCAGAGCGGTATAGCCCCAGCATCACCGCTGCGGTAACAAAGGTTGCACACAAGGCGGTTACTGGCACGGTGGGATACATTCGCATAAAAAACAGCGAAATGCCCCCCAAAAACAACCCTTCTAAAACCGCATAAGGCACTGCCAGCGTGCGAGCCATGTGGGGTTTAAAGGTCATAAATAACCCCAACCCAAAAGCGGCAAACATACTGCCAAATGCCACCATTTGGATAAAGCCAAAACTCAACGATGCTGACAGAGCATAAAAGAAAAATCCAATGGCACTGACGCCAGTTAAGCCAAGTACAAAAGCGGTTTTTTGTATCACACCTTTGACAGTCATGGCACGACCGCCTACCGCCAACTCAGCACGAGAAATAATCGGATTTGCCATATGTATTATCCTATTGATAAATAAAAATCTATTATAGATAAAAAATATCTGCAACCAAAAATACAGACAAAAGAAACAGATAAACTTAAGCAATATGGCTAATAATGTCAATATGAGAATTGTCAATATTGTCTAAAAGCCATGATTGCACACATCATCATTGTATGAAATCCATGAATAAATTTGTGTTTATTGTTTATGTTGTTTGGTTAGGGTGTGTTATTTGTCGTGGCATAAAAGGTTGGCTTGATAAAAACAATGACATACCCAATTTTAACAATAATCAGTATAATAAGCGTCAAATTGCTTTGATAAAGATTGCTTTGATAAAGATGAACCATGGTTAATATTAATAACAAAACTCAATCTGACCACCCATCAGACATACCCCCAGTAGATTTATATCAGCACCCTGCCTTTCGCCGTATTGGCTTAATGGGGCGAGCAGGCAAACGCAGTGTGACAGAATCGTTGGTACAGATTGGGCAAGTGATTCATAAAACGTTTGGGCTTAGCCTTATCATGGACGTGAATACCGCCAATTTGCCCACTTTGGATTTGACTCAATTACCAGCCGTGCAGATTGTTAAAAGGCAGATGATTGGTGAAGTTTGTGATTTGGTCATCGTGGTGGGTGGTGATGGTTCTATTTTGCATGCTGCCGAAGCATTGGCTTGCTATCGGGTGCCTGTGCTGGGAGTCAATCGTGGCAGACTGGGATTTTTGGCAGATGTTAATCCAGAAGACATCACCAAAAAACTCACTCAAGTGTTGATGGGTAATTATGAGCTGGATAATAGATTTTTATTAACACTTGAGATACAAGAAAATGGGGAGATTGTGCATCAAGACATGGCACTCAATGACGTGGTGTTACATGCTGGCAAGTCGGTGCATATGATTGATTTTCAGCTGGATATTGATGGGCATGACGTGTATCGTCAGCACAGCGATGGTCTGATTGTCGCCACGCCCACAGGGTCAACTGCCTATGCTTTATCTGGTGGTGGACCAATTGTGTATCCAAGCATGGATGCCATTTGTTTGGTACCGATGCACCCACACACGCTGTCAAGTCGCCCCATTGTGGTCAGTGGCTCAAGTGAAGTGATTATCCAGATTCATCGTGATAATCGCACCCAACCGATGGTCAGTGCCGATGGTAGAACCAGCGTGCCACTGAACCAAAACCAACGCTTACATATTCGCAAGCACCCTGACAAACTCACTTTGTTACACCCCCCCGGATTTGATTTTTATAAAGCTTGTCGCACCAAGCTAAACTGGAATGTCCCTGCTGAAGATTTTGTATTGCCAGATGATATGGATAAGGAATAAAGATGCAAAAACAAGAGATTTTAAATGCTCTAACCCCTCAAATTGTTGATAAATTTCGCACTGCCATAGAGATAGGTAAGTGGGAAGATGGGCATAAGCTTAGCGATGAACAAAGACAAATTTGCCTACAAGCGGTGATGATATGGGAACATGAAAACCTACCGATTCATGAACGCATTGGCTACATTACCCGACCTGTTGATGATGAAGGTGAGATGGTGGGGGCTGATTGTCAAATAGAGCATGACCAACATTACCCAAACTTACCTAACCCAAAAGGAGCAATACAGCCTGTTAGCTTTAAAAAAAGTCCTTAATCACACGAATGGCACCCCACCCATCTCATCACGTCCATCAATAACAATCAACATCAACAACAATCAACAAAATCTGACATCAAACATCAAATATTGTTGACATTGACATCAGGACGGAGTGATAAGGGATTATCTTGCATTAAAAAGCCTTGCCAGCCCCAATGCAAAAAGTTACGGATATTGGCGTGGTCAGTACCATTGGGGGTTGATTTGACAGCATCATAATGCTCAGCAAATAGCTTTAGCGTATCGAGTTGTGATAGTCCATGTAATTTGGCTAAGGCAAATATTTTGGCACTTTTTTCGTTTTCACCAATCGCATTGTGCTGTTCACCATTGACAAACGTTACTGGCACATAACGATAATAATCATCAATATAATTAATCACATCATCGAACCGCATGGTTTTGTTATCAATGGCATTTAAAATGGCAGAAATGTCAGTTGAACGCACGCCCATGTTGGATTGCTCCTTTAGCGATTAAAATAATCTTCATCATCAAATGATGTGGGATAGTTGGGTTCTTCCAAATGTTGCATTTGGTTGTGCATGGTGCGTTCGTGTTGGATACGTTGATAAATCTCTTCACGATGCACGGCGATGTCTTTGGGTGCATTGACACCTAAGCGTACTTGATTGCCCTTAACACCAAGCACACGCACGCTGACTTGGTCGCCAATCATCAAAGTTTCGCCAACACGGCGAGTCAGAATTAACATTGATATGCTCCTAATGTCCTTTATATCTGGCAATGGTTGTTATGTTTTACGGTTATTATGTTTTACGGTTGTTATGTTATGGGGTTTTATATTTCATCGGTTTTGCGTTTAATGGCTTACCCAATGCCAGGCGGACACAATCAGTCCATTGATTGTTGAATACAACAATGTTTAGACATTAACCGCCTAGATATGAGATGGTTACTGTTCAGACATTAATGAGCCAAACAGTTAAAACCTTTGTTGCAGCATAGTATAACGAATTTTGGCAAAAAGGTCATAACATTGACGCAGAAAAAAAGCCATTTCGCTCAAGAACATCAACAAGAACATCAATCCAAACCAGCCACTTCACTCACGCCAGATTCTCTGTCTAAGCCAAAGGCGGTGTGTAGTGATTTGACTGCTTTTTCTAGATGTTGTTCTTGTACCAGTACTGAGATTTTAATTTCACTGGTAGATATCATCTCAATGTTGATGTTGTTTTCTGCCAATGTCTGAAACATGGTGCTTGCCACGCCAGCATGTGAACGCATGCCCACACCCACCAATGACACCTTAACCACTTTGTCATCACCAATGATGGCTTTTGCACCGATGTCATTTTTGACTTCGGTGTTCAGGATATGTAAGGCTTTATCTAAGTCGTTATGATGCACGGTAAAGGTAAAATCAGTCAGACCGTTGTCTGAGATGTTCTGTACAATCATATCAATTTCGATGTTGCTTCGACCGATTGGGCTTAAGATGGCAGAGGCAACGCCAGGATTGTCAGGCACGCCACGCACCACAATTTTGGCTTCATCACGATTAAAGGCAATGCCTGAAATGACGGCTTTTTCCATGTTGTTTCCTTCATCTATGGTAATTAGTGTGCCCACGTTTTGTTTAAAATTATCGTCAAATTTGCCATCAATATTGTCATCAAAGCTGGATAATACCCTAAGCGGTACTTGATATTTGCCTGCAAATTCAACTGAGCGGATTTGTAAAACCTTTGAGCCCAAGCTTGCCATTTCTAGCATTTCTTCAAAGGTGATTTTGTCAAGTTTTTTGGCTTTTGAGGTGATACGAGGGTCCGTGGTATAGACTCCGTCCACATCGGTATAGATTTGGCATTCATCGGCTTTTAAGGCAGCTGCCAATGCCACACCTGTGGTGTCTGAGCCACCACGCCCTAAGGTGGTGACATTGCCTTGTTTATCCACCCCTTGAAATCCTGCAACAATGACCACTTTGCCAGCGTCTAAGGCAGTTTTTAGTTTGCTGTCGTCGATAGCATCAATGCGAGCCTTATTATGGGTGCTGTCGGTCTTGATGGCAACCTGCCCCCCTGTGTAAGATACCGCATCAACCCCCGCTTCTTTAAGTGCCATTGCCAATAAAGAAATAGACACTTGTTCGCCTGTGGATACCATTTGGTCATATTCACGAGGGTCAGGATTTGGGCTGATTTGATGAGCTAAGTCAATTAGGCGGTTGGTTTCGCCACTCATGGCAGAGACCACCACCACTGTCTGATGTCCATTGTCGTGCCAGCATTTGACTCGTTTTGCCACATGTTTGATTCGGTCAATACTGCCCATGGAAGTACCGCCATATTTTTGAACAATCAATGCCATTTAAGCTACCTTACTTGCTGAATTTTATAAAACTTAAATTTTAAGAACTTAATTTCACAACCTATTAAAAATAGCAACCATATTAAAAAGCCACTGATATTAAAAACTCAAGCCGTTCTTTATACCACAATTTATCCCAACTGAGCAAATACTGTCATCAAAATGGGTGATAATAGATTGATGATAAAGCCAAAGCTGACTGCCAAAGCGGCTGCTTCTTTGCCACCTGATTGATGGATAATAGGTAAGGTGAAATCTAAGCTGGTTGCCCCGCCACTGCCAATAGCAGCACTGGGCGAATGTGTCATCAGCAGTGGAATGAACATTAAGGCAAAAAACTCTCGCCCCAAGTCATTAAACAGTGCCACACTGCCCCAAACTGCTCCATAAGCATCACCAATCACGCCAGCAGACAGTGAATACCAACCAAAGCCTGATGCCAAAGCCAGCCCTTGATACAGACTGACTTCAGGCATCAGCCATGCAAAGACAACCCCGCCGAACAGCACGCTGATGGTAAATATCATGCTGATTGCCACGCCACGGCGATTGAGCAGGACGGTTTTTAGTCCAATGCCAGAGCCTTTTAGCGAAAGGCCCACCAAAAGCAGCAACAGCATCAGCACATAACGCACGCTGTCTTTTGGTGGCAGTAAGCTTTCTGGCATAAGATGACCCAAACTCATGCCAACAAACACACTGCCCACTTGCATGGCTGTGCCAGCAATACCAAGTATTTGTATGTTGGATTTGTGGTTAAACTGTCGTTGCCAAGGTTGGCATTTGTCATAAAGCATCAGCCCAATCAGTCCAAAACCAATGGTTAAAAACATCAGCAACAGCACTGACAGACCAATTTGCCAAAGCTGACTCAGCAGATTATTAACCTGTGCCAACTCAATCCCAAGCAATAGCAATAATAATAGCACCACATGGCGTAAAGCCGTGTCGGTTTTGGCATGCATGTTTTTGTTGATGGGCAACACATATCCCAAAAATAACGGCAATAATATCAAAATAAGACTGGTAAAATTGGACATACAGGCTCGAAAGCAACAATAAAATGGCAATAGTAAACTGGCAATAATAGACTTACCATATTATCGCATCAGCGATTGAATGCCAATATTATCGATTGTCTTGATTATCGACTGCCTTGCACAATGAAACAGCATGACAAACAACGGCATGTCAATTGCATGTCAATTAACAGCATAACAAACAAAAATCATCGCATTTGTGCTAGAATTTGTTGCTTTAAACCGTATGGGTTTGTTCTTTTATTTTACTAAGCTTATTTTACCAAGCTTTTTTGCCAAATACTTATTTTTTCTTATTGGTCAGCTTTATGGATACCGAAATCATCAAAATCATTCTTGCCTTTATTGTGTTGATTAACCCATTTAGTGCTTTGACCATTTTTGTGGACTTAACTCGTGATTATGATTTGACTGCTCGTCGTCATGTTGCCCAAATTGCTGCGTTGACGGTGTTTGTTACCATCAGCTTTTTTACCATTGCAGGGGAGAGCATGCTTAAGATTTTGGGCATTTCTGTTGGCTCATTTCAGGTGGCAGGTGGCATATTGGTATTTTTGATTGCTTTGAATATGATGAATGGCGAAGGCAATCCAGTCAAGCCCAATGAAGAAAATCTTGACCTTAATCATGTTCAGGAAGTTGTCCCATCAGCGGCATCAGCTGTTGTACCGCTTGCCATTCCCATGTTAATAGGGCCAGGGGGCATCTCGACGGTGATTATTTATTCATCACAAGTCTCTGGCATTTGGCAGACAGGCTCTATTATTGTGGCAGGGTTGTTTATCAGTGTGTTTTGTTATTTGTCTTTGATGGCAGCAGGTCGGGTCAGCCATTTTTTGGGTGATACAGGGCTTAACATCGTTAGTCGCATCATGGGCATGTTATTGGCTGCCGTGGCAGTTGAGATATTGGTGAATGGTCTTCGTACCATCTTTCCACAGTTAGGCTAGCTTACCACAGTTACCAATCCTTACTTATGGATAAAAGATATCGTATTATATTGTACACGATGATTTGTGATTGTTGATGGTAATGGCAGTTTATTCCAATGACTGTTTGTTCTTGTGCCAATCCAATCATGTTTCATTTAATGGGTGATAAAGTTTCATCAAGTGTTTAAAAAATATTTAATGATTTGGTGTTGTACCATATACCATATGAGGTATTTTATGAGAAATTTTGTTTTTTATTTTCTGTGCGTTTGTTTTACTGGCTCAAGCGGAACAGCCCACAATTGGCAGTAGAAAGTAATTGAGTATGGTAAAGTAATTGAGTATGGTTGAGTTGCAATGCCATTATTTAATGATTGAACCATATTGAACCATAAAGATATGTATAAAGGTAAAGGTATCCCATGACCCAAACGACTGCTATATTCATTGCGTTTATCTTGTATGGTGTGCTTCCCATGGCAGGGGTTTTTTTGGGTTATAAAGGTTTCAAAAAACTCACCCAACCTAAAATGCTTGAGTATCATGCCATGCCCAAACTTGGGTACATTCCAGAAAAATCTTTACCCAGCGATGTAAAAATGACTTTAGATGCCATTAATGCCAAGGGTGAAAGGCTCAAATTGCTTTATGGCGATACCAACAATGACGGTAAAATAGATGACCATGATGCCGTCACAGAAAGTTATGTGATGATAAAAAAACTGCTTGAAGAACATATCCCACAAGCGGTGTCAGATTATCGGCGTTTAAATGACTTGGGTGATGATAGAACCAAAACCATCACCATTGCACAATCGGGTATCACAGGCAAACAGGCTTTATTAGACGTGCTAAATACCATTAATGCCCAATTTGATGACATGACCGATGCCATTTATCATCAAGATGGGCAAAAGCTGTTGATAGCCAATCGTTATCTTAAGTCACGTTTTGATGAAGCACAACGGTAAGTCTTATGGTGTGATAGCCCTAAGTTAAGTTGATGTTATGTGATAAGTTGATGTTCAGTGATGTGATGAAGCGATGCGGTAAAATAAGCGATGTGGTAAATATGGGGGCAGATTATGGGGGTAGTGCTTGGGATTGTGGCGGTATTGGGTGTGGGTGGTGCGTATGTGTTGCGTAAAGGTTGGTTTGCGTTTCATAAAGCGGTGGGAATCACGCCCGGAACGATGATTTATGTGCCACCTGAGCAGTATCAGCCAGTGTTGTTGCATCTGCCACTTGATAAAAATCAGCTTATGGCGTTGCCAGTTACCATGCGACAAAGACTGGCTCAAATAGACCAAAAAGCTCAACGTTTACAATCTTATCATGATAAGCCATCTTTACATTACCCTGATGAGAGACGTTTTGTATTGGTGAGGCTGTTACAAAATGAGTTGCCACAGGCGATTGGTCATTATCACCGTTATCAACATGAGCGATTGTCTAAACATTCATTTGATGTGTCAAAGTTTGATGTAAACAAGGTTGATGTAAAAAAAGTTGATATGCCCAAGGCAGATGATGAATCTTTGCAACTGCTTGAGCATATCATGATGAATGTTGAAAGTCGATTAGATGCTCTGCTTGATGACCATGAATCAGACAGTTTACATGAACTCAATGTCATCAAACGCTACCTTGATATAAGGTGATTGGACATAAAATAATTAAAAAGTGGTCAGTGGTTTGCTGCCAGCCTGTCAAAACTCAACCTGTCAAAATCATTGATTGGCTAGCGACGATGCACATGCTTGCCACGGCGAGCTTTGAGTGGGTTTTTCTTGATGCGTTCAGTTTTGCGTTTTGCCATGCCATAAAGCCCTGTGCCTTGACGTGGGCGAAGATTGACCAACTCAATTAAAGAATGAATGTCTTTTTTATCCAATTCAATAAACCGCCCTGTTCTTAGTTCTTTGGGCAGATTGACTGTGCCATATTGGGTGCGTAATAGTCGTGATACCCTCAAGCCTTGTGATTCAAATAATCGTCTGACTTCACGGTTACGCCCTTCTTTTAACCGCACATGATACCAGCGGTTGACCCCTTCACCCCCCCCTTCGACAATGCTGTCAAATTGAGCCGGCCCATCTTCTAGTTGCACGCCTTGTGTTAGGTTGCGTGCCATCTCTGGAGTAACTTCACCAAGTACTCGAACGGCGTATTCTCGCACCACTTCATTAGATGGGTGCATCAGCCGATGTGCCAACTCACCATCATTCGTAAACAGTAACAAGCCTGTGGAGTTGATGTCTAAGCGACCGACCATTACCCAACGGTCATTGGTAAGCTTGGGTAAGCGGTCAAAAACGGTGGGGCGACCTTCGGGGTCATGGGCAGAGCAAATTTCACCTTCGGGTTTGTAATATGCCAGCACTCGGCGGCGTTTTTCGTTTTCGCTTTTAAATTTAATGGGGCGGCCATCAACACGGATATCATCACCTTTGCCAACACGGTCGCCAATGCTGGCAATCACCCCATTGATAGACACTCGCCCTGATTTGATGATGTCTTCCATCTGCCGTCTTGAGCCTAAGCCCAATCTTGCCAGTGTTTTTTGTAATTTTTCGGTATTGCCTGTGGCGATGCTGGCGGTGATACTGGCATGGCTGGTCTGTGTGGTATTGTCTGTGGTATTGTCGTGGGACATGGTGGCTCCAAATTTGGCGTTAGACATTTCACAATGTGTGCAGATGCCAAAGGATAGGTTTGGCTTGATTGGTGTTTCATCAAGCAAATCAAACAGTCAGAATAAACTAAAAATAAGAATAAACATAATCATAAAACTGCCATTTTATAACAATCTTAAGCATTTTGATAGTTTTGATGGTTGGGTAAATGGCTTTTTGCAAGGTAATTGATTAAAATAGACCAGCAACCAGCGATTAGTCAGATGACAGACAATCATCAGTGTTTGAGTCTTTTTATGATGATGTTGGTTGAAAGTAATATAAGTAATCATGGTTGAAAGTAATCATGGTTTTGAAAGTAATAATGGTTTTGAAAGTAATAATGGTTGGTTGAAAGTGATATGAGTGCAAGCCAAAATGACATGATGATAAATGATATGGTGATATACGATTCATTGATGGGTAAAAAACGCCCCTTTGTCCCTATACACGCTCCCAAAGTTGGCATGTATGTGTGTGGCATGACGGTGTATGATTATTGTCATATCGGACATGCACGGGTCATGGTTGCGTTTGATGTCATTGTTCGTTGGCTACGACATCGGGGTTATGATGTGACTTACGTGCGTAATATCACCGACATTGATGACAAAATCATTCAGCGTGCCAATGACAACAACGAGTCTATTCACGACTTGACCGCTCGCTTTATTACCGCCATGCACGAAGATGCTGATGCGTTGGGTTGTCAACGCCCTGATAAAGAACCTAAAGCCACCGATTTTATTGATGACATGCAGGGCATGATAGCCACCTTAATGGATAGGCAGTTCGCTTATGTGGGTGATGATGGCGATGTGTATTATGCCGTCAACCGCTTTGCTGATTATGGCAAACTGTCCAAACGTAAACTTGACGACATGCAGGCAGGTGAGCGAGTGGCAGTTGCTAAAAGCAAAAAAAGCCCATACGACTTTGTGTTATGGAAAGCCGCCAAAGTAGGTGAACCACAGTGGGCATCGCCTTGGGGAGCAGGTCGCCCTGGTTGGCACATTGAATGCTCTGCCATGAGTACGCAGTGTTTGGGCAATACTTTTGACATTCATGGTGGTGGACATGACCTGCAATTTCCGCATCATGAAAATGAAATTGCCCAATCTGAAGCTGCAACAGATTGCCATTATGCCAACACATGGATACATGTTGGTTTTATTAATGTAGATGGTGAAAAAATGAGCAAATCTTTGGGTAATTTTTTTACCATTCGTGATGTGATTGGTAAGTATCACCCTGAAACGGTGCGTTATTTTATTTTATCCAGTCATTATCGCAGTCAGGTGAATTTTTCTGACACAGCCCTTGACGAAGCACACGCCAGCTTAAGCCGTTTATATCATGCGTTAAAATCGGCTGAGCAGTTTTTGGAGCATGAAATTGCACCCCACCTATCGGCAGATGCGTTGAGACAAACGGACTTTAAACAAACGGATAACAGGATAAGCCAATTTGAGTCGGCGATGAATGATGACTTTAATGTGCCAGCAGCATTGACCGTGCTTTTTGGCTTGGCCAAAGAGTTGAATGTCGCCATTAAAAATGAAGATAAAAACTTAGTCATGGATTTGTACGCCAAACTCAAATATCTGGCCATGCCTTTAAATATATTACAGTCATCGCCACAAGAATTTTTGCAAGCGTTGGTTGGTGGTGATGCTGGATTACGTGGCGAGCAAATCGAAGCGAAAATCCAACAACGTGCTGATGCCAAAGCAAGCAAAAACTATGCTCAAGCTGATGCCATTCGTGCTGAACTTTTGGCTCAAGGCATTGAATTGGAAGATGGTAGACAAGGGACGACATGGAGAAGGATTTAATGGTCATGACATGATGAGTCTGGTTTGGTTGACTGATTGGGCTTGCTCAGATGTTTTTGTCAGCTTGCATAAAATCTATTTGCATAAACGCCATGATTGGCATAATATATGCAGTTAATCTAAAAAATTATCTGGTGGTGTCAGTTGAACTTATTCATATTCGTACCAACAGTTTATACCAACAAACGACATCAAAAGGCTGGGCAGGCAACTGTTCAGCCTTTTGTGGTTATGAGTTTCCCAAATTCTTAGTTTAAAGACTTAGTTTAAAAAGTTGATGGCTGATAAAATTAATGGCTTATAAAGCGAATCACGGTTATTAGTTATTTATTAGTTATTGAGTTAATTACAAGCAAATGACAGGTGTCTATTCTTATGTTACGAATTGTCAATGAAGCATTAACCTTTGATGATGTTCTTTTATTACCTGCCTACTCTGAGGTATTACCAAAATCAGTGGATTTACGCACTCGCTTGACCAAAGGCATTCAGCTTAATCTGCCCATCATCTCCGCTGCCATGGATACGGTTACCGAATCTAGCATGGCAATTACCATGGCACAACTGGGTGGCATGGGTATTTTGCATAAAAACATGAGCATCGAAGAACAAGCCACTAAAGTGCGTCGAGTCAAGAAATTTGAAGCAGGTACGGTGGTTGATCCGATTACCGTTACCCCTGATGTCCGTGTTGGTGAGCTGTTACGGCTGACAAATGAGCATAACATCAGTGGTGTTCCTGTGGTCGAAGCAGGCAGTGATAAAGTGGTGGGCATCGTAACGCATAGAGATTTGCGATTTGAGACCAATCTTAATCAACCTGTTGCCAATGTCATGACACCAAAAGATAAACTGGTAACGGTCAAAGAGGGTGAAAATAACGAGAACATCAAAAAACTCTTGCACGAACATCGCATTGAAAAAGTCGTGGTCATTGATGATGATTTTAATCTTAAAGGATTGATTACCGTCAATGATTTTGCCAAAGCAGAAAACAACCCTAATGCCTGTAAAGATGACAAAGGCAGGTTGCGTGTGGGGGCTGCTGTGGGGACGGGGGTAGACACGCAAGCACGCATTGAAGCTTTGGTGGCCAATGATGTGGACGTGATAGTGGTGGATACCGCTCACGGTCATTCTAAAGGCGTGATTGAGCGGGTCGCTTGGATTAAAAAACACTTCTCTCACATTCAAGTCATCGGTGGCAACATTGCCACAGGTGATGCGGCACTTGCTTTGCGTGATGCTGGGGCAGATGCGGTCAAAGTGGGCATTGGGCCGGGGTCAATTTGTACCACTCGCATCATTGCTGGCATTGGTGTGCCACAAATCTCTGCCATTGATGATGTTGCGACTGCTTTAAAAGACAGCATTCCATTGATTGCTGATGGTGGTATTCGTTTCTCTGGTGATATGGCAAAAGCCATCGCTGCTGGGGCATCGTGTATCATGGTTGGCTCATTATTAGCTGGCACAGAAGAAGCCCCAGGAGAGGTTGAATTGTTCCAAGGTCGCTATTATAAAGCTTATCGTGGCATGGGCAGTTTGGGGGCAATGTCTGGTCAAAATGGCTCGTCAGATCGCTATTTTCAAGATGCCAAAGACGGCGTGGAGAAGCTTGTGCCAGAGGGTATTGAAGGACGTGTGCCTTATAAAGGGCCAGTCAGTGGCATCATCAGCCAAATGGCAGGTGGCTTACGCTCATCGATGGGGTATACAGGCAGTGCCACCATTGAAGAGATGCGTAAAAACCCTAAGTTTGTGCGTGTGACGTCAGCAGGCATGAAAGAATCACATGTGCATGATGTGCAAATCACCAAAGAAGCCCCAAATTATCGCATTGGATAATCTGGATAATGGCAAGTAAAAAAAGTAAAAACCAAACATTTTGGCAAAAAGACGTTTATCCTAAGTAATAGAAAACTAAGTGGTAGAAAACTAAGCAGCAGGAGATGGGCAGATGAGTTATTTTGGCACTGATGGTATTCGTGGTCGCTTTGGTGTGTTTCCCATCACCCCTGATTTTGTGATGGCGTTAGGTTATGTGACAGGTCAAGTATTGGTTGAACAAAATGGTCATCATGACAACCATGGTGATAAGCATGGCAATAAGATTCCCAGCGTGTTGATTGGTAAAGACACACGGCTATCAGGTTATGTGATAGAAGCGGCATTGCAAGCAGGATTTAATGCTGCTGGGGTGGATGTGTATATGCTAGGACCATTGCCCACACCTGCCATTGCCCATCTGACTCACAGCTTTCATGCTGATATTGGGGTGGTGATTTCTGCATCGCATAATTCGTTTGAAGACAATGGCATCAAGTTTTTTTCAAGTGAAGGAAAAAAGATATCTGATGACATGCAAGAGAACATCAATGCCAAACTTGATGCCTTAATGCAACAACAAGCCCAGTTTTATACACAGTTGGGCTTGGCATCTTTGCCATCAGTATTTATCAGCACAGATGCCAAATCATTAGGAAAAAACCACCGCATTGACGATGCTAAAGGGCGTTATATCGAATATTGCAAAGGCACATTCCCTTATCAATTAAGCTTGGATAATTTGACCATTGTGGTGGATTGTGCCAATGGCGCAGGGTATGGCGTTGCTCCCAGAGTATTCAGAGAGCTTGGGGCAAGGGTTGTTGCCATTCATCATGAGCCAAATGGCGTTAATATCAACGCTGATTGTGGTTCAACTCACCCCAAAAGCCTACAAGAGCAAGTGCTGGCACACAAAGCAGATGTTGGTATCGCCTTAGATGGTGATGGCGACCGCATCATCATGGTTGACCACACAGGATCGGTGGTAGATGGTGATGGCATCTTGTATGTTTTAGCACTTCAAGGTGATGACAAGCCTGATGGGGTGGTTGGTACATTGATGACCAACATGGCATTGGCGGTGGCATTGGCAGAGCAGGGCATTGAGTTTATCCGTGCTAAGGTGGGTGATCGCTATGTATCACAAGAGCTTGAAGCACGTGGTTGGCAGTTGGGGGGAGAAAGCTCAGGGCATATTATTTGCTTGGATAAAAGCAGCACAGGAGATGCCTTGGTGGCTGCCTTACAAGTACTGGCATTGATGGTGGCACAAGATAAATCACTGGCTCAGTTGCTAGAAGGCTTTAAACCATGGCCACAAATTTTGGTCAATGTTAGACCAGAACACATACAAGACCCATATCAATCACCAACGTTAGTGAATCGATTTGATCAAGCAAATAAACAGTTGGCTGGGCGTGGTCGTCTGCTTATTCGCAAATCAGGTACAGAACCCATCATTCGAGTGATGGTTGAATCTGATGATGAAATAGAATGCGATGTGCTGGCAAATGAGCTGGCAGAGTTGATTAAAACAGAACTGGCATGACACACATGCAGTACACACACCATAACACACATCACAATGAGGATGATAATGACCATGGATTTTTCAGAACAACGCTTGTCTTACGAACAAGGACAACTTGATGAAACCAGCTTACCAAACGATGCCAAGGCATTGTTTGAAGGCTGGATAAAACACGCCATTGATGCCAAGGTTGCTGAGCCGTACGCCATGAGCCTAGCAACTTGTGGTACTGATGGCAAACCTGCAGTACGCATCGTGTTATTGCGTGAAATAAAACAGACAACAGATGGCTTTGCTTTGGTATTTTATACCAATTATGACAGTGCAAAGGGCATTGATTTGACCCAAAATCCCAATGCTGAAGCCTTGTTTTTTTGGCAAAGTCAAGAAAGGCAAGTACGTCTGTCTGGTCAAGTCAGTAAATTAGATGTCGATAAATCACAAAAGTATTTTCATAAACGCCCAATTGATAGCCAAATAGCCGCTTGGGTTAGCAACCCACAGAGCGGACAAGTCAGTAATAGACAAGTCATGGAAGATAAATTTGAGCAATTAAAGCAACAACATGCAGATGATGATGTCATTGCCATGCCATCTTTTTGGGGTGGCTATCAATTAGATGTCAGCGAAGTTGAGTTTTGGCAAGGTCGAGCCAATCGAATGCACGACCGCATCGTTTATCGTAAAAAAGATAACGGACAAGGATATGATGTCCATCGTTTGTTGCCTTAAAGTCATGGTGATGAGATGACGATGACAGAAGAAGAACTTGAATTTTTATCTGACCGTCATTCTTTGGCCGTCGCTCAAGCATGCCACCCACCCATCACAGGACGGCATGAAGTTGATGCCAATACCGTTGGCATGCGTTTGGATAAAGCGGCGGCATTGGTCTTTTCGGAACATTCAAGGGCACAGCTACAAAACTGGATAGCTTCTGGTGAATTGACAGTCAATGCACAGATTAAGAAAAGCAAATACCGCTTAAGCTTAGGTGATGAACTGCTACTAAATGCCAGCGTACAAGAGCATGGCGATGACTTACCAGAAGATTTGCCGATTGATGTGGTGTATGAAGATGACAGCGTGCTTGTGGTTAATAAACCTGTTGGTATGGTGGTGCACCCAGGTGCGGGCAATTGGACAGGCACATTGGTCAATGCGTTGCTGTTTCATTATCCTGATTTTGCCCCATTGCCCAGAGCGGGGTTGGTGCATCGTATCGATAAAGACACATCAGGTCTGTTGATGATTGCCAAAACCAAATATGCTCAACAACATCTGACCGACCAGCTTAAAGATAAAAGCCTTTATCGCCATTATCAATGTGTGGTGGTAGGCGATGCTCAGCACCTATCACGCCATCGCATCATAGACGAACCCATCGCCCGTCACCCCACCGTTCGCACCAAGATGAGCGTGCAAGCACATGGCAAAGAGGCCCAAACGCATATTGTTACCATCACTAAACTTAACGAATGCCATAGTCTGCTTGATGTTGAGCTAAAAACAGGGCGTACCCATCAAATTCGTGTGCATTTAAGTCATATTGGCTGTCCGTTGGTGGGTGATTCGCTCTATGGCTCACGTAACCAGTTGCGAGCCAGTCTCAGCCCCATTCAAAGGCAAGCAATCAAAGATTTCCCAAGACAAGCCTTGCATGCTTACGAGTTGGGTTTTTTACACCCAAAAAGTGGTCAACTCATTAAAGTTACTGTACCACCACCCCAAGACATGCAAGCGTTGATTAACACTCTAAAGGAGTGATGTGTGTGTTTGGTTTATCTCTTTGCCACCATGTAATCTCCATCATGTCATCTGTAAGACGAATCCGTGAGACATCAACATGCAACCATCACCTTATTTTAAGCCTGATTTTAAACCTTGGCGAGTCATTCATCAAGACAACGACATCATGGTGGTGCAGACCCTTGCAAAAAACAACACAGATACAGATAATACACTTGTTTTAAATGATGCGATGATTGCTGATGACGCACCATATGGGGCGTTTAATCTTGGGTTACATGTGCAAGATGATGCCAATAAGGTATTGGCAAATCGAGCGTATTTATTGGCAAATTTGAGCCAACAATCCACCAATGTCAGTATCAATGTCAATATTAATGTCAATGATAAGCCCACCACCAATGGTGATAATGTCATTCACCGAATTCATTGGCTAAATCAGGTACATGGCAATGCCATCATTGATGGTGATGAACAGATGTTATCCATCAAAGCTCCCAATGCTGATGCCTTGTTTAGCCGTAATAAAGGCGTGGCATTAGCCATCATGACCGCTGATTGTGTGCCGATTTGTCTGCACTTTGTTGATTTGGGTATGATTGCTTGCATTCATGCAGGCTGGCAGGGCTTGGCAAATGGCATTATTAAAAAAACCATCAACACTGTTTTGCAATCAGCCAAAGCCTTACAATCAGCCACAAACAATCAGCAACCATCTAACCATTCTTGTCCAAACCCTGCTGGGCTAACAATAAAGGCATTTATGGGAGCATGTATCGGTGGACAAAACTATGAAGTGGGCATTGACTTAGCTCACAAGCTTGTCAGCCAAAGTTTGGCACACCATGCCGATTTATCCAGCGAACACATAAGTCATGCAAACAACAATGTACATAACAACGCACATAATAGCATCGTAAAAAATCACAATGCTGACAACAAACTATTTAATCTAATCACTCAGGCACATGCTCAACCCCAAAAGACTTGGCTGAATATCCAAGCACTCGCCATTTGGCAACTCGAGCAAATCGGTAGGCAAGCTCAAATTAACATACAGTTATACAACCGCCAAGCACCTTGTGGCTATGCTGATGATGCCTATTATTCACACCGTAGAGCCACGCACATGGGGCAGAAGCACACTGGCAGAATGGCCATGTTGATTGTCAGATGTTGATGTGTTTATTGTTGTTATCTATTATTGTTATCTGTCATTTTTATTTATCGTTATTTATCGTTGTCATCTGGGGAAAATGCACTGTCCAAGGCTTGTTGTACAGATTCTATCCGATTTTGACAAACCTTATAAGCCGTGATGGACTCTTCCACGATTGTCATCAGATTATCGATGTCTGGTTCTTGTTGAGTTTGTAGTAAAGTCGCATTGGTTTGTAAAATATCGTAAGCATCTTTGAAGGTTTTTGGGCCATTTTTGCGTTTACGAGTTGGGCTTGTGGTTTGTTTCATGGGAGTTCCTTTAATGGAATTTTTTATATGGGATTACCTTTATGATGGGGATATGATGGTGGCATTTGCTTGCCCATCTTTAAATTCTAACTGAATCTGCTGACCGAGATTTAAGTTTTTAACCGTACTGATTGCTTTGCCATGGTGGTCTTTGATAAGCACATAGCCTTTCTCTAACACTCGCTTAGGGTGTTGTGTTAATATCATCTGTTGTTGGTGTTGCGTTTGTTTTTTAGCAGTTGCTAACTGCCAGTATGCTGATTGTTTGACCTGTAAAAGCTGTTGGTCAGCTTGGTTGGAAGTGGATTTTAAGTCATAAAAAGCATGTTGTTTCACCTGATTGATATGAGCATCACACCGTTGATGAACTTGGTGGATTGCAACGTGTGACTGTCTTTTAACCAACTGCAAATAAGACACGCATTGGGTTTTGGCAATGGCAGTTTGTTGCATACTGGCAGATTTGATGTGCATCATTTGTGTGTGATTCAGCGTATGAGCCAAAGAGGTCAAGCGGTTAGCAGTGGTTTGTATGTTGATGAATGCTTGCTGAGCTTGATTCGTGATGGTTTGTAGCTGGTTGATGATGCCAGTAATCACTTTAGATGGGGTATCAAAACGACGCTGTGCCACATCATCTAAGATGACTCGGTCTCGTGCATGACCGATTCCCACCCAGACAGGCACAGGTAACTTTGCAACCAATACCGCAAGCTCATAGTCATTAAGATACGCCAAATCCCCCACCGAACCACCACCACGAATGATGACCACAACATCAGGTCGAGAAGTTAACTGTCTAAATGCCAATGTGATGGCTTCTTGGATTTCTTTGGGAGCATGATTGCCTTGAAAGGTGGCATGATAATAATGGAACTGGCATACGCCATGCTGTTCTAATAAATCAGACTCTTTGCGAAAATCTCCCAAACCTGCTGCATCTTGGGGAGCGATGACCAACACATGTTGAATATCAAAAGGCTTGGGGATTTTTTGATTGGCATGTAGTAAATTTTCATTGTCCAAACGTTCAATCATGGCGGTATATTGCCTTGCCAAATCACCCAACGTATAATTAGGGTCAATGTCATCTATGTTTAAAGAAAAACCATATAGACGATGAAAATTGGCAGCCACTTTGAGCATGACGCTAAGATTGGCAGTCAGCTCTGACCCTGTGGCATGACGAAATTTGTCCAATACCCCACTTGCTTGATAACGCCATAAGGTGGCTCGGCAACTTGCCACAACGCTACCATCATCTGACTTTTCTGCCAGTTCAAAATAGTAATGCCCAGACTTTGACGACAGATTGCGGATTTCTGCTTTGACCCATACTTTATGATTAAACGTGTGGCTAAGCACCATGGAGACAGCAGACAGATAGTCAGATAAATTAAGTACCGTGTCATCAAACTCATCATCAGACTTATGTTTGGCTTGTTCTGTTTCGGATATGGATAATGTTTGCTGAAGCAAATCAGATTGATGCGAATCAGATTGATATGAGTCAGGTTGGTCATCAGTCATGGCATTGATTATGGGTTTTAATATTATGGGTTTTAATAATGTGTGGGGCAATGTGTGAGGGTGTGTCCTTCATGTTATTCATTTTACTTTAATTTAATGAGAATTGCATTGTTTGGGTTAAAAAATCAACATCTCTTTTATCATGATGCGGTTTGGTTTGGGCAGGCACAATTTTATCTGCATAAAGAACATCAAAATAAAAAGCATCAAAAGGCTGATAAAAAATTCATACAAAGCCAAGCAGTCAGAGAATTACTGACCAAGTTATTGGCTTATTATCACATTCACACACAACTCAATGACAGCAACTATCCTTATCGATTAGACGATGGTAAATGGGTGTCTTTTAGTCACAGTAAAGCGTATGTGGCAGTTGTGGTGTCTAATGAGCCAGTGGGAATAGACATAGAGAAAAATCCTGTTAGCATCAAGGTGGCAGAGCGATTTTTTTGCCAAGATGAGTGTGATTACCTAACAACGTTGCCAAAGCATCAAAGTGATGCTTGTTGTAAATTATTATGGCAAATAAAAGAATGTTTGATAAAAATTGAGCAAATAAGTTTGATAGATGGGTTAAAGATAAATGTGTTAGATGCCATATTATCAGCAAATAGTCAATCCGATGGTTTAAATCACCTTGTTTGTAAGCAGCCCATAAAGTTGGAAATCAAAGGGTATGGCAGTTATCATTTTTATTGCCATCAGCTTAATGATTTGCAATTTAGCGACTTGCCATTTAACGATTTGGTTATCTTGCTGAAACCAACATCATGAAATAAATAAAAAAGAACACAAACATAAAAGCTGAGCAATTTTGCTCACCTTTTATGTTTTGCTGTATTTTACGATATTTTTTAAGTGTTGCTTAATGCTTAGAAGCGATAAGTCACACCAACTTTAGCGATTGGGTACCACTTAAGATCAGTCTTGACACTATTTGTAATTTTATTTTCAAGTTCTTGCTTAGCATTTTCGATTGCTTGAGCTTGTGCTACATTCTGGCCATCTTTTGTGGTTTGTTTGACGGTACCAGTTACCTTGGTAGTGGATTTAAAATCACCCATATAAGCTGCACCCACTTCAGCAAATGCACCCCAACGATCGCCGATATTAGGACGGAAACCAAGAGTGGCATAAGGGGCTAGGCGGTTTTTATTTTTAGCACGTACTTCAATGGCAGCTTCATCGCTAAGAGTAAATTTATTTTTATTATTATCAAAACTGATAGAATTGTCAGTGCCAGTAGATTCTGAAGTTACTTTAATATTAAGCTCATTTTTAGGCACCATTACCCCTGTACCCACGGTAAAGGAATTTTTGAATGGACGCATTTGTACGGCTAAGTAAGGGTTGCTATATTTAACTTTATAGTCTAATTTACCTTTAAAATCACCATAGCCTTCACCCAAAACTTTATCATAATTAATCCAAGAGTCGTTGGCGTTTAGTTTGGTATCACCCTTAAGGTCCATACCACTCCAACCTGCTTGTAGCTCGGTTGATTCATTCACACCCCAAGCAATATTAGCACCATAACCTAATGTGCCAATCTCAGCACTGATGGCGGCTGGGTGTGTGGCAGTTTGGAAAAAATTAGTGGCACTTTCGCCCACTTGTATGGCAGCCATAGAAGAAGTAGATGCCAATACAGCAGCAGCGATGGCAGAATAAGAAAGTACTTTCATATTAAGTCCTTAACGTTGAAAAATCAGTCACCAAAAGTAACTGTTGGTGATGTTTTGATGATAATTAGAAATGTATGATGATGCCAGTTAGCATGCCCCTAGCATCATCCATAAAATCTATAAATTCATTAACCTTGAAATATTATGTCATATTTTAGCGGTCATGTGCAAAGTTAATTGTTAACTTTTCCGTTTAAATGTAACCAAATCTCAAAATTATGTAATCTAATGTAGTCATGCTCCTGTTGTTGGGTGAAGTGAATGCCGTTAAATCGATGCAATTAAAATTACCCAATGCACTTAGCCCTGTTCATTTTGCGTTTGTGCTTGATGCACTGCCAATGCTGTCATGTTGACAATACGACGAGCGGTTGCTGATGGTGTTAGGATATGCACAGGTTTGTTTGCCCCCAGTAAGATGGGTCCAATGGCGGCACTGTTTGTGGCGGCTTTTAGTAAGTTAAACGCAATGTTGGCAGCATCCAGTGATGGCATGATAAGTAAATTGGCTGAGCCTTTGAGTGTAGTGAATGGGAATTCTTGTTGACGTAAGACTTCATTAAGTGCTGAGTCGCCGTGCATTTCACCATCAAACTCAAAATCCACATTCATGCGTGTTAAGATGTCATGAGCGTTACGCATCTTACAAGCATCTTGTTTGTCTGATGTGCCAAAGTTAGAGTGAGACAAAAGTGCCACACGAGGTGTGATGCCAAAGCGTCGCATTTCTTGGGCTGCTAAGATGCTCATCTCAGCAATCTGTTCAGCCGTGGGATTTTCGTGAATGTATGGGTCAGCAATAAAAATGGTGCGGTCTTGCATCAATACCGCTGACATCGAATAAAAATCATTGACGTCTTCTTTTTTACCAATGACATTTTTGATGTAAGACAGATGTAGTCCATAATGGCCAAACGTCCCACAAATTAGACCGTCTGCATCGCCTTTTTCTACCAATAATGCTCCGATAAGGGTGGTTTTGCGACGCACATCACGGCGAGCAAGCTCAATGCTGACCCCACGTCGTTGATTGTTTTTATAATAAAATTGCCAGTAGTCATTGTAGCGTGGGTCGCTGTTGGGATTGACAATTTCTAAATGCTGGTCTTTTTGTAGTCGTAAGCCCAATTTATTGATGCGGTCAATAATCACTTCTGGCCGCCCCACTAAAATTGGCTTGGCAATGCCTTCATCTACCACCACTTGTACGGCACGCAACACATTGATGTCTTCACCTTCGCTAAAGACAATGCGTTTGGGAGCGGTTTTTGCTTTAGCAAACACAGGTTTCATGATTAAAGCTGAGTTGTAGACAAATTCAGACAGCTTTTGCCGATAGGCGTTAAAATCTTCGATGGGCAGTGTTGCCACGCCTGAATCCATGGCGGCTTTGGCAACCGCAGGGGCAATTTCAAGAATTAGGTTGGGTTCAAGTGGTCCTGGAATCAGATACTCTTTGCCAAAGCTTTTTAGTTTATCGACCTCTTTTTTAGCATAATTGGTTGGCGTTGCTTCGACATGAGCCATGGCAGCAATGGCTTTTACGCAAGCAATTTTCATCTCTTCGTTGATTGTTGTTGCTCCCACGTCCAATGCCCCACGGAAAATATAAGGGAAGCATAAGGCATTATTGACTTGGTTGGGATAATCAGAGCGACCTGTTGCCATGATGACATCAGGGCGAGCAGCGTGGGCTTCTTCGGGCATGATTTCAGGATTTGGGTTAGCTAGGGCAAAGATAATGGGGTCTTTTGCCATGCGTTTAACCATATCTTGGGTTAAGATGCCTGCCATGGACAAGCCTAAAAACATGTCTGTGCCATCGATGATGTCATTAATGGTTTTGGCATCTGTGGCTCTGGCATAGCGTTGTTTTGACGGGTCTAGATTGTCACGATCTGTGCTGATGATGCCCCTTGAGTCGGCAACATAGATGTTATTTTTATTGACACCCAATGCACACATCAGGTCAAGACATGAAATGGCAGCTGCTCCTGCACCAGAACAAACCACGGTGATGTCTTCGATGCGTTTGTTGGTCAGTATCAAGGCATTGAGTAGGGCAGCGCCTACGATAATCGATGTGCCGTGTTGGTCATCATGGAACACAGGAATGTTCATGCGTTCTCTGAGCTCTTTTTCGATTTTAAAGCATTCTGGGGCTTTGATGTCTTCTAGGTTGATGCCGCCAAAGGTTGGTTCAAGTGCTGCCACCGCTTCGATGAATTTATCAGGGTCATTTTGAGCAATTTCAATGTCGAATACGTCAATGCCAGCAAATTTTTTAAACAACACACCTTTGCCTTCCATGACAGGTTTAGACGCCAATGCGCCTATGTTGCCCAAACCCAAAACGGCAGTGCCATTGGTGATGACACCAACAAGGTTGGCACGTGCGGTGTATTTGGCTGCCATCTTGGGGTTTTTTTCGATTTCTAAACAGGGGACGGCGACCCCTGGAGAATATGCCAATGCCAAATCACGTTGGTTGGCAATTTGTTTGGTTGGGGTAACTGAGATTTTACCAGGCCTTGGGTGTTGGTGATAGTGTAGGGCGGATTGTTCTAAACTTTGTTGGTCAACCGCCTGTGTGGTATCGGCATGGGTGGTGTAGGTGGTGTTGCTCATAAGCTGTCTGTTATCCGTTAATGTGGTGAGTGTGAATGGAGTAAAAAATAATGTGTTAAAGTGTTAAAGTATTAAAGTTAAAGTATTAAAGTCATAAGGTGTTGAAGTTAAGTTAATAAGTTAAGTTGTATTTTTTAAAAACTGATAAAAACATTCTATCATTATATGGTTGCCATTGGCTATAGGTTAAGATGAACAGCTCAACGCCACCGGTCTTTGTCCCTTTGGTAAGACCAACAGGTCGGTATCACAAGCAAAGCCATGCTCATCAAATGGTTTGGCAAGCAAATGATACAGTCTGTCAACTTCGCTAAAATCTTGGGCTTTTGCTTGTGTGATGGCACGTTCTAGCATGCCATTACGCACAATGTACAAAGGATTTGTGTTGCTAAGTTGATTGATGGTTTTTGTTTCGTCTGTTATTGCCGTCAGATAACGCTGTCGCCAAGCCTGCCATGTGATTTTTGCAGTGGCACTCAACTGTTTTTCAAATTGTTGTGATAAAAATTGGTGGACACCGCTTGCCCCATCAAACAATCCTAACAGACCACGAAAGCTGTTATTATAATCCAACTGGTTTTGATGAATCAGCATCACAAAATCACGTGCCAGTTCATCATGGTTATTTTTATGGCCATTATCATGGCTGGTTGCGTTGGTCAAATCCTGCTCTAACCTGTGATTTAAACCCAAACCCAAACGCTGACACATCAGATGACGATATTTGGTGATGAATTCTTTTTCAAACTGCCCTAACGCCATGTCCAGCTTAGCTCGAGACAGACTTTGCACACTGCCCACACGGTAACGCAATAAATGTGGCAATGTGGTTTGTAAGTTCCACAAAGCCATGCTTGGTTGATTGGCATGGGTGTATCGCCCAAAGCTGTCAGAATGGTTGCTAATCCAGTGGGGGTCTAGTCGTTCCATAAAGGCATAAGGGCCAAAGTCTATCGTTGCTCCTGTTAAAGATAAATTATCGGTATTCATTACCCCATGAATAAAGCCGTAAGCTTGCCAATACGCCATCAGTTGGGCAGTTTTGCGAATGATTTGCTCGGTCATCGCCAAAATAGGCAGTGGGGCATCTTGACAATCAGAAAAATAAGTCTGCATGACATGGTCAATAAATCCATCAAACAAATCAGGGGCATAACTTGCCACCCATTCAAGATGCCCAAGCCGTATATGACAATCCGCCACTCGCATCAAGGCAGCAGCGGTCTCAACCTGCTCACGATACACTGGCAAATCAGAGCTGACAAAGCCCAACGCATTTGATGACGCAATGCCCAAATGAGTGAGGGCATGACCACCCAGATATTCTCGAATGGTACTGCGTAATACCGCACGACCATCACCCATGCGTGAATAAGGGGTACGCCCCACACCTTTAAGATGTAAGTCTGTCAGCTTACCATGATTGTCGATGACTTGAGCCATCAGTAAGCCACGTCCATCACCAAGTTGACCTGCCCAATGTCCAAATTGATGCCCAGCATACGCCATGGCAAGGGGGGCAAAGCCGTCTGGTATGTGTTGCCCTGCGATGATGTCCACCCAATTTGTCATTAAATTGACATCTTGAGACCAGCCAATATGCTCTGCCACTTGATGATTAAAATGCCCAATGACTGGATTGGGCAAAGGATTGGGGGCTTGACGATGATAAAGTCTTTGGTCTAGCTGATTGTATTGGTTGCAAAATTGCATCAGACCGATACTCGATATAATTGTTTAAGCACACTTTCTAACTGCTGACTGTGGGCATAAATTTTTTGTTCGATTTGCTTGTATTGATCTTTAAGTGCTTCATCTACTTCATGCAACCGTTCTGAGAATTCATTTTTTTTCATTTCAATGCTTTTCTTTTTTAATGCTTGCCATTCTTCGACCGTGGCATTAAAGGCATGATACTCATTGGTAATTTTGGTTTTGATGTTATCAAAGTCCATTAAATTAATATTCATGCTGGTGATTTTGTCCATACGAGCATTGGCACGAGTAAACTGCATCTGAACTTCAGCATGTTTGATGGTGGCATCATCAACGGTGCGTAAATCATTGGCTAAGCCAACTTTTGATAGTGCCAAAATTAACCACTTGGTTGGGTCGTATTGCCACCATTTAACGCCATTACGGTAGTCGTATTGAAAGTAGTGATGATAGTTATGATAACCTTCCCCCCAGGTAAAAATTGCCAACACAAAGTTATCACGAGCGGTGTTACTGTCGGTATAAGGGCGTGAGCCAAACATGTGGCATAAAGAATTGATAAAAAAAGTAAAATGATGCGTCAATACCAAGCGTAGCAAGCCTGCAATAATCAATGTGCCTGCAATATCACCAATCAACCAACCCACCAGTGTCATGATACCGATGTTGGTTAGTAATACCCAAATGCCATAGTATTTGTGCTGAATTTGTAATATTGGGTCTTTGAGTAAGTCGGGAATGTTTTTATAATCAAACTGTCCGCTGGGGTAATTTTTTAACATCCAACCAATGTGGCTAAACCAAAAACCACGGCGAGCAGAGTAGGGGTCTTTGTGTTCATCATCGACATGGCGGTGATGTGTACGATGTCCAGAACACCAGTCAAATGCCGAACTTTGCACCGCAAAAGTTGCTCCCAAAAGCAAAAAATATTTAACCATGGGGTGAGCGGTATAAGCACGGTGAGCTAACAAACGGTGATAGCCTGCGGTGATGCTCAAACCTGTCCATGCCATCATAAAGGCAAATAGCCACCAAACTGATGCGTTAAATTGATGTGTCCATAGATACCAAGGTACTAAAATCAGTGCCAGTAAAGGTGTGCTGACCAATATCACAGCAGGTATCCAGTTGATAGAAGCGTGGGTAAAATCATGTTCATGTTGGTTGGCGGTATCATGTTTACGGTGTGTGCTCATGGGAGATGTTCCTTAATCATCAATCATTTATCAAATATTCATCAATCAATCATCGTGCAATGTCATGATTTTAAATAACTGAGCTTATTTTACTAAAAATATTAATTCTAGTGAACACTTGTAACGCATTATTTTTATCCTCCGTTGCC
>NZ_MUYT01000010.1 GCF_002014765.1 Lwoffella lincolnii
AACCACCCCACAAACAAAATCACCAACTTTTGGCACTGATGCCACAACCGTTGCTGTTTTGCATGGTGGCAACATCAGGGGTGGCACTGGAAGTCATGCACTTTATATTATGGCTGTCCAGATATATTTTAGACGCACCCATCAGATTGCTGCTTGGTTCTGCCACCATCATCCAATCACGTCCGATGGCGATGTTGCTCAGTGCTGATGTCTGTGCTGTGGCAGTAGGTGGTACCAGTGAACTGGTTGGACTGCGGTTGGTTAAGGTGATGATGTAGCGATAATTTGTTGCTGTGCTGCCTGTTGGCACATAAATTTGGGTGTTGCCCACATCATAGCAGTTGTTGCCTGTGCCACAACTGCTTGGGTGAAAATTGCGATAGCTTAGGCTGTTGCTACGCCACCGCTCCAACTCAACAGCCAGTTGTTGCATTTTAGCCTGAGCTTGAGCTTCGGCATTACGAATGACAAATTGACGATAGGACGGTAAGGCAATCGCTGCGATGATGGCGATGATCGCCACTGTTATCATCAGCTCGATTAATGTAAAGCCCTGATTGCTCAGTCTATGTTGCCCATTGGTGGCGATGTTGGGCAAGTTATGATGTGTTGTGCTTAACATGGGTGGTTACCATCAAATTGTCTGCTGGTGGATTAGGGCTTTTCATACCATTGTCTGGGTTGTA
>NZ_MUYT01000011.1 GCF_002014765.1 Lwoffella lincolnii
ATACCATTGTCTGGGTTGTAGCATATAGCGTTGGCTTTCGATGCTCAACTCACCTGTACCATCGCCTGCAACACTGCTAGCAGAAGAACTGCCACTGGCGGCGATGTTGGTTTGATCCAAGCCAATGATCGGCGGATCATTAGGTGAAGAACTGCCACTTTGGTTGCCAAGTCCCACACTGGGTGGTCTGAGTTTTTTGTCATTATCAGTACCAAAATTAACTCGATTTTGTTTTTTGATTTGTTCGGTTATTGATGTGGTGTTAATCAGCACACGTGCATCGGTTCTGTCTGAACTGATGGGGCCAAAGTTAAGTTCTTGTAAGCCTTGCCCTGCACGGATAAAACCTGCTGTGCCATTTTTAGATTGGGTGTATCGCTTTTGTTGTGCAGACGTGCCAGCAGGATCCATACATATGCCATAAGGCAGGCAGTACATTTGTCGTTCTGTACCCCCTGCAATTTTGGCGGTACAAGCATTGGCGTTTGAGTAGCTCATGTCTGGGTTAAAAACGCTGATGTATAAGTGGTTTGCAAAGATGTCTGATTTACCCACGCCTTTGCCATAACGAACGTTACTCCAACCATCAAAACGTGTTAACGGATAATACCAGCCTTGTTTAGTGCCTTTTATCATGGGTTGCATCGCATTGATGCGTTGGGTATCAGTATAGCCAGTAGATGGCACAGTGCCCATGGCTGTCGATAAATCAACAAGTTTATCATTTGTTAGGTCTTTCACTGTTTTAGTAAAGTTAGTATCAAACAAGTTGATTTTGGTCACGTCAGTATCAATGATGCCATAGACACGATCGGCATATTGGTTATTATCACGCATCTTTGATAACGGTGAGCTTCTGTCGCCAGAGACGATGTTAATCAGTGCAAACAATTGATTGCTGGTTGGGTTGCGATGAATGCTCACCACGGGCATTTCATAAAAGCGATGTGTGTATTTGGCGTTAGCAGTATTTTCGTATTCATTTTTTAGTAATTTGGTGATGCTACTGCTGGTGATGTTTCCATCTTTAAAGTCCACACGGAACAGCTGTCCACCAAGGTCGCCAAAGTATAAGTGGTCAGTGATGCCATCAGCGTTGCGGTCGATGGCAGAAATGCCTGCCACAATGCTATGTTTTAGGTCTGAGTTTGTTATTTTTGTTCCATTGCCATTGCCATTTGTGTTTGATGCACGCCACAGTAGCTGTCCTGATTTGGCGTCAACGATATAGACGGCGTTGCCTTTGATGTCGGTCTTATTAGAACAATTTTTTAGATTACTATCAGTTATGCCATGTTGAAAACCTTCATATTCATAGCACATGTCATAGCCACCACCAAAGATAATCACGTCGGTGCCATTGGTGTCAGATTCACTTTTTTTGATACGTGCCAGTGTTGGTTGATTCCAGATATGACCGATACGCTCAAAACCTTGCGTCTTGCTATCTATCAAAGCACTGCTTTGACTGGTAAATGCCTTGTTGGGTTTGGTTTTATCGGTGATGTCCAATGCCAACAGCCCCTCGCCGCCCAGACGCATGCCACCATATGCCAAAACCTTGTCAGCTGGCTTGGCTTTTTTGGTAGTGTAGTCGTAATCATAGCTATTTTTAAGTACCCAATGACCATCTATGCCAAATTTAGGCACACCAGGAGCACGGCCGTTAGAGTAAGTTGAGTTGGGTACTAAAGCTTCAGGCTGTGTTTGCATCATGATTCTAGGAATGATGGCAACATCTTCTGTGCCACCGCCATTGGCTTGGTCTTTGGCATTGACCAAATGCAACGCCCCATCCATACTACCAAAAAACACATAATCTTGACGGTTTGTGTCCAACACACGCCCTTTATCATCAAGACTGGCCCCATAAGAGACGGCGACGGGCTTACTGTGGATAGAGGCACCCAAGACTTTATTGGCGTTCGAAGTTTTTTTCAATACCAAGTTTTTCATCTTGATATCAGGCATGTCATACATCTCACTTAGATTTTTGGTGTATTTTTCCTTGCCATTTTCTTTGTAGGCTGCTCTCTCAAAGCCCAAAAACTGCAATAGCATAAGTTTGTTCTTTTGGGTATAGGTGTTAGTATCTACCAAGTCATCAAGACCAGTTACTGTACCCCAAAACCCATCAACAGTAATTTTCTTAAAAGTGGTGGTTGTTTGACCTTTGGCGGTTAGGTCTTCAACATAAAGGGTGCGGATATTATCAGTTGGGTTAGGGTGATTGGGGGCTTTTAAGTTGCTGTATAGGCCACCAACCGTAACCGAGTCATGTTTTTCACCTGGTTTGGCAGAGCTGGTATTCGCCCATAAATCTGCAGTACCTCCATTAAGGTTGCCCGCCACATCAGTAAACACATTGGTGGATATGTTTGTGTTGTTTTTGCCTTGTAGCGTGCCGTTGTGCAGGTTGTATTTTTTGACGTTGCCTGGCCAGATGTTGCTGTTAGACCCACCACCCACACGAGGTTCTACCGTGGGCATAAAGGCATAAGGCATCTCACCGATGGCCTTAAAGGGGTCTTTAGGCACGGTGATGACCCCTGATGGTGATGAGGGCAAGGTGTTATCTAACGATGAAATAAAGTTAACGATACTGTCAGCGATGTCTTGTGAACTTTGGGTATAAAAGAAGCCCCCTTCGCCATAGCCTTCACCTCGTTGTCCCCATTTACAGGCATTTTTGGCATCTTGAGATGCACCTTGGGTATTACAGTCATATTTTTTGGTGGCAGCGTCGTAATCTAAGCCTGCAAAAGAAGTGCCGAAGCCTGCCACCGCCGTTTTAATCGACACGCCAGCAGGGTTTTTGGTGGGGTCATTCAGGCGTTTGGCATATTCACCGATGTATTCCCACGCACCCGTTTCTTCACCAAATAAAGATTGTGTGATTGGTGGTGATGTCAGCCCTGTTGGAGCGATGGTTGATGAAAAATTACCTTTATCACCCAATGACAGGTTCATGACATTGGCTGCGATGCTTTTTCTTGAAGAGTTTGGCACACCGTCGGTCAAGAAATAGATGCCGTTGGCAGAGCATTCGCCTTTTTTGGCAATTTTGGTGTAGTTACTGCCAGTTTTGGCAGCATTTGTTGAATAATCAAACCCACCCATGTTATAACCATCTTCATCAGCGACTTTTGTTGCCTGTCGTGGTGCTGGATAGGTATTCATATAATGGCATATGACGGTACCTCTGGTATAATTCTCTTGATGTAAGAAATTATAATCTTTGCCATCTACACGTACTCCTACATGACAGCTATTATTAGACCACCACCTACGAGAAGCTTGGTGTTTATAATATCTAGAACAAGTATTATTTTTTGGGTTAAAATCTTCCCCACTGGGGCAACCATAATTACCCAAAATGTCTTTGGTTTTTAAGGCAAAGGGGCTGGTTCGATAAAGCACCAACTGACCACCCACATTGTCTTGTCCATAAAATTGACCATTCACATTACCAGCGTGGTTAAATTGGTTAAGCCATACCAAGCCAGTAACCGTCTCTAAATCCAGCGGTTCATAAGGCACTTTACTCCAACCACCAATTAAGTCACTAAATTTCATATTCAAAAGACTGCTGACATTTTGCCCATCCCATTTATTAATACAAGCAATGATGTCTTCACCCGGTCTAGGATGTTCGACATAACCCACAGATTTATTACAAGTAAAGTAAATTTGTTTATTAATATTGTGGTTGTAGTGGGTGGAACTGCCGTCATAAATCAACTTGACCTTTTCGCCTTTAGGTAAATAGTTATAAACATGCCCTGTGTTGGTACCCAGCATGGCAGCGCCTGCTTCTGCATAAGCTTGTGCGGTTGGTGTTCCCCCTGCGGCTTTGTATTCTTCTGGTTGATTTTTACTGGACGCTTTTCTGTCAGGGTTAGCTGTGCCATCTTCATTGGTAAAGCCATCGACCGATTTAAACTGTATTAATGCTTCAATCAGTTTATTGCGATGCTCGGGGGTTAATGGTTTTGCTTCCACCAAAATTGTGCCTGAATGGCTATCTACCAAGCGGTTTTGGGTGTCCGTTACCTTAAAGGGGGTATAAGAAGAATAATGCCCCAATCCCATGATGATGCTATCTGAGACGCTCTTAGAACTTAATAGTTGTATCAATGCCTCTTTCATACGTGATAAGCGGTCATAGACTATTTTATTACCATTACTCTTATCATAACATCCACGTAAATAGTAAGTGTGTGTTTTGCCATTGATGACGGTAACTTGTTTTTTTGTCGGTGGGGCATCATATTTCCATTGTAATACCTTTTTGCCATCATGATTGCTATCTATCCCTCTCTGTGCAACTGCTTCATGTGTGCAAAGCGGTTTGTCCACATCACCAGGGCTGCCGTATTTATTGTCTTTTGGCAACACAAGAGAGCTGATGCCCATCGAACCTGACGTATCAATCATCATCATCAGGCTGGTTTCACCACCTTGAGCTTGTTGATAAATCTCTAAATCACCAATATTTTTAACATCAACGTCGGCTTGTAGAGAGTTGCTTGCCAATAACGCCCACATCGCCACAAACAGATGACTAAACATCACTTTTGGCATGGATATTGATGGTTTGGCGAGTTTGTTTTTAAGTTTCATTATGTAGTGTCCTTGTGCGTCTTTTGGCTAACTGTCTATTGCCGATTGATTATCCTGCACAACAGTGGGGGTTATTTTATATCCTAAGGAACGGCGACTGTGCCACATCCAGCAGCAATTATCCCATTGCCTTTACCCAACTGGGTACAAGGGGTAACATTATTGACAAGTTCTACGGCAACTCGCTCCATCAGTTGTTTATTTGGCACACTGCGTGATGCCAAACAACGGCTTAACGCATCTGCCGTATTATTATTGATATAGCAAGTTGTTGTGTTGCCATAGGCTGGAACTGCCGATACCGATTGAATGTCAAATAGATGCTTACCTCTGGTATCCACACCGCCATCACCTGAGGTAGATAAGTTGGTTTTTTCTCTGACACTCTCAAATGGACCTTGTGAGCCTGTTGGTGTTCTGGTAACGTGCACTTGAGTAGCTACAGTCTGTCTTGCACTAAGATAGCTATCGGCTTGTTCAGGCTTACATCTACCAAAGTTATATTTAGACAGCACCCCACCATTGCGCAAAATGGTGGTTACTTGAGTGTTTAATTGAAATTGTCTTGGGTTATAACAATAAATCATCTGGTCATTATCGGCATTGGGGGAATTGTTGATAAAATGCCCAAAGATGCCATTATCACGGTTAACCATACCGACATATATGGGATCGGTTACAGGGCGATTGACGGCATCTTCTAGCTTGGCATTCGCTCCATCAGCCCCTTGTAGTAGCAAGGTATCTATCTGACTGCTACTGACCAGCCTAAGATCAGTCTGACTGCGCCTAACCGCCACCGCTCCGATACTGATGATTAATATCAACACCAGCAACACGACAATCAACGCCACCCCCTGTTGCTGACGATGACCACTAAAGCCAAGACTGCTTTGGTGATATGACGGATTGGCAAAATCTGATTTCATAAACTAGTCCAATTCATTGACTCTTTTCGTTCTAAAAAATTACCTAAATCTACCCAACCACAAATTTGGTATCTTCTTTCTGCTTCATTGTTTGTTGCCTTTGCCGTTTAGCATGGGTCTTACTTGATTTCCTCCCCTCCCTAAAGTGAGGAGATTCCTTCCACAAGATAGTCAAGACTGACTGTAAACCTTAGACCGTGGCATTCGCCCGTATACGACACACCGCACTACCGTTAGGATCGTCGAAAGACACGAACTAATTTAAGTGTGTGTTTGGAAACGTTTTACCAGTTAAGTTACTGCG
>NZ_MUYT01000012.1 GCF_002014765.1 Lwoffella lincolnii
GTAGTGTCAAGGGGTTTTTTAAAAAAATTCTGTTTTTTGAGCCTGGCTGATGGCAGGTGTCAGCCGGGAGCTATTGTTTTGACTGTATTTTTTGTTTAATGGTGGTGATAAATCCTGAAATGGCATAGATGATGCCAATGGCAAGGATGCCGACAGGAATGTCATTGATGACAATGCCCATCACAAGGACAGCAACGATAAGGGCGACAAAGGGAACTTTGCGTTTATCAAATTCTTTAAAGCTATGGTATTTAACATTACTGACCATCAGTAAACCACAGATAACCACCCAAACCGCTGCAATGATGGAGATGGTCAGACCAGAGGTGCCAACCAATTCACTGTGATCAATGGCAACCATAACAAAGCTGGTAACCAAAATGGCGGCTAAAGGGCTGGCTAAGCCAACAAAGTATTTTTTATCAACCACACCAATTTGTACGTTGAAGCGTGCCAAACGAAATGCTGCACAGGCGGTAAAAACAAAAGCACAGGCGATGCCAATGCGTCCAAATCCGCTTAAAGCGTAGCTATAAATTAAGATGGCTGGGGCAACACCAAACGCCAACATGTCAGCAAGTGAGTCAAACTGTTCGCCAAAAGGACTTTGGGCATTGAGCATTCTTGCGACTCGTCCGTCCATACCGTCTAAGATGGCAGATAAAAAAATTGCCAATGCAGCTTTGTAAAATTGTCCATTGGTACTCGATAAGATGGAAAAAAATCCAGATAAGAGTGAGATGGTGGTGATGAGATTGGGAGCAAGATAGACTCCACGACTGGCACGTTGTCCATTGGTGTGTGCTTCATTTTCGATGACTTCAAAAGTCAATCCGTCATAGTCATCAGTGTCTGCTAACCGAAGATTGTGTTCGTGTTCGGTATCGGCATGATATGTGGTATTGCCTTTGTGTGTGGTGCTGTTGGGTTTGGAGGTTTTTGGCTCTGTCATGGTGGTGTCTTTTAAGCGATTTGGTTTTAAACGATTGACTTTAGGTAATTGATTTTAAGCTACTGATTTTAAGTGATTTGGGTTGTCAGCCATGTGAGATGAGTACTGTGTCATCGTGATGTCGTGATTTTTTGCTTTATTCATTTTTTGCTTTATTCACCAACCAACCATTTGACTTGATGGCTCTGTTCGGCAGTCATGGCAGGGGCATCATTCGCTTTTAATATGGGGGCAAGATAACTTGTGATGTCTTTGGCATGACGGTCAAACTGCCAAGGTGGGTTAATAATCAACATGCCTGTGCCACTCAATCCGACTGGCACGTCAACAGGATAGGCATTCAGTTCACAAATCAGCTGACGTTTGATGCCTGTGCGTTTCATTTTTTTATGAAAAATTTGTACGGCATCTATATTTTTAATGGGATACCATAACACATAGATACCCTGTTGCCATTTATGGTATGCCAATTCTAATAAGGCAACCAAGGTGCTAAAATCTTTATGTTCTTGTTCAAACGGTGGGTCAATAAACACCATGCCTCGACGTTCTTTTGGGGGAATAACGCCCATGATTCCTTCGTAAGCATCACGATGATGAACACCTATGGGTAATTGGTGAAGTTGATAGTTTAAGGCATCAAATTCATCGGCATGTTTTTCAAAGGCTTCTGCTCGGATAAGAATGTCTTGGTTTTGGGCATTGTTATTTTGGGCATTGTTGGCTATCCACCAAGGAGAACCTGGATAGACATTTTTGTCATAAAACTTGCGAGCTTGAGCAAGTTGTTCAAGATAGGTTGTGATTGCTGATGGCATGGGTTGGTTGCTCTGCTGGGTGTGGACAGCTTGCTCAAGTTTGCCAATGCCGTTTTTAGATTCGTTGGTGGCGGTGGCTTCGTTGCTTTTTAAGGAGTATAAGCCACGACCACCATAGGCATCTAGTACATAGTAAGGCTTACCTTTGTGATTCATTTGGGTGAGCAGTTGTATCAATAAAATGTGCTTGACAACGTCTGCAAAATTGCCTGCGTGATAGGCGTGTCGGTAATTCATAACAGCAAATCCAGTCGATTATGTGAATTGTAACTATTTTATCATGTTAACACACTCAAGGATTGGCTTAAGAAATTTCTTCACCAAATTATGATGCCAAATTATGATATAATACAAACCACTTGCAAAAAAAGTCATCAGATGACATTAATAACTATGGCATTAATAACATGCTGTTTGACAGCATCATGATGAAACAAAAAAAAGCATGAGACAAGACACAAAACAAGGAGCTAACATGAACAACGACCATGGTCAAGCCAAACAGACTTTAGAGAGCTTAAAAGAAGAGTTGCTGACTCGTATTCGTAAAATTGAAGACCATTTATATAATCCTCAAGATGAGTTGAACGAACATTGGGATGACCAAGCCATTGCCATGCGAGATAATGACATGCGTAAAAACTTGCTGGTTGAAGCCAAACAAGAGTTACAACACGTCTATAACGCCCTAAGCCAAATTGAAAATGGCACTTATGGCGAATGTAGCGTCTGTGAGGAAGCCATCGAGCCTAAACGGCTTGAAGCCGTGCCATACGCCACTTTATGTATGCAACATGCCCAATAAATGGGGGCATTTAGTGGTTGGTGTATGGGCAGTGGTTGGTGTATGAATTGGGGCATGGTTTAAGTATATTTAGGTATAACGACGCATCGATAAACTTTGGATAATGTTTTCTGCATCACGCCAACGTATCGCTGAGCTGTCTGCACCCAACAGCACCACCACCGCAGGGCGGTTGTTAATGCGAGTTTCCATCACCACACAACGACCCGCCTCGCTAATAAATCCTGTCTTAGAGATGCCAATTGGGTATAGTTTATCTTTCACCAAATAATTTGTATTCGTGGCATAATAGCGACGGTTGCCACTGCTGTAATTCGAAACATAAAAATCATACTTTGGTGTGGTTGAAAAGCTTCTAATCACATCATATTGCCCTGCTGCTTGCACCAGTTTGACCAAGTCACTGGGTGATGCCACGTTGCGCTTATCCAACCCTGTTGGATCACCAAAGTAGGTAGATGTCATGCCCAATGATTGAGCTTTTTGATTCATGGCTTGGATAAAAGCACCATACCCCCCCGGATAATGGCGTGCCAACGTTTTGGCTGCTGGATTTTCAGATTTCATCAGCATCATCAGTATCAATTCAGCACGATTCATACGATCGCCAGATTGTAGGCGTGATGATGCTTTTTTTGGTCCTACAAAATCAATTGGCTCAAGCACAATCTCTTCGCCCATATTTTGCTCAGCATCTAGCAAAACTATCGCCGTCATGATTTTAGAAATAGAGGCAATCGGGCGAGATTGATGGGCATTTTTTTCATAGATACTACGCCCTGTGCTTAAGTCATAGACCATGACCCCACGAGAGCCTGTGCTGATGGCAAGTTCTTCAAAGGCATTATAATTGGCAAAGTTTCGTGGTTCACTGGGATAAGAATAAGCGGTGATGTTGTTAGCATCAGTGTTTTTGCCACCATAGCCAGTGCCACCATCACTGTTGTTGTACATAATGCTACGAGCACGTTCTAGATTATCTGAACCACCCCAAGCAATACGACCTTGTGATGTTTGGGGTGATGCTTGGTGAGATGATTGGTCGACACCATTGATGCTTAAACCTGCTTGTGCTGTCGTTGATAAGCATACTACCCCAACCAATATCATTGACGTTAAAAAAGCGGTTTTTCTTGCCTTCGCTGTGGTGTTGTCAAAAGATGGGGTTGTGTTTGCCATGCTGAGCTTTCCTTGTTGATGCCATGCCATAATGTCTAAATAAATATCTAAATAACAAAAAATAACCGTCAATTTTAAACAACATCAATTATTGTGTCATTGCTTCTTACCATCAATTAAGCACATGCGTTATTGGTAAAAAACCAATGTTAAATCGTGTGTTAAATTGTGTGAATAACATAACTTATCATCATGTATTTTACAAGTCTCTTATCATCACAAACCTTGATTTTTCAGACTTTCTTGCTGGTTTGTTACAGATATTAACTTTGTTATTTTGTGTAAATTTACTGTGTGTCAAGTCGTTTGACCTAAAGCAACTGTGTTAATCACCACGCATCATACCTATTGATTTATTCACGATTTTATTCATGATTGAGTGAATCATTTTCAACCACACAAAATATGTATAAAAAAATCCAACGTTACGATAAATTTAAGCAATAAATCATAAAAAAAAGATGACTTATCAGCTAATCCATCAAGTTCTGATGACACAGATGTTATAATAAATAGCAAATAAATTCACGGTAACTAATCCATACAGTAACTAAAAGAGACACAATTATGATTACAGTGATGGTGGTTGATGATCATGATTTGGTGCGTACTGGCATCAGTCACATGTTGCATGACCATGCAGACATCAACGTGGTGGCAGAAGCTGGTGATGGCAGCACCGCCTTACAGTTGGCTCGCCAATTACGCCCCAACGTGGTGCTGTTAGATGTCAATATGCCTAACATTGGTGGTGTGGAAGCAACCAAACGACTATTACAACTTGATAATGGCATTAAAGTGCTGGCGGTGAGCAGTCTAAGTGCTGAGCCGTATCCGTCCATGTTGTTAAAAGCTGGTGTGCATGGCTATATCACCAAAGGCACAGGGTTTGATGAGATGATTAAAGCCATCAAAAAAGTGGCTCAAGGTGGCCGTTATTTTAGCAGTGATGTGGCAGAACAGTTGGCACAGACCGTGTTAAACGAAACGCCCCAATCACCCTTTGACATACTCAGCGAACGTGAAAAGCAAGTTGCCATGATGGTGGTGAACTGCCAAAGTCCACAACAAATTGCTGATCAGCTGTTTGTCAGTGTCAAAACCGTCAATACTTATCGTTATCGTATTTTTGAAAAGTTAGGCGTGGACAGCGATGTTAAACTTACCCATTTGGCGATGCGTCATGGGTTAATAACACCATAATGATGACTCATCATGATACATTCATCATGACACATAATGATGGCAAAAGGGCATATCAAACCATAAAAAGGTAATAAAAATCATGGCGTTATTTAAGTCCTTATCTGAGCATTGGCAAACACAATCTAAGCTGTCTTTGCCACTTTCACAAATACGCAGAATTGGGTTACTTTATTACGCTTATCGCTTGTTCATCAGTGTGATATTGTTTGTTACCAGCTATGCGTTGGTATATGATGCCTCACGCATCATGGTAAGACTGCCATCTTTACTTCAGCAGTTGATACTGATGTTTTATATTCTGTTTAGTCTGTTTGCCATGACTTTATTTGTGTTGGTTAAGCATAAATCACAGCGTCAGTTGTTGGTGGCGTTTGTGGTTGATGTGATATTTTTTAATTTTTTGATATTCATTAATGGGGCAGCAGACATTCAGATGATGCTACTTATCATGGTGGTGGTGGCAGCCAGCTTTATGCTGTTGATTTCTTATCAAGCTGTTGTCATCACCATGTTGGCGGTGATTTTAATCATTTATCAGCAGTTTTTTTATGCCATCGCAGGGAGCATGACCCTACTTCGCTTTAGTGATGCCATGCTTATGGCATTGAGCTTTATCAGTGTGGGTTTTTTGAGCTGGACGTTGTCAAAGCGGCTGGCTCAAGTTGAACAGATTGCCAGTCAGCATGCTGAGACATTGGCAACACTCAACCGCATCAACACCGAAGTCATCAGTAAAATCAATCATGGGGTTCTGGTGTTAGACACAAAAAATAACATTTTACTGCACAATCATGCTGTTACCAGTTTGTTACATGTTACTGACTTGTATGTTACCACCACAAATAATGCCTTTTTTTCTGATACTCAGCATAAACCAGCCATTTCATCAGTAAGGTTGGGTAAAACAAGATTGGGTAAAAAAATGTCAGCAAGATTTAAACGGCTCATCGGCAGTCAAAGCCAAGAGTTTGAACAAGAACAGCTAAAAGCCGTTAATCAAAACAATCTTAAGCTCAATGAATTCATCAAAGAGCAACTGCCTAGGCTACAAGATAAGCTTGATGCTGCCCGTCTTATGCAACAATCACAATTTGAGCTACAACCGTTTAAACACATTGACCAACCATTACGGTTTAACACCACTTTATTACAAGATAATAGCTTGCTTGTCATCATCGAAGATGTCAAACGAGAACGCAATAACGCCCAACAGCTCAAGCTGGCGTCCTTAGGACAGCTCACCGCCAGCATTGCCCATGAAATTCGCAACCCACTTGCCGCCATTTCCCAAGCCAGTCAGCTATTGATTGCTGATGCTGACGAATGGCAGTTGACTGCCAATACCATCACCGCCTCTGCCATCAGCCCCAGCAATGATGCTAACGCCGAGTTGTATCAGATGATTTTTAAGCAGACCAAACGGGTCAATCGTATTATTGAAGATGTGTTAAGATTGTCAAGACAAGACAAGCCCAACCTGCAAGTATTGAATTTGATTGAATGGTTAACAGACTTTATTGCCAATCACTTTCAAGGACATGATGTGTTTTTACAGGGTCAATGTGATTGTCAAATATTTTTTGACCCCCATCATCTTGAACAAATTTTAATCAATCTGATTAATAACGGTCTAAAATTTAGCGGTAAGGTACACGCCCATGCCTTTGTTATTCTTAAGGTGGGTTGTGATGTGCATGTTACCATTGATGTCATTGATGAAGGCGTTGGGGTAACCCAAGCACAACAAGAACAGCTATTTATGCCATTTTTCACCACCGATAATCAAGGCACAGGACTTGGGCTATATTTGTCGCAATCATTTGCCCATGCCAATCACGCCCAGTTATCGTATGAAGCAGAACATGAGCATACGTGCTTTCGCTTGATGATACCCAAAGCGGTGCAATCGCCAACAGGACACATGACGCAATCATCACCTTTAAAATGAACAGTGAATGAACAGTAAAAATAAAAAAACACAGCAATAGTAAGGAATATCCATCTATGCCCCACGCCCTTGTAATTGACGATGAAGCAGATTTGTGCCGTTTGATGCAAATGACCCTAACCAAAATGGGAATCACCAGCGATATTGCCTATGAACTTGAGCATGCCAAAACCAATCTGGCAAATAAGGCATATGATTTTTGTTTGACTGACTTAAAACTCCCTGATGGCTCAGGGTTAGACATTGTGAAACTCATTACCAAAGAATATCCCTTAACCCCCGTTGCGGTCATCACCGCTCATGGCAACATGGACTTGGCAATCGAAGCCTTAAAGCTTGGGGCATTTGATTTTGTTAACAAGCCACTAGAGCTACCAAGGTTAAAACAACTTGTGTATCATGCCCTAAAAGTCGGTCAAGAATTCAAAGCCCAGCCGACAGACACGCTTAAGAACACCCCATCTCCCAGCCAACAATTGTTGGACAAACATCTGATTGGCACATCTGATACCATGACACAGCTTAAAAGCACCATCATCAAGCTTGCTCGCTCACAAGCCCCTGTGTTTTTATGGGGAGCATCGGGGACAGGCAAAGAAGTGGTGGCACGCATGATACACCAACTAAGCCCCAGACAAGAAGGGGCATTTGTCCCTGTCAACTGTGGGGCTATCCCATCTGAGCTGATGGAATCAGAGTTTTTTGGCCACAAAAAAGGCAGTTTTACAGGTGCAACCACGGACAAAATGGGTTTGTTTCAACAGGCCAATGGTGGTACGTTATTTTTAGATGAAGTGGCAGATTTGCCTTTATCTATGCAGGTTAAGCTACTAAGAGCCATTCAAGAAAAAACCATCAGAGCCATTGGTGATACCAAAGAAGTGCCTGTTGATATCCGTATCCTATCTGCCACCCATAAAAACTTATATGAGCTGGTTGAAAAAGGACAGTTTCGCCAAGATTTATTTTATCGAATCAATGTCATTGAGCTAAAACTGCCCACATTAAACCAACGCAGGAGTGATGTGCCAATGTTAGCAGGTCATTTTTTACGCTTAATTGAACAAGAATGGCAACTTGAGGAGCCATTACATCTCACTGACACTGCCATTGATTTTTTACAACATTATGACTTTGTGGGTAATGTGCGTGAGTTAAGAAATTTGCTTGAACGGGCAATAACCATGACCGACAGCACAGACATAGACGTCACTCATCTACAGCCCACACATCTGTCTCGTAACGCACCAACACAACACCAACAAACTCAACAAGACACTCACAGAGCCAATCAATTCAACAACCAAATGGCAAACAGCCCAACCATAAATAACGAACCAAGACCGAACCAAACCAGTACTTTATTGCCACCCCAACCCAACATCAGCATGAATGCCAATGCTTTAACACCACGCTATGGCAATGCCAATGTCAACATGCCAAGCTCCATCACCGTCAGCACAGCCCCCAACACCTCCCCTAATTTCACAAACAATACAAACAATACAAACAATACACAAAACCAACACCAAACTGATGCTTATCTTTTTCCCATAAGCCACTCACCCACAAGCCAGCATGACGATAAACACAATACTGGACAAAACAACATCGAACAAAATAATGATAAAAACACACACCAAGAAGAGATGAATCGATTGAGTGCCAATAATAAAGTGGGGGCTAATCTGACCATTTGGCAGAGCTTTTTAGATGAACATCTAAAGCCAAATAACCTGCCCAAATACGGCATAGAAGCGTTTTTACAAGAACAAGAAAGAATCCTGATTGCTGAAGCACTCAAATTGTCTGAAGGCAATAAAACAGAAGCTGCCAGATTGCTTAACTTGACCATGCGTTCTTTGCGTTATCGCATGGATAAGCTGGAAATTGACTATGAAGCCGATGATGCTGACATGTGATTAAATACAACAAAACAAACGCAAAAAAACAAACGCAAAGAAAAAAACACAAAGAAGCTTAAGTAAATTCTAACAAGATGACAGTGTTAAATATTAATGTCATCACATAAAAGTTACGGCATGTTATTTATCTGCCCAGATAAGCGTATGCCATGGGGAAAATGTGTGAGCCAAGTTTTGTGATTTTGGGGTTGTTTGGCATCTAATAGCTCTGGATTTAATGATTGACCTGTTACCCAAAGTAGGGCTTGTTGTAGCCAAGGGTCATCTGCCCCATCTGATCTGTCTAGAGGATTAAAAGGTTTGGGGATAAACTTATTGTCATCTGCTTGGGTGGGCATTGCTTGGATAGGCAATGGTAACAAGGCAACATCAGGCATGACACCTTGACCATGAATGTTTTGTTGATTGGCATCAAGATAATGAGCAACCGTCAATTTAATGGCATAATCTTGGTCAAGCTCAAACACACTTTGCACCGAACCTTTACCATAGCTGGTTTCACCCATGATAAGGGCAGTGGGATTGTTTTTTAAACCACTTGCCATGACTTCACTGGCAGATGCTGAATGGCGATTTTGCAACACCACCACCGGTAAGCCTGCCAATATTGCCCTACCCTTAGGATAAAACACCTCTTTGATGCCTTGCCGATTTTCGAGATAAGCGATGGGCTTATGATTGTTTTGAAACAAACTGACAATAGCAACCGCCGATTCCAAAACCCCACCAGGGTTATTACGCACATCAAATATGACTCCACGCACAGGTTCTGGGTAACGCAACAGCTCTTGCAAAATTTGTTGGCGGCTCACTTCTTGAAACACAGGTATGCGAATAATGGCAACACCATCTTGCCAAGACACAGACACCGATGCGTCTGTATTGATGCTACGTGCCAAACCAACTTGACGCTTTTGTCTGCCTGCCATCGACACCGACAGCTCAACGTAAGAGCCAATCAGCCCTATTAACTTGGCTTTGACGTCCTCAGGATTCAGCATTTTGGTCAGCTTAACCCCATCAATGGCATGAAGATAATCCCCAACATTGATGCCTTGCTGTTCTGCTGGCGATTCAGGCAACACGGCTTCAACCACCCAATGAGCCAAGTCGTCATGATATGCCACATCAATACCCACCTGACCCAAACCCCCTTGGGTGATTGTCTGTAGGTCATCATATTGTTGTCTGTCCAATAGCTCAGAATAAGGATCTAACCCCTTTAACATGCCTTTCATCGCTTGAACAAACAAGTTTTCATCATTAACAGCATATAGATATTGGGTTCTGATGGTATTTATCAAATCCACAAACATCGCCAACGTCTTTGGCGAGATGGCATTTAATGGCACGCTTTGGGTAACAGGAGACAATGGTTGGGCAGAGTCAACGGTGTCTGCCTGCCAACTTAGGTCTTTTTGCCCCAGAACTTCCACATCCAAACCATCATTAGAAGGAAGCGATTCTTCAACAGAAAAACCATGTTGATGGTTGGTCAGTAGTGATGATAAAGGGTTGGGATTGATGGCAGAAGAAGCCAAGGCAATGGGCATGATGACCATCTGTAAAACCAGCGATATCCCCCATCGCCATGCTTTATTTGAATGAGTGATGCCAACCACTGAACGTCTCATATCACGGTGGCTAACAAGGTGATTCATCGAACAAGATTTTATCAAGGCAAATGTTCGACATTCATTCATACACAGTACTCAATCAAAAAAACACCCAATCAAAAAACCAGACAGATACTTATTAACCCAAATATTGACCAACCTAAATATTAACTAACAAGCTATGACCTGTCATTTCATCAGGCTTATCAAGCCCCATCAAGTCAAGCAATGTCGGTGCAACATCGCTTAAACGACCACCTTCCACCACCTTAACAATTCTATTACCCACGTATATCAATGGCACAAGCTCGGTGGTATGTTGAGTATGCACCTGTCCGCTCACATAATCTTGCATCTGCTCACAGTTACCATGGTCAGCGGTGATGAGCAGATGTCCGTTGGCTTTTTTTATGGCATCAACCACCCGTCCAACACACCCATCCAAAGTTTCTACCGCCTGAACCGCTGCCTCAAACACGCCTGTATGACCCACCATATCGCCATTGGCATAATTCACCACCAACACATCATATTGACCTGATTCAATGGCTTCAACCAGTGCATCAGTCACCTCTTTGGCACTCATTTGGGGCTGTAAATCATACGTCTTCACATTGGGTGATGGAATTAAAATGCGTGTCTCACCTTCATACTTTTGTTCACGACCCCCACTAAAAAAGAAAGTGACATGGGCGTATTTTTCGGTTTCGGCAATGCGTAATTGGGTTTTTTTTTGGTTTTGCAAGTATTCGCCTAAGCTGTTGGTCAATTTGGTGGGCTGATATGCCACCAAAACATTAGGCTGACTGCTAAGCAAATCAGAATAAGGGGTCATCATCACAAAGGCGGACAATTTTGGGCATTTTTCTCGGGCAAAACCCGAAAACTCTCTGTCTGACAACAAAAATGCTGCTGACAACTCTCTGGCTCTGTCAGCTCGAAAGTTCATAAAAAACACCGCATCGTGGTCATTGACGGTAAAAGGTGTTTCACCATGCTCAATCACAGTGGTTGGGCTGACGAATTCATCGGTTTCTCGTGATTTATACGCCGCTTGTATCGCCCCATCGGCACGGGTTGCCATGCGTTCTGCCTTACCTTCGGTTAACAGCTCGTAAGCTTGTTGCACCCTATCCCAGCGTTTGTCCCTATCCATGGCAAAAAACCGCCCACAGATACTGGCAATCTGTACTTGGCTACCATAATGGTCGTTTAAGCCATTAAGATATCTTCGAAACCGCTCAATGTATTTATCCGCTGACTTTGGTGGGGTGTCTCGCCCATCTAAAAAACAATGCACATACACTTTGGTAACCTTATGCACCACCAAACTATGACACATGGCTTCGATGTGGTCAATATGAGCATGTACGCCCCCATCAGACAAAAGCCCCATCACATGCACCGAACCGCCTGCCTGCTTGACCTTATCAATGGCAACATCAATGGCAGGGTTTTGATAAAACTCACGAGAGTCAATTTCTTTGGAGATGCGGGTAGACTCTTGGTAAATAATCCGTCCAGCCCCTAGGTTCATGTGACCCACTTCAGAATTACCAAATTGCCCTGCTGGCAAACCCACATCTTCACCAGAGCCTGAAATAACCCCATGTGGATAATCTTGATAAAGTTGGTCTAAATTAGGCGTATTGGCATGGGCGATGGCATTGTCATTTTTTTCTTTACGATGACCAAATCCATCTAAAATCATCAAAACATGGGGGGTTTTTGCGTGTGGTTCTTTAGCCACATTAGCCACATTCTTTTGATTCATTAAGTTGTCTTGGCTCATAATATTGCTCCATTTTTTGTTATAAATTAAATGTTGCCATGATAGCACAGCCACCCCACAAAAGCTAATTAACCGACTTTAGTTTAATATTTAGCTAAACATATCATGTCAGCATGTCACACCAGTTATCACGCCAGTTGGTCATCACATCACTTGCATCTGAGCCTGTTTTTGATTACCATAGTCTCCTTCTGGAGTATTCGCCAGTGAATGGTATTCCCTGAGCCGATACGCATCACTTAGGACATGCAACCTACTGTTTTGTTGTGTATGCCTGCATCATGTTTGATATATCAGGAAACCTAAAAAGACAGTGTCATGTCCGCCCTGAACTTTACGGTTCATGGGTTCTCATCTCACAGCGGTACTCTGGTTTTTATTATTATTGTGCGGTTTTTGTTGTTGTGATGTTTGGTTTTTTTTAATAAAAAATCCCCAAAATTTATGGTTTTGGGGATTTTTTGGTTTGTGCTTATTTATTTTTATTCATCATTTTTATTGTTTATCTTTATCATTTATCAGGTTGATTACTCGTCGTTGGCAGAAGACAGTTTTTTGATGTTTTTTTTGACATCTTTTGCTGTTCCTTCTACTGTGGTGGTCGTGCGTCCAAAGTTGCCTTTAGCAAAACCACCGCCAAATGGTGATTTACCAGCATGATTAAAGGGATTATTGCCAAATGGATGTTGACCTTGTTGCCCCATGCCCCCCATTTGGTTTAAGTCGCCCATATTGGGAAATCCTGCCATACCCCCCATTTGCTTTGCCATCATTTGCATCATTTTTTCTTGGTTTTTTTGTACATAATTATTGGCAAAGGTTTTAAACTTATTTTGAACAGGTGGCAACAGCACAATGACCGCCAACACATCGCTGATAAGACCAGGAATGAGCAACAGCACCCCTGCCAATGCCATCGCCACTGTCTTTATGATGGTGGACTCAGGTGGTCGCATGGCAGGGTTGAACATACCACCTGACTTGATTTGTTTAGCCATTGGGTTTAGTACCGCCATGCCTTTACGCATCAGCATGATGCCAATAATTGCTGCCGCCACAAACCAAGCAAATACCCACCAACCGCTGATAAATTGGGCAATCAGATACCAAATCAACATTTCAATAATAAACCAAACCAAAGTAACGCCTACCGCTGTACCCATGCTCTATCCTAAGTCCTAATTTTTGTGTGAATTTGTGTGAATCAATCAATTAAATCAATTAATACGCTTACGCCCATCATATGGGGGCTGTTATAATGACATTCAATCTGTGACGATGCAAGTCAACATATTTTCTTGTTTATTAAGACTTGTTTTTTTCAAGATGATGTTTGGGTTTAAGAAGGTGTTTGGGTTTAAGATAGTATTTAGGGCATGTCCCTAATATCAACTGGGTGATAAGTTTATGGCATTGATTTTGGGCATTGACCCTGGTTCTCGAATGACAGGTTATGGGCTGATACAGCAAATAGGTGATAATTTGACATTCATTGATGCAGGCACGATACGCACCGACAGCGACGCCATGCCTGAGCGGTTACAACAGATTTTTTTTGGCATTGAACGAATTGTGCATCATTATGGGCGTTATCATCATCAACCCATTCTCGCTGCCATCGAGCAGGTATTCATGGCATCTAATCCTGATTCTGCTTTAAAACTTGGACAGGCGCGGGGGGCTGCCATTGCCGCTTTGGTGTCCAATCAACTCAAGGTATCTGAATACACCGCCAGACAAATCAAACAAGCCGTCTGTGGCTATGGGGCAGCTGATAAAGAGCAGATTCAAGCGATGGTGTGTCGAATTTTAAGCTTGGACATCACCCCACAGGCTGATGCTGCTGATGGGCTGGCATGTGCCATTTGCCATGCTCATTCTAATCACTCTGTTAATAAGCTGATGGGCAATATGTTGGGCAATACAGGCGGTGGTGGACACAATCGCAGTAAGAAAAAGGGGCGTTGGCGACTGACCGAAGAAGAACTTAAGCAGTTACGCTAAAACGGACTGGTCTTCAACAAACATGGCGTTTGTTGAAGACCATATCATGTCATTTATTTGACCCGATTAAGGTTATTTATTAGGGGCTGGGGTGATGCGTAAGTAAGGCTTGATTTCAGTGAAACCTTTGGGATAGTCGGTATCTTTGATGTCTTCAGTTTTAATGCTTGGTGGAATGATGACATCGTCGCCATCTTTCCAATCCACTGGTGTGGCGACATGATGGTCATCAGTCAGTTGTAGGGCATCAATGACACGCACGATTTCATCAAAGTTACGTCCAACACTGGGCGGATACGTCAGCGTCAGACGGACTTTATGCTCAGGGTCAATGATAAACACACTGCGTACGGTGACGTTGGCATTGGCTTTGGGGTGTATCATGCCATATAATTCAGCAATCTTTTTGTTTTCATCACCGATGATGGGGAAGTTGGGTGCGGCGCCTTGGGTCTCAGCTATGTCGCTTGCCCACTTTTTATGATCGTCCACATTATCTACCGACAAGCAAATGGGCTTGACATTACGTTTGTCAAATTCCGATTTTAAAGCAGCAGCACGACCTAACTCAGTGGTACAAACGGGGGTAAAGTCAGCAGGGTGCGAAAACAGCACCACCCATTTACCTTTGGACCAATCATGAAAGTTAATCTGACCTTCTGTGGTGTCAGCATCAAAGTCTGGGGCAATGTCGCCTAATTGAATATTCGCCATGATGGTGTTCCTATTTTTGATTCAAAGTTTTAATTGGCTTAAAAACTGTTTGAATCTTTATTCAAACAGTTAAACCAGTGTAAACGAACTTAATGGCATCAAACCACTGATATTTGTAACAGCTGATGACAATTTTGGCTAAAACCTTGCTGATTACCAACTGATGGGGTCAATGTCTAGGGTTAATCGCATGTATTTGGCATCGGATAAATCTTTGACTGGCAACCACCATGTTAATAACAATTGGTGTAAGGTCTGACGCTGTTGCGACAGCAACAATAACTGAGCGTGATGGCGGTTGTTTTTTTTTGCCATTGGGGCAGGAAAAGGGCCTAAAATTGCCAAATTATTGGCAGGTAATAAGCATTTGGCTTGTTGCAGTACATTTTGTACACTGGCTAATGATTTGCCTTCACAGCGTATCAAGGCTGCATGACTGTATGGTGGTAATCCCAGCTGTTGTCGCTCTGTTAATAACATGCGAGCAAAGGCTGAATAGCCGTTACGCATCAGCTTAAGAAGTAAAGGATTATCAGGTTGGCGAGTTTGGATAAGCACTCGTCCAGATTTGTTGCCACGTCCTGCTCGCCCTGCCACTTGAATGATTAGTTGAGCAGTCTGCTCAGGTGAGCGAAAATCTGCTGATAAAAACCCCCTATCTGCGTCAGGCATCACCACCATGGTAACATTAGCAAAGTGATGCCCTTTGGCAAGCATCTGAGTTCCCACTAAAATGGCTGGCTCACCGCCATTGATTTTTTGATATAACCGCTCCCAACTGCCTTTACGCCGTGTGGTGTCTCTGTCTATTTGAATGATGGGGTAGGTGCGTTTACTGGTTTGTGGGTTGGCAAATAGGGCATGTAAATTATCGCTAAGTCGGGTTGTTCCCATGCCTAGGGCAGTCAGATTGCGACTGCCACAACTGGGGCAAGATGATGGCATGGCACTTTGCCAATCACAATGATGGCATTTGAGCTGTCCTTTTTGCTGAGTAAGCTTATGGTGATGCACGGTCATGTGAGTGTCACAGCGAGGGCAATCGGCTTGCCAGCCACACGCATCGCACAGCAAGATGGGCGCATAGCCACGCCGATTAAGGAACACCAATACTTGCTCACCAGCATCTAATGTCTTAGCGATGTGATTGATGGTAATGGGGCTAAGCCCTGTGTCATCAGTGGGTTTATCAAACACCGCTTTATCATTGGTTTGAGCAAAATTGAATAAAGAGGGCTGTTTGACATATTCGGTGTGTGCTTGCTTTTTATCAGGTTTAGCACCACGCCTAAGGTCAATCAACTCAAACATGGGAGGCAACGCCTGCCCTGCCCGTTTGGTCAGTTTTAGCTCAGTTAATTTGCCATCATCAACCAGTTTAAGGTGTTCAAGTGCTGGTGTGGCACTGCCCAAAATGACAGGAATGCCCAATTGATGCCCACGATACAATGCCACATTACAAGCGTGGTATCGCAAGGTATCTTGTTGTTTATAAGAGCTGTCATGAGCTTCATCAACAATAATCATGCCCAAATTGGCAAAAGGATACAACACGGTGGAACGTGTGCCAATGATGATTTGAGCTTGCCCATTTTGACAATCCAGCCACCCTTGCATACGCTGACTGTCGGACAATCCTGAATGCAACAGACACAACCGTGCCGAAAAACGACCAGCAAAACGAGCCTGCGTTTGTGGCGTTAAGCCAATCTCTGGCACCAGTATCAACACCTGCCGACCTGCTTCTAAGACGGCCTGCATGACTTGTAAATACACTTCAGTTTTGCCAGAGCCTGTCACGCCATTTAACAAAAATCCTTGATAACGACTGGTGATGTCAGTTGGCTGAGTTTCAGCATACACAGACAATACCGCATTCACCGCTTGTTGTTGCTCAGCGTTTAATGGCAAGGGCAATTTAAGCAGTCGCACAGGCTTAGGGGCGGTTTTTTCTTCTTCAAAATGTTCAATAAGGGCTTTTTTGTGCAACGTTTTTAGCGTTTGTCGGTCAAAACCTTCCAGCATCAACACCTCTTCACTCGTACCATGGTACTGGTGCAGTGCCAACCAATTAATCAACTTCAGCTGTTTTTTAGCCCTGCCACTGACATTGTCCAACGCCTGTATGCCTTGATTATCAATACGCATCAAAACTTCTGGCAACAGTCGCCAGTGTCTTGTCAACCGCTGAATTGGCTTACCTTGCCTAATGAAACTTGGCAACATGACTGCCAATACATCTCCCAATGGATAATGATAATAAGCCGCCAACCACTTGGCAAAGTTCATCATCTGAACGTCTAAGAGGGGTGATGTGTCCAAAACAGCATCAATGGCTTTTAGCTTGCCAGTGGCAATATCGCTGTCATCGGCTGACACATGAGCAACAACAACCCCAATTAAGGTACGCTTGCCAAATGGCACTTGCACCCGTGAGCCAATGCCTGGTAAAGGAGAGCTTGGGGGGGTGGATTGGACAGGTAAATAATCAAAACAGCGGTACAAAGGCACAGGTAAAGCCACTTGGATAAGTGACTGCTGTGCTAAGTTGCCACAAGCCGTGTTTGATATGGATTGGGAAGACATTGATGTGTGTGAATGAGCATGTGTGAATGGGATTGTATAACCCACCAAAACCTATTCTTCAAACACCATGATTGCTTCAATCTCAACCACCGCTCCCTTAGGCAAGGCAGCGACTTGGACAGCAGCACGAGCAGGATATGGTTCGGTCAATCTATCAACAAACAATTCATTTAAAGCAGCAAAGTTATCAAGGTCAGTCAACGACACATTGAACTTCACCACATCAGACAAGCCACCACCTGCCTTTTGACAAATCGCTTCGATATTGTCCATCACTTGTCGAGCTTGTGCTTCAAAGCCTTTTTGTAAGGCCATGGTATTTGGGTCAAAGCCAATCTGCCCTGAAATATACACAGTATTAACCCCTTGATGGGTGATTTTGACCGCTTGTGAATATGTGCCAACGGCAGCAGGGGCGTTGTCTGTGTGAATGGTTTGCTTTTTCATGGGAATGCTCCTTTTGTGTGGCTTAAGGGTAATTTATGGGCATCAACATCATCACATCTTTATTGACTTTGATGATTGACATTGATGCCAATTAACGATGCTTTTTTGTGAAGCGTTTGTTTGTGAAGCGTTTGGCAGTTTTATTGAGTTTTTTTGTTGGGATTTTTTATTGGATTTCTTTTATTGGATTTCTTTTATTGGATTTCTTTTATTGGGTTTCTTTTATTGGGTTTCTTTTATTGGGTTTCTTTTATTGGGTTTCTTTTATTGGGTTTCTTGGCTTGATGGTCATCAAAGCGGTTGGGTGCGTACAATCGTTTAATGCTGATGAAGTTATACAGCTTTCTTAAAGCGTCAATGCCTTCTTGGGCATGACTGCGACTACGCACCACCACATAAAACACGCTATGGTTGATAAAGGTCACATAACGCACCACACCAATGTTAAGCTGTTTTAGCAATATCATGCCTTCACTGATTTGCTCTTCATCAAGCAACACTTGAATGCCCAAATAAGCGGTGAACTGAGCCCGTTCGCCTTGAGTAACCTGTTTTAGACTGTCTTTGTCACGCCAAGACAATGGAAATACTCGGTTAGGCTGTTCTTTTTTGGTGTTTAGTATTTCAAAACATTTGTGTCTATGCACAATCAAGCCTTGATTGACAGAGTTATAGCCTAAGATTTCATCACCATAAATGGCATTACAGCATTTGGCAAAGTTAATCTCTACCCCACTCATGTTTGCCAATAAATTACGGGGATGGCTTAAGTTGGCATTATCCTGCTCAGTTACGGCAATGTGGTCACTAAACAAGCGAGTCACCACCAACTGTGGCAACAATGCCCCTGAACTGATTTGTAAAAACAACCCTTGTTTGTCTGTTACTCCTTGCCACTCAAGCAAATCTGCCCAATCATCATCACTCAGATTACTTAAATGCTTATCATAAGTCGATAATGCCCGCTCAAGGGCTTGTTCACCGTGCTGGCATTTTTCGACATCAGGCAAGGCTCTGAGCCATTTACCAATCAGATTGCGTGCCTTAGTTGTTACCACAAAACCAAGCCATTCTGCTTTAGGCATACCTTGAGGGTCGGTGATGATTTCGACGGTTTGTGTGCCTGTCAGCACCGTTGAGAGACTGACCGCTTGCCCATTCACCACCGCCGACACAGCCGCATCTCCAATCTTAGGACCAACTGCATACGCAAAGTCTAAGGCGGTGGCACTGCGTGGCAATTCATACACTTGCCCTTGTGGGCTATAAATCAGGATTTTTCGCCCATTGAGATAATGAATAAGGTCATTGACCGCTTGCTCGCTAGAGTCAGCCTCATCAGCAGACCCTAAAAGTCCGATGGCGTTTTCACTGCTCACCAAGTCTTTCATGGCACTCAACGATGCTTGAATAACCGACTGACTGACTTTAGACGCATTTTCTAACGCCATCACCCCAAGACGAGCGGATTGTTGCATTTTTTTGGTCAAAATAGTCACTTGAATGGTGTCAGTGTCATAACGATAAGTCAAAGTTAAAGACTGATTGCCACCTGCTGGCGGATGCTTGATGTGATCTGCCACCTGCTCGTTGGGAATGTCATAGCGTTCAATAAAAAAGTTCGCCAGCTGATGACAATGCTCGATGGTCTCCACCACCACTTCAAAGGCATATTGGCGTAAGATGGCATTGAGTTCACCACGATTGCGAAAAAACTGACGAAACATGGATACTTGATGGTCAATGACCTGCACATGCCCTTTAATGTGCTGTTTATGTAGCACGTGCTGTAAGTTCTCTTGAATGAGATTTTTTTTATAATGACGCCCCAAGCCATGTTGAATCAGTTTATCAGACAACTTGCCATACATGTCATTATCCAAATTACGATAGCATAACAATTCAATGGCATTGGCAATGTCATTTAGCCCCATGACTCTGGCAAGCGGGATATAAAATGACAGCGTCTCTTGTGCGGTGGCACGTTGCTTTTCAGGTTTGACCGCTCCTAACGTGGACATGTTGTGCAAGCGGTCAGACAACTTAATGATAAGCACTCGTGGGTCTTTTAAAGTGGCATCGACAATTTTATAAAAGGTTGCCAGTTTGTTTTGATGCTTATTGTGGCCAGATGATTTTAATTTGGTCACACCATCGACCAATTTTGGCACGTCCCCACCAAATACCTGCTGTAATTCATCAAGGGTGACAGGCGTGTCTTCAACCGTGTCATGTAGAATGCCTGCAATCAATGTATCTCTATCCAAGCGAAACCCTGCTAAAATCTCCGCCACCGCCAATGGGTGGGTGATATACGGCTCACCTGATTTACGACGGTCTTGAATGTGTGCTTTGTCACCAAAGTGAGCCGCTGCTAAGATATCTGCTTGTTCGGCTTCGCTCAGATAACTGGTCGCCAGCATCAAACTGTGATAGGCTTCATCAACCAAAGTATGACTAAATTTAAACAAAGACTTTTTTGGCAAAACTGCCACTGGCAAGCCACCATCATCGGTGAATGAATACTGCTCAATGTCTTGTAAATGAATGGTTTTATCTTGTTCACTACGCTGTTTGGCGGTGGTCATAACCGCTTGAGATACCGCTTGTAATGCTTTGTCGGTCATGATGTTTTGCCCTATTATCTACCATAAATCCAGCTACTGAAGATGTTGATGTTGTTAAATTTTCTTAAAGCCTTGTTGTACAATCTTGTTGTTACTAGTTTTGTCATGTGATTGACACAATGTTGATAAAATTTAATGTTGACAAAATTAATGACAAAAAAAACCGCAACGAGAAAAACAGACCAAAGACAGGGATAACCATTGAATTTTATGGATTTAACGCAGTCCCTTTCATTCTTTTAACAGTCATATTTTCAGCGGTAATACGAGTGATAAACCTATAAACTACTCATTATCCCATATTTAGTCAATGCCTTTTATCTAAATAGTGATGCTGTTAATCGACAATCGCCCTTTTTTCATCGCTTGTTCTTTATCGCTTATTTTTTGTCATATGCTTCTGTCTTTCTTTATTTTACCTGCTTTCACTTTGTTAATAGGCAAAGTTGACAGGCAAAAAAATGATGATAAAAAATGACCGATAAAATCAGTTGCAAATCGATACGGACAAACAGATAAGAATTTGCTAAGATTTGGGATTATTTAGCCACATGACGCAAGCCAATAGGAACACATAGGAGACATGATGACCTCTTTTCACTTAACCAAATTTGACTTAAGCAAAACAAGCCAACAACGAACCAAATCAACCAATAAAGCCACCTCTATCTCATCGATGTTGGCAATGTATTTTGCGGTTTTTATTTTGTCAGCATCACCAAGTTTTGCAACCGCCGCCACCCCAAGTCAGCAGTCGGTAGAAAAACTGATGCGTATTTTACAAATGGACAACATGGCAGATGACATCCAAGCCCAATCAGCTGACCTTATCTATCAAGTCATCACAGCCGAGGTCATCAAAAATAACCAACCACTTAGCCAAGCACAAGACAAACAGATACATACCTTGGTTCAGCTAGATGCCTTGGTTGACAAATACGTCACTCAATTAAATCGTAAAACCAATCTCCAACAAATCCGCCAACAAATGAGCCAAAGCTATGTGCAAGCTGCCCAAACGCACTTTACCCAAGCAGAAGTAGATGCTCAAATTGAGTTTTATGGTTCTACCACAGGTCAAGCCATCTTAAAAAAACAACCTGAGGTCATGCAATCTTATATGCAGCATCTGTTACCCACCTTGATGCAACAGACACAAAAAAATCTCAATGAAATTTTACCCAGTCTAAAACAAGAAGTGCAACAAATATTGGCAGGGTCTTAGATGATGGTAACTGATGACGTAAGCATCTGATGGCACAAGCATCTGACAATAAAATAAACTGATAACAAACTGATAACAACATAAAAAAACCACACCATGAGAATGCCAGAACCAAGAAGCAGTCGCCAACTCAACCAGCTTGCCAGCCAACTGCAAGATGAGGCTCAAATCACTGGGGTAAATGCCAGTGGCACACAAATCTCTAGCCGTGCTTTTGATATGGTCACTGACTTTGTGCCATCAGGTGACCAGCCACAAGCCATTGACAAACTGGTCAAAGGGGTTGAATCTGGTATGCACGGTCAGTTACTGCTTGGCGTAACAGGCTCTGGCAAGACCTATACCATGGCAAAAGTCATCAGCCGTTGCGGACGACCCACCATCATCATGGCACACAACAAGACGCTTGCCGCTCAGCTATACGGTGAGTTTAAGGCATTTTTTCCTAATAATGCGGTGGAATATTTTGTCAGTTATTATGACTATTATCAGCCCGAAGCCTATGTGCCTGCCAGCGATACCTTTATCGAAAAAGACAGTGCCATCAATGACCACATCGACCAAATGCGACTGTCTGCCACTCGTGCCTTGCTGGAGAGACGTGATGCCATCATCGTTTCATCAGTGTCATCTATCTATGGTTTGGGCGACCCAGAAAGCTACCTAAAAATGTTGTTACACCTTGTGGTGGGCGATTGTATTGACCGTCATGCCATCATCAAACGCTTGGTGGAGTTGCAATATACCCGTAATGAGTTGGACTTTGGTCGAGGAACGTATCGGTTGCGAGGTGAGACCTTAGACATCTATCCTGCTGAAAGCGAACAGTTGGCAGTGCGAGTCAACTTATTTGATGATGAAATCGAAAAAATTGCTTGGTTTGACCCATTAACAGGTAAAAGTGTCCGCAGTGTGCCACGCATCACCATTTATCCAAAATCGCACTATGTTACCCCCAAAGACAAACTGGAAGCCGCTGCCAAAACCATTAAAGCAGAGCTAGAAGAACGCTTAACCTATTTTCAAGAACATGGCAAACTGATTGAAGCCCAACGCATCAAAGAACGCACCCAATACGACCTTGAGATGATACAGCAGCTTGGCTATTGTAACGGCATCGAAAACTATTCACGCCATCTGTCTGGCAGACCTGCTGGTGAAGCACCACCCACCCTGTTTGACTACATTCCACCTGATGCCCTGCTGTTTATTGATGAAAGTCACGTAACCGTACCACAAATCGGTGCAATGTACAAAGGCGATAAAAGTCGCAAAGAAACCCTTGTACAATATGGCTTTCGACTGCCCAGTGCCATGGATAACCGCCCCATGAAGTTTGAAGAATGGGAACGCATCGCCCCGCACACCATCTTTGTGTCTGCCACCCCTGCCTCATATGAACTTGAGCATAGCCAACAAGTGGTTGAACAAGTGGTACGACCCACGGGCTTGGTTGACCCCATGTTAGAAATTCGCCCTGTACTGACACAAGTAGACGATGTGCTGTCAGAGATTCATATTCGTCGTGAGCTGGACGAACGAGTGCTTATCACCACACTGACCAAACGCATGGCAGAAGACCTAACCAGCTATCTAAAAGAATACAACATCAAGGTCGCCTATCTACACTCAGACATTGACACAGTAGAGCGAATGAAAATTATCCATGAATTAAGAACAGGCGTACATGATGTGCTGGTTGGCATCAACCTATTACGAGAAGGTTTAGACATACCAGAAGTGAGCCTTGTTGCCATCTTTGACGCTGATAAAGAAGGTTTTTTACGCTCAGAACGCTCGCTGATTCAGACCATTGGGCGTGCAGCTCGTCATGTCAATGGCAAAGCAATTTTATATGCTGACAGCATCACCCCCAGCATGCAAAAAGCCATTGATGAAACTGAACGTCGCCGTGCCAAACAAATGGCGTTTAATAAAAAACATGGTATCACGCCAAAATCCGCTCGTCGCAACATCACTGATAAAATTGACACAGGTGAACATTTAGATGATGTCAATATTCATGTCAATGACAATCAAACCATTGCCAATCAGTCCAAACTACCCGATGTGGACATTGCCATTTTGCGTAGCCCAGATTTGCTCGCCAAAGAAATCAATCGCCTAGAAAAACAAATGCAAACCTTATCAAGAGAGCTAAAGTTTGAAGAAGCTGCCCAAGTGCGAGACAAAGTACTGACGTTAAAGGCGTATGTGATACAATAAGCACATCAACCAAAGCGTATAAACTACCTTACCAGCAATTCATCATATAATACAATCAAGCCAAACCATCAGGGCATAAACCAAATGAAAAAATAAAGGTCGCCACCAAACTGTTGACAATGACAAACGCCCAATCAATGCCTTGATGATGCAACACAAATTGTCCCAACGCCCATGACACAACCAACATCAGCACAAAAAATCCCATCAAAATACGAATAACCTTAGGATGAGTTAAGTCAAAATAAGATTGATTGGCTTGGAATTTGGGCATTTTTTCTAAATCATGTTTTTTTAGATGATGTTTTTCTAGATAATAAAGTCGCACTGCCCAACCCAACCCTAAGGCAATCACTCCCATCAGCAAATAAGTTAAAAATCCCATACGTTCCTTTTTTTACTTGTTAGTTATTAATTGTGTATGACTTGATTGCTTAAAGATACTGAATTTGTTTGTGGTGCATTGGCGATATCCACAACAATATCCACAGGGGCATCATCACACACCACTTTATAAATGGTATTTGCCCCCCGATAAATATATGCCAAATATTCACTATCAAGCAGTGGATCAAGGTTGGCATGGCTGGTTTGTACTTTAGCCAACACCATGAGCTTATCAGGGCGAGCAATGATGGCATCTAGCTTCTTTGCATCAATGGCAAAGTAATTTGCCACGTCTTTTTTTGTCAAAATTTCTAATGGTTCAGGGTTATCCCAAACTCGATTGGCATTGGCAGGTTCTTTCATTTGCATCACAAGCTTGCCTGCATGGGTGCTGATTTTGATTTGAGCAGGTTCATCATGACTGATGGTGTAACACCCTACAAACATTTGTGCCACATCAGAGTCAGATAAAGTTAACACTGTGTTAGTTGTATTGGCATCAAATTGCATTGGTGAATGTTGGTCATTTTGAGAATCACAGCCCACAAGCGTTGCCAAGCAAACAAACATCAATGTTATTTTTGTCATCATCATTTTTACTATAGACTGGAGGGTATTTTCTGTTATCATGTTGCTGTTCAAGTTTGAAAACCAAATGCAAAAACCAAGTTTAAAACCAAAAACCAAGTTTAAAACATAGTATAGCAAATTTGCACATTGTTCACCCCTTAAGACCGATGATGACAAATCATTACCTTTTATAGATGGTTTTTTAACACTTCTTCTTATGACTGACGCACACACCAATCCATTTTTTGAAGATGTCATTAACATCACACTCAAAACCAACACCACCATTGCTTATACCGATGGGGCGTGTAAAGGTAACCCCGGTCAAGGCGGTTGGGGCGTGTTATTGGTATTGTCAGATGGCAAACAACGCCAATATTATGGAGGCGATAATCCCACCACCAATAACCGCATGGAGATGATGGCAGCCATTAAAGCCATACAGCTTAGCCCAAGCGAACATGACATCGAACTGTGGACAGACTCAGGCTACCTAAAGCAAGGCATCACCACTTGGATACATGGCTGGAAAAAAAGACACTGGAAAAAAGCCGATGGCAAACCTGTGCTTAATCAAGATTTATGGCAGCAGCTTGATGCCCTTTGTGAACAAGATAAGCAACAGCATAAACGCCAAATTCATTGGCATTGGGTTAAAGGACATGCAGGACATGCAGGCAACGAAATGGCAGACAAACTTGCCAACTTAGGTGTGCAATGTCCCACAGGCAACACAGGTAATAATGATGTAGAAAAAAAGTCTGACGTAAAAAAAAAGCCCAAAACCATTTGGCTCAGCAACGTCAAACGCACGTAACAAACCACACAATCAACCATGCCAACCCTACAATGAACCACTCAACAGACGACTGGCTACATATTGATCCATTAGGTCTTGATACTCTAAATCTTGATACTCTAAGTTTTGATGACCCAAGTTTTGATGGCTTAAATAATGATACCAACCACATGCCCAACACACAGACCAACGCACAGCCAAACATACAAGCCAATATGAACATGCCACAAGACATGCCAGCCATGACTTTTAACGGTGATACCAGCCGAGCCAATCCTAGTTTTTGCCCCTTACTGCCCCCACCCATCAACCGTGGACAGTCAGAGCGTCAGCTTATCATGGATACTGAAACCACAGGCATGAACTTTACCGACGACCGCATTGTCGAAGTGGGCATTATTGAACTTATTGGACGCAAGCCCACAGGTGAAAAATTGCATGTGTACATCAACCCACAAATGCAAATGAGTGAAGAGGTCATAAAAATTCATGGCATCAGTAACGCCTTTGTGGCTGACATGCCTACCTTTGATAAAGTTGCTCAGCCAATTTATGATTTTATGATTGGTGCAGAAGTCATTGCCCACAACGCTGACTTTGACATGAACTTTTTAACCGCTGAATTCAACCGAGTGGGTCTGACTGATTTTGCCAAGCGTGTAACCATTACCGACTCACTCGCCATCGCCAAACAGCTCTATCCAGGACAAAAAAATTCCCTAGATGCTTTGGTAAAACGCCTAAATGTCGGCAAGCAAGACCGTACTTTTCACGGAGCATTGCTTGACTCAGAGATTTTGGCGGAAGTTTATCTGGCATTGACAGGCGGGCAAGTGTCCCTTGCCATTGATGACGCACTGCCCAACCAAGGCGGACAACCACATGCACAATTTACCAAACTTGCCAATCTGCTTATCAAAGACAACCACGATGACACCGCCCATAAAGATTGGATAAACGCCTTAAAAACCCAATACCCTGATGTGGTGGCACCATGGTCGTGATGTTTTTTATCAAAAAAATCACAACCACCATCAATATCCACCTTGCATCACAGCATGCTTCATGATGTAATGCTAGCAATTTATTCAAAAATCTGTCTTTACCGTATCCATGACCGCTTAAAAAAGCACCATACGACACAATAACAAACAATAGGAATTTTGTTCATGAACAGCACCCTCCCCACTGCTCAGCCAACTCACAGCACCACCAGTGCCACCAACTTTGATTTACCTTCTTTGCACATATTGCGAACTGAGATTAATGTGGCTTTGTCTGATGCAGAAAGTCATTTGAGTGAATTTAACGATGATGAAGAACAAGCCCCTCTACTTTTAGATTCTTATGAAGTCATGCTACAGTTGGCTCAAGTGCTTAACTTAATGAGCCTAGATGGTGGCAGTGACTTATCTGAAGCCCTAGGACTTAGCCTAAAACTGCTTCATGATAATGGCGATAACACCGATGATGAACTTATCATGGACATCTCTGAAGCCATCATGACCTTAGACCGCTATATTGAATTTGTCTTATTAAAAGAAACTCTAGAACCTATTTTATTACTGCCCATCATCAATAAACTGTACACCCACCTAGGCAAGTCGCAACTTGACAAACAAAACTTCCACCAACGTCAAAGTGGTCGCATTTCTATTTCTAACCCTGAAGAAAACTATCAATCTTTATCTCAGTTGCCTGTGGAAGTTGACACACTCAGCCATGCCTATCGTGCAGGCTTGGCGGTATTGCTTGCTAATCACGGACAAGCCTTAAGTGAGCCACAACTTAAAAAAATCCACACCATGCAACAAGCCAGCCAAATCATTGCCCAACAAAGTAACAGCTTGTTTTGGCAAGCATCGACCGCAGCGGTGATGGACATTGAAAAACATTTGCCCTTAACCCATGAACAAAAACGCATGTTTGTCTTTATCGAACAGCAGTTCCATGATTATCTGTCAATTAACGACAAACGATTTGCCGATTTGGTCAGTTTTGCACTCAAGCGTGATAATCCTTTGTCAAAGAGCATTCGTGAGCAATACGCCAACAACGCTTTGTCCGTTGAACAACAAGAGCAGTTAAATCGCTTTTTATTTGGTCCTAACCGAGAAGTAACCGACACATTAAACCAACTGATTCAAGAACAAATCAACAGCATCAAAGACCAAGTTGATGGCTTTGTTCGTGGTGATGGCAACATCAATACCCAAGGGCTTGGGGTGGAAGACATCGCCACTGAACTCAACAAATTGGCATCTACCCTAAAACTGCTCAACTTAGATGACGCAGCTCAAACCGTCATCAACGAATCCCAACGAGTGAGTCAATGGCAGTCCGCTGACCCTGATGAGTTAGATGAATTTTTGGTATCCATGATTGTGGCAGAAAATGCCGCCATTCATATGGCAAAACTGCACACGCCAGGGGCTGTGAACATGTTGCCATCAAACAAAAAAGTATCGCTACATCAGATTGACACCGCCCATCAAAAACTGGTGCTGGAGAGCCGTACCACCCTTGCCACCGTTGAGCAAGCAATCAATGACTACATCGCTGATGACAATCACGACCACTTACACATTGCCAATTTGCCAGAAATGCTCAAGCAAGTGGCAGGTTCGGTGCGTTTTTTATCCATGAAAGATTCAGGCAACATGCTTAATCGCTTGGCAAATTATGTGCAAGTGCATCTGCTTGACAAGCCAAAACCATATGACGACAACGTATTGGCAAAAATTGCTGACATTGTGGCAGCCGTGGATTATCAACTTGACGGTTTAGAAAACAACCGCCCTGTTGGCAAGCATGTGTTGAATGTTGGACACCACAGCTTAAACACCTTGTTGGCGGCGTGATGCTCGGTTTGTGTGATTTTTATTCATATTGATTGTGTTAATTTTTATCAATGATACATAAACCATGGACAATGACTGACCTGCCAACACTACTGCAAGCATTGCAACTTGATGCGTTAAATGCACAGACTCAAAAGCTCATTGCCACGGTTGATGCCTGCCTGCCACAAACGCAATGTGGGCTGTGTGAGCATCCAGATGGCTGTCTGCCCTATGCCCATGCCATCGTTGTGCATGGTGAACCCATCAACAAATGTGTGCCAGGCGGGCAACCTGTTACTGATGCCATCGCTGAAGCGTTGGCATCATCGACCCAGCACTCCAATTCAACAATCACCCCCACTGCTGCCCCCATTGCCACCCCATCTAAACACCCCATTGACCCTGCCACCAACCGCCCCCAAGAAATGCGAGCGGTCATCATTGAAGATGAATGTATCGGCTGTACCAAGTGCATTCCTGCCTGCCCTGTTGATGCCATTGTGGGGACGGGCAAACACATGCACACCATCTTCACCGACCTATGCACAGGTTGTGAGTTGTGTCTGCCCCCTTGTCCTGTCGATTGCATCAAACTTGTGCCAATCAAACGCACATTAAGCCAACAAGCACGAGAGCAAGAACAGCATGACTTACGTCAACGTTATCACACCCACTTGCACCGAGTACAAGCTCAGATACAAGATAAAGCCAATGCCAAACCTGTGGTCAGCATGGTACAAAGTAAGCTGAATAATGCCGTCAATGCCCAAATTAGCATTGATGCTGACGATGCCAAAGCCACCATTGAGACCGCCAAATTACGAAGCAAAATTAAAAAATTACAAAAGCAACTGTCGGTCAAAGACAATATGAACAAACGCCAAGAATTGGCTAACTTACAAGCACAATTATCGTCATTACTTCAGACATAAGGTTATGTTGATATCACGCATGAAATCCAATAAACCCCTTATTCGCCACAAAACTGCCGACACGCCCCCATCACGGCGAATGTCAAAAGCCAATGTACAGCTCTTTTTTGAAAAACTTGCCCAAACCATCAAGCAACCAGAGACTGAGCTTCATCATACTTCCAACTTTGAGCTTTTGATTGCAGTGATTTTATCTGCTCAAGCCACCGATGTCAGTGTCAATATTGCCACGGCTAAGCTGTTCAAAGTTGCCAACACGCCAGAGGCGATGTTGGCGTTGGGAGAAAATGGCTTAAAGGAGCATATCAAAACCATTGGTTTGTATAACGCCAAAGCCAAAAATATCATGAAAACCTGTCAAGATTTGATTGAGAAATTTGACAGTCAAGTACCCAATCATCGACCCGACTTAGAAAGTTTGGCTGGTGTGGGGCGTAAAACTGCCAATGTGGTACTCAATACCGCTTTTGGACAGCCAACCATGGCAGTAGACACCCACATCTTTCGAGTAGGCAATCGCACAGGATTGGCAACGGGCAAAAACGTCCGAGAAGTGGAGAACCATCTGCTTGAGCGAATCCCACCAGCATTTTTATTAGATGCCCATCATTATCTCATTTTGCATGGTCGCTATACTTGCCAAGCACGCACACCAAAATGTGATGCTTGCCCTGTTTATCAAGAATGTATGTTTAAAGATAAAGCCACCTTTGCTCAGCGATGATTGTTTGCTCAGCAATCGTCTTTAAACTTTGATGGTCTTTAAATTTTGAATCAGCCCAATAAAATCCAGCCAAATTTAGCTATGGTGATTATTGGTAAAATTGAGTAAAATGGTCAGATTTATCGTCAAATTGTTTATCATCAAATTTCAGTGGAAAAGTCCTTATGCGTGATTATCAACTGTTCACATCAGAATCTGTCAGCGAAGGTCATCCTGACAAAATGGCAGACCAAATCTCCGATGCCTTATTGGACGCATTTTTACAAAAAGACATTCATGCTCGTGTGGCGTGTGAAACCTTGGTAAAAACAGGCGCAGTGGTGCTGGCTGGTGAAATCAGCTCAACTGCCAATGTGGACATTGAACGCATCGTGCGTGATACGGTCAAAGGCATCGGCTATCAGCATTCGGACTTGGGCTTTGATGGAGAAACTTGTGCGGTCATCAACATGATTGGCAAGCAGTCGCCAGAGATTGCTCAAGGTGTTGACCGTGCCAAACCAGAAGAGCAAGGAGCAGGTGACCAAGGCCTGATGTTTGGTTATGCCAGTAACGAAACTGACGTACTGATGCCTGCTCCAATTGAGTTTGCTCACCGCTTAATGGAACGCCAATCAGAGCTGAGACGCTCAGGAAAATTGCCTTGGTTACGCCCTGATGCCAAAGCCCAAGTTACCTTAAAATATGACGGCGGACTGCCATCTGCCATTGATGCGGTGGTACTGTCTACCCAACACGACCCCAGCATCAGCCAATCTGACCTAAAAGAAGCGGTCATGGAAGAAATCATCAAACAAGTCATTCCCGCCAATTTGTTACATACCAATACTCGCTACCACATCAACCCAACAGGCAAATTCGTCATCGGTGGTCCTGTGGGCGATGCTGGTCTGACAGGGCGTAAAATCATTGTCGATACCTATGGTGGCATGGCTCGTCATGGTGGGGGTGCATTTAGTGGCAAAGACCCTTCTAAGGTTGATCGAAGTGCCGCCTATGCAGGGCGTTATGTTGCCAAAAACATCGTTGCAGCAGGACTTGCTGACCGCTGTGAAGTACAAGTCAGTTATGCCATTGGTGTTGCCGAGCCTACATCGATATCCATCAATACCTTTGGCACAGGCAAGATTGACGATGATGTCATCATTCGCTTGATTGCTCAACATTTTGACTTACGACCCTATGGCATCACCCGCATGTTAAACTTATTACAACCCATGTACCAACAAACCGCCACTTATGGGCATTTTGGGCGTGTGGGTAGCAACACCGCCTTTACTTGGGAATTGACCGACAAAGCTGATGCCCTAAAAGCCGATGCCAATTTGTAAGCCATCAAGTTGGCATCTATTAAATAGTCCATAACTCCATAGTAATACCCCATAAAACTTAAGCCCCATAGCCATCGAGAACACCCAAATGACAAACAATCACAATGCCAGCCCCAACCAATCTGGCAATACTGAGCCAGAAATCACCGAACAAATGCAAGCATTTTATCAGCGTGCCGATGCCATCATTGAATTGGCAAACAGTCAGCTTAGCTCGCAATCGCATTCTGGTCAGGTAGGGGCATCACTGCTGTATGCTGCTGCTCGCTACAGTGCGTCGGTGGCATCCATTGGGTTTGTTAAAGGTGATGACTTATTAAAAGAAAAAGAAGACATCATTGAGTTTTATGCCAAGCAATACCGACAGATGCTCAATGATAATTTGGAAGATTATGCCAATAATTTTGATGACTATGTACAACTAAATCAACAAAATTAATTTAAATCAGACGAATTTAAATCACATGAATTCAAATCAGTCATTAAAACATGCCACTGAATTGATTTGGCTAATATTGATTTAAGGGGCATGGCATGCGTTGGTTGTTTATCGGTGGGGTGATTTTACTGGTTGAGCTGTTTGGCTATTTGACCATTAAAGAATTGCTTTGGTTACTGGGCATCAACAAGCTTAACAACCCCCATAGATGGCGTGTGCTGTTTTGGGGACTTTTGGCATGTCTGAATGTGTGTGTTGTGTTTGCCATGTCAGGCATCATTCCATTTGGCTTTCGTTGGTTGAGTTATCTGTTGGTGGTGATGTTATACGCCCAATTTGCCACTGTGTTTGCAATCATTGCCCATCAGTTGGTTAAGCACATTGACAGAAAATTAACAAAAATTGACAAACAATCAACAAAAAAAGCAACCACAAAGGCGAACACTGTCAGCAAAATGCTGGTTGGTAAAAAAATGCTGGTTGGTAAAATGGTGGCAGTTGCCAGTTTTGTGGGGTTGTTTTGGCTAAGCCATCATAACGCATACACCCCTGTGGTCAAGCATTTGGCAATACAGATTGATAAACCCTTATCACAGCCGTTGCGTGTGGCGATGGTCAGCGATTTGCATTTGGGCAATCGGGTTGGGGTTAATGAGCTTGGGCGTTTGGCTCAGATATTAAAAGAACAACAAGCCGACATGCTATTGATACCAGGCGATATCATGGACGATGACATCGTCGCCTATACCAAGCAGAACATGCAGCCTGCTCTTGAACAAGTGGTGAATAGTGTGCCGTTGGGAGTCTTTGCCAGCCTAGGGAATCATGACCTTTATCAAGATGAAGCAGGAATCAGTCAAGCCGTTCGCAACACTGGCATACATCTGCTGGTTGATGAGGTGATGTCCTTAAATCTCAACGAACAAGATCGCATTTGGCTGGTCGGTCGCTATGATGACCATCACTCAGACCGTGCCAATACACAAGACTCATTGGCACACACCAACGTGCGTGAGCCTGTGATTTTGTTGGACCATCGTCCGACTCAGATTGAACAACACCAAGCGTTACCGATTGATTTACAAGTATCTGGACACACCCACAATGGGCAAATATTCCCTGCCAATTTGATAGTACAAGCCATCAACCGCATTGGCTATGGATACGAACAAATTGGACAAGGGCATTATCTGGTGTCTTCTGGCTATGGCTTTTGGCATTTGCCCTTGCGACTTGGCTCACAGTCTGAAGTGTGGATAATTGATTTGACTGGGCTAACTGAGCTGACTGGACAACCGCAATAACCCACTTGGTCTTACTGTCTGATAAACTGTCTGATAAAAAGAGCAATACCATGCAAGCACCTCAACAACATTACCCAAAAACCAGCAATCAAGACAGTCATGCTCCAAGCACTCAACACGCTCAACATACTCAACTAAGCCGTGTTAAAAAAATCACCATCACAGACATGCCAAGCGTTATCGACACACATAAACAGCTTGAAACACAAGCCTCAAAGCCATTTGAATGGCGGTTTTTATTGCCGCAATATTGGAGTATTTGGTTGGGCATGTCGCTATTATTACCGTGTGTGTTTTTGCCTTTACGTGGGCAGTTTTGGCTTGGGAGACAGTTAGGCAGGGTGTTTTATGCCTTGGCAGGCAGCCGCCGTCAGGTAACTTTGGTTAATCTAAAGTTGGCATTCCCCAACAAATCAGATGATGAGCATCAACGAATGGCAAAACAGGTATTTGTCAATCAAGGGATTGGTATTTTTGAAAGCCTATCGGCATGGTATCGCCCCAATCTATTTACCCGTACCGTATCGGTATCAGGCATGCAACACCTATTGACGGCTCAAAAAAACAACCAAGCGGTGATTTTACTTGGGGCTCACTACACCATGTTGGACTTAGGCGGACTGCTGTTTAGCCAATTTTATCCGATTGATTGCGTGTATCGACCACAGAACAACGCCCTATTTGAATGGTTGGTATTTAACGCTCGCCGTAAGATTTTTGGGCAACAGATTGACCATAACAACATGCGTCAACTGATTCGCCATATCAAACAAGGTCGCATCATCTGGTACAGTCCAGACCAAGATTATGGGCTAAAACAAGGGGTTATGGCAGACTTTTTTGGTGTGCCTGCCGCCACATTGACAGCACAGCGTCGCTTAGCCAAGATGGGGAATAAAACCACCCCCCCTGCCGTCATGGTACTGCATTTTTATCGACAAACACCAGATAATCTGCCTCGTGGCAAGCGTCCACATTATCACATCAGCGTTACCCCTGCTTTAGATGATTATCCAAGTGATGATGAAGCCCAAGATGCTCAGCGAATCAATGACATTTTTGCAAGCTTGATTTGCATTGACCCCACGCAATGGATGTGGTTTCATAAACGCTATAAAACCCAACCTGATGGTACGGATTATTATCAATAATTGGCTATCAATAATTGACCATCGGTGATGGTGTTGCATTTATCCATCAATAGACAATAGAAACACACTGAAATACTGACATATTGGAACATTAAAAGACAACATTAAGAGACGAGATATAGTATGACCACTGCAAGCAAACGCATTCTCACTGGCATCACCACCACAGGCATTCCCCATTTGGGCAACTATGTGGGAGCCATTCGCCCTGCCATTCGTTCAGTACAAAATCACGATGATGCCTTTTTCTTTTTGGCAGATTATCATGGCATCATCAAATGCCATGACCCTGAACAAATTCACGCTTCTACCAAAGCCATTGCTGCCACATGGTTGGCGTGTGGACTTGACCCTGAGCAAGTAACGTTTTATCGCCAATCTGACATACCAGAAATTCCTGAGCTTGCGTGGATACTCAACTGCAGTTGTGCTAAGGGGCTAATGAACCGAGCCCATGCTTACAAAGCCACTGTCGATGCCAATGCTGATAAATCTGATGTTGACCCTGACCATGGCATCACCATGGGCTTGTTTGGTTATCCTGTGTTGATGGCAGCAGACATATTGATGTTCAACGCCACCCACATTCCTGTTGGTAAAGACCAAGTACAACACATTGAAATGGCTCGTGACATCGCTGGCACATTTAACTTTAAATACAACGAGTTGTTTACCTTGCCCACCGCTGTGGTGGATGAAAACATGCCATTATTAACAGGCTTAGACGGCCGCAAAATGAGCAAAAGCTATGGCAACACCATTCCACTATTTGGCGACAATCCACACACAGATGGCGAAAAAGCCCTAAAAAAAGCAGTGATGCGAATTGTTACCAACTCACAACTGCCCGAAGAACCCAAAGACCCCAATGACAGCACGATTTTTGAGATTTATAAGGCGTTTGCCACGGCAGATGAGATTGCCCAATTACGCCATCATTTTGAGCAAGGCATTGGGTGGGGTGAAGCCAAAGAGATTTTATTTAACAAAATCAATGATGAGATTGCCCCATTTCGTGAGCGTTACCATCATTTAATGGCAAACCCTAAAGAATTAGAACACATCTTACAAATGGGGGCAGAAAAAGCACGTCGCCATAGCCGAAAACAACTGGATAAAACACGCCGAGCGATTGGCATTAAACCGTTGGCGAAGTTAAAAAATTAATTGTGGCTCATCAATGGTTCAAACCGCCCATGACCAATCTATCCATTCGACTTTATCAAACTGTTGTCCAGTCACTGCCTGAAGATTTATACATTCCGCCACAAGCCTTTGCCATTTGGCTTGAGCAGTTTGAAGGGCCACTGGATTTTTTGTTGTATTTGGTAAAAAAAAATAACTTCGACATCACCGAAACTGCCATTTTGCCCATTACTGAGCAGTACCTTGGATATATCAAAGAGCTGGACGAAGCCCATTTTGAACTGGCAGGGGACTATCTGTTGATGGCATCGACATTGATTGCCATCAAATCAGAATTGCTATTACCCAAACCAGATGTCAATGACGATGAGCATGACCCAAAAGCTGAGCTAATTGAGCGACTAGAAGCATACGCCCAAATCAAAGAAGCCAGTCGCCGTTTAGACGCACTGGTTCGCCTTGAGCGAGATGTGTTTTTGGCATTTGCCAGTTTGCCCAATCCTGAAGCGTTGGCAAAAGCTCATTTAGACAATCAGCCACCCTACCCTGCAACCCTGCTGACTGATAGTTTGCTTAAAATGCAATTAAAACCCAATCATCACATGCACCATATTAAGGCTGATATCGTACCCCTTGCTGACCGTATGGCGACGATTAGCCGAATGCTGGCAACTCAAGGGCAAAGCACATTTTTTGATATTTTGGATAAATCACAAGGCAAACTTGGCATTGTGGTGAGTTTTGTGGCAGTTTTGGAACTGGCAAAACAGCGAATGATTGAATTTTTGCTTGATGAAAAAAATGCGGTTGAGATGAATGGTTTCACATTAATCTGGGTAAATCAAGATTTGGGTAAATTAAATTGAGATTTTTTTTAATTAAAATCAGCACAGACAAAAACACCATATGCTTTCAATAACATACTCTCAATAAGGACAGAATATTGACCATTGCATTGCATACGTTTAACCAACAACACCAATCTGCCCAAAGCCACAGCAAAGCCATTGAAGCGATTTTGCACGCATCAGAAACCCCCATGCCTGCCAAACAGTTACGCCAACATCTTAACATCAGCCAAAATCAGCTGGACATGGCGTTGATGGTGTTGCAAGAACGGTTGTCCCTTGGTGCATTGACTTTAGCACACACCGCCACAGGCTATCGATTGCAAATCGCCAACGAATTTAGCCCAATTATCCAAAAAGTCTTTCCACAACGCCAAGAAAACTTAAGCCAAGCCCTACTTGAGACCTTAAGCGTGATTGCCTATAGACAGCCTGTGACTCGTGGTGATATTGAAATGGTGCGTGGGGTAACGGTATCGTCACATATTTTGCGTCAGTTGTTTGATAAAAGATGGATTATTGAAAAAGGTCATCGTGAAAGCATCGGTCGCCCTGCCTTATTACACACAACCGATGAATTTTTGGTGGCATTTGGATTAGATAGTTTGGCTCAACTGCCACCACTGCCTGATATGCAAGCCTCACAACCCTGATTTTAGACTCGCTTCAATAAACTGGTCTAAATCACCATCTAGCACCGCTCCTGTGTTAAAGCTTTCAACACCTGTGCGTAAATCTTTGATGCGTGAATCATCAAGCACATAAGAGCGGATTTGACTTCCCCAACCAATATCAGATTTACTGTCTTCTAAGGCTTGCTGAGTTTCCATGCGTTTTTGCATTTCTCGTTCATAAAGTTTGGCTCTGAGCATTTTCATGGCGGTGTCTTTATTGGCATGTTGACTACGCTCATTTTGACACGCCGCCACAATGCCTGTAGGCTCATGGGTGATGCGTACCGCTGAGTCAGTGGTGTTGACGTGCTGACCACCTGCTCCGCTTGAACGGTAAGTGTCTATGCGTAAATCTGCTGGATTGATGTCAATGTCGATGTTGTCATCAATTTCTGGGGACACAAACACCGATGCAAAAGATGTATGGCGACCATTGTTGCTGTCAAAGGGTGATTTACGCACCAAACGGTGTACCCCTGTTTCGGTACGCAACCAACCAAAGGCATAATCGCCCTTAATATGCAAAGTTGCTGACTTGATGCCTGCCACGCTACCATCTGACACTTCCACCACATCAACTTTAAAGCCGTGAGCATCACTCCAGCGGGTGTACATTCTTAACAGCATTTGAGCCCAGTCTTGGGCTTCTGTACCGCCAGAGCCTGACTGAATGTCTAAATAACAATGATTAGCGTCCATATCACCATTAAACATGCGTTTAAATTCCAAGTCTTCTACTCGGGTTTGGGCTTTGTCCAACTCAGCTTGTACGTCTTTTAGCAAGCTTGCTTCTTTCGCTTCTACTGCTAACTCTAGCATGGCTTTGGCATCTTCTAAAATGCTGTCTAACTGGTCAATGACATCAATCACGCCATCTAGCTGGGCTTTTTCTTTACTGATTTTGGTGGCAAGGTCAGGGTCATGCCAAATATTTGGATTTTCTAGCTCCAAATTCACCTCTTCTAACCGCTCTTGTTTACCAGCAATGTCAAAGATACCCCCGTAACGCTTGCCCACGTTGGCTTAAGTCTTTGATTTGCTCTTGATAACTGTTGATTTCCATGATGCCATTCCAAAATATCAAATAAAAAGGGGGTTAAATAAAAACGGGTAAATAAAAAAGACATAGTGTAGCAAAATTGGCAAGCTTTTGCTAAATCGACCAATCTTCCACCGCCCAGCCATGAGCCAAGGCATGGGCTTGCAACACATCATCAGGAGTTATGCACACAGGCACGTCCGCCCATTTTAATAATGGCAAGTCGTTTTTTGAATCCGAATAGGCATACGTTTTATCAAAGGTGATGCCTTTTTTTGCCTTGGTATCTAGCCATTTTTGTAAATGATATAGCTTGCCTGTTTGAAAGTTGGGTTTATCGGTGAGCTTGCCTGTGTACCGTTCGTTGCAGATTTCCAGTGGGGTGGCCAACACCTTATCAGCTGACACGCCCACTGCGTCGGCAATGACACTGACCACAAAGTCATTGGTTGCAGAAATGATGACCACGTCATGCCCTTGCCCTTGATGCCAACGCATGGCATTAAGGGCTTGTGGGCGAACATGGGGTAAGATTTCACTTTGCAGATAATCGGCTCGAATGCGACACAACTCAGGTAACGGCAGACTTGCCAAAAATTGGGCGACAAACTCGTTATATTCGGTGGCATCTAACGTGCCTGCCACATACTGTTCATAAAACGCTTGATTGGCGGTGCGGTAGCTGGCTTCGTCCACCAACCCTTTTTTAACCAGATATTCCCCCCAAGCATGGTCGCTATCAATGTCTAAAATGGTGTGGTCTAAATCAAACAATGCCAATACAGAGCTTGAATGCGGTTTGTGTCTTTCTGGCATGACGGCGCTCCTTTTATCAGTTTTATCAGCAAACATCAACATGATGTTTTCTAAGACGCTTTATCGTGTATTCATAACGATTCATAATAACAGAAGAAATCATTAAATTTAGTCAACAAAAAAAATAATTCTGCTTACTTTTTAGCAAAAAATTTAGCAAATCATTTGGCAAATAGGATACAATCAAATTACTCAACATTTATCATCTAACTGATTAAACGCTCAACATCATGAATTCATTAAACCACACCAGCCACCATCATACCCAGCACAATCCTACCGATTTAGAGCAACCCATTTTACCGACAGTTGTTGACATGGTTGATAAAAACATGGTTGATAACGACATGGTCGACATTGAGATTGATTTTACACAAAATAAAGACACCCGTTCACATCAACCATTCATCAAGTACTCTGTGGGGCAACCTACGGGGAAAATCGTGGCTTTACCAAGCACCTTTTCATCAACCAGCTTTGCATCAACCAGCTTAATGAATTCAACAGCCCCCAGCACATCAAAATCAAAGGCTTCCACGTTATCTGATTCTACTTTATCCGCTTCTGCTCTATCGGTCTCTACTTATACCCCGTCCACTTCCACCATGCCTAAACATGTGAGCAACAGCCCTGCTGTGGTCAACGCATCTGCCAGAAGACGACAGTCCCACACCCAACAACAAGAACAACAAGGTGTGACCGACCATTTGTTTTATGCGTTTATCTGTGGCGTGATGTTAGGCATGGTTGGTGGACTGATTGACGTGATGTTGATGGTCATTGGTTCTTTAACCACCACCATATCAACAATTCAGTGGCTATTTACCCCCATTTTGGCAGTGATGGGCGTGCTGTTGGGATTGTTCGCTGGCAATCATGCTGGCGGGCATGCCATGCAGCTGTTTCATGTCTTCGGGTCGGATAATTTCCCTGGCAACAATGATGATGCAGGGATTTTTAAAGCCATTGGTTTTGGGCTTATGTTATCCTGCTTAGGCTATGTTATGTTGATGATGATGGCATGATGTCAGATGGCATGGGCGTGAGTGTCTGAGCAAACTGTCTGGCCTTTTGTATGTATTGCTTGGCAGATTGTTGCAACATGGTGATTTGCTCTTCACTTAAGGTTTTAACCACTTTGGCAGGACTGCCCATGACCAACGAATTGTCAGGAATGATTTTGTTTTCTGTAACCAGCGATTTTGCCCCAATGACACAGTTTTTGCCTATTTTAGCATGATTCAGCACCACCGAACCAATGCCAATTAAGCTGTTATCTCCCACTTCACAGCCATGTAACATCGCCATGTGTCCGATGGTCACATAACGACCGACATTAACAGGTATGCCCACATCGGTATGAATGACGCTGTTTTCTTGCACATTACTGCCTTTACCAAGGTGAATGTGGTCATTATCCCCACGAATGACCGCCCCAAACCACACGCTGACATCTTGCTCGATGGCAACATCACCGATGATTCGAGCGGTCGGTGCTATCCAGCCGTTAAATGGGGTGGCCAGCGTTGGTGAAAGGTCTTTAAACGTGTATAACATGATGATTTCCTTAAAAATATATAACAAATCTTATCTTTGTTATCATATCGTCATGCTAAAATTCTGCCAAATTTATTTTATAAGTTTATTTGACGAGATTTTTTATGCTAAAACACTTTGGTTTTGACATCATTTTTACGCTCATTTGCTTGTTGGTCGCCAGCTGGTGGGGGTTTTCTCATGGTGGCATGGCAGGGCTTATCACTGCGTTATCGGTGACGCTGATGCTAGCGATATTGGAGATTTCTTTGTCTTTTGATAATGCGGTGGTCAATGCGTCGGTACTAAAAGGGTGGAATGCTTTTTGGAAAAAGATATTTTTAACCGTGGGTATTTTGATTGCGGTGTTTGGCATGCGATTGGTGTTTCCCATTGTCATTGTGGCAGTAACAGCAGACTTAGGGTTGATGGAAGTCATGCAGTTGGCACTGAAGCAACCTGATGTTTATGCCGATAAACTCAATGCTCACCACGCTGAAATCAGTGCCTTTGGAGGCATGTTCTTATTATTGGTATTTTTAAAGTTCATGTTTGGGGATAAAGAACATTTATGGTTTGCTTGGCTTGAGCGTCAGTTTTTACAATTTAGCAGTGTTGATGCCATTGCTATTTTTGTGGCATTGTGTGTGTTAATGCTGTCATTGACTTTGGTAGATGACAGCAAGCAAGCCGTGGTGCTCAGTGCTGGGGTATGGGGCGTGTTGATTTATTTGGCGGTGTCAGTGCTGTCTGCGCTACTAGAAGGCAATGATAACCATGATGTTCATACGGAGAATGACACTGATGCCAATACGGGCAAGCAAAATCATGGCACAGCTGGACTGTCTCCTGCTATTTTAAAGGGGGGCATGGTTGGCTTTGTTTATTTGGAGATTTTAGATGCGTCGTTTAGTTTTGATGGGGTGATTGGGGCATTCGCCATCACCAATGACGTGATTATCATCATGTTAGGCTTGGCGATTGGGGCGATGTTTGTGCGTTCGATGACCATTTTTTTGGTAGATAAAGGCACGCTGAGCGAATATGTTTATCTGGAGCATGGGGCTCACTATGCCATCGGTGCGTTGGCAATCATCATGCTGTTGTCAGCTCGTTTTCACATTCCCGAGCTGGTAACAGGCAGTATCGGCATTGTGTTTATTGGTTTGTCATTGTGGCATTCGATTGCATATAATAAAAAGTTGTCTGATGGGTAGCCAAAAGGTGTGATTGTCGCTATAATACGCAAAATCTAAAACAGCGAGTTGACCTATGAAAAAGCAAACCGCCTGTCCACGTATTCATACTGGATTAGGGTTGCTTTTTTTATAGTCTTCTCGTTTTTTTGTGGGTAAATTTTAGCAAAATTTACCAAAAAACAAACCAATCATGACTGACCATAAACTGCCCCTGTTTTGAGATGACCCTATTTTTATGCCCTTTATTTTTTTACCCCCTTTATTCGTCAACGGGAGATGAGATATGACCAAAGCGACAACCAAAGCCATTTTAGCCCTCGCTGACGGTACAATTTTTCACGGCATCAGCATTGGTGCAATGGGCAGTAGCGTTGGCGAAGTGGTATTTAACACCGCCATGACAGGCTATCAAGAAATCCTAACCGACCCAAGCTACGCCAAACAACTGGTAACCTTAACCTACCCACACATTGGCAACACAGGCACCAACAGCGAAGACGGCGAGTCTGGCAGTGAACATCGCATTTGGGCATCAGGGCTGATTATCCGTGATGCCACCATCATCAGTTCAAGTTTTCGCAACGATGAATCACTCACCGACTTTCTACAACGCCATGACACCGTTGCCATCGCCGAAATTGACACCCGAAAGCTGACCCGAATTTTGCGTGATAAAGGGGCTCAGCACGGTTGTATTTATACCATAGACAGCGACACGGACATCACAGCTGACGATGAAAACAAAGCGGTGCAACTTGCCAAAGAGTTTGCAGGCTTGACGGGGCTTGATTTGGCAAAAGAATGCTGCCACCCACAAGGATTTGAATGGACACAAGGCACTTGGGAACTTGCTGACAACCCTGCCACCACCGCCAAATATGGCAAAACAGACAGCCCAACAGGGGGTTATTTTAAACAGCTTGGCAAACACATTGATAAAAAATTTCATGTGGTAGCCTATGATTTTGGCACAAAAACCAACATTCTACGCATGCTGGTGGATAGGGGCTGTCATGTGACGGTTGTCCCTGCCCAAACACCAATTAGCGAGGTTTTGGCGAAAAATCCTGATGGCATTTTTCTCTCCAACGGCCCTGCTGACCCTGCCGCCTGCACCTATGCCATTGACAATATCAGACACATCATTGAGCAAACGGACATTCCAACTTTTGGTATCTGCTTGGGGCATCAATTATTGGGTCTGGCCAGTGGGGCAAAAACCATCAAAATGAAATCAGGGCATCATGGGGCAAACCACCCTGTGCAAAATTTGGCAGATGGCACGGTGATGATAACATCACAAAATCATGGCTTTGCCATTGATGAAGCGACCTTACCTGCCAATGTTAAAGCCACGCATCGCTCACTGTTTGATGGCACAAATCAAGGTATTGAGTTGACCGATAAACCTGCATTTGGCTTTCAAGGACACCCAGAAGCCAGCCCCGGCCCGCATGATTGTTCAGCTTTGTTTGATAGATTTATTATGGAGATGCAAAAGGCGGAAGTGTGAATTTGGGCAGTGACATTTTGGACGGTAAATTGGGTGCATTTGCTTTATGAAATACACCATCTAAAATAACTTGCTCTTTTGGAAAACTGTTATGAATTTTAATAATCGTGAATACCGTGATAAATGCCGTGCTTTAACATTAAAACTGATGGGTGATAATAAAGTTCGTAAACGCCAAGAGATTTATCAAGGCGTCATTCAATTGGGGGAATTTTCTGAGGAAATTTTGACCCTACGCTTTAATCATGGTCAGCCAAAAGTGGAAAATGCCATCGCTTGGTCAATCACCTCTCTAACCAAAGCAGGCATCTTAAATCGCATCAGTAAAGCCACCTATCAAATCACACCCATTGGTTTAAAAATGGCACAGCTTTGGCAAGATAAAACAGAAATTAGCGAAAAACTGTATGATGAAGCTGATTTACCTGATTGGAAAAGTTATTTAAAAAGTAGAGCAGAGATTAAACATAAAGAAAAATCATCAGGCAAATCCGCCATTAAAACTGATGATAATGATGACATGGATTTTGAAACCCAAGCTAAAAATGCCATTAAAAATCTTGAAACAGAAATTTCGGTTGAACTGTTAAATAAATTGCAACAAGGCACGCCTTTATTTTTTGAAAAATCAGTATTAAAGTTATTGCTTGCCATGGGATATGGCGGTAAAGAAAACTTGTTTGAACATACTGGCAAATCACACGATGGTGGCATTGATGGGGTCATCAAACAAGACCCATTAGGCATTCAAAATATCTACATTCAAGCCAAAAGATATGCCAGTGATAACATGATTGGTTCAAAAGAATTACAATCCTTTTCAGGGGCATTACAGGGCAATGGCGTGGAACGGGGTGTGTTTATCACCACATCATCATTTACCAAATCCGCCCAAGGATTTTCTCAAAAATTATTAGGCAGAATTGTCCTGATTGATGGGCAAGAGCTGGTTGGTTTGATGATTAAATATAAAGTGGGCATTCAAGTCAAAGAAGTGCTTGAAATTTGTGAAATTGATGAAGATTTTTTTGAATGAATATGCCCATCATGTTTGCTGACAAATTCAACCTAAGCCTTGAACAAAATCGGTTTTTGGCGAAAAAAAACATCGTTGAAGTCATTCACAGCATGTCACGCTTGGAAAATGTCAATACCACTTTTCCCCAGACCAAAACCATTATTGATGGCATGAGTGTGAGCGGCATTTCAACCCATGACATGCAAGTGCTGTTAAATCTAAAAAATGCGTGGCAATTTATTTTATCATCGGACAGTCAATTTGACCTGGCATTTGCGTGCAAAGTCAATGGCTTTGTGACATACAATGAAAGTTTGGCGTGGGGTGAGCTAAGAACTGGCAATGTTGGCATTAGTGGCGTGAGTTTTGTGCCAGACATTCCGCTTAAAAATAAGGTTGAACAAGCATTAAATGAATTGAATCACTTACCCATATCAAACACGCATCGTATTTTAAAAACCATGTATTATATGATGCGACATCAATTATTTTGGGACGGTAATAAACGCACAGCAATGATTTGTACCAATTACGAACTTATCATGGCAGGTTGTGGCGTGTTAAATATCAATGAAAATCAACTTGAAACATGGCATACATTATTATCAGCATTTTATGAAAGCAACGATGATAACAAGATTGTGGCGTGGACTTATGAGAATTGTTTATATGGCATGACAGTCTAAAACATCATTCATTAAAAATACCATTAATCCGATTTATATTTTCAATTTCAATGGAAAAAACATCAATGACAATGATTTTAAGCATTTTAATCCTATTTTTTATCATCAGACTGTTATTTTTAGCCGTCTCCATTAAACATGAAAAAGCCTTGATTGCCAAAGGGGCAACACAATACGGAAAAACCAATTCCACGGTGCTTGCGGTGGTTCATACGCTTTATTATTTGGCGTGTTTTATCTCGGTATGGCTTTTTGACACTGCTTTTAATGGCATATCCTTGGTTGGTACGCTGATGGTAGGTGCTTCATTTGTGATATTGGCGTTGATTATCAAGCAGTTGGGGGAGATTTGGACGGTTAAAATCTATATTTTACCAGAACATCAAATTAATCGTTCGTGGTTATTTAAAACATTTCGCCACCCCAATTATTTTTTAAACATCATACCTGAACTGATTGGCATCGCCTTATTGTGTCAAGCGTGGTATGTGTTATTGATTGGCCTGCCCATTTATTTGCTGGTCTTATTTAAGCGTATCCGTCAAGAAGAACAAGCGATGGCAACACTTTTTTAACCCATTTTATCAATCAAAAAAATTATCAATAATTTATCAACAAAGAGAACCACCATGCCAAAGCGTACCGACATTAAATCCATTCTTATCATCGGTGCAGGCCCCATTGTCATCGGACAAGCCTGTGAATTTGACTATTCAGGCGCCCAAGCCTGCAAAGCCTTAAAAGAAGAAGGCTATCGGGTGATTTTGGTAAACTCAAATCCTGCCACCATCATGACCGACCCGTCCATGGCTGATGCCACTTATATTGAACCGATTACCTGGCAGACGGTAGAGCAAATCATTGCCAAAGAGCGTCCTGATGCCATTTTGCCAACCATGGGCGGACAGACGGCACTTAACTGTGCGCTTGACCTTGACAAACATGGCGTGCTTGCCAAATATGGCTGTGAGCTGATTGGGGCGACCAAAGAAGCCATTGAAAAAGCCGAAGACCGTGAACTGTTTGATAAAGCCATGAAAAAAATCGGTCTGGAATGCCCCAAAGCAGAAATTGCACAGAGCATGGATGATGCTTTTGCCATTCAAGCTAAGGTTGGTTTTCCGTGCATTATCCGCCCATCATTCACCATGGGGGGTTCTGGGGGTGGCATTGCTTATAACCGTGAGGAGTTTATTGAGATTTGTGAGCGTGGGTTTGACTTATCACCCACCCATCAGCTGCTCATTGACGAGAGTTTAATCGGTTGGAAAGAGTATGAAATGGAGGTGGTGCGTGATAAAAACGACAACTGCATCATCGTCTGTTCCATTGAAAACTTTGACCCCATGGGCGTACATACAGGCGATTCCATCACCGTCGCCCCTGCCCAAACCTTAACCGACAAAGAATACCAAATCATGCGTAATGCGTCCATCGCTGTGTTGCGTGAGATTGGTGTGGAGACAGGTGGCTCAAATGTCCAATTTGGCATCAATCCAAAAACAGGGCGTATGGTGGTGATTGAGATGAACCCACGAGTCAGCCGTTCATCAGCATTGGCATCTAAGGCGACAGGCTTTCCCATTGCCAAAATCGCTGCCAAACTTGCCGTCGGCTATACCCTAGATGAGCTAAAAAATGACATCACAGGGGGCAAAACCCCAGCGAGTTTTGAGCCTGCCATTGACTATGTGGTTACCAAAATGCCACGCTTTAACTTTGAAAAATTCCCCCAAGCTGAGAGCGTGCTAACCACTCAAATGAAATCAGTTGGCGAGGTGATGGCAATTGGTCGTAATTTTCAAGAATCCATGCAAAAGGCACTGCGTGGTCTGGAAATAGGGGCGACAGGCTTTGATGAGCAATTAGACTTTGAACAAAATGATGACAGCATCATCAGCACCTTAAAACTCAAACTCAAAACCCCCACCCCAGAACGCATTTTTTATATCGCTGATGCACTGCGTTTTGGCTTATCGGTTGATGATGTTTTTGCTGACACCAACATTGACCCATGGTTTTTGGTGCAAATTGAGGACATTGTTCATACAGAAAATCAGCTAAAAACCCTTGGCATGGGCGACTTAACCCCCAATTTACTACGCCGTCTTAAACGAAAAGGCCTCTCCGATGCACGCATTGCCAAATTGATGGGCGTGTCTGAAAAACAATTTCGCAAAACCCGTTGGAACATGGGCATTTATCCTGTGTACAAACGGGTGGATACTTGTGCCGCTGAGTTTGAAACATCAACCGCTTATATGTACTCAACATATGATGAAGAGTGCGAGGCCAACCCATCAAATAAAGACAAAATCATGGTCATCGGTGGCGGCCCTAACCGTATCGGACAAGGCATTGAGTTTGATTATTGCTGTGTCCACGCCGCCCTTGCCATGCGTGAAGATGGCTATGAGACCATCATGGTGAACTGTAACCCTGAGACCGTTTCAACCGACTATGACACATCAGACCGTTTGTATTTTGAGCCAATTACCCTAGAAGATGTGCTTGAAATCGTACGCACCGAAAATCCTAAGGGCGTGATTGTGCAATATGGCGGACAAACGCCACTAAAACTTGCCCGCAGTCTTGAACAAGCAGGCGTTCCCATCATTGGCACAAGTCCTGATGCCATTGACCGAGCCGAAGACCGTGAACGCTTTTTACACATGATACAAAAATTGGGTTTGACACAACCCAATAACAGCATCGTTAAATCCTTTGAAGAGGGCATATCAGAAGCCACCAAAGTAGGCTACCCCTTAGTTGTACGCCCATCGTATGTTTTGGGCGGTCGTGCCATGGAGATTGTCTATAACGAAGATGAACTTAAACGCTACTTGCGTGATGCGGTGCAAGCGTCTCATGAAGCGCCTGTCCTGCTTGACCATTTCTTAGATGATGCCATTGAGGTGGATGTGGACTGTGTATCGGACGGCAAAGAGGTGGTGATTGGCGGCATCATGCAACACATTGAACAAGCAGGCGTGCACTCGGGCGATTCTGCTTGCTCCATTCCGCCTTACTCATTAAGTGATGACATTCAAGATGACATGCGTCGCCAAACCGTCGCCATGGCAAAAGAGCTTGGTGTGGTCGGCTTGATGAATGTGCAATTTGCCATCAAAGGTGAAACAGTCTATGTCTTAGAGGTTAACCCAAGAGCGTCTCGCACCGTGCCATTTGTCTCCAAATGTATCGGCGTGTCTTTGGCAAAAATCGCCGCCCGCTGTATGGCAGGACAGACTTTGGCAGAGCAAAACTTCACCCAAGAGATTGTGCCAAGTCATTATTCGGTCAAAGAAGCGGTGTTTCCTTTTGCCAAATTTCCAGGCGTTGACCCCATTCTTGGCCCTGAGATGAAATCCACAGGCGAGGTGATGGGTGTGGGGCAGACCTTTGGTGAGGCTTTTTATAAAGCGGTGACTGGTGGTAACCAAACCATTCCTGGTTTGCCCACCGAAGGTGAGATCAAAACTGTGTTTATCTCAGTACGTGACAGTGATAAGTCCCACCTTGCCAAGGTTGCCCAGCAGTTTAAAGACTATGGCTTTAAGCTGGTGGCAACAGGTGGCACACAAGAATATCTGACCAATCAGGGCATTGAATGCGAGCGTATCAATAAAGTACGTGAAGGCAGACCACACATCTTAGATGCCATCAAAAACGGTGATATTGACATCATCATCAACACCACCGAGGGCAAGCAGGCTCAAGAAGACTCATCATCTATCCGTCGCAATGCGTTGCAAAGTAAAGTATTTTATATGACAACATTAAGTTCAGCCCAAGCCACCGCCACCGCCTATCAGGTGCAGTTACCGTTTGCAGTTTATCAGTTACAAGACTTACATCAATCAACTCACATAAACCAACTTGCATAAACCAGGAGATGCGGTAAAATAGGCATATTATTTTATTGATATCGTGTGTTTGTGTTCATTATGATGATTTATTGACACTGGCAACCTTGCGTTTGCCAGTGTTTATTTATGTTTTTAAGGAAGAATTATGCAACGCTATCCCATGACACCCCAAGGTTACGCTGCTTTAGAAGCAGAACTCAAACAGCTAAAAACCATTGACCGCCCACGCATCACCGCCGCCATTGCCGAAGCTCGTGAACATGGTGATTTAAAAGAAAATGCCGAATACCACGCCGCCCGTGAGCAACAAGGGTTTTGTGAAGCTCGCATTCGTGACATCGAAGCCAAACTTGGCGGGGCTCAAATCATTGACCCTGCCAGCCTGCCACAAGAGGGACGAGTGGTGTTTGGGGTAACCGTTGTGATTGAAAACGTGGATACTGAAGAAGAAAAACGCTACAAGATTGTTGGTGATGATGAAGCTGATTTCAAAGCCAATAAAATTTCCATCAACTCACCCATCGCTCGGGGTTTGATTGGCAAATCAAAAGGGGACGAAGCTCGCATCGAGACACCCAGCGGTGTGGTGGAATATGAAATCATCGAAGTTCTTTATACATAAGACGTCTTTTATCATAAAGGCATATATCATAAAGGCATAACGTCATCAAAGCACCCACATGGGTGCTTTTTTTCAGCTATAATAAAGTGAGCTGTTGATAATAATTGACAATAATGGACGAATACACAGGTAAAAATCATAAAAGTAACATTCATAAGACTTCCTGCAAAACTGATGACCAATAATCGGATTATCCTTATTGTATAAGGCTTTTATAAAAAATCTGAACCTAATAAAATTGTGGTTTTGCAGGAAGTTTATATGAACTCACATAAAAAGGAAAACCGCCATGACCATGCTAAATGACCATCAAATCGCCCAAAACGCTGACATCAAACCCATTGATGACATTGGTAACAAAATCGGACTGACAGCCAAACATCTGATTCCCTATGGTAAGCATAAAGCAAAAATCGATTTAACAGACATGGCCAACCTGCCCAATCGACATGGCAAGCTGATTTTGGTAACCGCCATCAACCCAACCCCAGCAGGTGAAGGTAAAACCACCGTTACCATCGGTTTGGCAGATGCCATTAATCAGCTGACCCCATCAACAGGTAAAACTGCCATGGTCGCCATGCGTGAACCATCTTTAGGCCCTGTTTTTGGCATGAAAGGTGGGGCAGCAGGCGGTGGCCATGCCCAAGTCATTCCCATGGAAGACATTAACTTACATTTCACTGGCGACCTACACGCCATTGGGGCAGCCAATAATTTACTGGCAGCTCTAATCGATAATCACATCTATCAAGGCAATGCCCTTAATATTGACCCCAAACGAGTGCTGTGGCGGCGAGCCATCGACATGAATGACCGTCAATTACGCAACATCATCAGCGGTTGTGGTGATGCCACTGACGGCATGACTCGTGAAGATGGTTTTGACATCACGGTGGCATCGGAGGTCATGGCGGTGTTTTGCCTGGCAAATGACCTAAGCGATTTAAAAACCCGATTGGGCAACATGCTTGTCGCTTACAACCGAGACAAACAGCCCATCTATGCCAAAGACTTACACGCACATGGAGCAATGACAGCCTTATTAAAAGATGCCATCAAACCCAATTTGGTGCAGACCCTAGAAGGCACACCTGCCATTGTGCATGGTGGACCTTTTGCGAACATTGCCCACGGTTGTAACTCGGTGATTGCCAGCAAAACCGCCTTGCATTTAAGCGACTATTGCATCACTGAAGCAGGATTTGGCGCTGACCTTGGTGCTGAAAAATTCTGCGACATCAAGTGTCGCTTATCAGGACTACAACCTGACATGGCGGTGATTGTCGCCACCATCCGAGCATTAAAATACAATGGTGGTGCTAAAAAAGATGAATTAATACAAGAAAACTTAAGTGCATTGCAACAAGGTTTGCCCAATTTGCTAAAACACATAGATAACATGCAAGGCATTTTTGGTCTGCCTGTGGTGGTTGCCATTAACCGTTTTATCACCGACACTCAAGCAGAAATCGACATGATAACAGAAGCTTGTCAAAGTTTGGGGGTCAGTGTGGCGTTATGCGATGTGTGGGAAAAAGGCGGTCAAGGCGGTATCGAACTTGCCAAAAAGGTATTATCACTCACCGATGAATCAAAACACAACCCATCAAAAACAGCCCCATCATCATTTGGGTTTGCTTATGACGTCAATGACAGCATCAAAGACAAAATCCTTGCCATCAGTCAACGTGTCTATGGGGCAGATGATATTAAGCTGAGTGGCCATGCGCTGAATCAAATTCGCCGTTTAGAAAAATTAGGACTTGATAAACTGCCCATCTGTATGGCAAAAACACAATATTCTTTCAGCGATAACCCCAAACTATTGGGGCGACCCAAAGGGTTTACCATTCATGTGCGTGATTTGACCGTTGCCACAGGAGCAGGTTTTATCATCGCCATTTGTGGCAGTATCATGCGAATGCCAGGATTGCCCAAACAGCCAGCAGCGCAACACATTGATGTGAATGATGATGGTGAGATTATAGGACTGTTTTAACTGGCTAAGTTTTAACTGATTGGTTTTAACTGATTGGTTTTAACGGATTAACTAAATTGTGGCATCAGATTAAAGCCCAAAGAAGACAAAAACCCAAGGAGCTGTTTTTATGCAATCCCCCATCAAGATGCCCCAATCATTCACCGTTGATGATTTTGTGGTGAACTGGCAAGCACGGCTGACGGATGCTCATTTAGAGCGATTGGCCAATCAGGGGTTTGTGGTGTTAGATGATGTGTTCACCGACAAGGCATTAAAGGCATTGCAACTTGAAAGTGGCAGTTGTGAATATCAACAAGCTTCCTTGACCAAGGGTGAACAAATAACCCATATCCGTGGTGATAAAACCCGCTGGATAAACCAAGAGTGTGTTTTTGGCAGTCATTATTTAGCCAGCATTGACCAGCTGGCTAAACTGTGTAACCGCTTATTGTACACTGGCATTCAACACAGCGAAGCCCATTACGCCTATTATCCTGTTGGGCTTGGCTATCAATGGCATCAAGACAACCCACAAGGACGTCATGAGCGGATACTCTCAGCGGTGTTCTATCTTAATGATGACTGGGGTGATGAGGACGGTGGTGAGTTAAGCTTAATTGATTTGTCTGATAGTCAGCACCACATTTTACCAAAGGCCAATCGCTTGGTGCTGTTCCAAAGTGACTTAATGCACCAAGTGGAAATCACCAACCGCCAACGCCATTCCATCGCCACTTGGATGCGAAGATAATCACCCCATGAAGAACAATCACCCCATGTTGACCACTGGGCATTTTGGCGATGATGCGGACTTGACCACCTAAAGTTTTAATATGCTTTATACTTTTGTAAGGTGGATAGGATATCTGTGTGTCTTTGCCACTTTATGGTTGGGAACAAGTACACCCATGACATGCCCATAATTTTTATCAGTTGTGACTGGCTAAGACGTGATTAGGTAGAAGAGAACTTATCATGACCCTTATTTTTTCGTTATTTAAAAACATGATAAAAATCAACAAGTTACATCAAGGCAAAAAAAATAGGGTAAAAAAGGTTATTTTTACGATAAGCCTTGATATGACTTATGTTTATCGGTTAGAATGCTTGTTCACCACCACATGCGTGGCTTAGAAACAAAAGCTAATTTTGCAAGCATTGTTCTTTCACCATGGTCCTACCACATTTAGCACCCTGTCATCGCAATTGTTACAGGGTTTTTTATTGTTTTACGTTCTCTATTGCCCCTACCCCTTTTGCTCACCGCCAAATTTCGGTATGATGAAGCGTTTTAGGACGGAAAAAACTGACCATGAATGCCATAAATAAAGATAAAAACCAACCGCTCACAACCGCCCCCATCACTTCCCCACAAGGCACGCCCAAAGTCGGCGTTATCATGGGTTCACAATCAGACTGGGCAACCATGAAGCTTGGGGTGCAGTTATTGGCGGACTTTGATGTGCCATTTGTTTGTGAAGTGGTCTCTGCCCATCGCACCCCTGACAGATTATTTGATTTTGCCAAATCTGCCAAAGACAACGGACTACAAGTCATCATCGCTGGGGCAGGTGGGGCAGCACACTTACCAGGAATGTGTGCCAGCCAAACCCCTTTGCCTGTGCTTGGTGTGCCAATCAAGTCATCTACCCTAAACGGCTGGGACAGTCTGCTGTCTATCGTACAGATGCCCAAAGGGGTGGCGGTAGGGACACTGGCGATTGGTACGTCAGGAGCGTATAACGCTGGTTTGTTGGCGATACAAATTTTGGCATTGCAGGATGCGTCTTTGGCTGATAAATTAGACAGATTTCGTGAACAACAAACGAAGACCATTTTAACCAGCCCCATACCGGGAGTTATCAATTCTTAAGCATTGACAAACGGATTTTTAAACATTGACAAGCGATGGTTAAAACCTATTTTTATTAAAACCTATTGATTAAGACAGCATTATGACCACCAATCCAACCCCCAAAACCACCACAAACATAAGCACCAAGGCAACCAAAATCAAAACCATTGGCATCTTGGGTGGTGGGCAACTGGGTATGATGCTGGCTCAAGCCGCCTTACCACTTGGCTATCGCTGTGTGTTTTTGGAAGACAGCCCTAATTGCCCTGCCAGCTTGTATGGCAAGGTATATAGTAGCCAACAGTTTGAAGATTTTGCCAATCATGCAGACGTATTTACCTTAGAGTTTGAGAACGTTCCTGTCAAAACCGTGCAATGGCTACAAAAATTGTCTCAACCTAACCCAACGACTGACATTGATGTTGATGCCAATGTTGATGCTGATGACGCACACAAATACGGCATGTATCCCCCAGCTTATGCCCTACAAGTCGCTCAAGACCGTCTGGCAGAAAAAAAGTTATTTAATGCACTGGACATTGCCACTGTCCCCTTTATGCCAGTCAATAACAAAGAAGAACTGAACCAAGCGGTACAAACCTTGGGTCTACCACTGGTCGTTAAAACAAGCCGTGGCGGTTATGATGGCAAAGGTCAATTTATTATCCGTCATCATGATGATGTCATCACCGCTTGGCAAAAGCTAGGCTCTGCCGTTACTGGTGATGGTTCATTGACTGCCACGCCTGCCCCTTTGATTGCTGAAAGTCTTATTGATTTTAGTCGTGAAGTGTCTATCATCGCTGTTCGAGGACAAGATGGGCAAGTGCGTTGTTATGATTTGGTAGAAAATTATCATCACAATGGTATCCTTGCTAAGAGCCAAGCCCCTGCTGTGGGTGTGGGAACATTACAAGAACAAGCTCACCATGCCATTACCAAATTACTCACCCATTTGGACTATGTGGGCGTGTTGACGTTAGAGCTGTTTGTTAGCAAAAATGCCGATGGCATGCCGATTGTGTTGGCAAATGAAATCGCCCCACGAGTACACAATTCAGGACATTGGAGCATTGAAGGGGCGATAACCAGCCAATTTGAAAACCATATCCGTGCGGTGGTTGGTCTGCCACTTGGCGATACTGACAATGTACGTCCATCTGTGATGATAAATGTCTTGGGCCAATATCCTGATATCGATAAAGTATTGGCGATTGATGGCTGTCATTATCATACCTATCATAAACAAGAACGCACCGAGCGTAAGATTGCCCACATCACTGTGATGCCCAACGACGTCAGCGACCTAGAGCCTGCCTTACAAGCATTGATTGCGTCATTGCCTAACAAGGTTGGCTTAGACTGATGGGCATGAGCATTTGGGTAGATGCCGATGCCTGCCCTGTCATCGTCCGTGAGCTGATAGGCAAAACCGCCATCAGAACACAAACGCCTGCAATTTTTGTTGCCAATCAAGCCATTAAATTACCCAAATCACCCTTGATTGGCTTGCAAGTGGTGGAAGCAGGTTTTGATGTGGCTGATGCTCACATCGTTAAGCACTGTCAGCGGGGGGATTTGGTGATTACCAATGACATTCCACTTGCCAGCGATGCGATAAATAAAGGGGCATCTGTCATCACCACACGAGGGCAAGCATACACCGCTGACAACATCAAACAAGCCCTAAACATGCGTGATTTTATGGACATGATGCGTGGCACAGGGGCTTTGAACTGTTTCTTGAAATCTAACTAAATCTATCTTATAATATCCAAATGAATAGATTAATCAGTATCAACGAAGCTTCCAAACAACTTGGCGTGTCCATCTCAACCTTACGCAAATGAGACCAAATAGGTGTGCTTGTTAAGGCAGTACTACAATGACAACCATTCGTGGACACATCATAGAGCTAACCCCCAACAACACCCAAGCCACCCATCTCAAAAAGGCTTGTGGCGTTGCCAGATTTTCCTATAATTGGGCATTGAGCGAGTGGAAAAAGCAATATGAACAAGACAAACAATACCGTGATGACTGCCTAGCCAAAGGCATAACCATTGACGAAAACCGACTTAACAAACCATCACAAGGTAAACTAAGAAAACAACTTAATTCTATCAAGCGTGAACAATTCCCCTTTATGCTTGAAGTTACCAAATGCTCCCCACAACTTGCTATTATGCAACTAGGCGATGCCTTTAAACGCTTTTTTAAAGGTGAAAGCAAATATCCCCAATTTAGAAAGAAAGGCGTCAATGACCGCTTTTCTCTTTCCAACGACCAACTTAAATTAAAACTTAAAAAAGACAAGCCTTTTATTCAAATCCCCAATCTAGGCTTGGTAAGAATGCGTGAAAACTTACGCTTTGACGGTAAAATCCTATCCGCCAAAGTCTTTACAAAGGGCAGTAAATGGTTTGTGTCTATTGCTGTTGAATTAGATGACACACAAAAACCTTTACCCAAAACAGGTAAATCAGTCGGTTTAGACTTAGGCATTACCGATTTAGCCACACTATCAGATGGCACAAAAATCAAAGCCCTAAAACCACTTAAAAACAAACTTAAAAAACTGCAAAGATTGTCAAAATCTTTATCAAGAAAACAAAAAGGCAGTAGCAACCGTGAAAAGGCGAAAACCAAGCTATCACGATTGCACCTTAAAATCTTTAACATCAGAAAAGACTTTTTACACAAACTCACAACTGATTTGGTAAAACGATTTGATGTGATTTGCATTGAAAACCTTAACATCAAAGGTATGGTTAAAAATCGCAAGCTTGCAAGGTCTATCCATGATTTGGGATTTTATGAATTTAAACGGCAACTTATTTATAAAGCAAATCAATGGGGCAAGACAGTCAAAGAATTGGACAGGTTTTATCCAAGCTCTAAAACTTGTTCAAATTGCGGTTTTATTATGGCAAAAGAAAACTTGACACTTGCGGTTAGACATTGGATTTGTCCTAGTTGCCATGCCAATCATGACCGTGATATTAATGCAAGTATCAATATTTTAAATCAGGCAGATAAGGTTTTAACTTTATCTTAATATTAATCGTTGGTGGGTAAGTTCTATCCCCAATTAAAAACGCCTATGGAGTTGATGTAAGTCCAAGTTCAAACGAATAAGGCAAACAACGTTGAAGTAGGAATTAAACGCTAAATTTGCCTTTGGGTAGATTTAGGTAGGTTTTAAGGAACGGTGATTAATCCACAAGAGACAGCAAAAACTGGACAAAAGCCCTATGGCAGCAAAGACAAAAAAGCCTTCGCTGATGCGTTAAATCGTCTGGTGAGATGACAGCACACATGCCACACTTAAAAAGCAGGAATCTGTATGAACTACCAACACATATTACTGGTTACCGACCTAAAAAATGATGCCGACCTTGTCGCTGCTAAAGCCAAAATGATGCTAAATGCCCACCCTAATGCTCAACTATCGGTTTTGCATGTGGTCAAAGATAACATGGTGGGCTTTGGTTATGAGTTAATCCCAGCTTCAAGCATTTATGACGGTGTGGATAAAAAACGCCAACAAATTGCCCAACAAAAATCACAAGAGCTGCTTAAAAGACATGACATCGACAGTGGTAACATCAACATCAATACCGCCATCTCTAGCAGTAACGGCATCATCAGCTATTGCCACAGTCATCAGGTGGATTTAATGATTATTGGACGTCATGAGCGTCATGGCTTATCTGCCTTACTTAAAGGCACAACCATCGATAACATTTTGCCAGACATTAACTGTGATGTCTTTATCGTGCAATTATGAGCCACTTAAATCACCATCAATATCATCTTAAGGATAAACATGTATCACATCATGGCAATAGGCAATGCTTTGGTTGACCACGAATACCGTTTAACCGATGCCCAACTGGCAAGCACCCAGTTAAAAAAAGGCAATATGACCCTAGCAGACGCCAACCAACAACAACACTTATTGCACCAACTTGATGCCCTTGGTCTTAAACCCAGTCAGCTTATGGGTGGTGGCTCAGCTGCCAATGCCATGTATGTCATCGCCAGCCTTGGGGGCAAATGCCATTATACTTGCCAAGTGGGTGATGATGACAAAGGCACATTTTATCTAAAAAATCTTAACGACGCTGGGGTACATACCAGTGAGCAGGCCATTCATCAGGGAAAAATCACAGGTACTTGTGTGGTGTGTGTCAGCGACGATGGTGAACGCACCATGCAAACGCATTTGGGGGCATCAAGCGACATTGATGAAAAAAACATCGATTTTGGCATATTAACAGACAGTGAGTGGCTATATTTTGAAGGCTATCTTGCCATGTCAGAGCAGATGGCTTCTGCAATCAGCAAATTACACCAACAAGCCTGTCGCCAAAATAAAAAAATTGCCGTCAGTTTTGCTGATCCAGCGGTGGTCAGCGTTGCTAAAGCAGGGCTAACGCATATGATTGGTAACGGTGTGGATGTGATTTTTTGTAACCTTGAAGAAGCCCAATTGTTTACCAAACAGCAATCAGTTGATGCTTGTGTTCAAGAATTACTGCACCATTGTCATCTTGCCGTGGTTACCCAAGGCGGTGATGGCAGTGTCATTGGGAAAAAAGATGCTGATGATAAGACCCATCTGACACACATCAACACACCAGTCGTGGATAAAGTACAAGACACCAATGGCGCAGGGGATAATTTTGCAGGGGCATTTTTATACGCCTTATCTCAAGGGCACACGCTTGCCCAGTGTGGCAAATTTGCCAGCCATGTTGCCAATCAAGTGGTACAACAGTTTGGCGCTCGGTTAGAGCCATTACAATATCAAGCAATTGCCAAGCAAGTGTTGTCTTAACAACCCACTAAAATCAATAAAAAATCATAAACATCAATAAAAAACCGACTGGCAAATAAGATTTACCAGTCGGTGTGGAGAGACGCAAATAAGTGGTTAGTGATTCATGTGGTTCAGTGGTTAGTAAGTGAAATTCACGCCAACACGGAAATCACGACCTGCCCCAGGTAGGGTATCTATGGAAGCACGCTGAGTGTGTGGGCGATAGTTTTTATTAAAGACGTTGTTCACTGAGAAATTCACATTCACCTTATCATTGCCATAAGGCTTCCAGTTGGCATAGATGTCGCTGACATTATAGCCTTTACGGTTAAGAATAGCACCATCTCTTGATTTATCAACTTCACCATTAAGGATAGAGGTCTCTTTGTCTTTTAACCCTTCAACCAACGTGTGTCTCACACCAAGCTCCACGCTTGGATTTGGCAAACGGTAGGCGACATCTGCTGTCCAAGTGCGACCTGTACGCACGGCATATTCAGGGTTGGCTTTAAATTTGACATTGTGCATGGTTGGTTTGCTGTGAGCAACGCCAGCACGCGCACGCCACGCCCCATCAGCATAACCTACGCCCAGCTCATAACCGTGGTTGGTCTGATGACCTTGGTTGCCAAGATAGGTAATCTGAGCTGTATCATCTTTGGGGTGTTGTATAGGATCAGCAGCAGCTCTGGCATCATTAACACGCTGCCAAAAATAGCTGCCAAAGGCGGTATATGGTCCATCATTATAGTTAAAACCGATCTCGGTATTGCGTGCTTTTTCTGCTTTTGCGTTATCAGTAATACTTACAACACCATCACGGAAGCCACGGCTTAAAATGGCATCAGCAAAGCGTGGGCTGCGAGTGGCATAGGTCAGGCTACCGCTGACGCTAAGGTTGGGATTGACATCATAAATCACCCCAAAACTTGGGTTGATGTCGGTTTTTCCAACCTTTTTACCGTCCATGGCTTTAAAGTCAAAACGGTCAACACGCACGCCTGTATTGATGGTAAAGTCATTGATTTGGTTAACCGCTTCCAGATAAATGCCAGTATCGGTTTTTTCTTGGTGTTGAAAACCAGGTCTAATACTTCTGGGCGGTACGGCTTCTTGATGGCGATAGTTGATACCATATTTTAATAAAGTATGGTCAACACCAAAGCCTTTTAAGAGACTGTGGTTAAACTCGGTGTCAAAGTTTAGATTTGCCCCTTTGGCACTAACATGCATATTTGATGGGCTATCACCGTTATCATTGATGGCGTCAGGTACTTTACGAAGAATATAGCTGTTACCTTTATCGCTGGAAGAGTTGCGTCCATGTTCTAACTTATAGACATTGGCAGTAACTTCATTTGCAAAGCCAAGATTTTTACCTGTCCATTCAAGGTTGGTTAACTTCTGGTAGGTTTCACGCTGAGTTGGGTTGTTCCCAACTAAATTATCCACCAACTTACCATTGGTATCAACCACATTATACTTTTTACCATCTGGTGTTTTACTGCCAAGTTGGTAACCTTTGTCTGCATAATTTTTATCCAACTCTGCCTGAAGCTCTGCTTCGGTACGTTTTTTCTTATTTTTATCTTCTATGTCTATTGTCAAGGCACGATTGGCGAAGTCAAACTCTTCACGCACACCACGAATGCCTTTATGCGCTTCATTTAAATGGCTGACCACAAATCGATGATCGCCAGCGGTTAGCCCTGCTTTGACAAGGTAACTGGATTTATCTAGGGCACTTCTTGTAACCACATCATTGCCCAACAGATTGGTGTACCCTTTACCGCCTTTATAATCACCGTCATTTACTTGATTATAAGAGACAAGGGCATCTACCTGACCAAATCCTGTCTGTGCTTTACCAAAGGCACTGCCATGATAAGAATGACCTTTGTTGGTTGACAAGCCTGCACCAACTTTAAAGCCATAATCTTTGTCGCTGTTTCTTAAAAGCTCATCAGCATCTAAGGTTTTGGTAACAATCGCACCATTGGTTGCCCCAATGCCTGCACTGGCAAAGCCTGCCCCTTTTTGTACCGAAACGACTTTGACCATCTGGGGGTCTAGCATAAAGCGACCTTGGTGATAGTGTAATTGACCATCTTGGTAAGCGTTGTCAATTTTTAGGTCAATGGCATTATGACCCATGCCACGAATGCTGACGAATTGAGAAGTACCATTACCACCACCAAAACCGATGGCGGGTTCATCTTGCAACAGACCACGCAAATCTGTGGCGGTGCTTTCGTCTTTTTCTCGCAAGGTAACAACGTCAGTGCTGTTCTTAGCCCCCATGCGATCTGCTTTAAATGTTAACGCTTCAAGCTGGGTGGTTGGCTGTTGTGGTGCAGCAACACTCATTTGAGTTGTCAAAGCCATTGCAACTGCTAAGCTTAATGTGGTTTTAGAAACATTAACCATAAGCATTTACTCCTATTGAATGTCAGTCATGTATCAGAATGGTTAGCAATGTTTGTGATTATAAACTTTAATAATAACAATGTAAATAATAATAATTACTATTTCTAAATTTTTACAAAAAACACTCACTTAACTGCTGTTAGGTGAGTGTTGATTGCTGGGTTAATTTTGATGGGTCAATATTTTTGGTGGGGCAATGTGCTGATTTGCCAAACAGCCACTGATAACAAACAGCTACTGATAATAGGCATTTTCACGATGGGTGTGGTCGGTCTCGTCCACCACTTGTGTCAGCTCTGGAATTTGTTGTTTAAGTTGCACTTCCACCCCTTGACGTAAGGTAACGTCCACAGCGGCACAGCCTTGGCAACCACCACCAAACTTCAGCACCGCAGTCAATCCCACGCCTTCTTCTTCTATCAGTTCTAATAGCTCTACCATGCCCCCATGAGCTGCCAGTCCTGGGTTAATCTCTGATTGCAACACATAATTGATGCGTTCTTCAACACTGGCATCTTCACCCACTTTCGGAACTTTAGAGTTAGGGGCTCGAAAGGTGAGCTGACCACCAAAGCGGTCTTTGTTGTAGTCAATCACCGCATCTTGTAGATAAGGAATGGAATGGGCATCAATAAATGCTGAAAAGGTTGGATAATCCAAGCGCAAATCTGTGTCATCATGTTCATCAGGCTGACGATATGCCATGCAACATTCTGCCCGTGGTGTGCCGGGATACTCCACAAAAATACGCACACCGATGCCATCGGTTTCCTGCTTGGCAAGCAGCTCGGTCAGATAACCTTGGGCAGATTCGGTGATTTGGATATTACTGCTTAGGGGGGTGTCTGTGGTGTTGGTGTTGGTGTCGGTGTCGGTGTCGGTCATGATGGGTTTCCTAGATTGATAGGATTTAGGGTTGATAAGATTTAGGGTGGCAGGATTAAAAAGCGTTGTTTTTTGTCAACGTTGTTTTTTGTCTCTGATTAGCCATTAATAGATTGCTGATTAATAATGGTGCCATTATAACATTTATCAAGCAAATCATCTAAGTCATTATCTAAGCAAAACCATCTAAGCAAAACTGCTTTTATTGCTGATTAATTTTTGTTAAGGTGAGTTGGTTGGGTTTGATGACTGGTTTAATAACTGGCTTGATAACTGGTTTGACAAAACCCACTGAATAAAACTGGCTTGATAAAACGTCAATAAAAAGGCTTGCACTGATGACCAATCGTTACCAAAAACATACCAACTTCCCCACACTTATAACGTCTGTCCCTTACGCCCCACAATTACTTGATAAATTACAACAATACGACCACATTGCCCTGCTGTTACAAGGTGGTGGGGCGTTGGGGGCTTATCAGGCTGGTATCTACGAAGGGTTATATAACCAAGGCATTTCGATTAACAGCATCTCTGGCATTTCCATTGGGGCATTAAATACCGCCATCATCGCTGGCAATCACCCAGAAGATTGTGTGGACGCACTAAAAAGCTTTTGGAATACCATCACACAAAGTAATTATTTTGGTTTGGGATTTAATCCATTTGATATGTCATTAAAATGGCTCAACACTGTTGGTCAGTTTGACATGATGGCACAATCGATGCCATGGTTGGTTGATAATGGTCTGCTAAAACATCAGCTAAGAATGCTTGAGTCCAGTGCTGAAGCGTTTGAAACTGCCCTTTACGGTCAACAGGGATTTTTTCGCCCACGCCATCAGCTTTCGTTTGCAACCACGCCCAATCATTTAAGCTACTATACCATTGATAAGCTAAAAGACACGCTGGCATCACATTGTTGCTTGGATTTAATCAATCGCCCTGAACGTTTGCAAGTAACGGTTTCTGCGGTCAATGTCCGTACAGGTAACTTTGAAATTTTTTGCAACGCTGACCAACCACTACGTTTTGAGCATTTTATGGCATCAGGGGCATTGCCTCCTGGGTTTCCTGCGGTGGAGATACAGGGTGAATATTATTGGGACGGGGGCATGGTCTCCAACACCCCATTAAATGAAATCCTAAATCATGAAGAGCATCTTAACCAGTTAATTTTTCAAGTGGATTTGTGGGACGCTAAAGGCATTGTGCCAGAGAACATGTTGGAGATTGATGAACGTATCAAAGACATTCAATATTCCAGTAAAACTCGCATGATTACCGATTTAATGAAACAAAAGCTTGAATACAATCGCATGATAAACCAACTGGTTGATGTCATTCAAAACACGCCTGATTGCATCAAAACCCCAGCTCATAAAGAGCTGCTTAAACATGCTTGCCAATTCACCCAGGTGGGGGTAAAAAACGTCATTCAGCTGATTTATCACAGCAAATCTTACCAAAAAGGCTATAAAGACTACGAATTTAGCCGAAAAACCATGCTCGACCATTGGCAAAGTGGGCTAGAAGATATCCAGTCTACCTTTGCTTATCCACAATGGTTTGACATGCCAGAAGATGATGAAATTTTTATCACTCACGACATTCACCGAAAACGCCGTGAGTTATCACAAGCAGGACGCTAGCGTTAACTCATCGCCTTTTTTAGCCAGTTACCTATTTTTAGCCAGTTATTTTGTTGACAGCAAATCCCAATGCCTGTAAATCTTGTGCTTTATCATAAGGAGCTAGGCTGGCTTTGGTATGTGGTTGGTTTTTAAGATAGGTTTTCGCCACTCGGCGTAAATCATCTAAAGTTACCGCTAAAATTTTAGCTCGCATGGCGTTTTGCCAAGCTTCGCCACGCTCATGTAAATCTGCAAAGCAAGATTTGACGGCTTCCCCTGCAGGTGAGCCTGGTTTGTCCATGCCTGCCACCACGCCTAAAATGGCTTCTTCTAGCTGTTCTGGCTTTTGCTCAGTGGTTAACAGCCAGTCAATGCTGTTGGTAAAGTGTTCAAATGTTGCTTGACATTGTGGATCACGATAACTAAAGAATTTAAAAGCACAGGCATCGGCATCATAGCTTGCTCCGCCACCATATGCCCCACCTTGCTCACGAATGGCACTGTGTAGATAACCATGACGCAAATAGGGAGCAAGCACCATCAAGGCAGGGGTATCAGCATGATTGGCAGGGGGTACAGGATAACTGCTGGCATTGTGATAGACGTTGGTGGCAACCAACCAAGCCAAATCTTCCACCACCCTTTGTTTTTCATTGACTTGCTTCTCACTGACTTCTCCAACCAGTTGCCCATTTGCCAGCTCTGGTATTGTCTGCACAAAAGCAGGTGGCAAGTTACTTATGGCATCGCTGTTCAATGGCTTTTCAGCTTGACATGCGTCTGTCTGATGCGTGTCTGACCAAGCATTGATTAAGTGTTCGGTCAGCATTGGCAAATCATCAGCTTCTGCCACTAAGATGGCTTGCATGGGTAAGTTGATGATGCTTTGATGCAATGCCATTAAACCATTTGATAATTGATTAAACGCCACATCAAAGGCAGTCTTATCGGTGCTGGCTTGAGTCAAAAAGGCTTTAAGGGCATTTAACGCAGGCAAGCCACCACGCACATATTCTATCTGGGCTTGTCGGCTCATGCCACGACTGGCGGTCTGCATGGCATAGGCATGACCTGACCGAGAAAGGCTTGACTGCCAAGCATTCTGCTTTTGTTTTAGCAACTCCTTGATGCGGTCATGTTCGCTAAACACCCCCTCTAACATCACCTCTTTTAACAAATTGATGGCTTGTGGTTTGCTTACCAAGGCTCTGGTTGCCATGACAAAATAACTTTGTAACCGCCAAGGGTCATTGATGCTGGTGCGTTGACTGATGCGAGCAGTTATCCCAGAAGATAATGATGCTTGCTTGGCTTGCATCTGTCTTGCAGATAAGCTGTCTGTCCCCAGTTCTGTCAATAAGGCAAGGTAGATGGGCAACAGCGAATGATTGATGATGTCATCACGCCCTGCCAATGGCACAATGATTTGATGATAATATAAGCCATTCGTGCCTGTTTCATATTGATACAAGGTGGTGTCTTGCCCTGCCAAACGAATGGACTTAGTACTGCCCTTTGCCAAGCTGATGGACTTTGGCACGTCTTCTAAGCCCACTTTGGGTAATAAACTTAAGTCATCTGGCGTGGTTTGTCGCTTAGCCAATGCTACCGCTTGCTCACGCAGATGGGCTTTATCCGCTTCACTCAAAGTCTTATCGATGGCATCTAGACGCTGTTGTTCTTCTTTTGCCAAGCGTTCGGCTTGTTTGTCATCAGGCACAAGACTGACACGCACTCGATGGGGATTATCCACCAGATGCTTTTGTAACAGACTGGGCAACCATGTGGGGTCTTTGACTTGCTCACGTAGCCATGCTAAATGCTCATCAATCTGCCACACATCAATGGGATTGCCATCATGAATGGCGGTGCTAAATGCCTCTAGCATCAAATTTAACCCATAAGGCATGCTGTCGCCACCGATATGACGCTGATTAAGCTCAATTTGGTGCAAAATGGTTTCTATTTCTTCATCATCAATGGGTTTGGCAGCCATGTCTGTCAATAACTGCATGATGCCTTGTTCTATCGCTTTGGCATGCTGTGGTTCAGAACCTCGCACCCCTGCATAAAACACCATCTGATAATGACTGTCATCTAACCCCAATAACGGACTGGGGGCAGTTGCCAACGAATGGCTTTCTAAATAAGCTCGCAAAGGCGACCCTGAATGCTCTGTCAGCACCCCTTCAAGCAACCGCAATGCCAAACGCTCTTTGGGATTAACAATGGGCGGTAACAACCACGCCAACACATGATGCGTCTGCTCTTTAGTCAACTCATTCACACCATAATGCTCTGTTGCCACCACAGGAGCGGTGAATGATTGCTCCAGTACTGAGCGGTGTTTTTGCCCTTTATCAAACCTAACCAACGCATCATGATGCAATTTGTCTTGAATGTCTGCAACCGCAATATTACCAAAACTCATGATGACCGCATTGGTCGGCTGGTAATGGCTTTGATGAAAATGAACAAGCTCTTCGTGGGTCAAGTCTGGAATTTTGGCAGGATCACCACCTGAATTGTAATGATACGTGGTTGTAGGGAACAGATGGTGAGCAATGGCATGATACAACTGGTCAATCTCACCACTCATCGCCCCTTTCATCTCGTTAAACACAATGCCCTTAAATTGGGGCTTGTCTGCCTCGTCCAGTTCAATGCGAATGCCTTCTTGAGCAAAATCCAATGGGTCAATATTGGGGAAAAATGTCGCATCTAAATACACCGACAGCAAGTTAAAATAATCCTTACGGTTCTGTGTGGCAAAGGGGTATACTGTCCAATCAGCCGCTGTCATGGCATTCATAAACGTATTGAGTGACCGTTTAATCATCGAAAAAAACGGATCACGCACAGGATATTTGGCTGAGCCACACAAAGCGGTATGCTCAAGAATATGAGCCTCGCCTTTTGAGTCCATGGGCTGAGTACGAAAACCAATCAAAAACGCATTCTCATCACTGGGGTGAGCAAGGTGATAATGTATCGCCCCTGTCTGCTTGTGCTGGCAAACCAACACGTCCAATGATAAAGCGTCAATGCTATGGTGTGAGAGTAACTCAAAGGCTGGGTGGATACTAAACTTGTTTTTTTGATTGGTATTCATGTCATGGCGTACCTAAAAGTATGTGGTTTGTTATCTATGGTTTGTTATCTATAGATTGGCAAATGAATATGGGGGAAATTGCCACAATTTCAAGACAATAAAAAATTGATAAAAACCATTTAAGCCCTATCACTGCCAAAAGCAATCACCTCATCAATGTGGTTTGAGTTTGTCAGCACCATTAATAACCTATCCACCCCTAAAGCAATGCCACTACAGGCAGGCATCTGCTCCACCGCTTGCAACAAGGCATTATCTATTGGCATCACTGGCAATCCTTGGGCTTGACGCATTTGATTATCCAACTCAAAGCGTTGTTGCAATGCCTTAGCATCTGCCAACTCATCATAAGCATTGGCAATCTCGATGCCATTGATATACAACTCAAAACGTTTAGCCACTTCATGACCATCTTTGTCTTTTTCTATCCGAGCCAACGCTGCCGTTGCTTTAGGATAATCAACGATTAACGTTGGCAACTCACGCCCCAAATTTGGCTCAACCAAATGACTAAACAACAAATCCAGCCACATCTGATGCTCGTCCACGCCCGATTCAGGCAGGTGATGGGTAATTCCTTTGTCTTCTGCCACCGCCTTTAATACGGTGGTACTACTGGTTAACGGATGCACGCCAACATGATCCATAAACGCATCGACATAACGATAGTGGCTAAGTATTTGCTGTTGCCCTGACACCAACTCTAACAGCTGCGTCAGCTCTTGTGCCAACTGACTTAAGTCAAAATTAGGGCGATACCATTCTAGCATGGTAAACTCAAGATTATGGCGACTGCCTCGCTCATTGTCTCTAAACACAGGACAAATCTGATATATCGGCACTTGCCAACTGGCAAGCAAACGTTTCATCGCAAATTCAGGAGATGTGTGCAAATAAAAACGGGTTAATCTGTCTAAATAAGTGGCATCAGCAGGGATAGACTGTAGATACACATCGGTATTGCCTGCTTGCGACAGCAAAGGGGTTTGAACCTCCAGCACGTTACGCTGGGCAAAAAATTGACGCATCTTAGCGAGTAAATTCGCTCGTTTTTTTGCCATACCAAGAGTCATCATAGGGGCAAAATTGATGGAGATGGTGGAATCAAAAGTATCCGTCGCTAAGCCATAAAACTTATCATGACCATGATGATTAAGCATACAAACATGTCCCCTATTAATAATGAATAAAAGTTAACAATGAATAAAAGTTAATAATGAATGAAAGTACAGTGAATGAAAGTTAACAATGAAAAGTAACCATTTAAAAGTAACCATTCATTATGATAGCAAAACCACAAAAAACAAATCCTTAAAACGCCATTTTGCCAAATATGGGCATTTTTAGCCCATAAAAACATTTTTAACCCATAAAAAACTGTCATGCCGAATTTGTACCAAATGAGTAACACACCCCAATATTAGCAAATAATTACAAGAATTACATAAAACAGACACAAATAGCAAATACAATGTAGATGCGATATGTACTGGGATTAAGATTGACTTAAACCTGAACCTAAACTGAATTAACTTGGAGCATTACCATGAAAACTTTGAACAAATCCGCTTTATTGGCAGCTTCTGCGGTACTATTATCCACCACCGTGGCACATGCCAACCCTTTCACGGCAAAAAATACCCAAGCCACAGAGTGTAAAAAAGATGACAGAGCCTGTCTACAGGCTAAGGCAAAAGCTGCCAAAGTCAAAGCTAAAAACACTGAAGCAAAATGTGGTGAAGCCAAATGTGGTGCAAGCACCAAAACCAGTAAAGCCCCAAGTAAAAATACCGAAGCCAAGTGCGGCGAAGCAAAATGTGGTGCAAGCCATTAACCCATAGAATAGAATAATAGAACAGCCATTAACCCATAGAACAGGATTATTATGAAACTTTCTTCCAAAAAAACCCTTGCCAAAACCCTTGCCACCGCATCACTGGCAACACTTGGTGTTACTGCCTGTACTCAAAATCCCTTTGGCAGTACTCAAACAGCCAATACCCCACAAAGCACACAAGATGTACAAACGCAACAAAACATAGGCACATCAACCAAAACTGCTGAAGCTGCTTGCAGTGAAGGCGTGTGTGGTGAGGCAAAATGTGGTGCAAGCACCAACAAAGTTGCTGAAGCTGCCTGTAGTGAAGGCATGTGCGGTGAAGCCAAATGTGGTGCAAGCCACTAACATTCATCGTTAACATTAACCACAGTGTTAATAATCATCATTATTGTTAACAACCATAAAACACTGAAAGCCTGTATTTATCCATACAGGTTTTTAAAAATCCCAACACACCACAAAAAAATACGACCAGATTTAAAATACGACAAGGTTTTTTGTCATGCACAAAGTTAACCAACACAAAGTTACTCAGCACAAAGTTAACCAACACAAAGTTACTCAGCACAAACGACACACCGCCACCAACCATCAAAGCACAACAAGCAACAAAAGTAAAAAACGCAATGAAAAACAAAAACTTGGTGGCACAGGGCTTGGCTTTCGTCGTAGCCTTGTGGGGCAATTACGCACACACGACCTATCTGTATTGGATTTTTTTGAGCTATCGCCTGAGAACTGGCTAACCAAAGATGGTCAGATGGGTGGTGCTTATGACAGCATATTACGTGAATTTACCGAACGTTTTCCTTTTGTCTGCCATGGCTTATCGTTATCTATTGGTAGTAGCCGTCAATTAGACAGCAACTTATTAAAAAACATCAAAGCATTTATGACAACCCATGACATCAAGCTCTACACTGAACATCTGTCTTGGTGTAGCGATGATTCTGGGCATCTGTATGATTTATTACCCATTCCTTGCACCCAAGAGGCGGTTAAACTGGTATCAACCCGAATCAAACAAGCACAAGACATCATGGGACAACAGATTGGTTTTGAAAACGCATCTTATTATTTTCGCCCAACAATGAGCGACATGAGCGATGGCGAATTCATCACCGCCATATGTGAAGAAGCCAACTGCTTGCTACACTTAGATGTGAATAACATCTATGTCAATAGTCATAATTTTGGCTTTGATGCTCATCAGTATTTACATGAATTACCACTTGAACGCACGTGTTATCTGCATGTGGCAGGACATTATGTTGAGCCTGATGGGTTCTTAATTGACACACATGGCAATAAAGTCATTGACCCTGTTTGGAGCTTATTAGATGATGCTTATGGCTTGATTGAAGCCACAGGTAAAAAAGCAAAAGATATCCCAACTTGCCTTGAGCGTGATTTTAACTTTCCGCCTTTAGCAGAATTGTTAGACGAAGCTTCAATGATTAAAGCGTATCAAACAAAAACTTACTCTCGCCAAGCGGTCTGAAATTATGCCTATGTCCACCATCACCCACAATCAACCTAAACAATCTGATTTGGCAGATTTTCAACAAACATTTGGGGCATATATACGCCGTGGCACACACACCACAAAAGATGAAGCACTTGTGCCAAAACGTGTTGGTACTTTATATCAAGAACTGGTCAAAAACAGCATATTAAGTTTTCCCAAACAATGTTTTCCCTTATGCCAACAAGTGGTTGGTGAGCAAACTTTTGACAAACTGTGTCAAAAGTTTGTCGCTCATCATCTGATGGATAGCCCTTATTTCACTGATATTAATGATGAATTTACTCAATTCATTGCTCAAATCACCACAGATTCCCAACACATGACTGATGACTTACCAGCATTTGACTTGCCAGCATTTTTGCCAGAGCTTGCTCATTTTGAATGGGCAGAACTGCAAACTGACATTGCTCCAAACCGCATGTTTGCACCGATAATGCCTTACTGGCCAGACACATCAATCAAAAATTCAACAGCCCACCCATCAAAACAGCCACAACTCAGACTAAATGGCAGTCTGCTGCTTTTGCAATATCAATACCCTGTACAACAATTTAATCAACCAGCTTTTTTTCAATCAGCATCTTCAAGCAATGAATGGCAGAACATGATGCCAGAGCCAACTTTTTTAGCCATGTATCGACATCAAGATGGCGATGGTATTAAAACACGCATTAAAACACGCATTGAAACACTCAACTTAACCCCTGTTACCTTTGTGTTATTAGATTTTGTACAAGAAAAATTGCAAAAGCAACCATCACAAAAGCAAACTCAAATACCACAGATAACATCAAGACCCATTTTTTCCAATGACAGTGAGTTATTAAAAGAATTTCTGCCTTTACTTGGTGGTGAGTTTAATGATGATATGCTGATATTTTTTAAAGAATTGGTGGCAGATTTAGTCGCAAAACAGCTACTTTATGTTCAATAAATCTCACCATAATAAATCATATGAATGAATTGTGTGAATGAATCATGTCAAAAACTTCAGTTAACATACCAACCTGCAAACAAGACAACTGTCTTATCCGAAAAACTTCGATAACATATAATCGTGTCATACAACAACTGACATTACTTGATTTTATCCCTTTGTTATTGGCACGGATTTATCTTGCTCCTATTTTTATCATCGCAGGTTTAAACAAATGGCAGAATTTTGCCAGCACCGCTGAGTGGTATGGCAATGCCGATTGGGGATTAGGATTACCCATGCCTGCTGTGCTGGTAGGCTTAACTGTTTTGGCAGAGTTTGTGGGGGGATTTGCTTTATTATTTGGGGTCATGACTCGTGTGTTTAGCCTGATGTTGGCAATCACCATGGTGGTGGCAGCATGGACGGTACATCTTAAGAATGGTTGGTTTGCAATCGCTCCATCTGATGCTTCAACCAGTACCGCACGATTTTTTGATTGGTTTGGGTTATCATCGGCACAAGTCAGCATCACTGCCAGTGAGCAGGTAAATGAACGGCTTACCATGGCACGCCATATCTTACAAGAACATGGTAATTATGAATGGCTAACTGAAATGGGCAACTTCATCATTTTGCAAAATGGCATTGAATTTGCTTCAACATATTTTTTAATTCTACTATTTTTGCTGATGTATGGTGGTGGTCGTTTTTTGAGTGTTGATTATTGGATAAAATATCGACAAAAACGATAAAAACAAAGATAAAACCCCTTATCTAAATCTCTCATCAAATAAAACCCTCCTTTGCCATCTTAACAAAGGAGGGTTTTATAATTTCTATTGAGTTAGTTAACTACTTTCAAGTTCACCATGACATTAACACATTAACACATTAACACATTAACGGCAATTTTTCTGTTGATATATTTTGGTTAAGGTATTTTGACGGTCTTTGGCAGCATTGATGGCTTCTTCTGTATTACTGTAAGTACCAAGTAAAGCTGGCCAAAATAAAACAGCGGCAGCAACATTCTTACCTGTTACTTTACGCTCATCACGTGCTCTTTTCTCAAACATTTTAGCTTCCTCAATTTCTGCTTTTAGTTGAGTACACGATAAGTTTGCATCACTAAGCTTATTGACTTCCACAACATGTGGGGTGGCACATGCTTGTAGCAATAAAGTGGTTACAATGACCGCAACAGTTGAAAGTTTTGAGACAGTTTTCATAAAATTCTCCAAGCAATTAAGACATCAATACTAAAAACGCAAACAATTAAAATACAAAAAATTAAAACACAGACAAAGAGTACACAAAAAATAACGATAAGGCAATAACTTATGGCAAAAAATTTATCCCCATATTCACAATATGAATGGTTTTTTCATATCTCAGATATGGTTGAACACCACTCACGGCGTAGTGGGTAATTTTTTCTTAAAGCATCAAAGTCTGCTCCGATGACATGGTTAATATGTTTTGTTATTTTGGCGTGTAAGGCTTGATTATCTGCCATGATGTCATAGTATGCTGGTAATTGGTTTGGGTGCTGTTTTAGGTGTTGCCAGTGGTATGGATTATTGGGTAATAAATTTACCATGTCTTGACGGCGGTTTAATCCAAAATGCTCAACCAAACCATCATAAATCATCTGCGTACCACGCAATTTGCCCTCCAGTGTGTAGCCTGCGATGTGTGGTGTGGCAATGTGTAACCGTTTTAGCAAATCAACACTCACCACAGGTTCATGTTCGAACACATCTAGCACCACTTGGCGTTTGGTCTTTATCATGTCTGCTAACAAGTCCGCTTCATTCACCACTTGCCCACGAGCCGTATTTATCAGCAAGGTATCAACAGGGGTGATGGCCAAAGCATTGGCATCTATCAGACAACGGGTGGGGTATGGGCTTTGACTGTCATTGGTCAATGGCACATGCAAGCTGATGGCATCACAACTTGTCAGCAACTTTGGCAAATCCACTTGTTTTATCCTTGCCATTTTTATCCGCGCTGCCTGTTTATCAACAACAGAAACAAAAGGGTCGTACGCCAAAACTTGCCAACCCAAATCAGTGGCATACTGTGCTAACGTCCAGCCAATGTTACCCATGCCAATGATGCCAAGGGTCATGGGCTGATGCCAATGCTGTGGGCGTAAAGTCAAAATGGCGGTCAACACATATTGAGCCACCGAATGCTTGCTACAACCTATGGCATTAACAAAACCAATGCCACGCTCTGCCAAATATCTGGTTGCCACATGGTCAGTGCCAATGGTTGCTGACCCAACAAACTGTACGCTGTCATTGTTTGCCAACAACTTGGCATCCACCTTGGTTACTGAGCGAATGAGTAACGCATCGGGCTGATGTTTGGCAAGCACATCAGCGGTTATCTCTCGCCCTGCCATGCCAGTTATTTTAACAGGCACACCTAATATTGGTAAATTAAAATAGTCTTGTAAATAAGCAATGTTCTGGTCAGCCACAATGTGAAGAGTATTGAGGTGAGGGGTATTGAGGCGAGGGGTATTGAGCGTATTTTTCATAAAAACCACCTTAACTGTGGTCAAAGGCAAGCACTGATAAGTGTGTGATTTGTTCACTTATGATGCTACTTTGGTGTTGGTCTTGTACTCTAACGTTGGTCTTGCTCATTGGCTTTGCTAAACAGCTCATTTTTGTGTTGACTTATCCACTCACGCCATACAGCAAGCCCAATCGCCAGCACCACAGGACCAATAAACAACCCCACAAAACCAAATGCCGTCAAACCACCAAGCACACCAATAAAAATAATGATAAATGGAATGCGTGTTGCCCCACTGATGACAATCGGACGAATGAGATTATCCACCCAGCTGATGGCAAATATCCCCCACAACGCCAAACCAATCCCTTCAGTGGTGTGTCCCTGACTCATCAACCACAACGCCACCCCACCCCACGCAAACGGCGTACCAAAAGGTATCAATGCCACCACAAACGTCAATAACGTCAATAAAATGGGGCTGGGTGCTCCTGCCAGTGCATATCCCATTCCTGCCAACAATGCTTGAGCCAATGCTGTCAAACCAATGCCATACACCACCGCTTGCGTGGTTACCCCCACCGAATCAATATAGCCATCAATCCGATTGCCAATGATGTTGCGTAACGCCTGACGAATTTGCTTAATTAGGCTTGTGCCATCTCGATAAAAGAAAAACAGCGTCATCAACGCCATGCCTAATTTAGCAAGGCTACTAAACAGCACATCTAACGCCACTTTGCCATAATACAGGTGCGACTGTATCCACTGCTTTAAAGCAAGCATGGAACTTTCAGGATTTTTGTTAATTTCCCATAAGGTATCTTTAATTTGTTGCCCAACCACAGGCAAATCCTTGATGGCATCTGGCAAATCCACATAACCTGCTTTAAGACGGCGGATAAGTGTGCCATACAGACTTAACGCTTCTTGTTGTAGCACAAACAGCCCAATCACCAAAGGAATGCCAATTAACAAAGAAATGCTAATCGTCATAATGCCTGAGCTCATGCCCGAGCTTAATTTTACCTTTTGATGAAAAAAGTTATACAAAGGGTAAGTAACATAAGCAATGATTGCCGCCCAAAGAGCAGGCACAATAAAAAATTGCACCACCATAAAACATAATATAATCAACACCACCAACAGGCTGATGGCAAGTAGTCGTTGAATAATCAGCTCTTTAGAAAAGTTTTCAATCATGGTATGAGCTTATTTGTCATCTTCTTTTGGCAACCACTTCTCCAACGCTTCTGCCTTATGGGCATCATCTGCCAAAGGAAAGCCCAATTTGGCACGAGCTTGCACATAGCTGATTGCCACTTTGCGGGCCAGTGTGCGTACACGCAAGATAAAGCGTTGGCGTTCGGTAACGCTAATCGCCCCACGAGCGTCAAGCAGGTTAAAGGCATGACTGGCTTTTAACACCATCTCATAAGCAGGCAACGGTAAATTGACCGCAACCAACTTATCTGCTTGCTCTTCATAAAAATCAAATAATTCAAACAATTTAGCCACATCGGCATGTTCAAAATTATAGGTAGATTGCTCCACTTCGTTTTGGTGAAACACATCACCATAGGTTACACGCCCAAACTCACCGTCCGTCCACACAAGGTCATACACACTGTCCACGCCTTGGATATACATGGCAAGACGCTCAAGCCCATAGGTAATCTCACCTGTCACAGGAAAACACTCAATGCCGCCAACCTGCTGAAAATAGGTAAACTGGGTAACCTCCATGCCATTTAGCCATACTTCCCAACCCAAACCCCAAGCCCCAAGCGTTGGACTCTCCCAATTGTCTTCAACAAAGCGAACATCATGGGTCAGCGTATCAATGCCAATGGCTTTTAAAGAGCCTAAATACAGCTCTTGAATGTTGGCAGGATTGGGCTTTAACACCACTTGAAATTGGTAATAGTGTTGTAAGCGATTGGGATTATCACCATAACGCCCATCGGTTGGACGGCGAGATGGCTGAACATAAGCTGCATTCCATTTTTCAGGCGTTAAAGCACGCAAAAAAGTGGCGGTGTGAAATGTCCCAGCCCCCACTTCCATATCATAAGGCTGCAGCACCACACAGCCACGAGATGCCCAATAATTTTGCAGGGTTAAAATCAGTGCTTGAAAAGTCAAGATGCCTGCCGTGTCGTTGATACGGTCAGTTAAATTGTCGGATTGGTTGGTCATATTAAAATCACTTATCAGTTTGTTTAAAGTCGGTTTCAATCAGTTTAAATAAAAAAATGGCTGTCAATTTAGAAAAGTCATCAATTTTTTATTTTACCCTATAATTAAGGGTGTGTCCTGATTCAGCACAATCTTATTTAGCTTGCAACCGCTCAAGCAGTTTTAACAAAAACGCATCGCACTGCTCTAGCTGAGCCAGCTCAACATATTCATTGGGCTTATGTGCTTGTTCAATACTGCCCGGACCACAAATCACCGTGGGTATGCCTGCTTGGGTGAACTGCCCGCCTTCGGTGGCGTAAGCAACCTTTTGTTTTTTGTGTGGCATCTTGGTTTTAGGATTGGTTTGAATGGCATCAGTATCATCAAGCAAGTCATCATCAAGCAATCCATTTACCAATTGTTGCAATGCGTCACTGTCAGCATCGGTCATGGCAGGAACGTCTTCTTGTTGGATTAGCTCAATGTGAGCATGATGGTCAATTTGTTGCATCTGCCAAGTCAGTTCGGCAATTTTGGCTTTGATGGGGGTTAAGATGGCAGTGTTGTCCATCATTGGTAAATTGCGGTAGTCAAAGGTAAATTCACACAGATTTGGCACAATGTTGCTGGCAGTACCACCTGTGATGACATTAACAGATAAAGTAGAAAATGGCACATCAAACAAAGAATCACTGGTAAAACGTTTATCAACGTCAGGGGTTTGCATCTGATTTGCCAGCTCATCGATGTGAGTTATCAAACGACTGGCATAGCTGATGGCATTCACCCCTTTGGGAGTGAGCGATGAATGCACTGACTTACCATGCACACGGCAACAAAACACATGGATACCTTTGTGTGCCACCACCAACTGCATGTTGCTTGGTTCACCCACAACACACCCATCTGGTTGTATACCACGTTCTGCCAAGTCTGCTAACATGACAGGCACTCCCAAACAGCCAACTTCTTCATCATAAGACAATGCCACATGCAATGGCTTGGCTAACTTGCCTGCTTGCGATTGAGTGACTGCCTTTGGCAATAGATGTAACACACAGGCGATAAAACCTTTCATATCACACGCCCCACGCCCATACAATCTGCCATCTTCAATACGGGCGGTGAATGGGTCGCTGTGCCACGCCTGCCCATCAACAGGCACCACATCAGTATGTCCAGACAGCACCATGCCACCGTTGATAATCTCTTGTTGTGTGCCAGCAGGAACGGTAACAAACAAATTGGCTTTGGTTTTGCTGTCATTAAAGGTTAATACAGGCAACAAACCCAAACTGTCACAAAACATCTTCACATCATCAATCAATGCCAAATTAGAACTTCGAGACGTGGTATTAAAGCCAATCAATCGCTCAAGCCATGCCACACTGTCTGTTGGATACAAATGGTCTGTTGGATAAACACTGTTTGCATCAGTGGTCTTATGCTGAGAGAACAAAACCTTAGGCAGAATATGGTGCATGGTATTTCCTTAATGGCAATGTGGCGAATGTGGCGATGACAATCACAATCACGGTAACGATAACAACGGCAAAGACATTCATGAACATGTGATGCCATTCCCTGTTATTAACGTTTAATGACAGGCATTAACGTCTGATGACAAACTTATGATAACGAGCTTATGACGGACGTTTATTCATGGCATCAATCACAGGGGGCATGATGTGATTTACCTTATCATCAGTATTGTCATCAATATTGTTATGAACATGCTCATCAAGATGATTTTTTTGTGCTTGTTGCTCTTTAACGGTCATTGCCCCAAGTGGCAAGCCTGCAATGATTGGCAGCGATAACAACGGCTTACGGCGACGAGTGGCTAAACTAACTGGCACCATACGGGCAAATTCATACAGATGCAGATACGACTCTTCGCCCCCTTCAAATTCATCATCAGGCTCAATACGGATACCACCGATTTTTGCCAAATCGCTCAAAGTTTCTGTCTCTTTATCACTTAGGCTCATGTCCGCCACGCCAATGCCTGTTAAATAGCCATTTGCCCAATCTTTGAGTGCTTGCACACGCTCATACAGGTCATGCTCATCATCAGGAACAAGTGGGGCGTATTGATAGGCATCTTCTTTATCTTTCAGCTGAAAAACGAGATCTTCGGCTTCTTCGGTAAGCAGTTCAAGGGCATCATCATCAAGCTGACTAAAGCTCAGCTCTTCAAGCATCTTAGCCCAAGCATCAGCAGTTGGAGCATCACAAACGGTCATCAAACCTGTCATCAAACCATGCAATTCACTGATGCTGATGTCTGTCCAATCGGTAAACGCCTCTTGCCAATCTGTCCAACCTGATAGATGGTCATTCATAGTCATTCCTTAAAAAAAATGTGGGTGTATATGGGTGTAGATATTATGTGGGCAAATGTGGCATTATTAAAGCCACAATGTTAATGGCGTTAATGGCATCATGTTAACGCCATCATGTTAACACCATATTTTTTCCTTGTTTGTCTATGACAACCACATTCATCAGAGCAACCGACATGACCATGATTGAGCAACTTAAACACCTTGAAACCATCATTCTTGAAGTGCGTAAGCAGTACCATATCACTGCCACCGAACTTGTGAATCTAAAAAACAAAACCAAAAGCGACATACAATCCGCCACCCATGCACTTCAAGCCCAGCTAGACAACGCCAAACATGAAAATAATCAGCTAAAACATCAGTTACAAAATAAAAGTAATGTCTATGAGAAGCTGGAGCAAGCCTTATCTGAACTCAAGCAAGAACACATCAGCATGAGTGAAAGATTTGCCGAATTAAAAGAGCAAGTCAAATATCTGCAAACTCACAATCAAGAGCTTCAGCAAAAAAACCTCATCGCAACCGAACATAGCAAAAATATCTTGGCACAGCTGCAACAGATTGAACAAAGCAACTGATTGGGCAATATCTGCATGACCAAAGAACATGCCCATCAAATCAAGTCAAATCAACCAAAGCCAAGGTCAACAAACAACACATTCATGCCCAATTATTTGTTTACTGAGTTAATCAATTAATCACTTAATGAATGACTTAACCAAAAAATTTAGCCCAAAACTTCTGGGATATCCTATGAGTCAACAAAAAACCAACATCACCAATGCTGCCATCAAAACTTTCTCTAGCCTATTTAGCAGTCTTGGCAATACAGTCAACAATAAGGCACAAAGCCCCATCAACCATCAGCCCAATGACACTGATACTGACATTGCCAATAAAACACAGCAAATGAACCAACATTCACCCAAACCACAGACAAAGGGGTCGCTCACCATGCAAAACTTATCCACACAAAAACCAACCAACAGCAAGCAAACCCAACACATCACAAAAAAATCCGAAACCAAACTGGTAGATGTGGTCATATCAGGGGTTACCTACCCCATTCAATGCCCTGCCAACGAAGTACACGCATTACAAAAGGCCAGCGATTTTATCAACCAGTTTATTGGCGACATTCGCAAACAAGCACCCACTTTAAGCCACGAAAATTTGTTGGTATTGTGCTGTCTTAATTTATACGAGCAAATCGACAGCCAAAAATCGCAACACAAGCATCATCAATTAGAAAATGAACGAATGCAGGTATTAATCAAGAAAATCAGTCAAGATGCCCAATCCATTTTGCCAGACTGATTGCCAACTGGGGCTTAAGGCATCATTGATAATCTTAATGTTGACCATCTTAATGATGTTCTTAATGATGTTGATGCCGTTGATGAAATTGTGCTTGATGCTCATAATTACAAAAGAACCATTGTTGTTCCCATTGAGAAATTAAGGCATCAAGCTCAATCACATCTTTATCCTTACCTTTTTTAACAGCCATCTGTCGCTGTTGACGTAAATTTTTGGCATTGGCAGTATCGGCTGTCAGTTTTTGTGCTGATGGTTGTTCAATTATCGGCTCAATCACCCCACGATATTGGGCCAAGGGGTAACCACATTCATCACACAACCGTGGACTTATCACATCGCCCTCTTGTGGATATGAGTATTTTGGGGGTTTGGGGTACATGAATTTAAAAAATCCCCACATGATGATGCTGGTGATGAACAAAATGGTGATGAATGCAAACACAATGACTCCTAATATTAGGACGTGATGTTTAAGGGGTGTCCCTAATTTGGCACAACAGCTTTTAATCAGCCACACATGCCAAAATCAGCAGAACTGCGTTAAATGACAATGACAATGACAATGACAATGACAATCAATAATAACTCATCAGTTTAAAATTGCCATCAATTATCGTGTTAGGATAGCACGTTTGCCAAATCATCATGTTTAGCCATGCTTAAATGGCTTAAGTGGCTTAAATGATTTATAAAGCCAATCATAAAGCCGTTATGCCTGATGCGTTGCGTCTTAATGGTTATGTCTTATGGTTGGCAAAATGCTATAATAAAAAATAAATACGCTCAATACGCAACCCTTAAAATATTTGTTTTTATTCCATGTGAAATAAACCAACGCCATACCAAGGCTAACAATAAGTTGAAGTTGATTACAACACATAAAAGGATTACCCATATGTCAAAACAACCCAATACCAATGCAACTGTTCATCAACATCACCATTTGACTTTTGCTGTGGCTCAAAGTAGTTTTTTGGTGGGTGATATCGAACATAACATCAAAAAAATGCGACAACAAGCCCTAAAAGCCAAAGCTCAAGAATGTGATGTCATCATCTTTCCCGAGCTTGCGGTGTTGGGCTATCCACCAGAAGATTTGCTGTTGCGTCCAAGCCTTGCCAATCGAGTTAAGGCAGGTTTAAGCAAACTGGCTGATATTGAAGGCATTGTGATGATTGTTGGCTACCCACATGTTGATCATTATGGCACGTTCAACTCGGCTGCAATACTGCATAACGGTCAACAAAAAGGCTTTTATCATAAACAAATCTTGCCAAACTATGGCGTATTTGATGAGCGTCGTTATTTTGATAAAGGACGTAACCAAGTGCTGTTTGACTATAAAGGTGTGAGCATTGGTTTATTGATATGTGAAGATTTATGGCAACCAGCCCCCATCAACACCTTGAAAGAGCAAGGTGCTGATGTGCTGGTGGTCATCAATGCATCACCCTTTGAGATGGGCAAACAAACCGAGCGAATTGCTTGTGTGCAGACACGTGCCAAAGACAATGAGTTGCCCATTATTTATGTTAACTGTGTGGGTGGACAAGACGACTTGGTGTTTGACGGTGGTTCGATGGCAGTACAAGCCAATGGTGAGATTGCCCATGAAGCCAGTCGTTTTTTAGAACAGATGCTCAAAATCACTTATGACCAACAACAAAAGCAATTTGATAAACAAAGTAAAGCTCCTTTAAAACTTAGCCAAGAGTCAGAGATGTATCAAGCCTTAGTGGTGGGTTTGCGTGACTATGTCAATTATTCTGGTTTTAAAGGTGTGATTGTGGGCTTATCAGGTGGCATCGACTCGGCATTAACTCTGTGCATTGCTGTCGATGCGTTGGGAGCGGATAAAGTCTATGCGGTCATGATGCCTTATGAATATACCTCACAGACTAGCCTTGAAGATGCTCAAGCTCAAGCTCGCCGTCTCAACGTGTCTTATACCGTCTGCCCCATTCATGATGCGGTTGAAGGCATTCGTCATACGTTAGCTCCCTTATTTAGTAAATCTCGTGCTGATACCACCGAAGAAAACATTCAAGCACGCGCCCGTGGCATGGTCTTGATGGCATTGTCTAATAAGTTTGGCCATTTGGTGTTAAGCACGGGCAATAAGTCTGAGCTGGCGATTGGCTTTACAACTTTATATGGTGATATGGTTGGTGGTTTTGACGTACTAAAAGACATTTATAAAACCCAAGTATATGAATTGGCAAACTACCGTAACCGCTTAGAAGACGTGCTTGTGATTCCTGAGCGTGTCATTACAAAAGCCCCATCAGCAGAGCTACGCCCTGAGCAAAAAGATGAAGATAATTTGCCTGACTATCCGACACTTGACAGCATTTTGTCTTTGTATGTTGATAAAGATACCAGCTTTGAAGAGATTGTGGCAAAAGGATTTGATGCAGATATGGTAGCAACCATCATTCGCATGGTAGATAACAGCGAATATAAACGCCGTCAAGCCACCATCGGCACAAAAGTGAGCAAAAAAGCCTTTGGGCGTGAACGTCGTTATCCATTGGTTAATAGCTGGTCAATAGAAGACCCATCACTGTCCTAGTAACAGGTCCTGACAACATGTCTGGCAATATTTGCCCATGACCAAAACACCCTTTGCCTTTGCCAGCACATGCCTTTGCCAGCACATTTGTGGGTCATCTTTGTGAATCATCTTCCCAAGCACCCACTTCAGATGCCTTGTTATGGCATGTCATCATCACCGACTATTTTTTGGTTCGGAAATTGATTGGGGTCAAAAGGCTTCGGCTTAGGGACATTGACATTGCCTGCCACATTGGCAGATTTGCCTTGATTTGCCTTAGGATTATCCACATTGGCATGATTCTTTGTTGCCCTGTTAACTGGGCTAAGATCATCAGCAACCATTCTTGTTTCGTTAATGGACAAGGTATCCGATTTATCATCAGAAGAACGAATGCTTGACGTTCGATGACGATTCGACACACCGTTTTGAGTTAGGTTGCTACTTTGAGCAGTGTCATTGGCAGTCACTTCATCACCCCCATCTTGTTGTGATGGTGTCTCTTGTGTGCTTTGTGGGTTAGCAGGCACTTCCTTACTGGTCGCTTGTAGATTGACTTCTCTGTGATGACGACGATCCAAATCCACTAACGGCTGCATTTTTTCATAATCATCAATAATGCCAATATAGCGACTGATTTGTTCAGGAATGACCCGTACATTTCTAGGCAAGCCAAAATTCACCAATTTGGTCGCTCCCATTGCCTCTTGAACACTGTTCATAAGTCCATAGGTAAGCATATAGCGAGGCTGATTATTGGTATCTAAAAAACGAAAATAAGCAAACTTTTGTCTATCTTCTCTCCCCTTTAAATAGTCAGTGATGATTTCATTCTCAGCCACATTCATCACTTGTACCGTCCATTTATTTTTGTGCTTGTTTAGATAAGCTTTATCTTGAAATTCAGAGGGATAATCCCTTAAATCATAGATGACATTATGATGATTAATTGGTTGAACATCGTTACTCAGTTCATTGAGTTCATCAAGTTTATCAAACATGGTCAGTTGCTGTATGGTTGTGCCTGATTTGCCTAACTTATCATTATCTTCAATTGGCTCATTACTGATGGCATGTGACATGTTGGGAGCAGCCGAGAACATCCATAACAACACGGTTAATACCAACATCATCAAAGTAAAAAACAACCATACTAACGCCAAGCCACGACGATGGGTTGAAAAATGATGGGGTTTGGCTTGTGACATAACTAACTTACCTAGATAAAATCTTATGACAACCACAATAAAAGATACATTGTATCACGATAGCACTTCACACAAATCCATTTGGTTAAACTCTGTGGTAACCACCGCTTCGCCTAAAGCTTTTAACAAAATCAGTCGAATTTGCCCTGCTTGCACTTTTTTATCATGTTGCATCAAGTCTAATGCCACATCTACTGCAATATTAGGTGGCTTAATGGGCAATTTGGCACTGGCAATCAACTTTTTTACTCGTGCATAGTCTGTCTGACTTATCCAGCCCATCTTCTGCGACAGTTGTGCTGCTTGCACCATACCCACCGCCACCGCTTCACCATGCAACCAATGACCATAACCTTCATGCGTCTCAATCACATGGCCAAAGGTATGCCCAAAATTCAATAAAGCTCGGCACCCAGCTTCTCTTTCATCTTGAGCAACTATCTGTGCTTTCATTTCACAACATCGCTTAACCACATATTGCAATGCCATCTCATCTAACGCCAACAGTCTCGACATATTATTTTCTAACCACATTAAAAAATCCATGTCCATGATTAAAGCATATTTGATGACTTCAGCCAGCCCTGCTGACAGTTCTCGCTTAGGCAGAGTACCAAACACACTCATATCTGCCACCACCACATGTGGCTGCCAAAATGCCCCAATCATATTTTTGCCCAGTGGGTGGTTAATGCCTGTTTTACCGCCCACACTGGAGTCCACTTGTGCCAGCAATGTGGTTGGAATTTGAATAAAACGCACCCCACGCATAAAGCTGGCTGCTGCAAATCCTGTCATGTCTCCAATCACACCACCACCCAAAGCCACCAAGGTCACGTCTCGCTGACAGTGGGCGTGCATCAACGCATCATAAATTTGATTGATGCTTTGTTGATTTTTGTGTTGTTCACCATCTGGTAACGTACACACATGCACATCAAAACCATCAAGAGCATGACAAATACGCTCCATATATAAAGGAGCGACCACATCATTAGTCACAATCATCACCTGCTTGGCAGCAATATGTGGCACAATCAGCAATCGCCAGTCTGTCACACAAGTATGAATATGAATGCCATAGCGGTGACTGGCACTGTCTACCATCACAATCTCTGATGCCATTTTTGATTTGCCCCTTATGTTGGTCATATTGGTTGTCTTGATGATGGTTATTGTCTTAATTTACACTCGATTAAAATACCGTTCCAAAAAACCCACCCAAACCCACCCATAGGGCAAACTTGGCGTTTTCTTCCTACTTCATCGCTCGTTGCCCTTGTCGTTTGACTTGGGTCTTACATAAGCTCCATAGGCTGACACGGTGGAACTCACCGCCTTTTTAACGATTAGGTCATCGTTAAAACCTTTGTTGCATGATTTAGAATATTAACACTGGCGTTAATGTCTCTATCGTGGCTTACGTTGCAGTTAGGACATATCCAGTTTCTGATGTTTAAAGGCAGTTCATCTACTTTATGATTACAACAATGGCAGGTCTTTGAACTTGGATAAAACCTATCCACTTCTTTGACTGTCTTGCCCCATTGATTTGCTTTGTATATGAGTTGCCGTTTAAATTCATAAAATCCCAAATCAGAGATGGCACGGCTTAATTTGCGGTTTTGTACCATACCTTTTACGTTTAAGTTTTCAAGGCAAATCACATCAAATCGTTTTACCAAATCAGTTGTGAGTTTGTGTAAAAAGTCAGCTCTGATATTTCTGATGTTAAGGTGCAATCGTGATGGCTTGGTTTTCGCCTTTTCACGGTTGTTACTGCCTTTTTGTTTTCGGCTTAGTTGTTTGGATAATCTTTGCAGTTTTTTAAGTTTGTTTTTAAGTGGTTTTGGGGCTTGGATTTTTGTACTATCTGAAAGCGTGGCTAAATCGGTAATGCCTAAGTCTAAACCGACTGATTTACCTGTTTTGGGTAAAGGTTTTTGAATTTTATCTAATTCAACCGCAACAGATACAAACCATTTACCGCCCTTTGTAAAGACTTTGGCGGATAGGATTTTACCGTCAAAGCGTAAGTTTTCACGCATTTTAACCCAACCTAAGTTAGGAATTTTAATGCGTTTGCCATCAATTCTAAATTGGTCGTTGGAAAGAGAAAAGCGGTCATTGACGCCTTTCTTTCTATATTGGGGGTATTTGCTTTCACCTTTAAAAAAGCGTTTAAAGGCATCTCCAAGTTGCATGATGGCAAGTTGTGGACTACATTTAGTAACTTCTAGCATAAAGGGAAATTGTTGTCTTTTTATGCTGTTAAGTTGTTTTCTTAGTTTGCCTTGAGATGGTTTGTGAAGTTTGGTTTCATCAATCTGTATGCCTTTGGCTAGGCAGTCATCACGGTATTGTTTGTCTTTTTCGTATTGCTTTTTCCACTCGCTCAATGCCCAATTATAGGAAAATCTTGCAACGCCACAAGCCTTTTTAAAATAAGTGGCTTGGGTGTTGTTGGGGTCTAAGGCAATGATGTGTCCACGAATGGTTGTCATTGTAATTAATTTACTCATAATCACATATTATAGAGTAGATTTAGGTAGATTTAAAGTGGCTGTTTTTAGCCCTTAGCAATCATAACCTTTTAGCCCTTAGCAATCATAACCCAACTCCCGTATCTTTTCTAATACCAACATTGCCATCTTTTTGGTGGACATTTTTTTGGACATCACCTCGATGTGTGCCACTTCACGATACAGTGGCAGGCGTAAATCATAAAGCTCTTGCAAGACTTGTTTGGGATTCTTTTGATTGATTAGCGGACGGTTGTGATCTCTTTTGGTGCGTTGCCATTGAGTTTCAACATCAGCATGCAAAAAAATCACTAATCCTGCTTGTTTAAGCATGTGGCGGTTTTCTTCTCTCATCACCACACCGCCACCTGTTGCCAATATCTGTTTAGGATGCTTAATTAATTTTTTCAGTGCTTTGGTTTCACGCTGACGAAAGCCAGCCTCACCTTCTATCGCAAAAATCCATGGAATATCAGCACCTGTATTTTCTTCTATATGATGGTCAGTATCCACAAAATTTCTATGCAATTGTTTGGCAAGCAATCGTCCAATGGTTGATTTCCCCGCCCCCATAGGCCCCACAAGTATCAATGATGGCAGTACTTTAGCCATTAATTTCCCCGAATAATAAAGATTCATCATACAGACTATCGGCTTTTGATGCCAGTTTTATATCAAAAAAAGACGAGCTGATGCTCGTCTTTTCTATTTTACTTATCTTTATCAAACAATTATTGAATTAACTCACCACTATTAATCAGTTTGGGTGTCACAAAAATTAGCAACTCTTCTTTATTATTCGAACGAGCTTTACGTTTGAATAAATTGCCAACATAAGGCAAATCACCCAAAAAAGGCACTTTATCTTCTGCATTAGATAACGTGTTACGGAACACCCCACCCAATACCATGGTCTGACCATCATCAACCACCACGTTGGTATTAATGCTATTTTTATCAATGGCATATTCACCTGTGGCAAGCTGTCTTGGTGCATCATTATTAATGACCAACTGCAAACCAATTTTACCTTCAGGGGTAATATTTGGGGTCACCTCCATACTCAATGCTGCTTCTTTAAAGCTGGTTGAAGTTGCACCACTGGCAGACGCTTCTTGATAAGGAATCTGTGTACCAGAGACAATACTGGCTTTTTGTTTATCAGAAGTCAACACTTTTGGAGTAGAGATGACTTCACCACGACCATCAGCTTGCATGGCAGAAAGTTCCAAATCAAGCAACAAATCTGACATGCTCAGTAAACCAAAAGCAATACGACCAGCAGCACTTCCCACACCCAAATCAACATTTAAGTTATCAGAGATACTCACATCATATTTAGGGTAATTGATGGTTTTGCCACCAACTGTGGTGCTTTCTACCGTAAAATTTTTCAAAGAATTGACTGTACCCAAATTACTGCCCACAAGTAAATTACGATTGGTGGCAGCACCATTAGATAAAATACCCCATTTCACACCCATTTCTCTACCGAAGCTCTCAGTTGCAGAGACAATCCGTGCTTCAATCATCACCTGTTTAACAGGAATATCAATTTTCTCTATCAACGCACGAATATTGCGGATACTTTCAGACACATCTTTAACAATCAAAGTATTGGTACGCTCATCCACCGTCACAGTACCACGGGGAGATAGCAGTGATCCATTATCTAAGTTATTGTTGTGATTGGGATTGTTACTACTGGTTGCACCACGTCCTTCAGAGATGAGTTTAAATATATTTTGAGCGGTGGCATAGCTTAAGCGAATATACTCTGTGCGTAAGGGAGCAAAAGTCTGTACTGCTTGCTGAGCTTCCAGCTCTTTTCGCTCTTGTTCTGCCAATTCTGTTGCTGGAGCAACCAATATCACATTACCATTGGTACGTTTATCAAGTCCCTTACTTTTTAAGATAATATCCAACGCCTGGTCCCAAGGCACATTAATCAACCTTATGGTGATGTTGCCACTTACCGAGTCGCTGGCAATCACGTTCATTTCGGTAAACTGAGCCAAGATGTCAAGCACACTGCGAACTTCCACATCTTGGAATTCCATGGATAAAGTCTCGCCACTATAAACCTTTTCTTCTAAAGTGGGCTGAGACACACTTTGTGCTGGTGTGAGAGAAATATTTAGTTGGCTACCAGATTGATATGCTTGATACTCAAAATCACCAGTGGTATTAATGGTAATGACACCATTTTGCCCACGATTCGCCGCATCAATATTGGTAATAATTGAACTGCCAATATTCAAACGTTTAAGTAAGTTTCTAGGTACGGTTGAACCTGTCATTCGCACCACCAATTTATCGCCTTGACGCTGTATATCCACAGGAATGGCAGGATTGGTTAAGTCAATGGTGATATTGCCGCCCTGCTCTGATGCTGTATAGTTAACAGCAGTCAAACCATCGTAACTATACTGCCCTGATATCATACCTGCTCCATCTTTCGAAGGTGGCACAAGCAAAGGATTGATTTTAACCAACATCGTCTCTTGCTTTGGCTCAGAAGTGGTTTTAATGACTGTGGCAGGAGTGGTGGTTTGTGTTTCTAAAATAGGCGTTGGGGTTTGTGGAGACAATAAGATGGGAGATGACATCTCCATCGTATCGGTTGTATTCATTCCGTTAATGGTCAAAATTAATTTATTACCGTCAACAACTGAGCTGTAATTACTGGCTTTAATTGTGTCAAGAAATAAATGAGTATTTTGTTCAGTACTCGCCAATGTGGTTGAAGAAACAAGACCCGTCCCAGTAACAGGCTGATTACCAGCCAACGGAGATTGAGAGTCTGAAAAATTTAAGACAATACGATTATCAACATTTGATTTATAAGCTTCGGGTACCACCGCTGCTCCATCAAAAGTTACTGTTACCACTGAGACTAAATCCGAGATAGATTTGGTATCCACATCCACAATGTTAGAAGCTGATGCCCATAAGGGTAATGACATTAATGATGTAAACAACATGCTCTTAGGCAACAGTTTATGAGATTTTCTTTGAGCTTGAGACATAAAAGATGTGCCTTGTACTGATGAATCTATGGAAACCCACTTAAGTTTACTGCAATAAGATGGTTGTGATTTGTTATCCCATTTCATAAAAATATCCTCAAAAAAAATGCCATTTAACTGATAGGTGATACCAGTGACTGTGGTTGTTCAATAAACCCAGCTCGACTGTCTGGCACAATTTCAATTAAGTTAATCTGTGTCGGGGTTATCTCAACAACTCTTCCATCATTTAGCCCCATATGGTTACCCACTTTCACACTGGTAATGGAGCCATCTGGACGTTGTACTAAGCCATGTTGCTCACCCTCTGGTGATACCACCATGCCTCTAAATACCAATTGTGATAACTCAAACGCTTCTAGAGATTCTTTTTCTCGATTTAAATCAGGACGAACTCCTGTATCAGTTAAAGGCACACTTTGCATATTCATCAAACCAGGTGGTATAAATGGGCTTCTTAATGAATTGGCACTATAAATAAAGTCCTCAATGATTTGTGGCTGTGGTGGTGGTTCGACGGGCTGGGCTGGCTGATTGCGAATGTCTGCCATTGCTTGATCTGCTATTGCCACACGATCACCACAACCATTTAAGACCATCACTGATGCCAACAACATCAGCTTGAATGCAGAATGATTAGATGTGTTCATCATTGGGCTGCCTCCATTGTTGTGCCATCATCAGTATCTACCACTTCTTTTGATCGATAAGTCTTTGTTTGTAATAACAGATTAAGCTCTGGTATTTTCTCCATGATATTTTGACCTATGGGCGTTTCACTACGAGGTGTTACTGTAAAATCATGCACAGTAATGATACGAGGCAGAGCTGCCAAACCACTAACAAAGTTGCCAAACTCATGATATCCACCCAAAGCATTGATACTGATGGGTTGTTCGATAAAAAATTCTTGTTCGATTTCTGGCTCAACTTTAATGTCAGTAAAACGAATATTACTGCCAACACCTGTCATGTTGATGCCCTCAACCAACTCTGACACACGAGTGTCTTTTGGCAGTTGATCCAATAAGGCGGTAAACTCTGTTTCCATCTGAGCGATTTGATCTTTATACTCTTGTAGATGACGAGCTTTTGATTCTTTTTCACGATAGGTGTCTAATAACGTTGCTCGCTCGCTTTCTGCTGCTTTGATGGCATCTATTTTGCTACTGACAGGCAACGCCCATGTCAATGCACCAATTAATAGTACAATAAAAACAAACACCGTTAGCTTAACAGGTAATGGCCATGTGCCATAATTTTGCGTATCTAATGATTCAAAACTATGTCTAAATTCATTAAAGTCGAACGATTCTTTATCAGGTTTTGGTGTGTTGTTAGATGTTTTTTTTGGCTTACGTAAATTCATCATGGTGTCACCTCTGCTGGTGAATCCTCTGTTACTTGTTCTTCATCTGGTTTAGCAGCTTGTATGACTACAGTTGTTGTCACTTCAAAGGTAACATATTGTTGCTCTGGTGTGATGATTTCAGCGGAGTTATTTGGAATGTCTTTGGTAATCGATCTTACCGCCGATGCAGTCATCCAGTCACTGTTGTCTAAATTGCGAATAAGATTTGAGACCACATTAGGGTTGTCTGCTCGACCATTTAAGGTAATCAGATTACCTTCTCGTTTTAAGCTGGTGAGATACAAAGCTTCTGGCATGGCACGAGCCAAATCATCCCAAACTCGCACTGGAATAGGTCGAGTACCTTGCAAATCTTGAATGACTTTCATGCGAGAGATGATATCTTCTCGACGTTGTTCTAACGTCTCAATTTCAGTCAACACCCCATCAAGACGCTGATTTTCTTGTGAAACCAAATCATTGGCTCGCTGTTGTTCGGTCAGCTGATTATCAAAATAGTACCAGACAGCCAAGGCAACAGCAGCAGATAATAAAAATATTAACACTACCTGAGTAATGAACTCTTTATTTTTTCTTTCTCGGGCCTCTTCACGCCAAGGTAATAAGTTAATGCGTGCCATCAGTCAAAGCTCCTTAATGCCAAGCCGCAGGCCGCCATCAGCCCCGGAGCGTCTGTCGTTAATTGGCCACCGTCTATACGGCTACCAAGGGTCATATTGATGAAAGGATTTGCCAAAGTCACCTTGATGCCTAGGCGTTGCTCTATCAGACCTGCCAGCCCTGGAATCACCGAACTGCCTCCACAAAGGACAATATGGTCAACATTGTTGTATTGGCTAGAAGAATAATAAAACTGCAATGAACGGGTAACTTGTTGTACGATATTATCCATAAACGGTGATAACACCTCACTGTAATAATCATCAGGTAAGGTCTGTTCACGCTTATAAATACTCGCCTCTTCAAAACTTAGGCCATAGCGATTTTGAATGGTTTCTGTCAGCTGTCCTCCACCAAATAATTGCTCACGACTATAGACAAATTGACCTTTATCAGCAATATAAAGTGTGGTCTGAGTGTGACCTATGTCCACTAATGCCACCAATTCAGACTGTGCTGGTAAACTGTCTACCATCAGACCATAGGCACGCTCAATGGCATAAGACTCAATGTCCATTACCTTAGTGCTAAGTCCACCAATCGCCAACGTATCTACTCGTTGCTCAACATTCTCAGAACGAGACGCTGCTAACAGCACCTGAACTTGGCTTGGGTCTATGGGCGATGGTCCTAAGACCTCAAAGTCTAAGTTGACTTCTGATAACGCATAAGGAATGTACTGGTCAGCATCTAAACGAATTTGGGCTTCTCTTTCGATGTCATTAAGACCTGCTGGCATGTCAATGATTTTTGTGATTACTGCCGAACCTGAGACAGCCGTTGCCGCCATATTACTGGTCGCACCTGACCGCAATCGTGCTTTTTCGACAATTTCACCCACCGCTTCGACATCAACAATATTTTTATCAACGACCAAGCCTGGGGGTAATGTCTCAATTGCGTACGCCACTAACTTAAACATGCGTTGCTGACGTTCAAGTTGCACAACTTTTACAGAAGTGGCACTTATGTCAACACCCACTAACTGTCGACTTTTCTTTTGAAGTAGTCCCACAATATGTTCCTTTATCTGTCATTTTGATACATGTGGTAATTTGATACATGTGGTAATAAAGCATAACAATACGTTACTTAAAGGTGATATTCAAGTTTATTCATCATTTTTTTTGACAAGTTTTACACATTTATAGGACAAAAGGAAAAATAACCGTTTTCATCAGTAAAATTGTCTGTATGTTCATGTCCATACAAAAAACGCCTTTATCCTTATGTTTATTAACGTGTCAGTCGCCTTGAATGGTTGAATCATTTTTTTGCCCATGCAAGGGGGCTAATTTATGGTATAGTATCGCAACTTATGACCATTTTTACTAGCCCAACCCCTAACTTTTTTTCATTATTTGTCATTTGTACACGTCATGTATGATGGCAGTGCTAACAAATCGTCATTTAACTGTCATAATTGATATCTATGTCCAATTCTTCTGCCATAGCCTTTGTTTCCAAGTTGTTGATTGTTCTAATAAAACTGTTTTTGGCAGTACTTGCACTTATTTTGGTATTGGTGCTTGCCATACCCATTGGTTTTTATGGCATGGCGATGTACATTGAGCCAAGTTTGCCCAGTGTCACAGAGATTCAAACTGCCCAGCTATCCATGCCTTTAGAAATTTATAGCCACGATGGTAAGCTGATTGGTAAATTTGGCAATGACATGTCATTACCCATTGCCTTTGAAGACATGCCCAAACAGATGATACAAGCCTTTATGGCAGCAGAAGATGATTCCTTCATGCAACATTCTGGCATCAGTGTTAAGGGGCTTGGGCGGGCGGTTACCGAAATATTTACAGATGATGACTCACAAACAGGGGGTTCAACCATCACCATGCAGGTGGCTAAGAACTATTTTTTAAGTTCTGAGCGTACCTTTACTCGTAAATTAACTGAGTTATTTTTATCCAGAAAGCTAGAGCAAGAGCTTAGCAAAAAAGAGATTTTGACTTTATATGTCAATAAAATTTATCTTGGTGAAGGTGCCTATGGCATTCAAGCAGCGGCTCGCCGTTATTATGACAAATCTCTTGATGAACTGAGCATTGCTCAAACAGCGATGATTGCAGGTTTGCCCAAAGCACCATCAAGATACAATCCTGTTGCCAACCCTGAACGTGCCTTGATACGGCGTAATTGGATTATTGGGCGCATGTTGACACTTGGCTACATCAATAAAGCCCAGCACGATGCCGCCATTCAAGAACCAATTGCTCTTAATATGTATGAATTACCACTTGATGGTGACATGCCATACTTGGCAGAAATGGCCCGCTTTGCTTTGGTTAGTAAATATGGCAATCAGGTGATGAACAGTGGGTGGAAGGTTCGACTGACCGTTGATAGCAACATACAAAAAGATGCCGATAATGCCATACGTAAAAGCTTACTTGCTTATGATAAAGCTCATGGGTATCGTGGTTCTGAAGGCAATGTGGCTGACAAACCACTGTCTAAATACAATGTGGTTGGTGGCATGTATCCTGCTGAAGTGGTCAAAATCAATTATCGTAACTTTGATGCCAAACTCATCAATGGTGAGATAATCAATGTACCTTGGTCTGGCATGAGTTGGGCTCAAAAATATTTAAATGCCAATCAAAAAGGGCGTTATCCCAATCGAGCAACTGATTTGGTAAAAATGGGGGATATTGTCCGAGTAATTCCTTCATTTAAAAACAACAATAAACAAAACACACCAGCCAATGATGTTAAAGACCATGGTGTTAAAGACAATGATGATGCTGAACGGACAGAAACAGACTTAATGAATGGCGATAACACCCTGACTGACATGAAGTCTGATTTAACCCATGCCACTTGGCGATTAGCACAAGTTCCTAAAGTACAAGGCAGTTTGGTGTCTATCAATCCAGACAATGGGGCTTTAATCGCCTTGGTGGGTGGTTTTGACTATTATGGCAGTAAGTTTAACCGTGCCACCAGTGCATGGCGACAACCTGGTTCAACCATCAAACCCTTAGTATATTCAGCCGCACTCGAAAAAGGTTATCACCCTGACAGCATGATAGCCGACAGCCCTTTACGAGTGGGAGATTGGCAACCAAAAAATTCAGATGGTCGTTATTATGGCATAATGCCTTTAAGAAAAGCCTTATATCTTTCACGCAATCTGGTGTCCATTCGCCTGTTACAATCAGTTGGCACTCCCACTGCCCTAAACCTACTTGACCAATTTGGTCTTGATAAAGAAAAACTACCCGCTACCTTATCTTTGGCACTGGGGGCAGGAGAAACCAGCCCTTTACAGATGACCACTGCTTATGCGACTTTTGCCAACGGTGGTCATCGCATTCAGCCATATTTTATTGAACAAATTTATTCATTTGATAATCAATTAATTTATCAAGCCAATCCCAAACAAGCCTGTGCCATTTGCTATAATAAAAATTTAGAAAAAATTAATCAACAACGTGCCAAAGTATTACAATCGACTGTGACCGAAAATCATGATAAAAATAAAAATAACCAAGCCGATGCCAAACGCATCACAAAGATTGATGCCTTTAACAAAGTTCACTTCATTGAACCTTTATTAAATCGAGCCGAACAAGCACCTCGCATTTTATCTCCCAGAGCGTCTTATGAAATGGCAGATATTTTGCGTGATGTGGTGCAACGTGGCACAGCCACCAAAGCAAAATCACTTGGGCGTTCAGACATTGCTGGCAAAACAGGCACAACCAATAACTTTAAAGATGCGTGGTTTGCAGGTTTTCACCCTACCATGACTACCGTGGTTTGGATTGGTTTTGACCAACCCACCACGCTTGGTAACCGTGCTTATGGGGGGGTACTTGCTTTACCTGTGTGGATAGAATTTATGGGCAAACAGCTCAAAGACACACCCAATGAATGGGTCTCATTAAACAATCAAGCCAAATCCAGAGAACATAAGCAAGAAAGTATGGAGCTGACGGACAAACCGCTTAATAGCGTGGCAGAAGAGACGATGAATGATACGGACGAATCCAAGTTACCAATGACAAAAGAAGAGTTGCGCTCATCACCACCACCTGACGTTAAGGGCATTGATAATTTTGCTGGCCTTAACCTTGATGGCGTTGATAATTTTGATAACCCCAATAACCTTAATGAACCACCGCCAGACAAAAAATCAGACAAAACACCAAATAAAGAGCCAGACAAACAGACCATAACCAGTAAAATCCATCATACCGCCATTAACCCAACCCAAATTAATCCAACACAACCAACACAGTAAGTTAAATCAAGTAAACGGTTGATTTATTAATCGCCCATTTAAGCCACTGACTCTTTTTTTCACATCAATGACATCTTTTTCACATCAATGACCATGATAAAAAAAATAAAGCTCAAATCTTCTGATTTGAGCTTTATATCAATTAATAACATACAATCAATAACATAATAAGTTAAACAGTAAAAACCAAACAGCAAAAACAACAACACACGTCATGATAATGATGAATTATTGTCTTCGTTTAACTCTTTAACAAACGCCTTATCAAACTCGCTGAAGTTTTGATTATTAGACACAGAGTTCATCGCTGCATTTAAAGCGGCATCCATGTCAGTGGCTGTTGGAACAGAAAAAGTTGCGTTACTGGTGGACTTATTCTCTTTACGAGACTGATGGTAAGCAAGACCTGTCCCAGCAGGGATTAAGCGTCCCACCACCACGTTTTCTTTCAAACCACGTAAGTCATCAACTTTGCCTGTAACGGCAGCAGCGGTTAACACTCGAGTCGTTTCTTGGAAAGATGCTGCTGAAATAAAGCTTTCTGTTGCCAAGCTGGCTTTCGTGATGCCAAGCAGTTGACGCTCAAATTGTATAGGGAATTTGTCTTGAGCAATCAGTTTTTGATTGGTTGCCTTGATGTCATTATATTCCGCCTGGTCGCCTTTAAAGTAGTTAGAGTCGCCACCATCAGTGATTTCTACTTTTCTGAGCATTTGACGGATAATAACCTCTATGTGTTTGTCATTAATCTTCACACCTTGTAAGCGATAAACTTCTTGTACCTCATCAACAATGTAATTAGCAAGGGCAGTCTCACCTTTGAGACGTAAAATATCGTGTGGGTTCATCGGTCCATCAGCAATGATTTCACCACGCTCTACCGTCTGTCCTTCGAATACGTTTATTTGTCGCCATTTTGGTATCAACTCTTCGTGTTCTTCACCATTTTCATTGGTAATGACAAAGCGGTTTTTACCTTTGGTTTCTTTACCAAAGCTAACCACCCCTGTCATTTCTGCCATGATGGCATGTTCTTTTGGCTTACGAGCTTCAAACAAGTCAGCAACCCTTGGCAAACCGCCTGTGATGTCCTTAGTACCTGAAGTGGCTTGTGGCACACGACCAAGCACAGAACCTGCGGTTACTTGAGTGCCTTCTGACACACGAATGACCGTTTCAGCAGGTAGGAAATACACCACCTCTTTGCCGTCATTGGTTTCAAGCACAATGGATGGACGCATGTCCTTACTGGTGCTTGGACGGTCTTTGGTGGCAAAAATTTCAAATGAACTCATGCCTGTGGCATCATCAATCTTAACGGTGGCGGTCATGCCATCGATGATGTCACTAAAGCGAGCCTTACCTGTCACCTCTGTGATGATTGGGTGGGTGTGCGGATCCCATTTGGCAATGGTTTGACCTGCTTCAACTTTTTGTTCGTCTTTGACCGTAACATTCGCCCCATAAGGCAAACGATAACGTTCACGCTCACGTCCCAACTCATCTGCCACCCCAATCTCAGCAGAACGTGATACCACCACCAAATGCCCATCAGCATGCTCTACCGAACGCATGTTATGGAAACGAACAGTGCCACCATTTCTAACCACCACGCTGTTATCCACAGAAGCTGAGCTTGCCGCCCCACCAACGTGGAAGGTACGCATGGTCAACTGAGTGCCTGGCTCACCGATGGATTGAGCCGCCATGACACCCACAGACTCACCAATATTAACCAAGTGACCACGAGCCAAATCACGTCCATAGCACATGGCACAGACACCATGATTGGCATCACACGTAATCACCGAACGAACATGAACTTCATCGATGCCATTTTTATCAAGCACATCAACCCAATGTTCATCAATGAGTGTGTCAGCGGCAATTAATGTCTCACCTTCTGCGGTCAACACCTCTTTGGCAGTAACACGACCCAATACTCGGTCACCCAATTTTTCGATAACTTCACCACCTTCGATGTGTGGAGTCATCAACACACCTTTGTCTGTGCCACAATTGTTTTCGGTAATCACCAAATCTTGTGCCACGTCCACCAAACGGCGAGTCAAATACCCAGAGTTGGCAGTTTTCAATGCGGTGTCTGCCAACCCCTTACGCGCACCGTGAGTAGAAATAAAGTACTGTAAAACGGTCAAACCTTCACGGAAGTTTGCTTTAATCGGAGTTTCAATGATAGAACCATCAGGTTTTGCCATCAGACCACGCATACCAGCTAATTGACGAATTTGGGCAGCACTACCACGAGCGCCAGAATCAGACATGATGTAGATTGAGTTAAAAGATTTTTGCTCAACTTTTTCACCGTCAGCATTCACCACACTATCAGTTGCTAAGTTTTCCATCATGGCATTGGCCACTTTGTCATTGGTGCGAGACCAGATATCCACCACTTTGTTATAACGTTCACCTGCGGTCACAAACCCTTCTGCAAACTGCTGTTCAATGGCACGCACTTCAGCATCAGCAGCATCGATGATGTCTTTTTTACTCGGCGGAATGACCATGTCTTCCATACCAATCGATACCCCAGATAAAGTTGCCTGAGCAAAACCTAAATACATCAGCTGGTCAGCAAACAAAACAGTGTCTTTTACTTCCATCTTACGATAGCAAGAGTTAAGCAGTTTTGAGATGTTCTTTTTGGTCATCTCTTTATCACATTCTTCAAACGCCATGCCTTCTGGCATGATGTTCCAAATCAACAAACGTCCTGCAACCGTATCTTTTAAGGAGGTGATTTTAGACTGATTGCCTTCATCATCAATTAAAGTCTCAGTAATACGCACCTTAATTTGAGCATTGACGCTCAACACACCACTGCCTAATGCTCTTAATGCTTCTGACATATCAGCAAACACCATACCTTCGCCTTTGGCATTGATAGAGCGACGGCTGATGTAGTACAAGCCCAATACCACGTCTTGTGATGGCACGATGATGGGTTCACCATTGGCAGGTGATAAAATGTTATTGGTTGACATCATCAATGCTCGTGACTCAAGCTGTGCTTCTAGAGTCAATGGCACATGCACCGCCATTTGGTCACCATCAAAATCAGCATTAAAGGCAGTACAAACCAATGGGTGCAACTGAATGGCTTTACCTTCAATCAATACAGGCTCAAACGCTTGCAAACCAAGACGGTGCAAGGTTGGGGCACGGTTAAGCAGTACAGGGTGTTCACGAATGACCATCGCTAACATATCCCATACTTGTGGCTCTTCTCGCTCGACCATTTTTTTGGCAGCTTTAATGGTATGAGCAATGCCGTGTGACAATAATTTGGCATAAGTGAACGGCTTAAACAACTCCAATGCCATCTTTTTAGGCAGACCACATTGATGTAACCGCAGAGTCGGACCAACCACGATGACTGAACGACCAGAATAATCAACACGTTTGCCCAATAGGTTTTGGCGGAAACGACCTTGCTTACCTTTAATCATATCAGCCAATGATTTGAGTGGACGGCGATTGCTACCAGTAATGGCACGACCACGACGACCATTATCAAGCAAGGCATCTACTGACTCTTGTAACATGCGTTTTTCATTACGAACAATGATGTCAGGAGCATTTAGTTCAAGTAAGCGTTTTAGACGATTATTACGATTAATGACACGACGATACAAGTCATTCAAATCTGATGTTGCAAAACGCCCACCTTCAAGAGGCACCAATGGACGCAAATCTGGTGGCAATACAGGCAAAACATCCATCACCATCCATTCAGGCTTGTTATTAGAATCACGCAATGACTCCAATAATTTTAAGCGTTTGGACATTTTTTTTAGTTTGGTTTCAGACCCTGTATTGGGAATCTCTTCACGAAGTAAGTCAATTTCAGCGTCTAAGTCAATGTCTTTTAATAAATCTTGAATCGCTTCTGCACCCATCTTAGCAGTAAACTCATCGCCGAACTGCTCTAATGCTGAATAATAATCTTCATCATCAAGCAGTTGATACTTTTCAAGGCTGGTTAAACCTGGATCAGTAACAATATAGCTTTCAAAATACAACACACGCTCAATATCACGCAAGGTAATATCAAGCAATAAACCAATACGGCTAGGCAAAGATTTTAAAAACCAAATATGTGCCACAGGACTTGCCAATTCGATATGACCCATGCGATCACGGCGTACTTTGGCAGTGGTCACTTCAACGCCACATTTTTCACAAATCACCCCTTGGAATTTGCGACGCTTATACTTGCCACATAAGCATTCGTAATCTTTGACAGGACCAAAAATTTTGGCACAAAACAAACCATCTCTTTCTGGCTTAAAAGTACGATAGTTAATGGTTTCAGGCTTTTTGACTTCTCCATGCGACCATGATCTGATGGTGTCTGGTGATGCCAAAGAAATTTGAATGCTGTCAAATTCACGGCTGCCAAAATCGGCAGGGCTTTTCATAATATCGAGTAAATCTTTCAAACTGCTTCTCCGTTATTTTTTAAGGTTGCATCAGATGTTTTTTGGGTAGACGATATTTTTGGATAAACAATGCTTTTCAATAAACAGTGTTTTTTAAACAGTATTTTTTAAACAATGTTTTTTAGATAAATAATGCTGATATCACAACAAAAATCTCATCATAAAAAATCAAGGCAACACAAGATAAAATGAACAATCTGGACGAGTGATGACAGCGTGCAACATGAATTTATCTTCAATAAAGGAAGAAACATGCCACACGCTCAGCCATTATTTTTTATCAATCAACTCAATATTAATACCCAAAGACTTAATCTCTTTGGTTAATACGTTAAATGATTCTGGCATACCAGGATCCATGTACTGCTCACCATCAACGATGTTTTTGTACATGCGAGTACGCCCATCGACGTCATCTGATTTGACTGTCAGCATCTCTTGCAAAGTATAAGTTGCACCATATGCTTCCAATGCCCAAACTTCCATTTCACCAAAACGCTGACCACCAAATTGTGCTTTACCACCCAATGGTTGTTGCGTCACCAATGAATATGACCCTGTTGAACGTGCGTGCATCTTATCGTCCACCAAGTGATTGAGCTTAAGCATGTACATATAACCGACGGTTACAGGGCGGTCAAATTGCTGTCCTGTACGCCCATCATAAAGCACCTGCTGACCTGTGGTTGATAAATCCGCCAACTCAAGTAGGGCTTTGATTTGCGTCTCTTTAGCACCATCAAACACCGCCGTACCCATCGGCACACCTTCACGCAAATTATGGCACATCGCCACAATTTCTTCATCATTCAAACTGGACAAATCAACAGGCTCACCACCAACTTGGTTGTAAATTTTATCTAAAAACTCTCGCAACTCTTTGACCGCCACCTGTGATTTCATCATGCGGTCAATCTTCTCACCCAAGCCATGTGCTGCCATACCCAGATGGGTCTCAAGTACCTGACCGATGTTCATTCGTGAAGGCACGCCCAATGGATTTAGCACAATGTCAACAGGATTACCATGTTCATCATAAGGCATGTCTTCAATGGGCATGATGCGGGAGATGACCCCTTTGTTACCATGACGACCTGCCATTTTATCACCAGGCTGAATGCGACGCTTGACTGCCAAATAGACTTTGACAATCTTTTGCACACCATGGGCCAAATCATCACCAGCGGTTAGTTTGCGTTTCTTTTCTGCAAAGCGGTCATCGATTTGCTTTTGCTTATCGCTAAGAAATTCAGCCGTTTGTGTCAGCCGTTCTGCCACTTCTTCATCAACAGGTTGAATGTCAAGTAAGGTGTCTAATGTCATTTCACTCATGGCATCAGCAGTCAATACTGTACCAGCTTTTAAGCCAGCACCACCGCTGACTTTTTGCTTGTCAAGCAGGCTGATGATACGACCACGAGTGGCTTGCTCAAAGATTTTTAGTTCTTCTTTTAAATCTTTACGATAACCATCAAGTTGTGCCTTTTCAATGGCTTGAGCTCGGCTGTCTTTTTCAACACCATCACGGGTAAAGACTTGCACATCAATGACCGTACCCTTTGATGAAGATGGCACACGCAATGACGTGTCTTTCACGTCAGCAGCTTTTTCACCAAAAATGGCACGCAACAATTTTTCTTCAGGCGTCAATTGGGTTTCACCTTTTGGTGTGACTTTACCCACCAAAATATCCCCTGCATCAACTTCTGCACCAATATAGACGATGCCTGCTTCATCTAAGTTTGACAACGCAGCTTCACCCACATTCGGAATATCGGCAGTGATTTCTTCTGTACCCAGCTTGGTATCACGTGCAACACAGGTCAACTCTTGAATGTGAATGGTGGTAAAGCGGTCTTCTTTCACCACACGCTCAGAAACCAAAATCGAGTCTTCAAAGTTATAGCCATTCCACGGCATGAAAGCAACACGCATGTTTTGCCCCAATGCCAACTCACCCAAATCTGTTGATGGACCATCTGCCAATATATCACCACGAGCAATTTCATCGCCTTGGTTAACAATGATGCGTTGGTTGATGCAGGTATTTTGGTTAGAACGAGTGTACTTAATCAGGTTATAAATATCGATACCTGCTTCACCTGCTTTCATTTCATTTTCATTGACACGCACCACAATGCGAGACGCATCCACATCTTCAATGACACCACCACGCTTAGCAATGACACACACCCCCGAATCACGAGCAACATGACGCTCCATGCCTGTACCAACCAATGGCTTATCAGCACGTAAAGTAGGCACAGCTTGGCGTTGCATGTTTGAACCCATCAACGCACGGTTGGCATCATCATGCTCCAAAAATGGAATAAGACTTGCTGCAACCGAAACCACTTGGCTTGGAGATACGTCCATGTGCGTGACTTTTTCTGGAGGCATACGCACCGTCTCACCATGACTACGTACAGTAACCATCTCATCAGTCAGCTCACCTTTTTCATTCATTGGTGAATCGGCTTGTGCAATCACCGTACCCACTTCTTCAATGGCAGACATATAAATAATGTCATCAGTAACCTTACCGTTTTCAACACGACGATAAGGCGTTTCTAAAAAACCAAACGAATTGGTCTTCGCAAAAACAGCCAATGAATTAATCAAACCAATATTAGGGCCTTCTGGCGTTTCAATAGGACAAACACGTCCATAATGCGTTTGATGCACATCACGCACTTCAAATCCTGCACGCTCACGAGTCAAACCACCGGGACCCAAAGCTGACACACGACGTTTGTGCGTGATTTCAGACAATGGATTATTTTGATCCATGAACTGTGACAACTGGCTAGAGCCAAAAAACTCTTTAACCGCTGCTGCCACAGGTTTGGAATTAATCAAATCTTGTGGTGATAAATTATCTGACTCAGCTGAACTCAAACGCTCTTTAACCGCACGTTCAACACGCACCAAGCCAATACGGAACTGGTTTTCTGCCATTTCACCAACGGAGCGAATACGGCGGTTACCCAAATGGTCAATGTCATCAACCACACCACGCCCATTACGAATTTCAATCAACTCTTTTAGCACATCAATGATGTCTTCTTTGCTCAACACACTGCGTTCACGCTGCACATCAACATCATCTGTATCTTCGAACGTGCGACCCAAACGACGATTGAACTTCATACGCCCAACATTAGACAAATCATAACGATCAGGATTAAAGAACATGCTTTCAAACAGCTTTTCTGCCGTATCTAAAGTTGGTGGCTCACCCGGACGCATGACCTTATAAATCTCAATCAACGCTTCTTCACGGCTACCAGTGCTGTCTGCACGCAACGTATCAGCAATATAAGTACCATGGTCAATATCATTGGTAAATAAAATACCAAACTCTTTGACATCATAATTAGACAACTTAACCAACAACTCATGGTTGATTAACGTATTGGCACGAGCAATGACTTCATCATTCACAACAATATCGTGTGCCAAAATACGCTCATACAAATACTCATCAGGCACAGCAAGCTTAGTCAAACCTGACTCTTCAATTTGACGAATACGGCGCGCATTGATGCGTTTGCCTTGCTCAACCAACACCTCACCATCAGCAGAGACAATGTCAAACTGTGCCATCTCACCACGCAAGCGATCTGCCACCAAATCAATCTCAAACTGTTCAGCACCTTTATAAACACGAATGCTGTCAAAGAAAATATCTAAAATCTCAGCAGTATCCAAGCCAATAGCACGCAAAATAATCGATGCCAACAACTTACGACGGCGGTCAATACGAGCAAACACCAAATCTTTAGCATCAAACTCAAAATCCAACCAAGAACCACGATAAGGAATGATGCGAGCGTTATACAGCACTTTACCACTAGAATGTGATTTGCCTTTATCGTGATCAAAGAACACACCCGGCGAGCGGTGTAATTGTGACACAATAACACGCTCAGTACCGTTAATAATGAACGTACCATTTTGTGTCATTAAAGGAATTTCACCCATAAATACAGTTTGCTCACGCACATCTTTAATGGCAGCTTTACTGTTTTTATCTTTGCTGTCTTTATCCTTAATGACCAAACGAATTTTAACACGCAAAGGAGCAGCAAACGTAGAACCACGCAAAATACACTCACGCTCATCAAACTCAGGCTCACCTAAATAATACTCAACAAACTGCAGTTCAGCATTACCAGTATGGCTTTCGATAGGAAAAATAGATGAAAAAGCCGCTTGCAGACCTGTATTAGAGCGACCTTTAGGCTTTTTATGCTCTTGCAAAAACTGCTCATAAGAATCCACTTGGATGGCGAGCAAGTACGGCACATCCATGACATTGGGCAATTGGGCAAAGCTTTTGCGGATACGCTTTTTTTCAGTATAAGAATATGCCATTCATAGTCCTTAAAGTAGATAAATGAACAACCAAACCAATCAGCTTGGTATCGAAGATTAAAACCTAGTATCGAAGATTAAAACAGAACGTCATTTGACCATCAACCATTGACCCATACCATCATGGCATCAATATGGCAAAACCAATCCAATAATGGCAAAAAACACGCACAACAAAACGCCAAACACCGATGGGTGTCTAGCAAATAATAATCAATGGTTCTGCCGATATGCGTATGCACATATGTTATGGGAAATCCTTATGTGAAATCTTACCAAATCAGCAAAGAGATGAACAAGAACAATGACATTGAATTCACATCAAAAAACACATTGCTCAAAACACATTGTTCAACTGCTGTGATACACACATCAAATATCATACAAGCAAACAAACTAAAAAGCCTAAAAACACTTTATTGTCGACTTTACATAATTAGCATGGTTAGCATAATAAATCAGATGATGAATACAGACAGCTTGGCTTAATACATGCGACGCACACAAGTTATTAAGACAAGAAATACCCTTAAGGCGTGCCAGTGGTCAAAGTTAAGTCGTTAATTATAATAAAAAAAAACCAGCAATGCAATGCACCACTGGCCTTTTTTGCCCAGAAAAATGTCGATTATTTAAGTTCGACAGTAGCACCTGCTTCTTCAAGCTTTTTCTTAAGCTCTTCAGCTTCAGCTTTAGAAACACCTTCTTTGATGGGTGCAGGAGCACCTTCAACCAACTCTTTGGCTTCTTTAAGACCAAGACCAGTGGCTTCACGAACTGCTTTAATAACACCAACTTTCTTATCACCAAAGCCAGCAAGAACAACGTCAAATTCATCTTTTTCTTCAGCAGCAGCGGCACCAGCATCAGCGGCAACAGCAGGACCTGCGGCAACAGCAGCAGCAGCAGCGGTAACACCAAACTTATCTTCCATGTCTTTGATAAGCTCAACGATGTCCATAACAGACATTTCAGCAATGGCGTTTAATATATCTTCTCTAGATAGTGACATGAGTGTAACTCCGATTAAAAAGGTTAAATGATTGAATTACGTTAAACAAAAATACATAATTCAAAAAAATTAAGCAGCGTCTTTTGCGTCTTTGACTGCGGCAACGGTACGAACAAACTTGCCAGGAACTTCTTTCATGGTCTGAGCAAGCTTGGTTACTGGTGCTTTCATAGTGGCCATCAAAATTGCCAAAGCTTCGTCTCTGGTTGGTAGTTTAGAGATTCTCTCAAGCTCTGATGGTCCATATGCTTCACCGCCAACCGATACAATTTTGGTTTTTAGGGCATCTTTGTTTTCTTTGTTAAAGTCAAACACGACTCTAGCAGCAGAACCCAAATCTTCCATAGAAAAAGCCAAAATGACAGGACCGGTTAGACCGTCTGACATGCACTCAAATGCGGTGCCTTCAAAAGCACGTTTTGCCAGTGAATTTTTCACCACTTTTAAAACGACACCCTTTTCACGAGCTTTATTGCGTAATTCGGTCATTTTCGCAACTTCAATCCCATGATATTCAGCAGCAACCGCTGAGTAGGCATTAGCAGCCACTTCAGACACTTCAGCCACAACTTGTTTTTTCTGTTCTAGCGTTAATGCCATAAGTTGACTCCTTAATCTTACCTTGCCATTAAAAACAAGGCTTGATATCAAATCACAGACAAACATAAAAACACGATTTGTCTGTGACACCCAATACGGTCCTTTTAGCCATACTTAATTCATTCAACCATTGTCATAACGACAAGTCATAAAGTCATAACTGTCATAACGACAACATCAGGATAAATAAAAATAACTAATAAGGTCACCGTCTGCGTAGGCCAAACCACACATTGATCTGATTAAGGGTACTGGAAATATTGGCAATTAAACTTAGCCACATCATGGCAACACCCACCTACGGTCTTAGACAGCATGATATTTCATGCTGACCTAAATTCAATAATTAATTATTAAAGCCAATTGGCTTTTTAAAATCAATTGGCTTTTTTAAACACCAATCAACATCATGAGTATAATTTATTTTGCAACACGATAAGGCACAGGGTCGATGGTGATGCCTGGACCCATGGTGCTAGATAGCGTGATTTTTTTGATATAAATGCCTTTTGACGTGGCTGGTTTGGCACGCTTTAAATCTGATAGCAACGCTTTGGCATTGTCTTCGATTTGTTGAGCTGTAAAGCCAATTTGACCAATGGTGGCATGAATAATACCCGCTTTATCAACACGATACTGAGCTTGACCTGATTTGGTATTTTTCACGGCCTCAGCCACATCTGGTGTTACCGTGCCAACTTTTGGGTTTGGCATTAAGCCACGTGGACCTAAAATGGTGCCTAACTGACCAACCACACGCATGGCATCTGGAGCAGCAATGACAACATCAAAATCTAAGTTACCTGCTTTAATGCTTTCAGCAAGATCTTCAAAACCAACCACATCTGCACCTGCCTCTTTGGCAGCATCGGCAGCAGCACCTTGAGCGAACACAGCAACACGCTTAGTTTTGCCTGTGCCTGCTGGCAAGTTAGTCGCACCACGCACCACTTGGTCAGACTTACGTGGGTCAACCCCCAAATTAATGGCGATATCGATAGACTCTTTAAATTTAGCAGGTGGCAAATCGTTAAGAATTTGGACAGCTTCTTCAATGCTATATAACTTATCGTTATCCACACGCTCTTTAATAAGCTTTTGACGTTTGGTTAATTTAGCCATTTACACACCCTCCACAGTGATGCCCATAGAGCGTGCTGTACCAGCAATGGTACGTACCGCCGCTTCCAAACCAGCAGCAGTTAAATCAGCTTCTTTGGTTTTAACAATATCTTCAAGCTGTGCACGAGTGACACTACCCACTTTAGTTGCGTTAGGCACACCAGAACCTTTTTGAATGCCAGCTGCTTTTAATAACAGATAAGCCGCTGGTGGTGATTTCATGATAAATGTGAATGATTTATCATTAAACACAGTAATTTCAGTTGGAATTGGCAAACCTGGTTCCATGTTAGCAGTTGCCGCATTGAACTCTTTACAAAATGCCATGATATTCACCCCTTTTTGACCCAATGCAGGACCAATTGGTGGTGATGGGTTTGCTTTACCAGCAGGCACTTGTAGTTTGATGTAGCCATCAATCTTTTTTGCCATGAGTTGTCTCCTTATGGGTAATAACGCCAATTAGGCTCCCCAGTGAGTTTGATTTATTTAGTTTAGTTTTTCAACCTTACTAAATTCCAATTCGACCTGAGTTGGTCGATTAAAAACATTAACAGTCAAATGCAATTTGGATTTTTCGTAATCAACTTTTTCCACCATGCCTTTAAAGTCAGTGAATGGACCATCGATAACCAGCACCTCTTCACCTGGCTCAAATATGGTTTTAGGACGTGGTGCTTGTTCACCTTGCTTCAGACGGTTTAATATTCTATCTGCTTCTACTTGAGTAATGGGTGCAGGGTTTTCTGGTGTACCCCCAATAAAGCCCATGGTATTTGGACATTCATTGACAATATGCCATGTATCATCGTTCATTTCCATTTCGATGAGTACATAACCAGGAAAAAACTTACGCTCACTTTTGCGTTTTTTGCCATCTTTCATTTCGATGACTTCTTCGGTTGGCACTAAAATATCGCCAAACATCTCAGAGAAATCACTACGTTGTACTCGTTCTTTCAACGCACGTTGGACTTGTTTTTCATAACCTGAAAATGCTTGAATAATATACCAACGCATGTCATGCCTCTTGTGTCAGAAGTCTTTAAAATCATCATGTGTTGACAAATGACCAATGCACTTAGCCAACCACACATTTTAGCCAATAAAATAACCAATCAGTTGGTTAAATATGGTGTCTAATAACCACACAATAAAACCAAAAACAACAATCGCCACCATCACAACCCAAGTCCAATGAAAAGTTTCATTTTTACTAGGCCAAGTAACTCGTCTAAGCTCAACACCTGCATCCACTAATAAAGTCTTAAACGCCTTACCTTGGTGAGTCATGGCTAAACACACTAAAGCAACCACAATCAAACCAACGATAATTGCTATTTGTACCCACAAATCATTAGCAGCAGCCAAATAACCTGGTAAACGTTCCCTTACAAATGTTGTTGCTATTAAACAGATGGCTGCAACTATCCAAAGCACATAATCAATGGGTGATCTGGTCTTAGCCACTTCAACTGCAGTATTGGGTTTTACCCTCCGATTAAGAAGCTGTTTGGCATGAGCAAGCTTTTCATCAAGTGTGTCTTGTTGATTGCTCATAGATACGCCTTTTTAAGGAATCAAAATCAATCGAAGAGAATATAATGGCAGGCGATGAGGGACTCGAACCCCCAACCCTCGGTTTTGGAGACCGATGCTCTACCAATTGAGCCAATCGCCTGTGGTTTGAATTGCATTATTATACGCAAATAATTGTTTTTTGCAAGCATTTCACAAAATTTTATTGTTCGCTGTTACTCCCCTAATAACCGCCATCCTTATAACCATTATAGCCACTGTCAATCACTGTCTTAATAACAAACCACAAAAAAGAGCCACCGAAGTGACTCTTTTTTTGTTTTGTGGATTTTTGTTTTGTGAATTGTCTGTTCTTAAAATAAGTCTATCAGAATCAGTCTTTTACAGATGATACTACACCAGCACCTACTGTACG
>NZ_MUYT01000013.1 GCF_002014765.1 Lwoffella lincolnii
TTAGCCATCACAAAACCACAAGATGAACAGGTTTTACTGCTTGGATAAAATCTATCCACTTCTTTAACAGTTTTGTGATGAATGTTGGCTTTGTAGATGAGTTGCCGCTTAAATTCATAAAAACCCAAATCGCTAATAGCACAGCTTAATTTGTGGTTTTTAATCATGCCTTTAACGTTAAGGTTTTCAAGGCAAATCACATCAAATTGTTTTACTAAGTTGGTTGTTAATTTGTGTAAAAAGTCTTTTCTAATGCAACTGATTTTATAATGCAATCGTGAGAGCTTGGTTTTCGCTTTTTCACGGTTGTTACTGTCTTTTTGTTTACGGCTGAGCTGTTTGCTTAGTCGTTTTAATTGTTTGAGTTTGGTTTTTAATAGCTTAGGAGCTTGTGCTTTTGTGCCGTCTGATAACGTGGCTAAATCGGTAATGCCTAAATCAATGCCAACACTTTTGTGTGTTTTGGCATTTAATTTTGGTGGATTGTCAATTTCCACACCAA
>NZ_MUYT01000014.1 GCF_002014765.1 Lwoffella lincolnii
TCCACTAGACTTGTTTGCTTCGCTTCGCTTCGCTTTACTATATTATGTTGTTAATATAATTAGCGTCGCTTGTTGTTTTTGCTTTGTTGTCACAATGATGTTTTGGTAGTTTGATGCTGTTTGTTGTTATCAACTATCAACATCAGTTTGATACGTTTTGTCATTGTGAGCTGTCCAGTTTATCATGGTTTGATTTTCTGTCAAGCTTTTTTTAAGGTTTTTTGCTTTAATTTTTTAACTTTAAGTTGATGTTTGACTTTAACTTGAAGTTTGGTTGATTAAAGTTTTTTACCTTTTTTGTTTCTTAACTTAAGTTGTTGCTTCCGCTTTCGGTCTGCTTGACCTTTGGCTTGTTGCTTTAAGTGCGAGGTATTATATAGGGTTGTTGAACGCTGTCAAGGGGTTTTTTAAAAAAATTCTGTTTTTTGTGTCTGGCTGATGGCAAATAGCAGGTTAATCAGTAGGGTGATAAAGATAATGGGTTTGAGTTCTTGACCGATTGCCAGATGCCTGTTGGGCTTGTGTTTGCTGGCTTTAATGGCTTGGATATGCCTAAACACCCATGGCATCGCTAACAGCCATAGCCACGCTGTCAGCCGTTTTTGCATGATGGCATATAAAGTATGGCAGACGATGGCAGTGATGACCAACACAATATAGCCGTGATACATACGCTCTAAACCAAGCAAAACGGCAAGGGTGATTTTGCCTGCTTGTTGGTCATTGGGGCGGTCTCGCATGTTATTAATATAAAGCACACAAGCACATAATAGACCGCACCCTGTCGCTGGTAGCCACATGGATAACCGTATTTCTCTAAGCTGTAGATAGGCACTGCCCAACACGCCCATCCAACCAAAGAAAATCAATACCGCCACTTCACCCATGGCTCGGTAGCCGTAAGGTCGTTTGCCCATGGTGTATGCCATGGCGGCGATAATGGCGGATATGCCAAATGCCAAAAACCATAAAAAATCTGTCAGGTCATCAAATCCCAACCATAGTAATCCCATTCCACAGCCAAAGGTAAATAACGCCCAAATGATGATGGCTCGTTTTAGGCTGATGGCGATAACATGTCCATGAGCGGTCAGCCTCTGAGGACTGGTGGCATCACGGTGGGTGTCAGTGCCTTTAGTGCCATCACCATAATCATTCGCCATGTTGGATAAAATCTGTAGGTTTAAGGCGACAAATAAGGTTAGGGCAAATATGCCCCATTGCTTGATGGTAAATCGCTCAAGCTGGGCATATGCCATGCTCGTGCCACAAATGATGCTGGCAACGGCTAATGGGAAGGTGCGTGGTCGGGCGAGTTGTATCCAGTGTTTTATCATTTGAATGTGTTTTGACAGCTATAATGTGTTTGATGATGAGAGTGTGCTTTTATGATAAAAATGTGTCCCTAAGCTGATGGCAACTTACCCACGGAAATAAAAAATTGCTGATATGCCAAGACTTTTTTGGCAAAAGCCAGTGGATATGCCCGTGACGTGGACGGTAAGCGGTGCAAAGTCAATAATCGCTGTTTGCCTGTGCTGTCGGTGATTGGATAGGTCATGTGTTGATTGGTTTTGGGGTGTTTGGACTTGGGCAGTTGTTTGTCTTTTGGTAATAACCCCAATAAAATTTCAGTTGCTTTGCCACCTGTGGTAAAAATATGCTGTACTTTCGGCACTTGGGTCAGTATATCGGCTAAGTTGACTGATTCCACCACAGTCAAATGCTTGTCAGCAGCATTGCCTTCTTCACGTATGGCAGAGCGGACAGTGGGACAAGACGCAATGTTGTGAACGTGCATAAACTTAATAATTCGTTTGTGGTCAAAGCGATTTTGTTCGCCATCACGAAAATAATCAACGTCATCAAAAAACACCGCCCCATAGATACGCCACATGTCATTATAAAAGTTGGGGTAATGAAACGGCATTGCCCATTTGTCTTGTGTGGGTGGGAACGTCCCCATCATCATAATGTCAGCATTGGCAGGCAATACAGGTGCAAAAGGGTGTTGTTCTATGGGTTTATTGGTTAAGTCAGTCATGGTGTTGTGGTTTGAGTGATTGATGTGTGAATATTTCTGAAAAATTGATACATTAAAGTCATGCAAATTATCCATTTATGGTAAGCGGTTTGTTATCATAGTGCAAAATAATCGTGCAAAATTTTCTTTGCTTGCCGATATGATATTTACTTGCGTATCGGCATCACACTCAAAAGACAGACCATCAAGAGACCGACCATGCAAATACACATCATTGACCACCCACTTGTGCGTCATAAATTAAGCCTAATGCGTGAAAAAGACTGTAGCACTTATAAGTTTCGTACCCTTACCAAAGAGTTGGCACGGCTCATGGCATATGAAGCCAGTCGAGATTTTAAGATTGAAAGCTTTAACATGCAAGGTTGGTGTGGAGACATCACAGGGGAACAAATCTGTGGCAAGACCGTAACCGTTGTGCCAATATTACGTGCAGGTCTTGGTATGTTAGATGGGGTGCTTGACCTTATCCCAACGGCTAAAATCTCTGTGGTTGGGCTACAACGAGATGAAGAAACGCTTGAACCTGTGCCATTTTTTGAAAAATTTGTTAACGACATGGACAAACGCCCTGCCCTAATCATTGACCCAATGTTGGCAACAGGTGGCTCAATGGTGGCAACCATTGACATGCTTAAAAAACATGGCTGTAAAAAAATCACTGCCATTGTGCTGGTGGCAGCCCCTGAAGGGGTGCAAGCGGTAAATGACGCTCACCCTGATGTGCAAATTTTTACCGCAGCTTTAGACAGTCATTTAAATGAGCAAGGTTATATCATTCCTGGTCTTGGCGATGCAGGTGATAAAATTTTTGGCACAAAGCAATCACAATAGCTAACTTATTTGATAAAACTTAACCACATACTCACCGTTCGTTGTTGTCAGCCGTTGCTCTTGCTGTAGGCGTAATTGTTTGAAATCTACTATCAAAAGCTCATTGCGATGTCTTTGGTTGGTCAGTTGTCTGGGTTTTATGGCAACTGCCAATACCCCAGTGCTTGCAACACAAAACATATTGATGACCTTAACTGTCGATGTGTCGCCATCAGCTTGTGCAACAGCAAAAGCAGGATTGACGGTAACATTGAGCAACCGATGTTCACCAGCCAAACGGTCAAGCTGTTTTTGACCAAGCTTTTTTTGGCTAAGCTGTTTTTGACTAAAGCCACTGGCAAACAACACCTGATTTTTGGGTAAACAGCGAGTATGGCGTTTGAGTTCTTGTAACAACAACCCAGACATCTCCATATTAAAATCATCTTTTTCTTGTTGATAAAATGCTTGAAAACTACGCTCAACATAGCGACCATAGACAGTGAAATTTATCCAGCTTTGATAAACAGATTGCTTAGCCAAATGCTTGGCAAACTCGTTGGCAGATATGGATAAATCGTTTTTTAATATTGCCAATAACAAGGTCTTAGCATTGGCAAAACATTGCCCTGACAGCTCGATGGGATAAAGCTGTTCATCTAAAGCATCAAAAGTCGCCTTTTGGATTTTTGTGGTGTCAGCAACATCACTGGTAACGCCCAGTGTCCGCCAAAATGATTGAATAAAGCTTTGATGGATAATGTAAAATAAAGGCATCATGGTGGTTGTCTTAGTTTTGTCATCATGGTTTTTTTAAATCATCGTCTTTTATATCACATCATCTTAACTGATTTAAACAGAAGTTCTTAAATAAAATTTAAACATCAGTTTAAACATAACTGGCAGCTTCAACATAACTGTTAAATAATCGCAAATCACTGTTTTAAATAATGAAAAATATGAAATATTTTGACACAAAAAACAATCACCCAGTCCGCTTACTTGCCCCAATGGAAGGCTTGACCGACCCCTTGATGCGCAAGATTTTGACCCAAATTGCCAATGATTTGGGGCGACCTTACGACTGGTCAGTCAGTGAGTTTATTCGTGTGACCCATCATGTGTTGCCTGAACAGGTGTTTTATAAATTTGTTCCTGAGCTACATAATAACAGTCGCACAGCATCAGGCACACCCATTCATATCCAACTGCTCGGCAGTGACCCCATACTGATGGCACAAAATGCTGTTAAAGCCTGTCAGCTTGGGGCGTTGGCAATTGATTTAAACTTTGGTTGCCCTGCCAAAACGGTCAATAACCACCGTGGTGGCTCGGTGTTACTTAATGACCCAGCCTTGATGCAAAAAATCATCAGTCAAGTTCGTAAACAAGTACCAAGTCACATTGGCGTGTCTGTTAAAATCCGTTTGGGTTATGAAAATTGGGATAATATGAATGACATTCGCCAAGCCATTGCTGACAGTGGGGCCAATTGGCTAACCATTCATGCTCGCACTAAGTCGCAAGGCTACAAGCCCCCTGCTTATTGGGACAAAATCGCCCATTTTACTGACCTACCCATGCCTGTGATTGCCAATGGCGACATCTGGACGGCAAGTGATGCCAAATCATGTATGACACAAGCCAAAACTTGTCATCTGATGCTGGGGCGTGGGGCAGTAACTCGCCCAGATTTGATCGCTTGCGTGGATAATCCAAGCCATCCATTCACTTTAAGCTGGGCGGCGTTGTTGCCTTATCAGTTGGCATTTTTGACCGATGATAGCAAAAATGAAAAGGGGCTGATTGGGCGTTATAAACAATGGTTGGGCATGCTAACTAAAGGCTACAATGAAGCGGTGCAATTATGGCAACACATACGACGCCTATCTGATAAAGAATCCATCATTAAAGTGCTAGAGCATTCACAAAAGTGCTAGAGCATTCGCATTGACACATAAAATAACATCATAATACAAACCATCGATAATGCCCATAAAATGGAACGAAACAACGCCAAATTGAACACATATGCCATGCCATAGGCGATGCGTATCACCACATACATCCATGCAAAATTATTCACAACTTGCTGTGGCACAAAAAATAACATCGCTAAAATAACCGCCGCCAAAAACATGGGCAAACTTTCAAAGCTGTTGACCTGAACAGCATTGGCACGAGAGGCCATTCCTGTGGTGTTTGCTAAAAATATGCGTGGGTTGGCGTTGTCTTTGGGCGTAAATCCGCCCAATGCCTTGGCAACAATGGCAAAAACAAATGGCAGAAAACACGCCGTCATCATGGCGTAGATGGCGGTGGTTGTGCTGTTTGGAATGATGACATCTAATATCATGCTGGGGCAACCTCATAACTGTGAGTGATGTTGACCCCACCATCTGCCAACATGCGACTGGCAGAGCAGTATTTATCTGCCGATAGGGTTACGGCCCGCTCAACTTGGTTGTCTTTGATGTCTGTGCCTGTAATGATAAAATGTAGATGAATGTCGGTATAAACAGCAGGTACGGCATCAGCTCGTCTGGCAGATAGCTGACAACGCACATCGGTGATGTTTTGACGAGATTTTTTTAGGATAGTAACCACATCATAGCTGGCACAACCACCTAAACCAAGTAATATCAGTTCCATTGGGCTTGCTCCATGTTGCTTGTCTGCGTCAATATGAATAGTTTGTCCTGATGGGGCAGTGCCGATGAAATGAACGTTGTCTTGCCACTCAATTTGGGCGTTTAGGGGCAGATTAGCTTGGGTTGTGTTGGTCATGGGGAATCCTATATTTAGTGAGTGTTTGGGTTATTAGATTTTACAACGTGTGTTGATTTAATACCAAACCCAAGGATTTTTTATAGCGAGAAAAGCAAGCGAAGATAGTGCAAATAGTACAGCAAGCAAGCTTGACCAAGCCATGGAAATTTTTGGGAAAGGGATAAGAACCGATTGATGTATTTTATGCCTGTATGCTCAATGTCTTTGGTGTTACGAGTAACTAATATTAAATCATGCACAATGGCGGTTGCAACTCATTGATTGTCCTCAATGTGTTGGGGGTTATTTAGTTTAGATTTTCGGAATGGTTATTGAGTTTGGATTATAGCAGAGTTTGGAAGCAATGGTGGCATGGCCCTGACAGAAGCGGTATCGAGCCGTTGGCTGGGGTGTGGCGGACTTGGCTGGGGGCGATGAGACAGGAGCGTATGGGAGCGTATGGCAGGATAAGCCACAAAAAATCCAAAAAAGTTAGGGTGGTTAAGGGCTTGATTTTGTTTTGGTTTTTTGTGAAACATTTTATCGCAAAATACTGTTTCACTTTTGGGGCGTTTCTTGGTTTAATAGTGTCATTGTTACGCATTTTGTTTGTTATTTGCTGTTTTTGGTGCTTAATGGGCAAAATGAGATTTTTATAATGAGTCTTTTTTATTTTATAATGTATAGGTAATCGTCATGATTGATACAGATGGCTTTCGTGCCAATGTCGGTATCATCTTGGCCAATACACAAGGACAAGTTCTGTGGACAAAACGTGTCGGTCATAATTCGTGGCAGTTCCCTCAAGGGGGGATTGACCATGGTGAAACGCCAACAGATGCGATGTATCGTGAGTTATGGGAGGAGGTTGGTCTTTGTCCTTGCCATGTGAAGTTGCTTGCGGTAACAGAGAATTGGTTGCGTTATCGTTTGCCAAAACGCTATATCCGCCATGGTAATTATCCGCTGTGTATTGGGCAAAAACAAAAGTGGTTTTTGCTTCAGCTAGATGAGCCAAACACAAAACATATTCGTTTTGATACCAGCAAGCCTGAATTTGACCATTGGGAATGGGTAAGTTATTGGTATCCTTTAAATCAGGTGGTACATTTTAAACGTGGGGTGTATCGTCGAGCATTGCAACAACTCGCTCGTGAGTTGCCATTGAAAGATGAATTACAGTTACAATTACCCAGGCGTATTTTGGACAATCATTTGATTGCTTAGTTCGTTGTTTTTGGTTATTGTGATTGAACGAATTGAACGAACCGCCTTGGGGTGGTTCGTTTTTTTTTGTTTTGTGAATGGTTTTGTGAATTTGTGGGCTTTTTCTGGATAAAAAGTTTGTTATGATAGCGGTAATTTTTTATTGGTGATTAAAATTATGGCAAGTTTACACCCTCAATTTGACCCTGTGGCGTTGGCATTGGGTCCTGTGCAAGTGCATTGGTATGGGCTGATGTATTTATTGGCGTTTGCAGCCGCTTATGGGTTGGCGTGGTATCGGACAACCAAGCGATCAGATTGGAACACGGATATGGTGTCTGATTTGGTATTTTATGGGGCATTGGGAGTGATACTGGGTGGCCGTATTGGTTATGTGCTGTTTTATCAATTGGATAAGCTGTTTGCCAACCCTGGTTATTTGTTCCGAGTTTGGGAAGGTGGCATGTCCTTTCATGGTGGTCTTATTGGGGTGATACTGGCCATGATATTTTTTGCCCACAAATACAAAAAGACAGCGTTTGAGGTGTTAGATTTTGTTGCCCCTTGTGTGCCAACAGGGTTATTATTCGGTCGATTGGGTAATTTTATCAATGGTGAGTTGTGGGGTCGGGTGTCTGATGGCAGTTATCGTTGGTTGATGTATTTTCCACAGGCGGTGCATTTTGATGCCCAACTGTTACAGTCTAATCCAAACTTGCGTGAGCTGGCATATCAGATAAACGGCATGGATTTACTGCCCCGTCATCCATCACAGTTATATGAGGCGTTTGCTGAGGGATTTTTGTTATTTATCCTACTTTGGTGGTTTTCTGCCAAACCTCGCCCACGTATGGCGGTATCAGCAATGTTCTTATTAGGCTATGGTTTTGCTCGTTTTGTCATTGAGTTTTATCGTCAGCCTGATGCTGACCAAGGATTTATCCTATTGGGTTGGGTTACTAAGGGGCAGATGCTGACATTACCGATGATTGTGGCAGGATTGGTGTTATTATTACTGGCGTATCAACGTCATATGTATGATTGGGGTGGGAAGCATTACTAACGCAATAAATAACGCAATAAAGCCAATGGCATGCCATTGGCTTTTTTATGTGACCAAATAACTTTATGTGACCCGAATAACTTTATATAACCAAATAACCACGACTACTGAGCGGTAGGCTCTGCGATGGGTGCTTCGGTGGTGGCAGTGGCATCATCAGGAGCGTCGTTGTTTATGCTGTCAGATTCATCGATGATGGTGGCGTTATCTAACTGAGCACTGGCATCAGTATTCACTTCGTGGCGGTCAGCCACCGCAACGTCTGATGCCACATCACTGGGGGTGGTCTCAGCCAGTTCGGTTGCCACGTCAGTTGTGCTTGCTAAGGTCACAGCGGTGTGATGGTCGCCTGCTGGTCGCATATAAGCAGCAATGGCAATCCACAAAACCATGGCTAAAAATAGCAACGTACCGATGAGTGCATAGCTGATTTCTTTGATTGGGTTGTTGGCAACCTCGTGGTGTGTCTCTGCCATGGTGTTGTCCCTTTAAATAAGTGATGAAAAATATACAACATGATGGGGTTATTATATAACAAAATCTTCTGCATCAAAACAGCCAACAGATTAAAACCTTGATTTTTTTATGGTTTTGGTTTGTCTGTTCGCTTGCCCAGCCAAATAGCTAAGCAAGCTTAATAAGAACGTCAATGCCAGTATGGGATAATGCCCAAAGCGGACAAATGGTGTTTGTCCTGTATAAGCTTGCACCTCACCTCTGAGTACGGTGCGTTCAAACTGGGGAGCTTGCTTTATGATGCGTCCTTTGTCATCAATGATGGCAGTCACACCCGTGTTGGTGGCTCGCACAAACCAACGTCCCGTTTCCAGCGATCGCATTTGTACCATTTGCAAATGCTGTAATGGCCCAGCCGACGTACCAAACCACGCATCATTAGAAATTGTCAATAAAAAATCACTGCCAATGGCGTTTTTGCGGGTGGTGTCAGGGTAGGCAACTTCATAACAAATTGCCACGCCCATGTTGCGTCCACGCACACCAAGTGGGGCTTGCTTGGCAGAACCACGGCTATAGCTCATCAAATTTTGCATGCCTGCCAAATTGGGGAATAAGTTGAGCATGCCTTGAAAGGGAATGTATTCACCAAATGGCACAAGGCGTTGTTTTTTGTATAATTGCCCAGCCTCTGTGTCAGTACCAATGCCTGCTTGAGACCCCAATACGATGACGCTGTTATAAAACGGTGGGTATGGATGAATGGCAGGATCATAGGCAGCATCATCTTTATAAGGAATGCCTGTTATCCAAGTGGTGTTATTCTCTTTGGCAATTTTTGCCATTTCACTGATAAAGCCCCATGCTTCGGTTTGAAACATGGGAATGGAAGACTCTGGCCAGACCACCACATCTTGCTTCCATTCATCACGAGTAAGCTTGGCATAAATCTCAAGCGTCTTAAGTTGGTATTCTCTAAGCCATTTTAAATCTTGCGGAATATTGCCTTGAATCAGGGATACCGTTAGCGGTGCTGTGTCTTTTGGCTTGGTCCATTGTGGGTTGATAAGCCATAATGCCAGCGGTGCTGTCATGATGACACTGGTGATAAGCAAATATCCTGCTCGTCGGTAGGCGACTTCCACAAGGCTTGCCGCCAACAGCACCGCAACGAACGACACCGCCAACACCCCAAACACAGGAGCAATGGACGACAGCCAATACTGTTCAGTGAACGCATAACCAACAAACAACCATGGAAAACCTGTGAACAGCCATGTTTTTAGCCATTCTTGAATGACCCAAAGGGCAGCAAAAGCAAATGGCTGTCTGCCCATAAAACGATGAAACAGCCAAGCCAAAATGCCATGAAACAGCCCCATGCCCAACCCCATGGCAAAAATTGCCAGCAATGCCCATACCACAGGAACATCACCATAGGTATGAATGGACGTATAAAGCCAGAACGCCCCCACACACCAATAGCTTGTACCATAAACCTGACTGATGACAAACGCTTGTTTTGAGTTGGTACTTGAGCGAATTTGGGCATACAAAATGGCAGGAGAGATGATGGCGATTATCCAAATCCCATAAGGGGCTAGCGACAAGCTAAACATCGCCCCTGATAATAAAGCGACCAGTAAACTTAGCACAAAGGGCAACCGCTGAGCTTGTTGATGACTGTTTTGTTGATTTAGGCGTTGTTGTAACGATTGGGTGGATAAACGCATGGTTGGCTCGGACGATGACATAAAATTCGTCTATGATAACAATTTGTCAGCAACTTTACATGAAAAACTCACCCCATTGATTGGTTGGGTTTTTTGACACACTCCCACCACCAAATCCAGCGGTAGGCGTGAGAATCTTTGCGACCCATAACAACCTCAACTTAGATTGAGTTGTTACCTTTCGCCAGTATACTTACGCTGATAAGTATTATACTGGGGGAACTCTTTATACAACACTAAGTCCTAGTGCATCAGCTAACGCTTGATGGCGTATATTGCTTGCTGCATTGGCATCACGGTCATGTTTTGCTTGACAGCTAGGACATGCCCAATTTCTGACTGACAACGGCAGACTGTCTAATTTGTAATGACAATGCGAACAAATTTTACTACTGGCAAAGAACCGATTTACCTTTAGGATATTCTTACCATACCAATTCGCCTTGTAAGTAAGTAGGGTAACAAACTGCCCCCAACCGACATCATGAATCGCTTTGGCAAGTTTATGGTTCTTTACCATGTTTTTTACACCTAAATCTTCAAGTGCATAACTGGTAGCTTGGTTTTCGCAAATCAGTTTATGCATGGTATTTGCTTGTGGCTGTCTTAGAGATGGTAACTGTTTTGATATTGCCAACAAATTCACGGCTAAATACGGTTTTGATGCCTTTGATTTTGGGTAGGTTGATGATGCCTTGTTCAAAGTTTGCTGTGCAGTGCTGAGGGCATTGATAACTTCGCTGTGGGATTTTTTTAGATTTAAAGCGTGGAAACTTGGCACGACTTTTGAAGAAATTGGTAAAAGCGGTATGTACATTGAGCAGGGCATTAAGTAACGATTGGCTATTAACTTCGTTTAGCCATGCAAACTTGCCTGTTTTCTTTTTCTTAACCAACTGGCTTTGGATTTTACTGCGTGATAACGACTTGCCAAACATGGCATAGTAGCGTTGTTGCAATGCCAACGCCCAGTTGAATACAAACCGACTACAGCCAAAATGCTTTTTGATTAGCAAGGCTTGTTCACTGTTTGGATAAATTCGGTATTTGTGGGCTTTGAGCATGGCTTGTTAGCTGATTGAAATATGGGTATGATTTAGGATTTTTATTTAGTGTCAATTTAGACAATATATCGAAAAACAAGAACGCCCTGCTTAGGTCGCCTGTGCTTACATCTCCACCTAAATCAAAGATTATGGGTGGAGAATTATGCAGGATGAGTTAAAACTGATTTTATCCGCCAACAAATCATTAACGGTTAATGGCAGGTCGGCATGGGCTGATGGGAGCAGTATTAGAACCAATAAAGTAAACAAATATATTTTGGATACATAAAATGCCATTCGTTATTCATTTTTAACCACCAATGGAAATAATAGTAAATCTATTTGATAGGAAAATAGTTTATAGATGACAATCATTAAAAAAGCAAATGTCATCAAAAAATAGCTATTTATATATATGCCAACAGACATAACAATCATCAGGACAATCATTAGATATGCAGAAAAAAATACTGGCGTTTGTATGGTTTCTTTGCAACAAGGGCATTTGCTAGAATATTCTAGGAAATCAATACATTTTTTATGGCAATTGGGGCATTTTTTCATAATGTATTTAACCATAATGCTTTGTTTTTGCTTTGTTTTTTTGCAAAGCTCAAACCATCCCACGTGGAAAGTGGCTTGAACTTTTCTCATAAATAAAATTGGCAAGAAATTATTATTTGCCTTTCGTGTTATTTGCCTTCCGCACTTTGAGATTTTCCAAAAGAGTAAGTTCCGTAAGCAATGCCTGCACTACCAATGTAGTGTTTGACTAATTGGTTGGTGGCAAATCTACCAGCAATAGCCAAGCCAACACCTATGGGGAAAAACGCACCCTGTGTCTCTTGCATCTGCCCATCAGTCATGGCAACCGCTTGTAAATTTTCTACATCATCAAAAGCAAAAGACAAATCCGCTTGTTTGGTAGATAATTTGGTTATCATTGTTGATGATAATGATAATAACCGTGCCTGTCAATTATCTTTTGTCTTGATTTTACTACCTAATATTTGGATAAATATCTCTTACTCCACCAACAAATCACCAACGGTTAATGGCAGGTCGGCATGGGCTTGAAGTGATAGCGTCGTCAAAATTGGAAGTAGATGCTTAAATCTCATAATATTGCGACAACTATTTTTAATACTTTTTAAGAATTTTCATCTGTTTGCTTAAATCGATTAACAATAAGATACATAACGAAAGATACTAATGTAATATACATTATAAAGAATATGATGTATTTTCATACCAAGCTATCAGGTACATTTTCTATAAAATTTATATAAGAAAAATAACTCATAATCATTAGAAAAAGTGAAATTATATGCACTATTTTGTTTATGCACTCTTTTGTTTCATTATTTTTGGCAAAAATTTTAGCCAACCAACAATTAGGCTAATTATACATAAAATATAAGCAAGAAGTACATCAGGAATAAAGCATCTACTTAAAAAATAAAAACAAGGCGATTATTTATAAAAATAAATCACCTTACTTCTTCATAGGTTAAAACAATGTTTTATTTACACCCTGCACAACCTAACGTTGCAGAACCAGTAGTAGTAGCTACCACACCTTTCATAAAATAACCAATACTTTATTTTACTGTATTTTTTAAAAACCTTATCATATTATGCAGTACAATCATCTCTCTATAATACAATAAGGAGCATTTAATTTATATTTGACTTTTGGGTTTTTAATAATATCTCTAAAAATCATTTCTTCATCTTCTTTGTGCCTTAGATTAACAAAAGCAAAGTTAAATCCAATATGATTTTTTATCAGTAATTGAAATATGCCAACAGCAATATCTGACAGAAAAAAACTGACGCAATTATTCTTATTTTCTCCTTTCTTATCTTCTCCTTCTACTAAAATACCACTAAAACCATAAGAAAACACATAAATATTATCATAACAATAATAATCAACATGAAATCTTTTTCTTGTATCAAAATTGGCAGTAAAATAGTCTTTTACATATTTCACCATGTCATTTTTAGATTGTATCATAAAACAAAATGACATAATAAATACCTTTTGGGATTTTTGTCATTAAAAGCAAAAGACAAATCCGCTTATTGGGTAGATAATTCTGTTTTTGGTGTGTGATGATTAACATCAGTCTCTGCAAAGGCAGGGGTTATGGCGACAGTAGCACTAAGTGCTAGGATTGAGAGTTTTTTCATAGGATTTTTTTCTTTTATTGACATTGTGAAAAAGCATCAGTCATTAGCAAATTGATTAAAAAATTGCCACTAAATTTTATTTACCACTAAAAATGTAATGTCTGTATTTATTATCAGACCAGCTTTTAAATCTCTTATGTTTATTTTTTTTATAAAATCAGATGACCCATAATCTTCTTTGTAAATAGAAAATTTAAAACCACCAACTTTATCAAAAACATCATGCAAAAATAATTCCCCATTTTTATTTAAACACCTTTGATATTTAGCAGTGGTTTTTCCAACCTGTATGTCTATATAAATTTTTTTTAGCTGTTTTTTTGGTAAATTATCATCAAGTGTTTTGCCATCAATGACAGTATGACAATCACTCAATTCCCAAGCCCAGCCCAATAATATTATTTTTTTGGGTGTCTTTTGATAAATAATGACCCGACAAGTAAAAAGAATGTTTTTCTATACCATTAAAAGGCTTTATTTCAAAAAACATGATACACCCCAAATATTTTTAAAGAAATTATATCTATTTAGGATTTACCTATGGTAGCGACTACCATAAAAAAATATGACCTTTGTTTTCTGTTCCATTTATTTTTCTTATTATTATCTGACAATCTGACTTTTTGTATTCATATTAAGATTTGAAAGTCATGCTAAAACATAAGAGAAGTAATGCTAAAATTATGCAATAATCACCACACTTTTTTTATTATTATCCTGATTAAAATCGCACAAATTTGTATGATGATGACATCAGTATAAAATTTAATGACACATGCCCATTGAATATTATCTCAACTTTTTTGATAAGAAATTCACCAAATTATAAAAAATCACGCTAAGCAACAATAAATATCCAAAATAATAAGCCAAATACATAAAAGCCAAATTATCACTAAGGTGATTTGTTTGATTGACAACTCTTAGAGAACACCAAATCAATAATACAGTTGATGTTAAGAAAAAACATCTTTCAATCCATGGTTTGGTTGCAATAATAGAGATATTTTTTATCCACCCAATAAATAATGCTAGGGTTGCTATAATATATGCTAATAACATAGTAAACTCACAAATTACCAGTAGATTTGATAATGCTCTTTTAATCTGGTGGGAAAAATTAGCTAATATTGATATTTTACTGGTCGCACTTGCGTAACCACTAATACCACCAGCTGTACCCATAGCAACAGTGCGCATGCCATTTAACATGGTAGACGCACCTCTAATAGAACTTATTGTGCCAATAAAAGTACCAGTACCACACCTACCTAGTGCAAAAACACCAAGGGCATAAATAGGAGCAACCGCCCCCTATGCCATGGGGCAGATTGAAAGTGAATGGTCATTGTGTTGTTGATTGTATAGTCCTAAAGCAGTATGGTAAATCATGATTTTTCAATCAATAATGGCTTTAAATCCTAAAATTGGAAAAAGACATGACCGTTTTAACCTTTAATCCACAACAACCAACCAACACCCCAAACACAAAAGACCCATCAAGTGGTTGTGGTGGTGGCACATGTGGTTGTGGTGGCAAGCATCAACATCACGACCATCATCAACATGATGGCAGTATTTATGATGATGACATTCGCATCATGCCAACATCTGATGATTTAAAACGCCCGCACAGCGATAAAGAGTTGATTGATGAAGCATTGGCAGAGATGAAGCGTCCCAAAAATCTTATCGCCTCTAGCCGTCAACAAATTCCCCATATCACCGTCAATGGCATCACGATTGACCCCACTGCCATTGCCCAAGAAGTACAATATCACCCTGCCAATAGCCAAGAAGAAGCTTTATATCAATCCGCTCAAGCCTTGGTCATCAGGGAGCTTTTGCATCAAGCCGTGATGGCAGATGATAAATTAGGACAGCAAGCATGGCAAAAAGATGAAGAACTTGCCATTAGTGCGTTGATTGATAAACATGTTCAGCCCACCATTCCCAATGAAGATGCTTGCCGACAATTATATGACAGCAATCCTGAGCGTTATGTGACGCCTCCTTTTATCACCGCTCGCCATATCTTATTGGCTGCCCCTTATGATGCTGGTGAAGAGCGAATTGAGCTTAAAAAACAAGCCTTAGACATCATCAAACAATTACAGCACAGTGATAATCGTGATGCTGATTTTATTGAGCTGGCTCGCAGGCATTCATTTTGCCCATCAAAAGAGGAAGGGGGTAATTTAGGAGAGATAATTAAAGGGCAAACCGTTGCTGAATTTGAACAAGTGGTTTTTGCCTTACCCATTGGGGTGTCTGTCAATCCCATTGAAACTCGCTATGGCATACACATCGTTGAGATACTGACCAAAAAAGAGGGCATCGCTTTAAGCTATGAACAAGCCAAGCCCATGATAGCCAACCAGCTGATGCAACAGTCCTTTCATCATGCTTTAATTGATTATTTATTTGCGTTAAGCAAGCAAGCAGACATTGATGGCATTGAGCTACAGATGTCTGAAGAAAATGTTTATCGAGGCTGATATGATTACGGTTAAAGAACTCAAAACCGCCATTTCTAAGCGTTGCCAAGACTATCTGGCTGATTATCCATTGGCAACTCGTCCCACGTTTCATGTGCCATTATTGGCTGGGCAAAATTTTGTGTTGGCTCACGATGTTGTGGCAGATTTTGCAGTGCCACGCCAAAATTTATCTGCCATGGACGGTTTTGCCTTAGGCAAAAATAGTCAATTAGAACAAGGCAGTCGGTTGACGATAATTGGGGAGTCGTGTGCAGGCAGTGCATTTGAAGGAGAGGTTTTACCCAATCAAGCAGTACGCATATTTACTGGTGCTATTGTGCCAAGCGATTGTGATACCGTGGTCATGCAAGAAAATACCGATTTTAATCAACACACAGACAAATCAAAAGCCCACTCAATCACACTGAGCAAACCTGCCAATCACGGCTCAAATATCCGTAAACAAGGCGAAGAGGTACAAAAGGGCGAAACGGTACTCACCGCAGGCAAACGCCTAAATACCGCCGATATCAGCTTACTTGCTAATTTGGGTGTGGCATCGGTTACGGTTGTAAAGCCACTGGTGGTAGGCATCTTGGCAACGGGCGATGAATTGGTAACTTTGGGTGAGCCTTTGACCACCTTGGCACAGATTTATAATGCCAATACACCCACCCTAACAACATTATTAAAAAACCTGCCCATCAGCATCAAAGATTATGGCATTATTGCTGATGATTTAGCCATGACAAAACAAGTGGTACAACAGGCCATCAGTGATTGCGATGTGTTAATCTCCACCGCTGGCGTGTCTGTTGGGGATTATGATTTTTTAACCCAAGTGGTTGATGAACTGGGTAAAGTCAATCATTATAAAGTTGCCATGAAACCCGGCAAGCCCTTTGTCTTTGGTGAGTTTGTGCATCAAACAGATGAGCATCAACAAAAACAGGTGTTGTATTTTGGACTGCCCGGTAACCCATTATCTACGGTGGTTGGTTGTTTACAATTTGTGCGTCCTGCCATTTGGCAACTGACAGGTGCAAATGCTGATGATTTACCAAAACCATTACGTTTACAAGCCATTTGTCAAACAGACATTGACAAAAAAAGTGGGCGACAAGAATTCCAGCGTGCTTTTTTTGAGCAAACGCCATCTGGTGAATTTGTGGTTACACCATTTAATCATCAAGATTCTCACCGTGTTAAACAGCTTAGCCATGCCAACTGTTTATTGGTATTGACAGTGGAGCGTGGTGATGTGGCACAAGGGGAAATGGTGGAAATTCAGCCATTTGAATGGTGTTTTGGGTAAGGTAAATGTTTTGTTTGGTTGGTTTTTAGTGCCATAACTTTAAAGCTCAAATAATTCTGCTGGGTCAATCTTAAATTGGAGCATATTGGCAGTTTGTGAACCCAAATCAATCAATTTTTGCTTGTTGTTCATCTTGCTCACCAATAGATTTTAATAATTGTTTGCCAATCTGTTCTATGACTGTAACAGTCATGGCGTTGCCTGCCTGCGATAGTATTTTACCATCAGGTAATTTGTGTGCTATGACTTTTTTGGCAAGCTGCTTTGAAAATCCTTGCAATAATAAACTTTCATAACCACTTAATTTACGAAGCGTGCCATTTTTGGTATTTGACTTCCTCCCCTCCCTATCGTTCGGGGATTCCTGCTCCCAGACGGTCAAGCCCGACCGCAAGCCTAAGATAGTGGCAACCGCCCGTACGACACACCGTACATCTTAGGTTCTTATTTTAAGCTAATCCTACCGTTAGGATTGTCATAGATACGAATTAGCTTAAGTGTGTGTTTGGAAACGTCTTACCAGTTAAGTTACTGCGTACTCGCAATTTAGTCTTAACTTAACTGTGGAATGTAAGACATTGAATATAGTGAGATGAGTATAACA
>NZ_MUYT01000015.1 GCF_002014765.1 Lwoffella lincolnii
GGGCTTCACCGTCTTGCAGAAGGAATCCCCGAACGATAGGGAGGGGAGGAAGTCAACTGCATAACAGCCAAAGCATCGTTTTTGGCACTAAATTCACATGCCTTTGCTACCTCTTTATATAAGAAAGGTTGGCAGGGCTTAAAATTATTTTGCTTTTGGTTGTTATTGATATGACAACACCAAAAGACATGTTTAGGAGCTTGCTGGCATGGCTAACCAGAGAATCCGTATTCGACTCAAGTCATTTGATCATCGATTGATTGACCAGTCAGCACAAGAGATTGTGGATACCGCTAAGCGTACTGGTGCACAAGTGTGTGGTCCTGTTCCACTACCCACTCGCATCGAACGCTTTAACGTATTGACCTCGCCACACGTAAACAAAGACGCTCGTGACCAATACGAAATCCGTACTCATAAACGCATGGTTGACATTGTTCAGCCAACTGACAAAACTGTCGATGCGTTGATGAAATTGGACTTGGCTGCTGGTGTTGATGTTCAAATCGCATTGAGCTAATCACTTATTTGATGGTTCAACTTAATTAAGACAAATCATAGAGGTTTAACATGGCAATCGGTTTAGTCGGTAAAAAATGCGGCATGACCCGTGTCTTCACTGAAGCAGGCGTATCCATTCCTGTTACAGTGGTTGAGGTCACTGCAAACCGCATAACTCAAGTAAAAACAGAAGCAACAGATGGTTACACTGCCATTCAAGTGACCACAGGTGAGCGTCGTGACAGCCGTGTCACCGCAGCCCAAAAAGGTCATTTTGCCAAAGCAGGTGTGGCTGCAGGTCGTGGTATTTGGGAATTTCGTGCTGAAGAAGCTGAATTAGAAGGTCGTGAATTGGGTAGTGACATCTTGGCTGATTTGTTTGAACAAGGTCAATTGGTGGATGTGACTGGTCAAAGCAAAGGTAAAGGCTTTCAAGGTGGTGTAAAACGCCATAACTTCAGAACACAAGATGCCACTCATGGTAACTCAGTATCCCATCGTGTGTTGGGTTCAACAGGTCAAAACCAAACCCCAGGTCGAGTATTTAAAGGTAAAAAAATGCCAGGTCAAATGGGTAATAAACGGGTAACCGTTCAAGGCCTTGAAGTCATCTCGGTCGATGCTGAAAAAGGCATTCTGGTCATTAAAGGTGCCATTCCTGGTGCCAATGGTGGCGATGTCATCGTACGTCCGTCAATCAAAGCCTAAGCAAGGGGATTAACGTGAATTTAAAAACAGTTACAGGTGCGGCGGTAGAACTTTCTGACACAGCTTTTGGTCGTGAATATAACGAAGCATTAGTACATCAGGTGGTAACAGCCTATTTGGCGGGAGCTCGTCAAGGCACACGTGCCCAAAAAACCCGTGCCGAAGTTTCTGGCGGTGGCAAAAAGCCATGGCGTCAAAAAGGGACTGGTCGTGCTCGTGCAGGCTCTATCCGTAGCCCAATCTGGGTTGGTGGTGGTCGTGCTTTTGCTGCTAAACCACAAGATTGGTCACAAAAAGTGAACAAAAAAATGTATCGTGGTGCGATGCAGTGCATTTTGGCTGAGTTGGTTCGTCAGGATCGTTTGATTTTGGTTGACCAAATCAGCGTTTCTGCACCAAAAACCAAAGAACTGGTAGCCAAATTGGCAGAACTTAAAGCACCAAGAGCTTTAATCGTAACCAACGAAGTTGATGAAAATTTATATTTAGCAGCCCGCAACATTCCACATGTGAATGTATTGGGTACTAGAGAAGTAGACCCAGTTAGCTTGGTTGCGTACGACAAAGTCATCATGTCTGTCGAAGCAGCAAAACAATTTGAGGAAGCACTAGCATGAATAACGCAAGACTTTATCAGATTATAAAGAAACCCATCTATTCTGAAAAAACTCAAATGCTTGAGCCTCAAGGTGTACAGACATTACAAGTCGCTAGCAACGCCACTAAGCTTGAAATCAAAAAAGCAGTTGAGCTTATGTTTGATGGCGTAGAAGTGGTCAAAGTAAACACCTTAAATGTCAAAGGTAAAACCAAACGCTTTGGTCGTACCATTGGTCGTCGCCAAGATTGGAAAAAAGCGTATGTCACGCTAAAATCTAATCAATCATTGGTTGATGAAGAACCATCACAGGCTGACGCTGGTGAAGTAAATAATACTTCAGCTAGTGAAGACACTGCCAATAACGAATAAGGATACTCATCATGCCTATCGTAAAAGCAAAGCCGACATCACCAGGTCGCCGTTTTGTCGAAAAAGTGGTGCATCCACACTTACACAAAGGTCGCCCTTATGCACCTTTGTTGACTTCAAAATCAAAGACAGGTGGTCGTAACAATAACGGTCGTATTACCACTCGTCACATTGGCGGTGGTCATAAACAGCATTATCGCATCATCGATTTTAAACGCACCAAAGATGGCATTCCAGCCATCGTTGAGCGTATTGAATATGACCCTAACCGAACAGCTCACATTGCCTTATTAAAGTATGCTGATGGTGAGCGTCGCTACATCATCGCTCCTAAAAAATTAAGCGTTGGTGATACTGTACAATCAGGTGAAGGCTCACCAATCCGTCCAGGTAACTGTTTACCACTTAAAAATATTCCAGTGGGTACAGTGATTCACAACATTGAGTTAAAAATTGGCAAAGGTGCTCAGATGGCACGCTCTGCTGGTGCAGCCGTTCAACTGTTGGGCCGTGATGGTACTTACGCCTTGATTCGTCTACGTTCTGGTGAAACTCGCCGTGTTCACATTAATTGTCGTGCCGTTATTGGCGAAGTCTCGAACACAGAGCATAATCTAAGATCACTAGGTAAAGCAGGTGCATCACGTTGGCGTGGTATTCGTCCGACTGTCCGTGGTACTGCCATGAACCCGATTGACCACCCACATGGTGGTGGTGAAGGTCGTAACTTTGGTAAGCACCCAACCAGTCCTTGGGGTCAGAAGGCTAAAGGTCTTAAGACACGCTCTAATAAGCGTACTGACAAAATGATTATCCGTCGCCGTCGTGCCAAGAAATAAAGGAAAAATTTCATGCCTCGTTCATTGAAAAAAGGTCCATTCATTGATGTGCACTTGTTTGAAAAAGTCGAACATGCGTTAGATACTAACTCACGCAAACCAATAAAAACTTGGTCACGTCGCTCAATGATTTTGCCTCAAATGGTTGGTCTAACCATCTCTGTTCATAATGGTCGTACTCATGTACCCATCATTATTAGCGAACAAATGGTTGGTCACAAATTAGGCGAATTTGCCCCCACCCGTACCTACCGTGGTCACGGCATAGACAAAAAAGCTAAGAGATAAGGTGCTTACTATGGAAGTAACTGCAAAACTACGCGGTGCCGCCATTTCGGCACAAAAGGTCAGACTTGTCGCAGACGAAATTCGTGGCAAATCAGTAGAACGTGCACTTGATATTCTTGCCTTTAGCAACACCAAAGGTGCTAAACTGGTTAAGAAGTGCTTAGACTCAGCCATTGCCAATGCAGAACACAACAATGGCTTAGACATTGATACCTTGCGTGTTTCTACCATCTATGTGGATGAAGGAATTACCCTAAAGCGTATCTTACCTCGTGCTAAAGGACGTGCTGACCGTATCAGCAAACGTACTTGTCACATCACCATCAAGGTAGGAGAATAATCATGGGTCAAAAAGTTCATCCAATCGGAATTCGTTTAGGTGTCGTCAAAAAACACAATGCCAACTGGTATGCTGATCCTAAGCAATATTCAGAGTTTCTGATTAACGATTTGCAAGTACGTGAATATTTGCGTAAAGAGTTGCAAAGTGCCATGGTCAGTAACATCACCATCGAACGACCAACGGGTGCAGCTAAGATTACCATCTCAACTGCTCGTCCAGGCATCGTTATTGGCAAAAAAGGTGAAGACATCGAAAAGTTACAGAAGCAACTGACCAAAATCATGGGTGTGCCTGCTCAAGTAAGTATTGAAGAAATCACATCACCTGATTTAGATGCTCGTTTGGTTGCTGATGGCATTGCTAGTCAGCTAGAACGCCGTGTGATGTTCCGCCGTGCCATGAAACGTGCGGTACAAAATACCATGCGTTCTGGTGCTGAAGGCATCAAAGTTGAGCTTTCAGGTCGTTTGGGCGGTGCTGAGATTGCTCGTACCGAATGGTATCGTGAAGGTCGTGTGCCATTACATACCTTGCGCGCTGACATTGACTATGCGTCAGTTCGTGCTGAAACCACTTATGGCACCATCGGTGTCAAGGTTTGGATTTTCCGTGGTGAAATTCTAGACGGCATGGACCGCATTTATCATCCAAAAGAAGAAGACAAAGCCCGTGCACCTAAGCAACGTCGTGGTCGTGGCAACCGTCGCAACTCAGACAGAGGTTAATTATGTTACAACCAAAACGTACCAAATTTCGCAAAATGCAAAAAGGACGTAATACTGGGTTAGCTCAACGTGGTAACACGGTTGCGTTCGGACAAATTGGTCTTAAATCTGTTAGCCGTGGTCGCATGACTGCTCGTCAAATTGAAGCGGCACGTCGTACCATCACCCGTAAAATTAAACGTGGTGGTAAGATTTGGATTCGTGTGTTCCCAGATAAACCCATTACTGAAAAACCATTAGAAGTGCGTATGGGTAAAGGTAAAGGTCCTGTAGAATATTGGGTAGCCGAAATCAAGCCAGGGAAAATGTTGTATGAAATTGAAGGTGTGAGTGATGAATTAGCATCAGAAGCCTTAAAATTAGCTGCAGCAAAACTTCCTTTCAAAACCACCATTGTTAAGCGGACGATAATGTAATGAAGATCAGTGAATTACGTGAAAAATCAGTAGAAGAACTGACCCAATTACTTGATGAAAAGCAATTAGCCGCTTTTCAGTTGCGTATGGCAAAAGCAATTGGTCAGTTGGGCAACACGCATGAGATTAAACAAAATCGTCGCACCATTGCCCAAATTAAGACTTTGATTAATGAAAAACAGCGAGGCGACGCATGAGCGAGAATAATCAGCAATCATCAACCGTTGGTGTGGTGACTGGCAAAGTCGTTAGCGATAAAATGGACAAATCCATTGTTGTGCTAATCGAGCGTCAAATCAGACACCCAATGTACGGCAAGCAAATCCGTCGTTCAACCAAGCTTAAAGCTCACGATGAGAATAACGTTTGTCAGCAAGGTGACATTGTCCGCATCAAAGAGACCAAACCTTTTTCTAAAACCAAATCTTGGGTTTTAGTAGATGTGGTTGAAAAAGTAAGTCAAGTATAATTAAATTGCATAAGTTGTTTGTATTTGATAGTATGTATGCCCCTTAATAGGGAATGGCTTTATATACAGAATATACAGACAATTTTTGCTTAAGTTGGAGTAACGCGATGATTCAGACTGAAACAATGCTGGAAGTTGCAGACAACAGCGGTGCAAGGCGAGTTCAGTGCATTAAAGTACTGGGCGGATCTCATCGTCGTTATGCATCAGTCGGCGACATCATTAAAGTCACAGTAAAAGAAGCCATCCCTCGTGGTCGTGTTAAAAAGGGCGACGTAATGAATGCGGTGGTTGTTCGTACCAAAAAAGGCGTACGCCGTCCAGATGGATCGGTGTTACGCTTTGACGACAATGCGGCGGTATTGTTAAATAATAACAAAGCACCGATAGCCACTCGTATCTTTGGTCCAGTAACTCGTGAATTGCGTAGTGAACAGTTTATGAAAATTGTTTCACTAGCACCAGAAGTATTGTGAGGAAAACCATGGCTAAGTTACGTAAAGGTGATACCGTTGTTGTTATAACCGGTAAAGACAAAGGCAAGCAAGGAACAATCCTTGCTGTTAAAGATGATAAAGTGAAAGTAGAAGGCATTAATATTGTTAAAAAACACCAAAAACCCAACCAAATGACGGGTCAAGAAGGTGGCATTATCAAAAAAGAAGCTTTCTTACACATTTCTAATGTGGCAATTTTTAACCAACAAACCCAAAAGGCTGATCGTATTGCTTATCAGATAGACGAAGATGGTAAAAAACAACGCATCTATCGTTCAACTGGTGAAGTGGTGGCGACAGCATAACTCACTAAGGGTCATAGTAATGGCAAGATTAAAAACTTTATACAATGACCAGCTCAAACAACAGATTAAAGAGGAGCTGGGCTTAAATAACGTGATGGAAGTGCCTAAAATCACTAAAATCACACTCAATATGGGTGTTGGCGGTGCCGCTCAAGACAAAAAAATTCTTGAGGGTGCGGTCAGTGATATGACAGCGATTGCAGGTCAAAAACCCGTAGTAACCAAAGCACGCAAATCAGTGGCGGGTTTTAAAATTCGTGAAGAATGGCCCATTGGCTGTAAAGTCACTTTGCGTGGCGAACGCATGTACGAATTTTTGGATCGTTTGATTGCCATTGCTATTCCACGTATTCGAGATTTCAGAGGCTTTTCTCCAAAGGCATTTGATGGTCGAGGCAATTACTCTTTGGGTATTAAAGAGCAAATCGTTTTTCCTGAAGTTGACTTTGATAAAATCGATCGCATTCGTGGTCTTGATGTTACCATCACAACGACAGCAAAAAATGATGACCAAGGTCGTGCGTTACTAAAAGCATTCGGCTTCCCATTCAAATAAGGTAAAGACGTTATGGCAAAAAAGAGCATGATCAATCGTGAATTAAAACGTGAAAAAATGGTCGCTAAGTACGCTCAAAAGCGTACTGAGCTTAAAGCAATCATCAGCGATATGAATGCCAGTGACGAAGAGCGTATGGACGCAATGTTGCAATTGCAATCATTGCCACGCAACTCTTCTCCTGTGCGTTTACGCAATCGCTGTGGTATTACTGGTCGTCCACATGGATATTTCCGCAAGTTTGGTCTATCACGCAATATTTTGCGTGAACGTGTCATGCAAGGCGATGTCCCCGGTGTACGCAAGTCAAGTTGGTAAGGATTAGGGAGTATCATCGATGAGTATGCAAGATCCTGTTGCAGATATGCTAACCCGTATCCGCAATGCCCAAGCAAGAAATAAAGTATCTGTTGCCATGCCTAGCTCAAAGTTACGCAAATCCATTGCTGATCTGCTGGTAACCGAAGGTTATGTGGCTTCAGCAGAGGTTGAAGAAGGCGACAATGGTCATAAGACATTGACCATTGAGTTAAAGTATTACAATGGTAAGCCTGTGATTGAGCAACTAAAACGCTATAGCCGACCAGGTTTGCGTCAGTATCGTGGCAAAGATGAAATCCCCAGTGTTAAAAAAGGATTGGGCGTTACCATTGTTTCTACCAGTCAAGGCATCATGAGCGATCGTTCTGCTCGTGAAGCAGGTATTGGTGGTGAAATTATTGCTTTCGTAGCATAATTTCATCATAACAATCACATTTTTATAACAATCACATTTTTATTAGAATGTGCTTTTGAAATGGATAAGTTAATTGGATTGATGCCATAGGCTTATTAAAACCCTTTAAGTTGGCTTATTAACAATTTAATTTGTTGCTATGCTTGCTTTTGTGATAAACTAACGGGTTTGACACTCGTTAGTTTTTCATTATTGGTCTTGTCATTTTTTATTTTATTCATTATCTATTTTTAACGATTGAAAAATGATTAAAAGCAGAAAGTGGCTAATTTTTTTATCTCTAAGGAATTTTTTATGTCTCGTGTGGCTAAAGCCCCTGTGACGCTACCAAAAGGTACGACTGTCACTTTGAACGATCGGCAGGTAGAAGTTAAGGGCAAAAATGGTAATTTGTCTTTGCACCTGCATGAATTGGTCGAGCTAAAACAAGAAGATGATGCCATCATCTTATCGCCTGTTGCTGATACTCAAGATGCGTGGATGCACACAGGCACGGTACGTGCTCTGTTAAACAATATGGTGCAAGGCGTCAGCGAAGGATTTGAACGTCGCTTACAACTCATTGGTGTTGGTTATCGTGCCCAAGCGGCTGGTAACAAAATAACATTAAACGTCGGTTATTCACACCCTATTGAATACACTTTGCCAGAAGGTGTCAGCGTTGAAACCCCAAGCCAGACTGAAATTATCTTAAAGTCTAGCGACAAGCAAAAATTGGGGCAAGCTGCTGCCAATATTCGTTCGTATCGTCCACCAGAGCCATATAAAGGTAAAGGGATTCGCTACAGCGATGAGCATGTGGTTCGTAAAGAAGCTAAGAAAAAATAAGATAAGGTGAGCTAATCATGTTTGATAAAAAATCGGCTCGTCTGCGTCGAGCTAAAAAAACCCGCGCACATATTCGTCATTTAGGTGTTCATCGTTTGGTGGTTAACCGTACTCCTAAGCACATCTATGCTCAAATCATCTCCCCTACGGGTGGTGAAGTCATTACCCAAGCATCTACTTTAGATGCCAGCTTACGTTCTGGTGCGACAGGTAATATTGATGCTGCCACTTCTGTCGGTGCTTTGATTGCTGAGCGTGCTAAGTCAGTGGGTGTCACTAAGGTTGCATTTGACCGCAGTGGCTTTAAATATCATGGTCGAGTTAAAGCATTGGCAGAAGCCGCTCGTGAAAATGGACTGGAGTTTTAATCATGGCAAAAATTGAACAAACAGACGGATTGGTGGAACGCTTAGTTTCTGTTGACCGTGTGGCAAAAGTAGTAAAAGGTGGTCGTATTTTTTCTTTCACTGCCCTAACTGTGGTTGGTGATGGTAATGGTCGTGTTGGTTTTGGTCGTGGTAAAGCTCGTGAAGTACCTGCAGCCATTCAAAAAGCACTTGAAGCTGCTAAACGCAACATGATTACTGTGGAATTAGATGGTACAACACTTCAACACCCTATTAATGCTCGTCACGGTGCTTCTAAAGTATACATGCAGCCAGCTTCTGAAGGTACAGGTGTGATTGCTGGTGGTGCTATGCGTGCTGTATTGGAAGTGGCTGGTGTTGAGAACGTATTGGCAAAATGCTATGGCTCAACCAATGCTGCTAACGTGGTACAGGCAACTTTTAAAGGGTTGCGTGACATGACTTCTCCTGAACAGATGGCCGCCAAACGTGGCAAATCTGTTGAAGAGATTTTGGGCTAATCAGAGAATAGGTGAGTTAGATGAAAACGATGAAAGTCACTCAGACGAAATCAGGTGCCCATCGCCTAAAAAGCCATAAGGCTTGCCTAAAAGGCTTGGGCTTGCGTCGCATCGGTCATACAGTTGAGGTGGAAGATACCCCTTCAACTCGTGGCATGGTCAATCGCATCAACTACATGGTTAAAGTGGAGGAAGCGTAATGGGACTGAGATTAAATGAATTATCGCCAGCTCCAGGTGCTAAGAAAAAAGCACTACGTCGTGGGCGTGGTATTGGCTCAGGTCTTGGTAAAACAGGTGGTCGTGGTGTAAAAGGTCAAACTTCTCGCTCAGGTTCTAGCATTCCTGCTGGTTTTGAAGGTGGTCAGATGCCGATTTATCGTCGTCTACCTAAGTTTGGTTTCACCAGTAAAATGGCAATGACCACCGCAGAAGTGCGTCTTTCTGAATTAAACAAAATTGAAGGTGATGTGGTGAGTATAGACACATTGAAGCAGGCGAATATCATTCGTCGTGATATGCAACGTGCTCGCATTATCTTATCAGGTGAAGTCAATAAAGCCTATACATTTAAAGGTGTTAAAGTCACCAAAGGTGCCAAGCAAGCCATTGAAGCGGCTGGTGGTAGCGTCGAGGAGTAATAAGCTGTGGCTAAATCGAACACATCAATGACCTTAGCAGCAGTTCCGCTTAATCCAATTGCTTTTATCCGTAAGTATGATGAGTTATGGAGACGGCTGTTGTTTTTAATTGGTGCCTTGATAGTGTATCGACTTGGTTCACACATTCCTGTGCCAGGTGTTAATCCTGACGCCCTAGCAGATTTGTTTTCACGTAATGAAAATACCATTTTGAGCATGTTTAACATGTTTTCTGGTGGGGCGTTAGAACGTATGTCCATCATGGCGCTGGGTATCATGCCGTATATTTCAGCATCCATTATTGTGCAGATGATGTCTGCTGTCATTCCTTCGCTTGAGGCGTTAAAAAAAGAAGGGGAGTCAGGTCGTCGTCAAATCAATAAATACACTCGTCAAGGCACATTGGCTTTGGCTTTTGTGCAAGCAGTTGGTATGAGTACAGGCTTAATAAGTCAAAACTTAACCCTTACTCAAGGTTTGGCATTTTATATTCCTGCAGTGTCATCATTGGTTGCAGGAGCGATGTTTTTGATGTGGCTTGGTGAGCAAATTACCGAGCGAGGCGTTGGTAATGGCATTTCAATGTTAATTTTTGCCAGCATTGTTGCCAGTATGCCAGGCATGTTGGCTCAAACGTTTGAGCAAGTACAACAAGGGCAGATGAATTTGATTTCATTGTTTTTGTTTGCCTCCCTTGGCATCGGTGTGACGGCGGGCATTGTTTATATAGAACGAGCTCAGCGTCGTGTGCCTGTTAATTATGCCCAAAAACAAGCCCAAGGTCGTAAAATTTATGCTCAGCAACAATCACATTTGCCTTTAAAGCTGAATATGGCAGGCGTTATTCCTGCCATTTTTGCCAGCTCACTTTTGTTAGTGCCTGCAAGTTTGGGGCAATGGGTAAGCCAGTCACCAAACCCAACGACATTACAGTCTATTTTGCAAAACATGGTGCTGGTGTTATCACCTGGGCAACCGTTGTATCTGATGCTATTTGCAGCGATGATTATTTTCTTTTGTTATTTTTATACGGCTTTGGTGTTTAGTCCTAGAGAAGTGGCAGAGAACTTAAAACGCAGTGGTGCCTATGTTCCTGGCATTCGACCTGGGTTACAGACTGAGCGTTATTTGGACCATGTGCTTAATCGCTTAACTTTCATTGGTGCCATGTACATGACTGTCATCTGCTTGATGCCTATGGTATTACAATCATCATTTGGTGTGCCTTTTTATTTGGGTGGTACGTCTTTGTTAATCATGGTGGTCGTTATCATGGACTTTGTGGCTCAATTGCAGGCACATTTAATGACCCATCAATACCATGACCAAGGTTTGATTTAATTTTTTACTTTTATCTACAGGAGTATGCTATGAAAGTTCAAGCATCTGTGAAAAAAATTTGTGGCAACTGTAAAATTGTTCGTCGCAAAGGTCGTGTTCATGTTATTTGTAGCTCAGAGCCTCGTCATAAACAGCGTCAAGGCTAAGAGAAATAAAAACTTGAATTTTATTGGTGGATAAGCTATTATCCGCTCCTTGCCAAGATGATTTATTTGTATTTTTCTTTTTATCACATACAAATGATTGGTCAGTAGGTAAGTTCATCACATCATGAAAAGGTCATATGAATGGCTTTTTTGTCAATGGAGAAAAATCAATGGCTCGTATTGCCGGCGTTAACATTCCGGATAACAAGCATGCTGTTATTTCATTGACTTACATTTTTGGGATTGGTCGCACCACTGCCAAGCAGATTTTATCTGCTGTTGGCATTGAACCGACCACCAAAGTCAGTCAGTTAGATGATGCTCAGCTTGACGCTATCCGTTCAGAAGTTGCAAATCATACCGTCGAAGGCGATCTTCGCCGTGAGGTTTCAATGAATATTAAACGTTTGGTTGATTTGGGTTGTTACCGTGGCTTGCGTCATCGTCGCAATTTGCCTGTTAACGGTCAACGTACTAAAACCAACGCACGTACCCGTAAAGGGCCACGTAAAGCAATTAAAAAATAATCAACTTAGGAAGCTAAAAGATGGCTAAAGACACTCGCAGTCGCAAAACTAAAAAAGTGACTCGTCGTTCAGTATCCGAGGGTATTGCCCACGTTCATGCGTCTTTTAATAACACCATTATCACCATTACCGACCGTCAAGGTAATGCTTTGGCTTGGGCCACCTCAGGTGGACAAGGCTTCCGTGGTTCACGTAAATCTACCCCATTTGCTGCTCAGGTGGCAGCAGAAGTTGCTGGTAAAGCTGCACAAGAATATGGGTTAAAGAATGTCGATGTTTTGGTTAAAGGACCAGGACCCGGCCGTGAGTCTGCGGTAAGAGCATTGGGTGCTTTGGGTTATAAAATTAACAGCATCAGTGATGTAACCCCCATCCCACATAATGGTACTCGTCCGCCTAAAAAGCGTCGTGTATAAGACGGATTAAGGAGACTCAAACATGGCCCGTTATATTGGTCCAAAACTTAAATTGTCTCGTCGTGAAGGCACAGATTTGCAATTAAAATCTGGTGTGAAACCTTTTGACGTAAAGACAAAAAAAGCGGGTAAAGCACCCGGTCAACATGGCAGTAGCCGTAATAAAACGTCAGAATATGCCCAACAATTACGTGAAAAACAAAAAGTTAAACGTATGTATGGTGTGTTAGAGCGTCAATTCTCAAACTACTATAAAGAAGCAGCTCGCATGCGTGGAGCGACAGGTGAAAACTTGTTACAAATGCTAGAGCGTCGTCTTGATAACGTTGTGTATCGTATGGGTTTTGGCTCAACTCGTGCTGAAGCTCGCCAACTGGTCAGTCATCGTTCTATTTTGCTTAAAAAGGCAGGGCGTGATGAGTTTGTGCGTGTGAACATTCCATCTATTCAGTTACAAGATGGTGATGTGATTGCTGTGTATGAAAAGTCAAAAGAACAGTTACGCATCAAAAATGCCATGGAGTTGGCCTCTCAGCGTGGCATTCCTGAGTGGTTAGAAGTTGATACCAGCAAAATGAGTGGCACTTTTAAACATGCGCCAGATCGTATTGATTTACCAGCTGAAATTAACGAAAACTTAATCGTTGAGCTGTATTCTAAGTAACCATCATATCAATATTATCAATCGAGGTGACACCATGATGCTAAATGCAACCGAGTTTCTTACACCGCACACCATTAATGTGGAAACGGTTGATGAAACCACTGCAAAAGTCACGCTCGAGCCGTTAGAACGTGGCTTTGGGCATACCCTAGGTAATGCCCTTCGTCGTATATTACTTTCCTCCTTGCCTGGTGCTGCTGTTATCGAAGCTCAGATTGAGGGTGTTGAGCATGAGTATTCAACCCTTGAGGGTTTGCAAGAAGATGTGCTGGATTTGTTGCTTAACTTAAAAAATCTTGCCATCGTATTGCACGATGACCATGAGGCCAATTTAAGCATTGATAAAAAAGGTCCTGGCGTCATCACAGCTGCTGACCTTGTTTTGCCTCATAATGTCGAAATCATGAACCCTGATTTGGTGCTTGGTACACTCAGTGACCGTGGATATCTTCAGATGCGTCTGCGTGTGGTTATTGGTCGTGGTTATCAACCTGCTAATCAGCGTCGTGAAACGGCAGACAGTAAAGTCATTGGTCGTTTAAAGTTAGATGCCAGCTTTAGCCCAATAGTCAAAGTTTCTTATCAAGTTGAAAATGCTCGTGTTGAGCAACGGACTGATTTGGATCGTTTGGTAATCAATCTTGAAACCAATGGTACGATTGATCCTGAAGAGGCTATTCGTAAAGCTGCAACGATTTTGCAACAGCAAATCTCCATCTTTATCGATTTAGAGACAGAGGAAGCCCCAGAGCCAATCAAAGTGAAAGAAGAAATCGACCCAGAGCTATTGCGTCCTGTGGATGATTTGGAGCTAACGGTTCGCTCAGCTAACTGCTTAAAGGCAGAAAATATTTATTATATCGGCGATTTGGTACAGCGTTCAGAGACTGAATTGCTAAAAACACCGAACTTAGGTAAAAAGTCATTAACCGAGATTAAAGACGTATTGGCGTCTCGTAATCTAGAATTGGGTATGCGTTTGGATAATTGGCCACCATCTGATTTGCGTGTTGATGATCGTTTTTCGTACCGTAGCCGTTAACATTTAAGGATACTTGACCATGCGACATCGTAAAAGTGGAAGAAAGCTGGGTCGTACCAGCAGTCATCGTAAGGCAATGTTCCAGAACATGACCAACTCTTTGTTTGAGCATGAACTGATTAAGACCACATTGCCAAAAGCAAAAGAACTTCGCCGTGTTGCCGAACCATTGATCACGTTAGCAAAACAAGATTCGGTGGCTAATCGCCGTCTTGCTTTTAGCCGTATGCGTAACAAGGATATGGTAGGCAAATTATTCAGCGAATTAGGTCCTCGTTATCAACAACGCCCAGGTGGTTATTTACGCATTATTAAATGTGGTCATCGTGATGGTGATAATGCCCCAATGGCTTATGTTGAGTTGGTAGACCGTAATCAACAATGATATTTATACCAGCTAGGTTTTTATGCCAGCTAAAAAATCCCAGTAAATGCTGGGATTTTTTATTGCTGGTTATTTATAATTTATTACCTAGTTTGATTTATTATTTGGGTTGGTATGGTTATGATTAGAACACCAATGTACTAGAATCAACAGCACCTTCTCGAATTACCATAGGGCTATTGTTAGTCATATCAATGATGGTGGTTTGTTCGGTGGTAAGCAATCCTGCATCAATCATCAAATCTACTTGATTAGATAAGGCTTGTTCAATAATAAAAGGGTCATCTGTTTGTAGTTCTGTGTTTGGTAAGTGAATTGAGCTGGTTAACATGGGTTCATTAAGCTCAGCTAATATGGCTTGAGCAATGGGATTGGCTGGAACACGAATGCCGATGCTGTGTTTTTTTGCGTGTGCCAGTTTTTTTGGTACGTCTTTGGTTGCGTTGAGGATATAAGTGATGGCAGCTGGGGTGTTGGCTTTTAATATTTTAAATTGTTGGTTGTCGATACTGGCATAAGTGGCAATTTCGCTTAAATCTCGACATAGTAGGGTAAATTGATGCTTATCGTCCAGTTGACGAATGTGTTTAAGCTTTTGTAAGGCTAACTTACTGCCGATTTGACAGCCAAAAGCATAGCTGGTGTCAGTGGGATAGATGATGAGTTGGTCTTGTTTGAGTGCGGTAACAACTTGTTGGATTAAGCGTGGTTGTGGGTTTTCTGGGTGGATATAAAGTGTTTGCATGACATTCCTAATGATTGATTTTATTGGATAATAATTGGTTTTCTTGATAAGAATAATATGTCATGGATAATCTAATGCGACTGATGGTTTATGTTTGCTTTAGCATGACATGACATTGTGATAAGGCTTGTAGTGCTTTTTTTGCTGATGGGGGTGGGTTGGTCATCATGCTTTCATGGTGTTTTTTTAGCGCATGTACAAATGTTTCAGATGCCTGTTTACCAGAAAAATCATCTAAACTTGGGCAAAATGGCAAGCCAATGTGTTGACAAAACGCTTTTTCTAATGCTTGTGGTCTGGCTTCTACGTTTTCAAAGGCTTGTTGTTGTTCAGCCGTGCGTCCACAAGGAGCATACCAATAGCCATAGTCGTCCAGCTGTCGCCGTTTTTGCCCCGCCAAGCAATAATGGGCCATTTCGTGTAATAGGCTTCTTGGGTAGTTGGCTTTATAATAGATGATGGCAGGGGTGTTTTTGGTAGGGGCTTGATAAAAAGGCTCTTCTGCACCACCGATGATCTGCACATTAAAACTGGCTTCAAATACTTGTTTTAGTATGGCACAGTAATCGTCATCTGTGTATGGGGGATTGTTTGTGTTCATGGTATCGGTTGTATCGGTTGTATTGATTGTGTCGGTGTCTGCGAAACTTTGCATCTTCTGTCCATGGCTATGTGTTGGTGTATTGGGTGTTTTTGGTTGGGTGTTTTTAATGGCTACTTGGGTTTGATGTGGTTTGCCCCCATTTTATTTGGCTTGTTGCTTTAAGATGCCCAGTTTGCCCCAGTTCAGTCATGACAATCACTGGCAATGACTGATAATGACATAATGACAGTGAAAAGGATAATTATGAGTACTTCTACTACAAGCGTCAATAGGATAAATCAAGCAATGATAAATCAGGCATCAGAAAAAACCTTGCCCAAACGTTTGGATTTGAATAAATGGCAAGACACGGGTTTTTTTTGGCAAGGGAATTTGCCTTTATCATCATTTTCTCGTTTAGCGAATTTATGTGATGACGGTGATGCCACTGATGTGGTTTGTCAGTTGTCATGTACATTGAAAAAATCGGGTCAAATTCTATGGTTATCATTTTCAGCAAATGCCAACTTACCGATGCAATGTCAGCGTTGTCTTGAGCCTGTTGATGTGATTTTGGATAAATCACATCGCCTTGCTTTGTTGACAGACAATACGCAATTATCAGCAGTGCCAGAGCAAGACCATGTGCTTTTGGCAGATTTACCAGACTATGATGAAAAAGAGCAAATGTTGCCTTTGGCGATGCTGTTAGAAGATGAGCTGTTGCTTGATTTGCCTTTATCACCAAAGCATGAAGATTGCAAAGTTAGGCTACAGCAAGTGGGCGAGTTGCCTAAGGTCAAAATGGACAATCCATTTGCGGTATTGGCAACATTAAAAAATTGATGCTGTCCTTTTGATGTGAGAGATGATGTGAAAAAATTTCAGTAGATTGAATATGGTCTTATTTAATGCTTTATTTATGATGCTAAATTGCGTATAATTGGGGGTTTATTGTATTTGGTTATATTTGGCTGATTTTTAGCACCAATCTGTTTTTTTGTTACAGAATTTTTGTTATAGATTAGTATTTTATCGAATTTAGAAGCACAGGAGTTATCTCATGGCTGTTCAACAAAACCGCAAAAGCCGTTCACGCCGTGACATGCGTCGTTCACATAACCATATGTCTGTGGCTGAGCTGAGCGTCGATGCCACCACTGGTGAAAAACATCGCCGTCACCACATGACCAAAGATGGTTTTTATCGTGGTCGTCAGTTATTCACTGTTAAGCAAGACGACTGATTTGCTTAATTGATGGGGCAGTTTATGCCGATAAATTGTTCTCAATATTTTTTAACATGATTGATTGTATTGACTGTTTGGTAAGTGGTCATAACCAAGTGATTTGTTCTTCAATAATATGGACAAATCACTTGGTTTTTTATTGTTTAAGCCATGTGGTTTAAGCTTGTTGTTTAAGTTTTGTTGCCACTTATTCAAAAAAAACTTGCTCAAAAAAACCTTGTTAAGTTAGCAGGCTAACATAAAAATACTTTTACATTCAATCATTGATGTTTAGTTATTCATTCATATTATTTAATTAATCATTCATATTTAATCAATCACCATTCATGAGTGTCGGCATGAGTACAGCTGAAAATAACGCAAAAGCCAGTTTGGGTAAGCATGGTCATATGGACAGCAAGCATCGCATTGCTGTTTTGTTTCCAGGGCAGGGGTCACAGCAGGTAGGTATGCTCAGCGAGCTTTGGGACAGTTATCCTATGATTGAGCAAACATTTACTGAAGCCAGTGATGCTTTGGGATTTGATTTGTGGCAGGTGTGCCAAGATGATGTGCTGTTGGCACAGACTCAATACACACAGCCTGCTTTGTTGGCTGCCAGTATGGCACTGTGGCGAATAATTGAGCCTAAATTGCAATATTCTCCCATTTATTTGTTGGGTCATTCTTTAGGTGAATTTAGCGCATTGTGTGCATCAGGGGTATTCAGTTTGGCTGATGCGGTGCGATTGGTGCATCAGCGTGGTCAGTTTATGGCATCGGCGGTGATGGGCATGGATACTAAAATGGCTGCCATTTTGGGCTTGGAAGACAGCCAAGTTGCCAATATGTGTGAGCAGATAGGTGATATGAATCCTACAGCATTGGTTGACCCTGCTAATTTTAATAGCCCCGGACAAGTGGTGGTGGCTGGTAATGCGATTGGGGTGGATGCGGTGATTGAGCAAACTCAAACCTGTCATGGTAAAAAGGCAGTACCGCTAAAAGTGAGTGTGCCATCACATTGTCGGTTGATGACTCCTGCGTGTGCCAAACTCAAAGATAAACTGGATAATATTGAGTTTTTACCTGCCAATATCAATGTTATCCAAAACCGTCACGCACGAGTTGAACAAAGTACGGATGAGGTTAAGACTGCTCTGGTTGAGCAGTTAAACCACCCAGTACGATGGTCTGAAAGTATGCAAATGTTGGCAGACATGCACATTGATGTGTTAATTGAATGTGGTAGCGGTAATGTGTTGAGCAATTTAGCAAAACGCCAAGCTGATCCCATAATCGCTTATCCCACAGACAAAATCAGTCGTTTACAAAAATTAGATGAGATATTGTTATGAGTCGTAATATCGCTTTGGTGACAGGAGCCAGCCGTGGCATTGGCAAGGCCATTGCTAAACGCTTGGCAAAAGAGGGCTACTTTGTTATTGGCACAGCAACCAGCAATGCAGGGGTAGAGGGCATTGATGCGTATTTGCATGAGTTTGGTGGCATTGGTCGGATACTCGATGTGCGTCAGCAAGAAAATATTGATAAGCTTTTTGAAGAAATCGAAAGTGTCTATGGCAATGTGCAATTATTGGTGAATAATGCAGGCATTACCCATGATGGCTTGCTGATGCGTATGAAAGATGAAGATTGGCTTGATGTGCTTGAGACCAATTTATCATCTGTCTATCGCATGAGTAAACGTGCCATTCGTGGCATGATGAAAGCTCGTAAAGGTCGCATCATCAACATCACATCTGTGGTGGCTCAAATGGGCAATGCAGGGCAAGCCAATTATGCGGCAAGTAAGGCGGCGGTTGAAGGTTTTACCCGTACCTTGGCTCGTGAGGTTGGCTCTCGGCAAGTTACCGTCAATTGCGTGGCTCCCGGTTTGATTGAAACCGACATGACTGATAAGCTAGATGAGCGTTTACTCAACTCCATGCTTGATGCTGTGCCTGTTGGGCGTTTGGGTCAGCCTGAAGACGTGGCAGCGGCGGTGATATTTTTGGCAAGCGATGAAGCCAGCTACATCACAGGGGCAGTATTGGCGGTAAATGGTGGCATGTATATGTAAGATTTTGTTGATTTACCCACCAACACAAAACGGTCAGACAAAATAAAGGGGAGAATTGTGCAAATATTATTAGCCAATCCAAGAGGGTTTTGTGCTGGGGTTTATCGTGCCATTGCCATTGTCAATCAAGCTTTAGAACGTTTTGAACCGCCCATTTATGTGCGTCATGAAGTGGTGCATAATAAGTTTGTGGTGTCGGATTTGGCAGCTCGTGGGGCGGTGTTTGTTGAAGAATTAGATGAAGTGCCAGATGGCTCAATCGTGATTTTCTCGGCTCATGGGGTATCAAAGGCGGTGGAAGATGAAGCCAAACGCCGTGATTTGACCGTATTTGATGCCACCTGTCCACTGGTTACCAAAGTGCATATTGAAATCAATAAATTTGCCAAAACAGGCATGGATGCAGTTTTGATTGGACATGCAGGACATCCAGAAGTTGAAGGCACGATGGGACGTTTTGATCCGCAATATGGCGGACGCATTCATCTGATTGAGGACATTGCAGACGTTGCTAAGTTAGACATGCCAAAGAACAGTGAACTGGCGTTTGTTACCCAAACCACTTTGTCTATAGATGACACCGCAGGGGTGATAGATGCCTTAAAAGATAAATTTCCCAAAATTCATGCCCCACGTAAAGATGACATTTGTTATGCCACTCAAAACCGTCAAGATGCAGTTAAGCAACTGGCGGATAAATGCGATGTGGTATTGGTGGTAGGCTCACCCAATTCGTCCAATTCCAATCGCTTGCGAGAATTGGCTGAACGCATGGGCTGTCAAGCGTATTTGATAGATAATGCCAGTGAAATGGATAAAACTTGGTTTGATGGTATTCAAACGGTTGGTGTGACAGCAGGGGCATCTGCTCCAGAAGTACTTATTCAAGAAGTGCTTAGACAGCTACAAAATTGGGGCGGCAGTTTGCCTAAAGAAATTGAAGGAATCGCTGAAAACGTTACTTTCAGCTTACCAAAAGAATTAAGAGCATCACCCACTGATGCGTCTACTTAAAAGTGGCGTTAAAAATACCTTGAAAAATTATCGCCTTGTCCTTATTTGATGTCATAACTGCTTGGTATTTATTCACCATAAAGACAAGCTGATTTTTAAACAAAAATCATTCACATCAATGAAAGGATAACGATTTATGAGTGATAATTCTCAGTCTCAGCAATCCACTCAACACCAACCCACTCAACATCAGTTTGAAGCTGAGGTTGCCCAGTTATTACATTTGGTAACACATTCTTTGTATTCCAATGCTGATATCTTTGTGCGTGAGCTGGTTTCTAACGCATCAGACGCTTGTGATAAACTTCGTTTTGAAGCCACCAATGATGACAGCTTATATGAAGATGACAGCGAATTACATATTCGCATTGAGCTGGATAAAGACGCTAAAACCATCAGCTTTATTGATAATGGCATTGGCATGAATGAAGCTGATGTCATCGAAAATCTAGGTACGATTGCTAAGTCTGGCACAAAAGCCTTTTTAGAAAAACTATCAGAAGATAAGAAAAAAGATGGTCAGCTGATTGGTCAGTTTGGTGTGGGATTTTATTCTGGTTTTATCGTTGCTGATAAAATCACTGTAGAAACCCGCAAAGCGGGTGAGAATGCCAACCAAGCTGTGCGTTGGATATCAGATGGTACAGGGGCATACACCACTGAGACCATCAGCAAAGACAGTCGTGGTACGACGGTGATTTTACACCTAAAAGATGAATACAGCGAAGGTGATGATAACTATCTTGACCGCCATAAAATTAAACAACTGGTCAATAAATATTCTGACCATATTAGCTTGCCGATTGAGATGCGTAAAGAAGTCTGGCAAGAAGAGGTCAAAGAAGATGAAGATGATGACACCCCAGCAGGTGGTGATTATGTGCTAACGGACGAATGGGAAGTCATTAACCAAGCATCTGCCCTATGGACTCGCTCAGCCGATGACATCAGTGATGAAGAATACAGCGAGTTTTATAAAAATATTAGCCATGATTATGCAGACCCCTTAGCGTGGACGCACAATCGTGTGGAGGGGCGTGTGCAGTTTACCCAACTGCTTTATATTCCCCAAAAAGCCCCATTTGACCTATATGCTCGTGAGCAACAGCGTGGATTGAAGCTTTATGTCAAACGTGTATTTATCATGGATGATGCCGAACAGCTGTTGCCCATGTATCTGCGATTTGTTAAAGGCATCATTGATTCAGCTGATTTACCATTGAATGTCAGCCGTGAATTACTTCAAGAAAGTCGTGATGTGAAATCCATCAGAGAAGGCAATGCTCGACGTGTGTTGACTCTACTGGCAAGCTTAGCCAATAGTGAAGACGCTGAAAAACAAGCGAAGTTTAAAGCATTTTATGCTGAATTTGGTGACGTGTTAAAAGAAGGTTTGGGTGAGGACATAAGCAACCAAGCTCGCATTGCCAAGCTATTACACTATGTTACCAGCACGCATGATGGGTTAGAAACCAGCTTTGCCGATTATAAAGAACGTATGAAAGATGGACAAAAAGCCATCTATTATCTGACCGCTGATAACTTGGCATCTGCCAAAAATAGTCCACAACTTGAGTTGTTTAAGAAAAAAGGCATTGAAGTCATCTTAATGACCAACCGTGTTGACGAATGGGCAATGAACTTTTTACACGAGTTTGATGGCACACCACTACAAAACATAGCCAAAGGGGCGGTGGATTTGGGTGATTTGCAAGATGAAGAAGAAAAGCAAGAAGCCGAAAAAGCCCAAGAAACACTGAAACCTGTGGTGGATAAATTAAAAACTGCCCTAAGTGAGCGTGCCAAAGATGTGCGAGTGTCTAACCGTTTGGTGGACAGCCCTGCATTGTTGGTTACCGCTGATGGTGAGCTGTCCCCTCAAATGGTGCAAATGCTCAAGCAAATGGGGCAGGAAGTACCCGAGACTAAGCCCATTTTGGAAATTAATCCCAATCACCCACTCATTAAACGCCTTGAAACCAGTGAACAGTTTGATGACCTGGCTCAAGTCATTTTTGATCAGTCCTTGCTTGCTGAAGGTGGTCACTTAGAAGACCCAGCAGGGTATTTAAAGAGAATAAATGAGTTGTTGATGAAATAATCATTGATAAATTTATCCACCAACAAAAAACGCCAAGCAATCATCTTGGCGTTTTTTTGCTTTATCGAATTCAATGTTTATCAAACTCAACATATTCATACTTTTTGATATTCATGACACTTTAACAATCGGTCATGCCGTCTGGTTGAGTTGGACAATACCTCTACCAATAATACAGGCTTAGTCAATGTGTCTTTGTCATCGTTATTATCACAATCGACTGCCACATCAGGAAAAAAAGTAGTTATTGCCAACATTGACTTTTAGGCATTCCATATAGGTTTGATAAGGCTTGCCTTTTAAATGTGAGCGTAATAAAATGGTAAGATTTAGTGCCAATATATTATGTACTTTACTGGTATTACCCATCATATAAACGTCTAAACGTCATTATCAATCAATTCATAACCAATCAATTCATAACGGTGATTGTCATCACAGGCATAATTTTTCAGATAATCAGCAACTGAAACAAAACTGACTTCTTTTTTGCTAACGGTATTCATGTTTGACATCTCTTAATATTAAGGCTTGGTAAGCATGTATTTATAGCAGCATTATCAAGATGTTTTGTGTTGCGGACATTGTTCAGATTAAAGCCTGTGTCAGCCCAAATACGATTTAAAACCATTTAACAACATCTGCACTGAAATCGAGATTAAAATCATTCCCATCAGCCGTTCAATTGCTTTTAGCCCCCGACTGCCCAAAATTTTATACAATTTGGTTGAAAAATATAAAATCACCGCTGAGACCGACCATGCCAATACAACCGCTGATAGTGATTTCATGATTTGATCAGGGTTACGTTCCACCAGTAAAATCAGTGTTGCCAAAATTGAAGGACCTGCTACCAAAGGAACGGCAAGTGGTACGATAAACGGCTCACCACCATCATCACTGTCATCAGGTAAAACCCCACCTGGAGCAGGAAAAATCATGCGAATGGCAATAATCATCATCACCACACCACCGCCAATAGCGACCGCTTCACGACTTAGCCCAAGTGTGTGTAAAATGCTACCACCAGCAAATAAAAACAACACCATCAGCCCCAATGCGATGAGCAATTCACGCACGATGATGGGTTTGCGACGCTTTTCTGGCACGCTGTCTAGCACAGACAAAAATATGGGAATATTTCCCAATGGATCCATGATTAAAAATAAAGTCAGAGCAGTGGCAAAAATTTCCATAAAAAATCTCTAGGGTGTGTTCATATTTGGATAATATGGCTAAAAAGTTGGTTAAGATAGTCAGTAAAAACCACTAAAAATAATGGATAAAACAAAAAACCCCACGCAAGAGCGTAGGGTCATTGTGCTGGCAGGTGATGAGTGATTAACATCATAACTGCTAAAGAATATTGGCATCCCGTAGGGGATTCGAACCCCTGTTACCGCCGTGAAAGGGCGGGGTCCTAGGCCTCTAGACGAACGGGACGCAAGAACCGAACTTCAATTGCTATGATACTATACTGCTGCCGCTTTTACCGTATCGTATCATGTTGAAGTGGGGCGTATTCTAATGAATATTGCCAATGATGTCAAGGAATTATTAATAAATAATATAATTAAGAGCTTGAAAGTCAAATGATAATGATTTATATTATTGTCTATTACATTTTAATAAACTTTTCAATAAATATTATATACTTTAATAACAAAGTAACAAAGTATATAGTTTTCTTTATACAGGCAATAATCATGAACCAAATAAAAAAATCCAGACATGTATTAAAACTCAGCATGCTGTCTTTAAGTTTATTAAACATTACTCAAATAGCAATGGCAGAAGATACGTCTAATATAACAGATAAAAAAATAGCCCCATCTGTTATATTAGATGAGCTTATTTTGACAGCAGAAACCATTAAAGAGACCCAAAAACCCTTTACCAAAGCATCGGCCACCAGCGTGCGAGAAAATGTATTTAATGCCAGTGAGAATGTTGATGCCATTGTGCGTAGTATGCCAGGGGCGTTCACTCAGCAGGATAAATCCTCTGGGCTGGTATCATTAAATGTACGAGGCGATAGCGGATTTGGGCGTGCCAACAGCATGGTTGATGGTGTAACCCAAACCTTTTACAGCACCTCAACCGATGCTGGGCGTGGGGGTGGTACCTCACAGTTTGGTGCGGTGATTGACCAAAATTTCATTGCAGGCGTTGAATTAAACAAGGGCAGTTTTAATGGCAAAGGTGGTCTAAATACCTTAACAGGTTCGGCCAATTTTCGTACGCTAAATGCTGATGATGTGATTAAAGATGACAAGAATTTTGGCGTCATTGCCAAAGGTTTGACTGGTAAAAATGTGACGGATAAAAATTTTATGCTGGCAGCTGGCGTTCGTGGGTGGCTTGATAATGGCAGTATCAGTGCTTTATATGCTTATAGCCACAAAGACATTAGCCAAAATTATAAAGTTGGCGGTGGCGGGACGCACATTGGCAATGTTGGCGATGATTTGCTACTTAGTAAACAAAAACAAGTTTTTGCCAAAGAGCATGCACTCACTTACGATGAAGCCAGCCAGTCTTGGCAAAAAGATTTGACCAAATTAGATGAAGAAACAGGCAAGCCTTTATGGGACAGAAAATATCGATTTGGCGGTAAGTGCTATGGGCTGGGCTGTATTGATACAAAAGAAAAATTTGATGAATATGTTGCTGACAAACAGAAACAATGGCAAAAGCATGGTGCAAAAGAGTACAGCATTACCCCCATTGACATAACCGCCTTAAACCAAACCTCAAAAAGTCATTTGGCAAAAATTAACTACAACAATGACACCAGCGATGTTGGTCTACAACTGCGTAAAATGGACACCAAGATAGGCAGTCGCCGTATCAGTAATGATAATTATCAGCTTGATGTTGCTTACAATCCAAATGAGATCATTGATTTAAAAGTGTTGGCAGCTCATAATGTGGGCGTACAAAAATACCCCAAAGGTTCAACTTTTACAGGCTGGAAATTGGATAAAGACTTTGAAGCCAAAAACACTGCCAATCTTTTTGACCTAAACAACACTCACACCTTTAATTTGCCAAAGCAAATGGATTTGACCACAACTATTGGGCTTAACATATTGCATAATGAATATTCAAAAAATCGCTTCCCAGATGAGCTTGGGCTATTTTATACCAATGATTTATTATGTGGCGGCGGTTATGATGCCTGTGGCGGTCGTTTTCAGGGGACAAGCAGCACATTGCCAAAAAAATCGGTGATTGTACAGCCCTCAGGCAAACAGCGTTTTCATTCTATTTATTTGGACACATCATTACAAAAAGACAAATATCAGTTAGATTATAGCGTTAATGCCAGTCAGTACCGTTTTAGTGGTGAGCATGCCAGTTATTATAGTAGCCAAAAAGAGTTTAAAGATAAGTTTGGTGAAGATTCGCAAATTTATAAACAACACTGCTCGCCAAGTTGTGATGTGTATGAGCCTTTGGTAACCACTTCTGGTAAAAAACACGCCATCAACCATTCTGTTACTTTAAGTGCCAAATATGACACAGGTTTTATGCCTTTTGTCAGCTTTGCACGCACGCACAGAATGCCCAACATTCAAGAAATGTTCTTTTCTCAAATTGGTGATGTTGGTGTCAATACCGCATTAAAACCAGAACAAGCCAATACATATCAGTTGGGTTTTAATGTTTTTAAGCACAATCTATTGACAGACAACGATACTTTGGGGCTAAAAGTATTGGGTTATGAAAGCCGTATCAACAATTACATTCATAATGTTTATGGCAAATGGTATGACACAAAAAATCCGCCCAGTTGGGTTGCCAGTGGTGCATTAAAAGGCGATACCATACAACATCGCAACTGGCAAATGCCTGTGCATAAACAGGGCTTAGAGCTTGAAATCAACTATGATGCTGGGCGTTATTTTACCAATTTGTCTTATGCCAGACAAAAGACCGACCAACCAACCAATTATAGCGATGCCAGCGAGTCCCCACTAAATAGCTCAAAAGAAGACCAATTAACACAAGGCTATGGGCTAAGCAAAGTGTCAATGTTGCCCAAAGATTATGGACGATTTGAGTTTGGTGTGCGTGCATTTGATAATAAACTCACCGTGGGCAGTATGGTGCGTTATTATGGACAAAGCCCACGAGCGACCATTGAACCCAGATACATTGATGGCACGCATGGCGGTAATACATCGCATTCAGATGATAAAGGCGCCCATGTCATCAAACAAATTGAGATGCTAAAAAGACAACCTTTGGTGCATGATTTTTATGTTGCTTATGAACCGATGAAAGATTTGGTGATGCGTCTTGATGTGCAAAATGCGTTTGATAAACTGTATATTGACCCCTTAGATGCCAACAATGATGCCGCCACTCAGCGTTATTATCATTCATATTATAATGATGCAGATGAAGGTGCACCTTGTGCAGCGGGGCAGTTGTGTAAGCCTGATGCAAAATACGGCGGTACTACTCGCTCGGTATTGACCAATTTTGCCAAAGGGCGTTCTTTATTATTTTCAATGACTTATAAGTGGTAGTTGTTTTACTTATCATGGGTCATTCTCCACCTAAATCAAAAATTTAGGTGGAAATTTCAGCCTTAAGCCTAAGTGGCGTGTTCTTGTTTTTCAATATACTATCTAATGCACATCTACCATTCAATCAACTCACCTAACTAACATACCTAAACCGCTAGGTTTGGTGGGGAGGTTGGGTTAATAACATCGGATAGCTGTTCATGATAAAACAAAATAGCTCGGCAGTTTTTTGAGTGTCATAAATGGCAGAGTGGGCTTCACGACTGCTAAACTCAATACCAGCAGTGGCACACGCCCTTGCCAAGACTGTTTGTCCAAATGCTAATCCTGCCAAAGTTACGGTATCAAACACCGAAAACGCATGAAAGGGACTGTGATTTTTGCTATTGGTGCGTTCGATGGCAGCATTTAAAAATGCTAAGTCAAAATGGGCATTATGCCCAATCAACACACATTGGCGACAGTCGTTATCTCGGCGAATGTCTTTGAGTTGTTTAAAAATACGTCTTAGGGCGACTTTTTCGTCTTCGGCGATTGCTTTTCTTAAAGGGTTGTTGGGGTCAATGCCTGTAAATTCTAGGGCACTGGCTTCTAAGTTTGCTCCTTTAAAAGGGTTTATATGGGCACTGATGGCATCGCTTGGATAAAGTTTGCCATCAGTATCCATTAAGATGGGCTGGCAGGCAATTTCAAGTAGGGCATCGGTTGTGGCATTGAAGCCTGCGGTTTCAACATCGACCACCACAGGCAAAAAGTTGCGAAATCGTTCGGCAATTTTAGGCTTGGTGGGCTTGGTAAGATTGGCAATATTTGTCAGTGATGCGTTTGTACTTTGGTTTTGTGATTCGTTACTCATGCGTCGTGTCTGCTTACGTTGTGCCTGTTACGTTGTGCCTGTTACGTTGTGTCTGCCTGGCTTTTTAACTGGTCTGTTGGATTATCTGTCAGTCTGTATTTGCCAAGTGGTTATTGTCCCTGCCAATAGTGGGGTTAGGGTTTTGTTGTCAAAATAGGGATAATGCTCAGGAATGGTCAAGGGTGATTTGATTAATGTGATGTGTGTGTTATTGACTGGTAAGCCATAAAAAAGTGCCCCAAAAATGCTGGCAAATCCTTCTAATTTGTCCAATGCCCCTACTTGTTCAAAGGCATTGGCATACAGTGATATGGCGATGGGAGCTGAGTAACAGCCTGCACAACCACAAGCATTTTCTTTGGTGTTGGTGGTGTGTGGGGCAGAATCTGTGCCTAAGAAGAATTTTGGGTTACCACTGGTGGCGGCTTTGATAAGGGCGTGCTGATGGCGTTGGCGTTTTAGGATTGGCAAGCAGTAATAATGGGGTTTGATGCCACCAACCAGCATGTGATTGCGATTAAACAGCAAATGTTGTGGCGTGATGGTTGCTGCCACATTATCACCATGAGCCATGACAAATTCAACAGCATCGGCGGTGGTGATGTGTTCAACCACGACTTTTAATTCAGGAAAATCCTTTAATAATGGCGATAACACACTGTCTAAAAAGCAAGCTTCACGGTCAAAGATATCCACGTTGCCATGCGTAACTTCACCATGTACCAGTAAGGGCATTGCGTATTTTTGTAAGGCTTCTAGCACGGCATGGCAGTTTTTTAAATCCGTAACACCTTCCGCTGAATTGGTGGTTGCTCCTGCTGGATAGAGCTTGACTGCTTGTACCACACCGCTGGCATGAGCGTGGGCAATCTGCTTGGCATCGGTGTTATCTGTCAGATATAGCACCATGCGCGGGTTAAAGGCATTTTTGCGAGATGGACTTAGGTCGCTGTCTGCCAATGCTTGTAAGATACGCTCACGATAAGCAGATGCTTCTTGTGTGGTTTTGATGGGTGGTACAAGATTTGGCATACATATGACCCGATTAAAGGTGGCAGCTGCGTGTGGCACGGTGGTGGCAAGGGCATCGCCATCACGCAAATGAATGTGCCAGTCATCAGGTTGGATAATGGTCAAGCGGTTGGGTGTTTGTGCTGTGTTTGTTGGGGTCTGTGTGGGCATGATGTTGCGTTTCCTAAGTGTTGGATAATCCATCGCCATTGAATAACCACTGGATTGTTTAATCACTGGATTGTTATTAGGGACATGCCCTAAGAATCTACATTGATTGGGCATTGATTTGGGCTACTTGTTATTTTTTTGTCTCTTTTGTCTGGTTATTGACTGTTTGTTTATCAACTTTTGGGTCAGATGGTGGTTCAGGTGTGTCGTCTTCATTCACTCTTAAAATCACCACGTCTTGTGATGGGGCAATGGTTGGTGTGGTTGGAGCAGATGGTTGATGGGCAGGTTGCTGATGGTGATATTTTAGCACTGTTAATAACAATAGTCCGCCAATCACCGCCACAATCAGTAAAATCACTGGATTTTTATAAAAGGGTGCAGGTTCATCAAACTCAAATGGCGTTTCATTGGTGGCCAGTGGTCGGTTTTCTTGCAAAAACCCAAAGTTCACCAAAGGACGAGAGTGCGATATGTTGGGTTCTTCATTGATTTTTAGCCGTTGTCTGCTGAGATAAACATCTGTTACTTGGGCTAATTGTAATAGCCAACGCCGATGCGGCAGGTGAATGCCTGTCATGCTGGTAAACTGTGTGACTAAGGGTGGTTGGTTGGTGGTGGTTGGCATGTTTGCTAAGGTTGCTGATTTTGCTGTCGATGTGGTTGTCAATGCCTTGGGTGTTTGGGTACGTCCGATGGCTTTGGCATAGCTTGGTAGACCTTTATCAGCGTTACCATGGTTGGTATTGTTGTTTGTATTGGTTATTAGGTTGTTTGTTGCATTGCTTGCTGAGCCATCAGTATGGGAATTGTCAGTATGGGTGTTGTCAGTTGGTGTTGGCGGCGTTGGTAGTATCATTGCCAATAGGGTTTGCCAATGCTTGACATCGATGGTGGGGGGTGTGGCATTATCTGATGATGATTGTTGAGTTAATTGGTCTGATTGCTCGATTTGTGTGGTTACTGTGGGGCTTGTTTTTTCCACATTTGTTTTTTTCTCGTCAGTCATGGCAAAACGTTTGGCTTGCAAAAATTGTGGCTGTAGGGACAACCATTGGGCAATTTCATCACTGTTAAGCTGAGCATAATCAACAATGATGCTCAGTTCCCTGAGTGCCAAACCGATGACCAAATCCAATAAAATTTCTGCTTGATGTGGTTTGGTCGCAAGATGTTTGGCAATGTCATCGCTGATGACAGAGGCTGTGTTTGCACCGTGAAATAACAGGGTTGCCATACCCTGCACATTAAGGCTGACTTGTTGCATGGTATGTAGGTTCATGGCATTGTATTGGCGTAAGGTTTTGATATTGGCACGTTGTAACAAACGTTTGTGAACAGTGTCTGCATCTAAGGCTTGATGAGCCTTAATCAAACCAAAGCAAAATGATTGTAAGCACAATGTCAGACCTTGTCGAGCTTGGGGCAGAGACAGTTGGGTGGCATCTGCCAACAGTGGCACGATAGGCTGGGTATCTTGGTACAAGAAATCATAAACAGAAACACGAGTGGGAGATAAATGCGACATAAAAGCATCAAATCATGATTAAAATTGATGACAATCTTACGCATTTATGACCCAATAGACAACCCAAGCGTTATCATTTAAGCTTTATTGACAAATGTTTCAGTGATGAATGTTAATTTATCAATGGATTTTTAACAATTAAACAATATGGTATGCAACACATCAGACGACATGACTCACATCATCATCAACATCGCCAAGCAAACGCTTTTTCTTTACCAATCCGATGTCTTGACAGAGATGTTTACCATCTCGACAGGCAAAAATGGCATTGGCAATCTTGAAGGCAGTGGACAAACGCCACTGGGCAGACACGTCATCACGGAAAAAATCGGAGCAGACGAGCCGATGAATGCGGTGTTTGTTGGGCGTGTGCCAACAGGGGAGACATACACACAACTGCTTGGTGAGCAAGCACCTAAGCGAGATTGGATATTAACTCGCATCTTATGGTTATCAGGCTGTGAGCAAGGCATCAATCAAGGGCATAATTCACAGGGTTGTTGTGATACACATGCCCGCTATATTTATATCCATGGCACACCAGACAGTGAGCCAATGGGTGTGCCGATGTCACATGGTTGTATTCGTATGCGTAACGCTGATGTGATGCGGTTGTTTGATGAAGTTAGCATAGGGACAAAAGTCGATATCATTGCTAAATAGTCATTACTGATTTAGTCATTAATAACAGGTTTTAACATTGAATTTTAACAATGTAATTAAACTTAAAGTGTGATTAAGCATCAATTATTAACTGATACTGTTAACTGACACTGTTAAACAAAAATCAGATAAATCTGTGCCATAATTTTTTATTCAATGCTATCGTACCTTGATAGCATGCCAATAACTCATCGTATCTTATCGTAAATAATAATTATTATTATTTACATTTAAGTAGTCATCTTGTAATATTTGCACCCATTACCGTTATGAAGGATATTGATTGATGAGTGCTTATTCCCGACCCTTTTCTTTTAAACTTTCTGTGTTGGTTCGTTGTTTAAGCGTGGTTTTATTGATGGGCAGTTCCACGGTTTATGCCGAAGTGGTTGCCGACGAAATGGATATCAATGGCATTTCTAAAGAATTTCAAGTCACATTACCAACCATCATCATCGAATCCACCTCTGACCAAAAACAGACACTTGGCTATAACAAGTATCATCAAGCGTCAATCACTCGTGGTGAGATGGCCGTTAAAGATGTGCCTCAAACCATAGAGACCATCAATGTGCAAAAAAATAAACTATATGGTACGAATGACTTAAGCTCGATTGTGGAAGGCAATGCAGGAATTGATGCGACCTATGATATGCGAGGTGAAAGTATCAACATTCGAGGCTTCTCTGCCGATGCCAGCGATATCTACCTTGATGGTATCCGATCTAGTGGTCAAGTGCGTCGTAGTACCGCCAATGTTGAGCGGGTGGAAGTGTTAAAAGGGCCTGCTTCGGTGTTGTTTGGGCGTAGCCGTGGTGGTGGTGTGATTAATCTGGTCAGCAAAAAAGCCAATTTTGCCCAACGTAACTCAGTTAATGTGCGGGGTGGTTCGTGGGATAGAATGGGCATTTCGCTTGATAGCAATCAAGTGCTAAATCCCAATACTGCTGTGCGTTTGACCACCGATTATGAACAAGGCGATTCTTTTCGGTCAGGCATTGAATATAAAAACAAAATGGTTTCACCCAGTATCATATGGCGTTCAGATGATAAGAAACTGCGTTGGGAAGGGCAATATACCTACGATGAAGCATGGCGTGTCCCTGACCGTGGCCCAGAAAAATCAGTATATGACACCCTAAAACTTGGCTATGATAAAGGTTTTGCCCATGATGGTGATGAAGTGACTGATAAATTGCACTTTTTACGCTCATCATTGGCATATGATATTTCGCCAAACTGGACAGCGGAATGGACGGCAGGCTATCGTAAAGCCAATCAAGACTTTGACCATTACTATGGTGGAACACTCACACCCGATAATCGACTTAGACAAAGCTATGCGTGGCAACAAACTGAAAATAAAACCCTATCTTCAAGTGTGATGTTAAAAGGTACTGCCACGACAGGGAAAATCGACCATCAAATCTCACTTGGTTATGACTTTTCGCAAGAACAACGTAATCCGCTATTATTTGCAAGGTCAGGAGCAGTAACGATTGATCCCTATTTGCCAAATACTTGGATAAAAAATACCCATCGACTGTCCCCTGCTAGCATCGATAACCACCATAAAGGGACAACACATTCATTATTTGCTCAAAATTTAGTCAGCTTAACCCCTGATTTTAAAGTCATGCTGGGTGGACGTTGGGATAATTACAGCTTTGAAAGTGAAAATATCACCCACCAAAAACAAAAAGTCGATGATACCGCCTTTAGCCCAAATATTGGCTTGGTTTGGAATGTTACTCCAGAACATACTCTCTATACCTCGTATGCCAAAAGCTATTCTCCGTATGGTGGCAACGGCTATTTGGGTGTGACCATCGGTGACCAACGAAAAGTCAATCAAGCCCCCGAACATAATAAACAATATGAAATCGGACTAAAAAGTGACTGGTTGAATGGTAAACTTAGCACCACCGCCTCACTTTATCAATTGTCGCACTATGACATTCGCTATCGCCCCGACCCCGAAAATCGCCCATTCGATTTTGCGATACGAGGTGAAGAACAATCTCAAGGGATTGACCTAAGTGCTGTCGGTAAACTAAGTGATAAATGGTATCTGCGTGGCTCTTTGGGCGTGATGTCTGCCAAAGTCAAAGAAGACAAAAGCAACCCCATCTTTGAAGGTAAACATCTAAATGGCACCAGCGATATTCAAGGCAATTTATTCGTACGTTATGTACCAAACCCTACTTGGTATGGCGAAATGGGCGTCACTCACTCAGATGAACGTTACAATTATAATACCAGAACAGGTGTGGATAGCAACATTGAAGGCTTTACCCGTGTCGATGCGATGTTTGGTTATCAAGTTAACAAGCAACTGAGTACCACGCTGGCAGTCAACAACCTATTTAACACGGAATATTGGCGGTCTGGCAGTATGCCCGGCTCACCACGGTCATTTATGGCACGGTTAAATTATGAGTTTTAAATCGTATAAAAATATTTGACCCAGAGATGCTGATGACCTTTCGTGAACTGAATATTCATATTCACCGCTATATTGGCTTAACCATGGCGATATTTTTAATAATAACGGCGATAACTGGCATGGTGCTGCCCTTTTACGACCCATTGGATGAATGGTTTAACCAACGCCTAGCGTATGTTGAACCCAGTAATTCTGATGTTTTACCAATTGCCGTATTGCATGACAAAGTTGTGGCAAGTTTTCCTGATAAAAAATTCTCGTCAATGCCTGTGCAGATTAAGCCAAATCGCTCGGTAAAATTTGTCGTGGACAGACAACCCCAAAAACCCAATCAACCACAAGCAAAGCCTACTTTTAACCAAGTATTCGTCAATCCTTATACAGGTCAAATCATCGGTACTCGTAACCAAAATATGTGGGCATGGCAAAACACCATGTACAAAGTTTTTTGGTTTCATAGAAACCTGTTATTAGACAACTTTGGTAAAACCATGATGGGAATGGTGGGTTTGTTATGGACAATAAATTGCTTTATCGGCTTTTATCTGACGTTTCCTCGCAGACCAGCTAAGAAAAAGCAAAAACCCACCACCACATCACAACCAAATCGGTTCAAAAATTGGTTTCAACGCTGGTCTCGGGCGTGGAAAATTCGCAAATTTTCTAGCGTATTTAAGCTTAATTTTGATATGCACCATGCGTTTGGGCTGTGGTTTTGGGGCTTATCGCTGATGGTGGCGTGGTCAAGTGTGGGTTTTAATCTCAAGCCTGTATATCAACCTGTCATGCAAGCAGTGGTTGGCTTAAAACAACCTGCACCCAAGCCTATAATAGAAAAATATCAAGAAGTACAATCCGATCCAATCAATACCCTAGCGATTGATAAATATCATGCCATTGACACTTTAATTCAAATTGCCCAAACCCAAAGTCAACAAACAGGCAAAAGCTTTGAAAGACCGCTTAGTTTGCGTTGGGTGAGCGATGAACAAGCGTGGCAACTCCGATTTACCACCAATGAGGATTTTGGCACAGGTCGTGGTGCATCTAGCGTAACCGTTAATGCGGTAACTGGCAATGTCGAAAAAGTAACGTTTGGCTCAGAAGCGAATTTTGGCAATCGGGTGGAACAGGTAATTTACGCCATTCATTTGGCTCAGATTGATTCGATTGCGTATCGATTATTTTTGAGTGTGTTTGGTGTGATAGTAGCGATATTGAGCGTTACAGGTGTGTATCTGTGGTGGCATGGCCACAAGAATCGTAGGCATGCCAAACAAAAATTTGCAAAAAAAATACGCAAAGAAAGCATGTCCTGAGGCACTCATTTAAACTTATCGTGCGTCATTTTCCACCCATAATTTTTTGATTTAGGTGGTTTTGATTTAGGTGGAGATGTCAGCACCAACATGGTATCATCTAACCATTAAACATGATGACAATTAAACATGATGACCATCAATGAAAAATCCAAGCATTGACTAAAATAAATCTGTTTAGCTGATGTGCTGGGACTTGGTGCTGTGTAACTTGGGACTTTGTAAACAGTTCTCCAGTACGTAACTTTCAGCGTAAGTGTACTGGCGAAAGGCAGCAACTCAATTATTGGTAAGCAACTATTGGCAACCAACACAGTAAAAATCATTGTTCACTTCAATGACCATGTGTTTAAATATTAACATTACCCATTTACCCATTAAGTTTAACTAAAGGAAAAAAATCTATGTCAGCAAGCCTACACGCCCTACATGATGCCCACAAAAATCGCCGTACAGTTTATGCGTTAAACAATCAATTGCCTGTTGCCAAACAGTCAGTGATTGATGCGGTTGAACACGCCATTTTGCACACGCCTTCATCATTTAACTCACAATCCACTCGCATTTTAGTGCTGTTTGGTGAAGAACATCAAAAGTTGTGGGACATATGCAGTGTTCAACTAAAAGCGATTGTCGGTGATGGCGATTTTTCTGCCACCAAAGACAAGATGGCAAGTTTTCGGGCAGCGGCAGGCACGATATTGTTTTATGAAGACCAAACAGTGGTTAAAGAATTGCAAAAGCAATTCCCAACCTATGCAGACAGTTTCCCTGTGTGGTCAGAGCATACCAATGCCATGCACCAGTACGCCATTTGGGTTGCTTTGCGTCAAATGGGCATTGGGGCAAATTTACAGCACTATGCTCCTGTGTTTGAAAAACAAGTCGCCAATGAATTCAATGTGTCGTCAAATTGGCAATTGATTGCTCAAATGCCATTTGGTGGCATTGTAGAGCCAGCTGGCGAAAAATCGTTTAAACCTGTGAGCGAACGTATGAGAGTGTTGGGTTAATGGAGTGATTTAACCCAAAAAATCAATCTAAAAAAAGACAGCCAACTTGGGCTGTCTTTTTTATTCAGTCATTTCAATCCAGATACCCAAGCAAGGGTAAACATATCCAAACAGGGCGTGTCCTTATTTGGGTATTTTTAGCCACATTATCCAAATAGAAGCACGCCCTAATATTAACCCCAAATATTAATCCCAAAATTTTGGGGCATCTTTGACTGTTTTTAACGCATTGGCACACACTTTGGCGGCTTGCTGTCTTTGAGCATAAAACCAACCCACCGCAAAGTAGGCATTGGGGTCAGTGCTGGCTTTGTGTTGATAAAAGTCATACCCAACCATGTTGTCATTATATTCGCCCAGTATGTCTTGAGCTGGCTCAAGATGGCGTAGGAATTTTTTGCTCTTTTTTGTTTGATACATGGGGGCGGTGAACTCGCTGATGTAACGGAGACTTTTTAGCTGTTTACGCACGTCATGCTGAGCTTCCACGTCCAAATCTGCAAACCGCTCACTGGCATTGGTGATTTTGCCAAATAACTTAGTCATGATTTTGCTTAATTTGGCTTTGGCGGGTTTTTGAGTGTCGTCTTTGTCATCAGACAAGGCAAACGCCATCAAATCCAATAAAGTCAGCTGAAAATCATTGGCTCGCACCGCATCGATGGGCATCACCTTGATGTCTATTTGCCAGTCCACTTTGGGTGAGCCTTGGGTCTCTAGCATGGGTTGAGTTTTATTTTGCAAGACATCACAATCACGATATTCACCAAGCAAACTGAAAGTCTGCTTAAGCACCAATGCCCAATCAGGATTCAACTGCTTGCTAAAACCGTCAAAAAATTTCAATGCTGTTCGTAAACGGCGAATGCCCACTCGCAACTGATGCACATGGTTGCCGTCCTGACTGCCTGCCACAATGGCACTGGCGTTAGGCAATATCTGCAATAGACAATGATGCACCACCGCACGCATGAATGCTCCTTGGCTCATGTTTTTATCAACTTGTAAGGCAGATAAATCCGCTTTGGTGGCGTTGCCATGTTTTTGACCTGTCAATAACATTGAACCACGTTCCGCTTTTGTTACCGTGGATAAGCACAGCGTATAGCGTCTGCACCACGTCTTGGCAGTGTCAAATAAAAATGCCACGTCCCCTTCAATCAGCTCAAACTCGATTTCTTGTAGTGATTGCTGGTTGTTGCTATCCGTACCGTGAATGACCTTACCTATGTCAAACGCCACTTCCACCACGTTGCCATCTTGCTTAATAAGTCGTTTTGTGCGACTGACGTCGGTGATGTATTGACGTGTCAGTTGCTGTTGTATGTGTTTGTCATTGATGGGTAAATCTGCTTGCTCAGCATATGGGCTTAAGTCAGGTAACAGGCTGTCAGTGGCAAGTGCTTGCTTGATTTGTTGGCTGTCTTGCACGTTGTTAAACTCGGTACGGCTTGTCAGACCGTTACCGTTCATCTTTAAAGTTTGTACCCATTCATCGCCTTCTTGACGGATACGTAACGCCATGCCTGCTTTAGCAAGGTGTTGCTCTGGGGTGTCAAAATAGTGTGCTGCCAACGTTTCGGTTACCGCAGACTTGACGTGCGTTTGGCGTTTGATGGCATCGATTTTGGCATCAGGTACTAAAAATTTTAGCTCAATCTCTTGCATGATGATGTGTGTCCTTACTTTAAATGGCTTTACTTTAAATGGCTTTGCATAAAAAATAACTTTGCATAAAAAAATGTTTAGGGAGAAGGATTGGGCTGTTGGGTATGCACGTTTTCAATTGCTGTCAGCACATCATCAGACAATGTCAGATGGATAGAATCAATGTTGGTTTTTAATTGCTCAAGGTTGGTGGCTCCGATGATGGTACTTTTGATAAAATGACGGCTATTGACATACGCCAACGCCATTTGAGCCATGTCCAACCCTGCCACTTTGGCGATATCGGCATAAGCTTGGGTGGCAACTTGAGCTTGTGGGTTGGTATAACGGCTAAAGCGGTCAAACAAAGTCAATCTTGCCCCATCAGGTTTATTGCCATTTAGGTATTTACCCGATAACACCCCAAAACCCAATGGCGAATATGCCAACAGCCCAACATCTTCTCGGTGGGCAATCTCTGCCAAACCAATCTCATAAGTGCGGTTGAGTAAGTTATAGGGGTTTTGCACACTGCTGGGCGGTTGCAAGCCATGTTTTTGAGCCTCGGTGATGTATCGCATCACGCCCCAAGCGGTCTCATTAGACAACCCATAAGCTCGGATACGTCCTTTTTTGATTTCATCGTTTAATGCTTCGATGGTCTGTAAAAATGAAGTGAGACCCTCTAATGATTGCTCTGCCATCTGATTGTCATAGCCACGCTTGCTAAAGAAGTTGGCTTGACGCTCTGGCCAGTGCAACTGATACAAATCAATGTAGTCAGTTTGCAACCGCTCAAGACTGCCGTCAATGGCTTGAGCGATGTGCTTGGCGATGTAACGGGTGTTGCCATCTCTTAAGTGGTCGGCAGGGGAGATTTTGCTTGCCAGCACCACCTCTTGACGTTTGCCCGTCTTAGCAAACCAAGAGCCAATACAGCGTTCGGTGTTACCTTGGCTGGCAGGCTTGGAAGGCGCAGGGTACATCTCAGCGGTGTCCCAAAAATTGACCCCTTCGCCTAAGGCAAAATCCATCTGTTTGTGAGCGTCAGATACGCTGTTTTGCTCACCCCATGTCATCGTTCCCAAACAAATTTTTGAAACTTTGTCGTCTAATTTTGCTAAATGAGAATATTTCATAAAATCCTTATCAAATTCTATTGTATTTTGATGCCATTCATATTAATCTGACACTTAGGATAAGTGGCCATATTTTATGGTTTGTCAGTCATCTTTATCCTATTTTCTTTGTGATGCCATCATTCATTCATCTAAGCGGTCTTATTTGAACTGCCAGCGGTCTTTTTTGGATTGACGGTTTTGTTTGAATTCATGGCAACCACACTGATTTACTGTAACGCAACTTTGCGTTAATTGCCAATGACTTTTGGTTAGCCAATGTTATTTTGGTCTATTTTGGTCAATGTTATTATGCCTTGATGTTTATTATGCCTTGATGTTCATTGATGACCATAAGTTGAGCAATGTTTTATCCATCATTCATTCATTTTAAATGTTAAATTTTTTTTAAGGAAAATGCCCATGCGTACTGATATGTTCCAACAAATTTTAGAAGATTTAAACAGCTCTTCTGCTGATGTTGAAGCATCTGCCTTGATTTCAACTGATGGTCTGATGATTGCTTCTGCCTTACCTACTGGTGTTGATGAAGACCGTGTGGGTGCGATGTCTGCCGCCTTGTTATCACTGGGTGATCGTGCTGGTAGTGAGCTGGGTCGTGGCAGTACTGACCGTGTTTTGGTACAAGGTGAGCGTGGTTATGTCATCATGACATCAGCTGGTCGTGAAGCGGTATTGACCATCATGGCAAAACCCAACGCCAAACTTGGCTTGATTTTCTTGGACATCAAACGTGCCGCAGAAGCATTGGCAAAGCTTATCTGATTGGGTGGCTTGTCCGCCTTAAGACGGTCTGTTTTACTTTAGGGAAAAAATTTTAGACAAACTAATAGAAAACTAATAGACAAATTGATAAAGACAATTAACACACATCACATAATGAATCATATTAAGGAGAATGTCCATGAGCGTTCAGCTAGATGACATGCCTAAACCTGCTGGCAACAGCACAGAGCACCACATGACCTATCATGATGGTACGACTCGCACGGTCTATGATACCGACATCGAACGAGAATACCCAGATGGCAAGCTCATCGTCTCTCGCACAGACTTAAATGGCATCTTAACCCACGTCAATGATGCCTTTGTGGAAATCAGTGGCTACACCGAAGATGAACTGATTGGTAAACCACAGCACATTTTACGCCACCCAGACATGCCAAAAGCCGCTTATGAAAGCCTATGGTCAACCGTCAAAGCTGGCAAAAAATGGCATGGCTATGTTAAAAACCTGTGTAAAGATGGCACGCATTATTGGGTATACGCCACCGTTGTGCCTAATGTCCGCCGTGGTGAAACCGTTGGCTACACATCTGTGCGTCGCAAGCCATCTCGCAGTAAAATCGAAGACACCAAAGCCCAATACCAAGCCATGAAGCAAGGAGAATAGTTATGGCAGAGACCTTTGTAATCGCTCCCGACTTCTCGCCAGAACGTTTTGCTGGCTGGCACATGTTCAACACGTTGCTACAAAAGCGTTCCCATCTGTCCTTGCATTTAGAAACGCCATCTTCTCATGAAGAGCAAGAACAGCTGATTGCTGATAAAAATCCACCCTTGGTATATGCCAACCCATTTGATGCAGCAGAGCTTATCCGTAAAAAAGGCTATCAAGCTGTCGCTCGCCCCATCAATCATTCAGATGAAATGGTCATCGTATCCTCCGCCAAAGGCGACATCAACACACTTGAGCAACTCAAACCTGGCAGTAAAATCGCCATGGCAGATAACCGTGATGTCAAGCTGATTGGCATGCGATTGCTTGAAGCGGTGGACTTAAGCGAAAATGATGTCAATTTTGAAATTACCGAAAATTATCAGGCGGCCGCTCGCACCCTCATTCAAGGCAAAGCCGATGTTGCTTTTTTTATGGCAGAAGTGTACGAATCACTGTCAAACCTAACCAAATCACAGCTTCATGTGCTGATTGAAAGTGATATTTCTGAAATTAGCCATGTGTTGCTTGTCAAAGAAGACTTTGCTGATGCCCAATCCTTAACCGATGTGGTGCTGTCCCTTAAAGATGATGCTGATGGACAAGCGGTGTTGGCTGAACTTGGCATGACATCAGGTTTTGAGCCGATGAATGAAGAAGATGCTGAGTTTATGATTGATTTGATGGCGACACTGCTGGATTAACTCAGCCAAATTTAGATGAATCAGAGTAAATCACATGGGTTGCTTAAGCGTTGCCCATGCTGGATTTAAAGTTGGATTTAACATCAGCCATTTTTGTTGTTATTATTAAGTTGTTATTGTTAATTTGTTATTGTTAAACTGTAAAAAGAAGCCATGATATTGCCCATGACGCCTAAAATCACGCCTCTGCCTGCTCAGTTTTCTACCAGTCATCAGATAAAAACCCACTTTCGGCAACTATCACGCCACATTGCCAAAATGCCTAATGATGCTCGTTTACATCATGAACGGATTGATGTCGCCATGCAGTTTTATGAATCTGACCCTGTACAGGGGGCGTTGGCAGATTATTTTTTTGGTTGTTGGTATGATGTGGCATTTGAAGGTAGGGCGATATTGGATAAAGTCGCTGATAAATTGCGTGCTGGTGTGTATGATGATTTTGCTGAATGCGTGAATCGACAAGGGTTTGTGATGCGTAGCAGTCAGCTTGCCACCGAATGGAGTGTGTTGCTCACGCCATCGTTGCAAGTGCCTGTCCATCGACAACGCACCAACCGTGACCATTCATTTTATGTGGCTGATAGGGTGATTGAACAGCTGTTATTAGCAAGGCAGAATCATGATGTGGCACAAATTCTACATTTAGAAGAAGAATTTTTTTTGCATTGTTTGGCATGTGGCGACAAAATAGCCTTTATGAAAGTGTGGTTTTGGTTAAATAAACAAAATTGGGTATTAGATGCCCGCTGGCAACGCTGTCGTGAGTCATTAGAGTCTTTAAGTGGTGAAGATTCATAGCTGTCGCTTTGTCCATTGCTTTTGCTTTGCTTGTGGCGTTGAGTGTTGTTTTGAATATTTTGGCTGATGGCACGATTTTGATGGCATTTAAATTTGATGGTATTTAAATTTTGATGGTATTTATTTTGTGGTACTTAAATTTTTGTGGTACTTAACTGTTAATCATTTTACCTAGGACAATAAACCCATGAGCTTATCCAGTCAATGGTCAGCACAAACCAAATCAACACAAAACACAATCATGACCCAATTAAAAATGAATGAAACAATCAAAGACCTGCTACAAAGGCATTTTAACCATGTTGGCAATCAAAAATTTATCCTTGGATTGTCTGATTTGTTTGCCAAAACCACTCCGTTTATCATCAAAGTACATCGCACTTGCACATTGGTACACCCACCACAAGGCTATGCCATCAGTGAAAATCTGCCAAGAATACTTGAATACTTATCACTGACCAAAAGCTATAACGTGTTAAGTGATATGATACAAATTAATGAAATTAGTGAACAAGAAGCCCAACAATATCTCAACATGCTTAAAAAACTTGGCGGCCGTCAGATGAGCGTTAATGTCTTAATGTGGCAAGTGTATCAGACGGTATTAAGCGAAGAAGTGGCTTATGATGGTCATCGACTGTCTTTAAAGCTCAGATACATGCCCAATCTGGCTCATCTGGGTGATGTTGATGCGTCTGTTGGGCGGGTATTTGCCACGTGTCTGAATTCGCCCCAAAATGTCAAACAATTAAAAGATTTTTTTCCTAATGTCAGTGAAGACCGTTTAAATGCCATTTTATTGCTCAGCATCTTATCCAAAATGGCAGATTTTTCAGTCATCACATCGCAAATCATCGCACAAGGTGTTGATGCCACAAGTTTTGATGCCAAAAAAAATGTGGAACAATTCGCTACCAAGGCAAACTGGCAACAAAATAATGACATCAACCGAGCCAGAAAATCGGGATTTTTTCAGCGTTTGTTAAGCAAATTATCTTGGTAATGCAGCCTTGGTAATGCAGCTTATCTTGGTAATGCAGCATTCAGTAACACAAAATTGAATGACGCAACATTGAATGTTCAATCTGATTTTTATCAGATAAAAGGTTGCAAAAGTTTAAACGTTTCACAACGCTTTTAATTCGTTGACGATGACAAATGAATAATAAATTGATGATAAAAAGGTCGAATTATGCCCAAAAATGACATCTATAAACTGATAGTGGCAGGCCCTGTGGGAGCAGGTAAAACAGAAGCCATTCGCTCCCTATCTGATAAGGACATACTGACCACAGAAGAAATGGCATCAGATGATGTTAGATTCATCAAACGCACCACCACGGTGGCAATGGATTATGGGGTGATGAAGCTAGATAGCGGAGAGACCGTACGCATCTATGGCACACCAGGGCAGCGCCGATTTGACTTTATGTGGGAAATATTAAGCGAAAACGCACTGGGTTTAATATTGCTACTCAACGCCACCGATGCTGACCCCTTTGACGATTTGGATTATTATTTGGATAAGTTCATGCCCCTAATTAACAGCAGTGCTTTGGTGGTGGGCGTAACCCATGCCGAAGACATTCCATGGGATTTACATGAGCGGTTATCTGAGCATGTCGTTAATAAAGGGGTAACTGCCAATGTGATTTTGGTTGATGCTCGCAAACGTGAAGACATGCTAGAATTGGTAAAGTCATTGATTTATATGATTGTCAGTGGATTTTAGTAACTGAAGTTGCCCAAATGACTGACGTTGCTGATTGATAAAATGACATTATTGGATAGATTGATAAGAAATTGGACAGATTGATAAGAACATCATGATTTTAAATTCTGAGACCGAACAGTCATCACAACATCAAAGCCAAGATAACCCCCATCTGATGCTGACCCCAGAAGGGGTGTTCGTGGCATTTGCCCAAGATAAGCCAAGCGAAGAAGCACTGTCGTTACAAGCACTGCTTGCCAATAAGCGAAGCTGGCTTGTTCGTGATTGGACAGATAAGTATGACCATGAATGGCTAGATACCTTTATTGATAAGGGTTGGGTACAAAGAATCAATCAAGGCATTACCGCGCCCAATTTGCCGTTAGACCAGTTTTTGCCCTATGTGGTCGCCAGTCTGTCAGGCAGTCGCCGAGCTGCCATTGGCAATACAGAAGGCTTTTGTTTGGCTAGGGTTGGCTATAGTCAACAAGAAGCCGATACCCTATGTGTGGCAGGGGCGGATTTGGGAGAATTTTTAAACCGTCAACGTCAGCGTGGTTGGGTCATTCAAGAGCAGGCGGTTTCTTTTTTTCGTCATGTGGATTTATTGTTACCAGCAACTAGCTTTATGTTTTTATGGATTGATGGCAATGGCTTTATTCTAGTATTAGAAGACGAGCCTTTGACCAACAGTCGTGCCTTTGTGGAGTTGATATGGGCGATTAAAACATCGGGTTTGCGATTTGTACAAGAGTAATACCATTTATCGGTTGATTTTGTCATCTGATATCGCCATATTAAAACAGTCATGATGGCTTGGCTGTTTTAACTGACGCTGTCTATTAACAATATTTATCAATCATGTCTATTCACAATAAAATAAGGAATGTTATGACTCGCTTAACCGTAAATACCCTTGAATCTGCCCCAGAAGAAGCCAAATCCAGAGTGGAAGCGGTACAAAAAGCCAATGGTTTTATCCCAAATTTAATTGGTGTGTTGGCAAACTCACCACACGCCCTACAAATGTATCAAGAAGTGGGCAAAATGAATGCCAGTAACAGCTTGACCGCCGAAGAAGTTGAAGTGGTACAAATCACGGCGGCTGCTCATAATGGTTGTGATTTTTGTGTGGCAGGGCATACCAAGGTTGCCACCAGATTAAAAATGCCTGAGACAGTATTGACCGCATTGCGTTCACGCACCAATATTGATGATAACCAAAAGTATCAAGCCTTAGCCCAATTTACCATGCAATTGATAGACAACCGTGGTAAAGTGTCTGATGAGCAAGTCAAAGCCATCAAAGAAGCAGGCTATGGTGAACAAAATATTTTAGACATCATCATGGGTGTGGCATTGGCAACCTTATGTAACTATGCCAACAACGTTGCCAAAACTGACATTAACCCAGAGTTGCAGGCATTTGCTCCGTAAAATTATATTATGGATAGTTCATATTCCTTACAAAAAACCCCTTAGATTTCTAAGGGGTTTTTTATGGGTAGGTTTTTTGGGTTACATCATTAGGGCATGCGTTAATACAACACCCTTACTCGTATGGTTTCTTTGACGTCTTTGAGCATTTGTAAGGCTTTATCTGAGTTATTATCGTCCACGTCCATCATCAGATAGCCAACATCATCTTGCGTCATCAGACTTTGTGCCAAAATGTTCACGCCAGCGGTTGCAAATAGGCTGTTGATTTGTGATAGTACCCCAGGGACGTTTTGGTGAATGTGTAACAAGCGGTGTGTGCCTTCTTTAAAGGGAATGGACACTTCTGGGAAATTCACAGCGGTGATGGTGTTCCCTGTGTCTGAGTAGTTAACCAGTTTTTCAGCCACTTCTAAGCCAATATTGGCTTGGGCTTCTTGGGTTGAGCCACCGATATGGGGGGTTAATATCACGTTATCAAAACGGCGTAAGGGCGATATGAATTCTTCATCGGTGGATTTTGGTTCATTAGGGAACACGTCTATGGCAGCTCCCAGCACTTTGCCTGATTCAAGCGCATCGGCTAAGGCATCAATGTCGACACAGCCACCACGAGCGGCATTGATAAAGTAACTGCCATCTTTCATTTTAGCGAACTCTTTGGCGGTCATCATGTTGCGAGTGTTGGGGGTATCTGGCACATGTAAGGTTACCACATCAGCTTGGCTTAACAGTTCATCAAAACTGCCAACTTGCATGGCGTTACCTAATGGCAACTTGGTGATGATGTCGTGATAGATGACTTTCATGCCCAGACTTTCAGCAAGCACTGATAATTGTGAGCCGATAGAGCCATAGCCAACAATGCCCATGGTTTTGCCACGCACTTCATGCGAGTTTTTGGCAGATTTACTCCAACCACCACGATGAACGGTGGTGTTTTTTTCTGGAATGCCACGGTAGAGCATGATGGTTTCAGCCAGTACCAACTCAGCGACTGAACGGGTGTTGGAGTAGGGGGCATTGAACACCACAACCCCCAGCTCACGGGCGGCATCTAAATCCACTTGGTTAGTGCCAATACAAAAACAACCCACTGCCACCAGCTTTTCCGCTTGTTCAAGCACTTCACGGGTTAATTGGGTGCGTGAGCGAATGCCAATAAAGTGCGCGTCTTTGATTTTATCAATCAACTCGTCTTGGTCCAGAGCAATGCTTAAGTATTCAATGTTGCGATAGCCTGCCTTTTGCAAGGTGGTCAAAGCATTGTCATGAACGCCTTCTAACAGCAAAATGCGAATTTTTTCTTTGTTTAGTGAATGGGTCATCAAGGGCTTCCTTATGCAAAAAATGATGCCTGATTATCATACCTAAAAAAAAGCCCTAACGTTAGGGCTTTTGTGTCAAATTCGTTGGATTGGTTGGGGAGTGATGCTATTTTTTATAGGCTTCAACCTGAATGGTTAATTTCACATCTTGCATGCTTTTAAGGTCGCTGTATTTATCCATGCCCCATTTGTTGCGGTTAATCACGGTCTCAAAGTCGCCACCACAGGTTTTTGCCTTGTGCATGGGGCTGTCATAGCAGTTAAATTTGGTGGCGGTTAGGGTAATTGGGTGCGTTTGCCCAAGTAGCGTTAAGAGACCGTCAATCTTGCTGGGCTGATTGCCATTAAAGTGCCATTTGGTGGATTTAAAATAAGCGGTTGGGTGTTTTTCAATATTAAAAAAATCAGCAGATTTTAGGTGTTTGTTAAAGCCGTCAATGCCTGTGTCTAAATTTTCGATGGGAATGGTGATGCTAACAGCACCTGTTTTTTTGGCTGGGTCAAATTCCACTTGACCTTGTAAATCATAAAATGCCCCATGATTGGTGGATGTGCCAAAGTGGTCAATGGCAAAGCGAGCCACCGTGTGCTTGGAGTCAATGACAAAGGTTTCGGCTTGAGCCACACTTGTGATGGCAGATAGGGCTAAAATGGCAGATAAGGTCAGTTTTTTCATAACAGCTCCTTTAAGAAAATGGCGAATAAATCATGGTGGAAGTGGATAGGTAAGGACCAATGAATTTGGTTGTCAATCTGGTTGTAAAGAAAAAGTTAATAACCACTCGTTTATGTTACCATAAAAAAACGAATTCACATCAGCATCATGGTTATTTTTAGTAACTGACTGCCAATGATTGATAAAGAATTGATGAAGGAGCTTGGGTTGTGTGTGTAAAAAAATTATTAGAAAACCTTCATAATACAACCCAAGCATGGTACAACCCAAGCTTATCACTGATTGGCTTATCGTTTGGGAATATGGGCCAAAGTCATTTTTAACCAGTCAAAGAACACAGCGACTGTGTCCACCTTCACTCGTTCATCAGGTGAGTGAGCCCCTGTGATGGTTGGTCCAAAAGAAATCATGTCCCAATGTGGGTAATGTCGTGCCAATATGCCACACTCTAACCCTGCATGAATGCCTTTTAGGGCAGGTGATTGCCCAAACAGCTCTTTGCCTGTGTGTTGCATGACTTTTAAGATATCTGAGTTCATATTGGGCGACCACCCTGGGTAATTGCCAGACAGCTCAACGCTTGCCCCTGCTAAGGTGTATAGGCTTTGTAATTGGCGAGATAAATCTTGTTTGCTGCTGTCTAGTGATGAACGGATGAGCTGACTGATGGTGATTTGATGCTCATCAGTGCTGACAATGCCCATATTGACCGAAGTTTCGACCAAGTCATTCATGCTCACACTCATGCGATAAACCCCATTGGGGCAGGCATGTATCACATTGAGCACCTTTTGGGCATCATCAGGCACAATGGCATCAGTTGGCTGTTTATCCTGTTGTGTATTGCCATGTTGCACAGGTTCAATGGTCATGCTCATCTGATTTTTGACATTTTCGATGCCTTGATATTCGCTTGCCAAGGTTAAAAGATGGTCTGTAAGATGTCGTTTGATGTCATCAAGATGGACAGGGTCAAAAGCGATGATGGCATCTGCTTCACGGGGAATGGCATTGCGTAAGTTGCCACCATCTAAGCGTATCAATCGCCATTTATCGCCTAAGACATCATCTAAATCAAGCAACCACCGCACCAATAGCTTATTGGCGTTAGCACGCTGGTCAATGATGTTTAGCCCAGAATGTCCGCCACGCAGTCCTGTCAGCTTGATGTGATGGATTGCCATGCCATCAGGTATGGGCTGGCGGCGAATGGTCATCTTGGCGGTTACATCAACTCCGCCAGCACAACCAATGTACAATTCTCCCAACTCTTCTGAGTCTAAATTAAGTAAAATCTCACCCTCTAACATATTGGGCTGTAGTCCAAACGCACCCACCATGCCTGTCTCTTCAGTGCTGGTAAATAAGGCTTCTATGTCAGGGTGAGCGATGTCATCACTGGCAAGCACCGCCATGATGGCAGCCACACCCATGCCGTTATCTGCCCCTAAGGTTGTGCCATGAGCCTTGACCCATTGTCCCATTTCATTGGTGTTGATGTTGGCAGGCGTGTCAGAAGTTACTTCATCAATGTATACTTGTAAAGGGTCGGTGGCAAAGTCATGTTGGCTGTCTTTGTTGGCTTGTGCCACCATGTCCAAATGTGATTGTAAAATCACTGGTTTACAATGTTCCATGCCTTGGGTGGCAGGTTTTTTAATGATGATGTTGCCCACTTCATCTTTTAGCGTGTCCAATCCCAAGCTTTTACCAAAATCTAGCATAAACTGTTGAATGGCTTCTTCATGGTGTGATGGTCTGGGAATTTGCGTGAGTTGATAAAAATATGACCAGACCTCTTTAGGCTCTAGATTGGCAACGGGGTGATTAAGTGTGTTGCTGGGGGTGTTGTTAGATGTGTTATTGGGGGTGTTGATGGTGTTATCGGTGGTCATAAATTTTCCTTTTGAATAAAAATGAATGGCTAATCATCAATTATCAATTGTTAACAATCAATCGTCAACAGATGACAAATTAGGAACACGCCCTAAGGTAGGTAACCGATAACTAACCCCTAGGGAAAATAACTAAGACAAATAATAAATCTCATCAGTCAGTTGCTGGATTTCTGATTTGTCATGGCTGACATACAGCATGGGAATGTGAGTGGTGCGGATAATCTGCTCAAAAAATGGCAAAATCTCTTGTTTATGAATGCTGTCTAAGGCGGATAACGGTTCATCTAAAAGTAACAAATTTGGCGAATAAAGCAACGCTCGCCCAAGTGCCACTCGCTGTTTTTCACCGCCTGACAGTTTGGTGGGCATACGCTGGGTCAGATGCCCTAATTTTAACAGCTCAATGATTTCATCAGGGTGAAAGCGTCTTTGGTCATCATCAATGTTGTGATAACCAAATAGCAAATTATTCATCACCGATTTATGGGGGAAAATTTGGGCATCTTGAAACACCAAGCCCACTCGTCGCTGCTGAATGGGCATGTTGATTTTTTTTTCGCCATCAAACCAAGTTTGCCCATTGATACGGATACTGCCTTTTTTTGGGGTGTTTAGCCCTGCGATGGTGTGTAAAATGCTGGTTTTGCCAGAGCCTGAAATCCCAAACAGCCCCATGACAGGCTGTGATGATTGTAAGTCAACGGATAAATCCAGCCTGCCAAGCACCAGTTGAAACTGACAATCAAATATCAAAGGGTCATCTTTTGATGTTTGGGCGGTTTGTGTTTGTGCGGTTTGGGTCAGGGTGGTTTGTGTTTGTGCGGTTTGTGTCATTGTGCAAGTCTTCTTTTTTGATAACGGGCATACCACTGCGACAACCATAACGCCGAAAACGCCACCCCAACCGACAACATCAACAATCGCATGATTTGGGCGTCGCTGTCAGGTTGTTGTAATAGGCTATAAATCGCCAATGGCAAGGTGCGAGTCTCCCCCGATATGTTGCCCACAAAGGTGATGGTTGCCCCAAATTCGCCCAAACTGCGACAAAACGATAAAATCGCCCCAATCACAATCCCAGCACCCGCCAATGGCAAGGTTATCTGAAAAAATGCCTGTAAACGGCTTGCCCCCAATGACATGGCGGTCAGTTCAAGGCGTTTATCCACCAATTCAATGGCAAGGCGTACCGATTGCACCATCAAGGGAAAGCCCATGACCGCTGATGCCAGTACCGCCCCTTTCCAATTAAATGCCAAATCAAACCCCAACTGTGATAAATATTGTCCGATGACCCCTTGATTGCCAAATAAGACCAGCAAAATATAGCCCGGCACGACAGGGGGCAGAACTAAGGGCAAAAACACAAGGGTTTCAAACAAAGATTTGCCAAAAAAATCTTTGCGAGCCAACAGCCAGCCCATGGCAATCGCTGGCAATAGGTTGACCAGAAGACTCACGCTTGCGATTTGATAGGACAGTTTGATGACTTCCATCTCATCAGGCGACAGTGTTAGGTTCATGCCTGTACCAAACCTTGATAAAAATGATGACAAGACACTGATTACAAGACACTAAAACCATATTTGCGATAAACCGCTTTGGCTTCTTTGGTCTGTAAAAAGTTATAATACTGCTGGGCTTCACGACTTTGCTTAACCATGCTGATGGGGTAGACAATTGGCGTATGTGTGGTGATTGGGAAGGTGTTAATCACTTGCACATTTTTGACCACTTTGGCATCTGTGGCATAGACAATGCCCAACTGGCATTCACCACGGTTCACAAAGTTTAGTGCAGCACGCACATCTTCGGTCTCTACCAAACGTGGTTTGATGGTGTCCCACCAACCCAGGTTGGTTAGGGCTTCTTTGGCGTATTTGCCCACAGGCACGCTGGCGGTGTTGCCAGTGCATAGCTTGCCTGTAAAGGCATTGCCTATGTCAAAGGATTTGTCTATTTTGATGTTGGTCTTGATGGGGTTGTTTTTGGGGGTAATCATCACCAAGCGGTTGCCCAATAGGTTTTTGTAGCTGCTGGTAACAATCTTATCTTTTTTGGCAAGATAATCCATCCAAGAGGTGTTTGCTGAGATATAAATGTCAGCAGGCGCACCTTGCTCAATTTGTTTGGCAAGGGTAGATGAAGCGGCGAATGAGGTTTTTACTTTGCTGTTGTATTTTTTTTCATACAACTTATTGATGTCTTCGACGGCGTTGGTCATGCTGGCGGCGGCATACACGGTGATGTCTGCATGAGCCGATGTTGCCCCCATGACCATCATGGCGATGAATAAAGGTTTGATGGCTGATTTGATGGTTGTTGTCATAACATGCTCCTGTTTGTTCTGTGGTTGTGGGGTTTGGGCGTTACTTTTTGACACCAAGAACGATGTGTGATGCTTTAATTAAGGCAGTAACAGACGAACCCACGGCTAGGTTTAGATTTTGACAGCTTTGGCTGGTGATGATGGCACTAATCACTGTACCGCTGGCGGTTTTGATGGCAATTTCGGCATTCACCGCACCGTCGGTGATGCTCTCCACTGTGCCTTGCAATTGGTTGCGAGACGATAAAATCAGCTCATCATCTGTTGCGACGATGACCGATGGGGCTTTAAAAATCGCCACCACGCTGCTGCCAACAGCAAGGTTAAGACGCTTGGTACTCTCCGAGGTAATCACAGCTGTTAATTCATCGCCATCGGTTAAGCTAAGTTTGATGACATCATTGACCGCCCCTGATTGAATGTGTTTGACGGTGGCGTTAAGTTGATTTCTTGCACTGATTGCCATGGATATTCTCCTTGATTGGCGGTTGATAAAAATTGATTATGATAATGACTTAGCCATTATTACTTAGCCATAAACTTTGGTTGCTGTCGGTATAAAATTCTTGCTTCCATACAGGAATGTCTGCTTTGATGGCATCAAGTAGCCAGCGACAAGCATCAAAAGCAGAATGGCGATGTGCAGACACCACCCCTATCCATACCGCCAAATCACCAATCGCCAAATCACCAATGCGATGTATGGCGACCGCAGTTTTGATGTCAAAGCGTTCTTTGGCTTGGTCAATGAGTTTTTTGCCTTGATTTACTGCCAGCTGTTCATAGCCATAGTAGGTCAGCTTCTTGACTGGGCGAGCATTGTTGTGGTTACGTACCCAGCCTTCAAAGGTGGCCAACGCCCCACAATCGTCATACATTAGGGCAGATTTGAGCCGTTTGTCATCTATGGGTTTATCCACCAGAGCAAAGCCTTGTGATATGGCAACTTGATAAGCATCGTCAATGCTTGATGTGATGACAGATGACCCTTGATGTATCGATGTTTGATGTGCTGATGATGTCATGTTATCCTCCTGCCACAGGTGGAATAAAGGCGATGATGTCGCCATGGGTAATGGGTGTGTGCCAATCACCCATTTGATGGTTAATGGCAACCGCCAATTCATCTTGTGTTAAATCAAAAGCGTATTGCTCACTTAACTGTTCATAAAGTTCGCTCAAGCTTGTCCCAACAAATTGCAGATGCTCTTCATCTTTGCCTGCCTGTTCAGCAAGGCTTGCAAAATACAGCAGGTGTAATGTTTTGGCAGTTGAGACATTAGCGGTTGACATTTTAGCGGTTGACATAGTCAGACTTCCCCCCAATTTTGTTCACAAGCTTAATGTTGCTGATGTTGATGTCGTGTGATAATGCCTTGGTCATGTCATAAATGGTCAGACACGCCACTGACACAGCGGTTAATGCTTCCATTTCTACGCCTGTTTTGTGGGTAACTTTGGCGGTGGCGGTGATGTTAATGGCATGGTGTTTGTCATCGTATTCAAAGCTAAGTTTGACGCTGTCTAGGGGCAGTTGGTGGCAAAGTGGAATCAGCTCATGGGTATGTTTGGCAGCCATCACACCTGCAATGTGGGCGGTTTGGGTAATTGACCCTTTTTTTGTCATACCGTCGGTTGATTTTATTGCTTGATAAATATCGGCAGGAAAGATGACTTGTCCTGTGGCGGTGGCGGTGCGATGGGTGGCGGTTTTGTTTGACACATCAACCATGGCGATATCACCATCTGCTGTCAGGTGGGTGAATTGTTTATTTTCGGTCATTGGATTCTCTTTTTTTATGCCATTTTTCAAATAATGTAGGGCGGTATGAAATTCTTGAATGGTATTAAAATTGGTCAGCGATTGCCATTGATGAGGTATGTTGATGGCATGGCTGTTAATTTGTGATAAAAATGCCATTACCGAACGGTTACCCTTGTCCAAAAATTGGGTTAATTTTGCCAATAAATTGGTATGATACATGGCTAATAATGGATACTCTTTATCGCCTTTTAAATAAATCACATCGGCATGATTGCCATGTGTTAATTGCTCAAACACAATGTCCGCCCCAAGTAGGCTATCACAGCTTAACACAAGCAAAAATCCATCTTCTGAGCAATGTTTCATTGCCCCTGCGATTGCTGATAATGCCCCTGCTCCTTTACCATGTTTGTCATGGTTTAGATGGTCATCAATGATGGTTATGGTGTTAGACTGACAAAAATTTTTACCATTGTCTGCCACCATGATGGGCAGATTTAAGCGTTGGGCATGGCGAATGTGAAAATCAAGCAAAGTTTCATCATGCCTCTCATCATGCGTTAATGGCAACAACGCCTTGGGCGACCCCATGCGAGACGATTCACCCCCTGCTAAAATCACAACCCCCACTGGCATCATCATGTGTTTTGGCTCAATCATGCGTCGGATTTTCACGCATCAGATGTGGCACAAAGTTACATGGGCGGGTACGATTATCAAGCTGTTCTTTTAAAATCCCTTCCCAGCCTGTTCGGCATGCCCCTGTTGAGCCGGGTAAACAAAAAATCACGGTGTTATTTGCCATGCCTGCCACCGCTCGAGATTGTAAGGTACTCATGCCAATGTCATCTTTGGATAAGATGCGAAACATCTCACCAAAACCTTGCACTTCTTTATCAAATAACGGTGATACCGCCTCTGGCATGCTATCACGGACATAAAAACCTGTGCCACCTGTGGTAATCACCGCATGAATGGCTGGGTTGGCTATCCATTTGCTGATGATGGCGCGGATTTGATAGATGCAATCGGTGGTTAAGGCCCGCTCCGCTAAGGTATGACCTGCTTGGGTTACGCTGTCAGCTAAGTATTTGCCCGATGTGTCTTCATCAAGCGTGCGAGTATCGGACACAGTTAAAACAGCGATGTTTAAGGGGATAAAAGATTTTTCGGATTTGGCGGTGTCATTCATAAAGTCTCCTTAACCAGACATTGACATAAGATGATATGATGCTAAGAATAGATGCTAAAGTCAGATGGTGATAGCTCAATGTGATGAGATGTGATGAGATGTGATTAGCCACCCACCATGGACAAGTTTTGCATGATGCCACTGTTGTTATCCAACAAATGATGATGTTCAGGCTTAATTGGCATCAAGCGTTGTAATGTGGCGATTAGACCATGAACATCGCCTGCCGTTAAAAACTGGCGAATGTCATAATTGGCCTGGTCAAATAAACACAAATGCACTTTGCCCAAACTGCTGACTCGCAAACGGTTACAACTGTTACAAAACTGTGGTGCATATGGCTCAATGATGCCAATTTTGCCCATATAATCAGCATGATGATACTCAATGGCAGGCCCTGCATCATCAGCTTTTGGGGTCATTATCCAACCATGGTCTAATAAATATCGCTGAATTATCTTACCGCTGGCATGTTGAGCAAAAAACAGCTCACGATTATCGCTGGTCTGCATAAATTCAATAAAGCGATAAGTAACAGGACGGTCTTTAACATACGCCAATGCGTGCTGTAGATTATCAAAGGCAGTATCTGCCTTTAAAATACCATTGAGCTTTAAACGAATGTCTGTGGTTTCTAATAAGGTGTCCAAATCTTTAAGCAAAGTTGGCAACATATCAAACCCTGTGATTTGGCGAAAAACATCAGCATCAAAGCTGTCAATACTGACATTTAATTGCGACAACCCTGCCGTTTGCCAAGCAGATAAATGCTTGGCAAGTTTATAGCCATTTGAGCTGACTGCCACAGTATTTAAGGTGGGATATTGACGAGCCAAGGCGATGATGTCCGCCAAATCACGGCGAATGCTTGGTTCACCCCCAGTTAGGCGAATTTTTTTTGTTCCAAGTATGCTAAAGCCATCGAACAAAACCGCCATTTCATCAAGGGTCAGTTCATTATTTGGGCGTTTTTTGCCATGAGCAAGATAGCCATTTGGTAGGCAATAATCACAACGGAAATTACAAAAATCGGTAACAGATAACCGAAGATAAGTTAGGCGACGCTGAAAATTATCAATCAAAGGCATCATGGGCGGATTGTGGCTGGCGATGGGCTGGCGAGATTGATGTAGACCAAGCCCAATATTGGCTGGTTGCATGATTGATAAGGTTTTCATAAAGGTATCTTGCGTTAAGCGTTGCCTCGGTGATGGGTGAATTGATACGGTAACAAATTTTTAATAAAATTACCATTCACCTAATAGTAAAATACCTACCACTTTAGTGGTAGATGGCTTTAATGGTGGACATCAAAGCTGATTAATGCCCATGTGATGTCAAATGGTGATTTATCAAACACATGATGATGGTCATCAAAATAATCTTGAAACTTTTGCATGTCTTATTGGGATAAATTTTGGTTTTTTTGCTGAGTAATTAAAAAGCTGAGTAATTAAAAAAAATCAAAATCCTTGCAATGACGAAATTTGCCTTTGATTTGCACAAAATATAATTTTGCCATATAACCTAACTGATAATATTTGCCGCATAAATATAATCAGCAAACGGTGGTTTTGGTTTGCCCAATAAGTGTGAAATGACCGCTGGCTTAAAATAACCGCCAACCAAATATGAATAATAAATCCAATAAAAAAGAAGCTTAATTTTTAAGTGTATCGAATACATTAAAAACCAATTCATCTTTGATTAAGACAGTCCAAGGAAAGATAGAACTTAAATATAAATACGATGGGATGGCTCTATATTTTAATGAGGTCTTAGGTTTAAATTTAGATGTCACCAAACCAGATTTTGCTTTTATTGGAGATTATTATGTACATTGTAAGATACCAAATAAACATAAGATTAATTCCAATAAAGAAATGGCTGCTAAAGTCATTAATCAACAGCGTTGATGGTCTGTCATAGATTTAATAACTTAGATTTTAAATAATAACTTAAATTTTAAATATAAAACCATTTTGCTTATTTCAACTTTGTTTACTCCAACATCTGCTTTAAAAACTGCCCAGTACGCGACAATGCAATTTGAGCCACTTGCTCAGGTGTGCCTTCAGCGATGATTTCACCACCACCTTTGCCCCCTTCAGGACCTAAGTCAACAATCCAATCTGCTGTCTTAATCACATCTAAATTATGCTCAATCACCACAATGGTATTGCCCTTATCACGTAAGGCATGCAAGATATTAAGCAATTTGGCAATGTCATGAAAATGCAATCCTGTGGTGGGCTCATCAAGAATATACAGCGTTTGCCCTGTGTCACGTTTGGCAAGTTCTCGAGCCAGCTTGACACGTTGGGCTTCGCCTCCTGATAACGTTGGGGCAGATTGTCCTAGACGGACATAGCTTAGTCCTACGTCTGTTAAAGCTTGTAGACGGCGATGAATGGCAGGAATGGCGGCAAAAAATTCAGTTGCATCTTCCACCGTCATCTCCAACACATCGCTGATGGTCTTGCCTTTATAATGGATTTCTAGCGTTTCACGGTTGTAGCGTTTGCCATGACAGCTGTCACATGGTACGTACATATCAGGTAAAAAGTGCATTTCTACTTTAATCAGCCCATCACCTTGGCAAGTTTCACAGCGACCACCTTTGACATTAAAACTAAAACGCCCCGCTTGATACCCCCTTGCTCTGGCTTCTGGCACTTGGGCGAACAGTTCACGAATGGGTGTGAACACGCCTGTGTAAGTGGCGGGGTTGGAGCGTGGGGTACGCCCAATGGGACTTTGGTCAATGTCTACCATTTTGTCCAAATGCTCAAGCCCTGTGATGCTCTCGTACTGTTCGGGAACGAGCGTGCTGGCGTTGTTGAGTTGGGTGGCAGATATTGGCATTAAGGTGCGATTAATCAAGGTGGACTTACCAGAGCCTGATACACCAGTGACACAAGTCATGACTCCGATGGGTAATTTTAAATCCACAGATTTTAAGTTATTACCCATCGCACCTTTGAGTTCAATGTACATTGGCTGTTGTTTGGTTGCTTTTTGTTTGCCTGTGCCAATCTGTTGCTCTTGAGTTTTGGCAGAATGACGCACTTTGGGAACAGCGATTGATTTTTCTCCAGACAAATATTGTCCTGTTAAAGATTCTTTGACCTTAGCGATTTGTTTGGCATTGCCTTCGGCAATCACTCGCCCTCCATGCACGCCTGCCCCCACACCAATGTCAATAATATGGTCAGCTTGGCGAATGGCGTCTTCGTCGTGCTCCACCACCAACACCGTATTGCCCAAATCTCTTAATCGAGTTAAGGTCTTAAGCAGGCGGTCGTTGTCTCGCTGATGCAGACCAATGGACGGCTCATCAAGCACATACATCACTCCCATCAATCCTGCCCCAATCTGACTGGCTAAGCGGATACGTTGAGCTTCACCACCTGATAAGGTTTCAGCACTTCTTGCCATGGTTAAATAATCCAACCCCACACTGACCAAAAAACCCAAGCGTTCGTTTATCTCCTTAATGATTTTATCGGCAATCTCACCACGATGGCCATCAAGCTTAAGGTTGGCATGGTGGTTTTTGGCATCACCAATCGATAATTTCACAATATCGGCGATGGTGCGACCATCTACTTTCACATTGCGGGCAATTTCGTTCAGTCTTGACCCATCACAGACGTTACAGGTGGTGTCAGCCAAATATTTTGCCAACTCATCACGCACCAAATTGCTGGTGGTTTTGACATAACGACGCTCAAGATAAGGCAAAATACCTTCAAATGGTACGGTTTTATCCGTTTTGCGTCCACGTTCGTCGGTGAATTTAAAAGCAATTTTATCTTTACCAGAGCCTTGTAAAATGATGTTTTGCTGTTTTTTGGATAACTCTTGCCAAGGCTTGTCCATACTGATGTCATAATGCTGACAGACAGTGGTTAATAGCCCAAAATAATAGGCATGGCGTTTGTCCCAACCATGAATTGCCCCTTGGTTTAGGCTTTTTTCTACATGGGTAATGAGCTTATCGGCACTAAAATATTGACGTTTGCCCAAACCATCACAGGCAGGACATGCCCCATAAGGGTTGTTAAAACTAAACAATCGTGGCTCAAGCTCACCCACCGCACGGTCACAAATGGGACAAGAATGTTTGGCAGATAACAACTGGTCGCCCCCATCAGCGTCATCAGCCCTGTCCATATGGTGCAATATCGCCAAATCTTGCCCCAACCGCAGGGCGGTCTCTAAGCTTTCTGCCACTCGGTTGCCCAAATCTTCACGCACCTTAAAGCGGTCAATCACCACTTCGATGCGGTGCTTTTTATTCTTCTGTAAGACTGGCAAGTTATCCATGTCATAGATATGACCATCAATACGCACTCGCACAAAACCTTGACCCATCAATTGTTCTAACAACAGCGTATGTTCTCCTTTGCGGTCTTGTACCACAGGTGCCAATATCATCAGCTTACTGTCGATTGGTAACGCCATGATGTCATCTACCATCTCACTGATGGTCTGTGCCACCATCGGCTCGCCATGCTCAGGACAGTATGGGGTGCCTACACGGGCATACAACAGGCGTAAATAGTCATAAATCTCAGTAATTGTCCCTACCGTAGAACGTGGATTGTGGTTGGTGGATTTTTGTTCAATGGCAATGGCGGGTGATAAGCCCTCAATGCTGTCCACTTCTGGCTTTTCCATTTGTGATAAAAACTGGCGTGCATAGGCTGACAAACTCTCGACATAACGGCGTTGCCCTTCAGCATACAGGGTATCAAAGGCAAGTGAGGACTTGCCAGACCCTGACAGGCCAGTGATGACCACAAACTTATCTCGTGGAATGTCAAGGTCAATGTTTTTTAGATTATGGGTGCGCGCCCCACGGATTTTGATGTGTTCATGTGCCATAAGAGAATCTTTTGTTGGGTGTTTTGTTCATTTTGTTCAGTGAGCCATTGGGCAGATATGGGGTTAATGGGGGTAAACTCTGTTGCTTCAAGCAAAAAAAATAGATGACAAACCTAGGGCGTGCCTGTCATTGACATTTTATCCAGCGTTGCCGTAAAACCACCCACTTCAGGGGGTGGATATAAGGCAACTCCGTAACCATGCTTACGCATCGACCGCTGTTTAGTGTGGCGTCCTTGCGTGTCAGCGACACTCATGTTCAATATACTGGCGGATAATCTCTACCTCCGCATCGCCACAACTGCCTACAAAATAAAATGCACATAAAGATTGTACATAACTTGCCTACCACGTCTTAAATCGTTTGATACATAATTAGACCAATGTATAATTAAAATACTACAACCATACCTAAACCCATGAAAACCCTCAAGCTACGCATCAAAGACAAACACGCAAATCAGCTAAACAAAATAGCTGGCAGTGTTAACCATGTGTGGAACTACGTTAATGAATTAAGTTACAAGCACCTACAACGCACAGGCAAATTCTTTAGTGCCTATGACCTAAATCAATACACCAAAGGCAGCGGTGAGTTATTGGGCTTACACTCCCAAACCATTCAAGCCATCAACGAAACCCATGCCAAAAGCCGTAAGCAATTTAAAAAGGCTAAACTTAACTGGCGAACCAATAACCCAAAAGCCAAACGCAAATCACTCGGTTGGCTACCATTTAAACAATCCGCCATTAAACACATCGCTACCCACCAAACAGGCAAAAAAGGATTAAAATCAACCCTACAGCTTAGTTTAGCCAAAGGGCAAAAGCTAATCATTGACCTATGGGACAGCCACAACCTATCACCATACCAAATCAACACCCTTGAGATAGTACAAGACAGCCGTAACCGTTGGTATGCCTGTATCACCGTCAAAGACTACCCAAAACAGCCTTGTGGAACAGCCAGCGTTGGCATTGACCTAGGACTAAAAGACAGTGCCACCACCTCAAACGGTGACAAGCTGATAACCAAACAAACGCAAAAATGGGCTAAAAAGCTTGCCATCGCCCAGCGTGCTAACAATAAAAAACGTATCAAAGCAATCCATGCCAAAATCAAAAACACAAGATTAGACTTAATTCATAAATTCACCACCCAATTAGTCAAAGACAATGCCCTAATTGTGGTCGGTGATGTTAAATCACGCTCATTCACGAACAAGAAAACCAAACTCGCTAAATCAACATACGATGCAGGTTGGTTTGAACTTAAACGACAGCTGGATTATAAATGCAAGCATGCAGGTTGTCGTTTTGAAATCGTAAATGAGAAATACACTACCCAAACCTGTTCGCACTGTGGCGATATGTCCAGTAGTCCGAAAGGTAGAGCAGGTTTGCGAATAAGAGAATGGACTTGTGCAAAGTGTGGCACATGGCATGATAGAGACATCAATGCCAGTCGGAACATTCTTGCGGTGGGGCTTCACCGTCTTGCAGAAGGAATCCCCGAACGATAGGGAGGGGAGGAAGTCAACAGCACCAAAACATCATCACACACCGCTAGATTTTCATGTCAATTTGCGTTAAAGTGAGGGTATATTTTTGATAATTTTTTTTGATAAACTTTTGATAAATTACTTTTGATAAATTAAGGAAATTTTATGCGAGGCGTTAATAAAGTCATCATCGTTGGCAACCTTGGGGCTGACCCAGAAGTACGTCAGTTTAATAATGGAGGCAATGTTACCAACATATCCGTTGCCACCAGTGAGCAATGGAATGACAAACAAACAGGAGAGCCTCGTGAAGCCACCGAATGGCATCGCATCAGTCTGTTTAACCGTCTGGGTGAAGTCGCTGCTCAATATTTGCGTAAAGGCAGTAAAGTGTATATCGAAGGCAGTCTGCGTACTCGTAAATATCAAGACCAAAATGGACAGGAGCGTTACATCACCGAAATCCGTGCTGACAACATGCAAATGCTTGACAGTGCCAACAGTGCCAGAGGCGGAGTCGCTAACCAAAATCATCAAGGCGGTTATCAAAGTGGTTATCAAGGCGGCCATCAAGGCTATGGTAACTTCCAAAACCAAAATGGCAACCCAAATGGCAATCAAAGTGGATTTCAAAACCATCAAAACACTGCCAATGCCTATCAAAATAACAATAACAATAACAACTTTAACAACAACAATAACAATAACAACTTTAACAACACCGACAATCACTCAGCCCAACAAGCAGGGCAAAACAATCAAAATCAACCCAAACCCAATAACGCCGTTGCCATGCAGCCAGCACCTGCCGATGAAGACATTCCGTTTTAATGGTGGGTGTTAAGCGAGGATAATATCATGGCAAAAAAGCCAGACAATCAGATTTGTGCCAATAAAAAAGCTCGGCACGAATATTTTATTGAAGAGAAGTTTGAGGCGGGGATTGCCCTACAAGGTTGGGAAGTCAAAGCCATTCGAGCAGGTAAGATGAGCATCACAGAAGCGTATGTGGTCTTCCGTGATGGTGAGGCATTTTTATTTGGGGCACATATTCAGCCGCTGTTATCCAGCTCTACCCACATCAACCCTGATAGCATTCGTACCCGTAAGCTGTTACTTCACCGTAAAGAGATTGATAAGCTGTTTGGTGCAGTCAATCAAAAGGGGTTTGCCTGTGTGCCGTTATCTTGCTACTGGAAAAAATCCATGGTCAAATGCCAAATTGCCTTGGCCAAAGGCAAAAAATTGCACGACAAACGCAAAACCCTAAAAGACAGAGACTGGGAACGCAGTAAAGAGCGTGGCTTTAAACAGCATTTGAATGGATGACTTGATTTAACCGTTTTGAATTGCTGCCCACGCCAACCACAACCACGCACCCATCATCAGTATGCCTCCGATGGGGGTGATTGCCCCCAACCACCTTGGCAAGCCTAAGGTCATGGCAAATAAACTGCCTGAAAAAATCAACATGCCCAGCTGCATCATCCACGCCATGCCCTGTGGATAATGCCAGCCCTTTATCAGTATGCCCATCATAAGCAAGCCTAAGGCATGAAAAAACAGATACAGCGTGCCTGTGTGCCACCATGCTAACTGCTCTGAGTTGACGATGGATTTTAGCCCATGAGCCCCAAATGCCCCAAGAGCGACAGCAACGCTAAGATTGATGCCAGCGATGGCAATCCAGTTCATCAGTTGCCCCTTAATAATCTGGCATGACCAAGCTGTCGATGGTCATGGCATCACGGATTTTATCCATGGCGTTTTTTTCGATTTGGCGAACTCGTTCAGCAGAAATGTCATAGACTGCTGCCAGTTCGTGTAACGTTGATTTTTGCTCAGACAACCACCGCTGTTCAACGATGTCTCGTGAGCGGTCGTCTAGGGTATCCATGGCTGCCATCAGTGCATTGGTGTTATTGGCTTCCCAATCAGCCTCTTCAACCAACTCAGCAGGGTCAACACCATCTTCTAAAAATAACTGGGGGGCGTAGCGTCCTTCATCATCATCGTCATTTTGGGTTTCAAAAGATGCGTCATACGACGTCAGGCGAGATTCCATTTCCAGCACCTGTTTGCGAGTCACGCCTAAGTCTTTGGCGATGGCATCGGCTTCGTCTAGGGTAAGTTGGTTGTTGCTTTTTTTTAGGCTTCTAAGGTTAAAAAACAGTTTACGGTGAGCCTTGGTGGTGGCAACCTTGACAATCCGCCAGTTGCGAATGACAAATTCATGGATTTCAGCTTTTATCCAATGTACAGCAAAGGACACCAGACGCACGCCTTTATTAGGGTCAAAACGTTTGACCGCTTTCATCAGTCCTAGGTTGCCTTCTTGGATAAGGTCGGCTTGTGGCAGTCCATAGCCTGAATAACTGCGGGCAATGTGAATGACAAAGCGTAAATGGGACATGACCAACATACGAGCAGCCTCAACATCGCCGTCATCATAATAGCGGTGAGCCAACTCTTGCTCTTGCTCTGGGGTCAGTATGGGGATTTGATGCACCGTATTGATGTACGCACCAAGATTAACCCCAGGGGCAGTCAAGTGCATGGGAATGGCAGGCACAACGGCATGGGTGGGCGTGCCTGCATAATCAATCTCATCTGTATCAATCTTTTGAACGTCTTTGTGATGGTCTTTGTGATGGTCTTTGTTATGTCTGGTGTCGATGGGGTGGATGCGTGCCATGGCGTAACCTTTAGGTAGGGGTTGATTGGGTTTTTAATATTGAGCATTGAATGTTGGGCGTTTTTTGGTTGTCAGGCCATTGGTTGGGTTATTGTGTTGATTGTCAATGAGATTTTGTCATTATATGAATTTGATGAATGGATGTTAAGTGTTGTCGTGTAAGTAAATTGTGATGATGTGATTACCATAAGATAAAGTGGTATTGGCTGGTGTCAGTGTTGTTGCCGATGTCTATGTCGCTGTCTATGTTGTCATTGTCCATGCCATTGCCATGGGCTTGCCAAAGCTGTCGGTTGGCATGTTTGGCAAAGGCAGCAATGTCGTGGATAGAATTTTTATCAGACGCAAGTAAATAAACCGCCTGTCCTTGTGGGGTGTGTTTAAGTGCCATTTTGGCTTTTAGAAGTGGCATGGGACAAGCCAAACCTTGAGCATCAATCACCTGATAAATGGTGATGGCATCGGTCGCTTGACCGTTAATGATTAACTGCTTTTTGGCAAGCAAATCAGTTGCCAGTTGTGGCAGATGTTGTGATTGTTCGGACAAAGTAATGGTTAAGGTATTTTTGGTTAAGGTATTTGGCATGAGTGTGCTTAATTTGTGGGCAGTAACATAAATAAAGCATGATAGCAAGGTCATTTGATGCTGGCAAGCCATCTTATCTTTGACTGTGTCAATATGAAAAATTAGGATTTTTATCCATGATACTGAATATGTTATTTTTACAATAACCAAACAATGTATGACATTAAGGTCATTTTTTATGCAATTTTGTTGGTTTTTTTATTGCCATTACAACCAAATTTGTTTAAGATAATTCATATTAATGATTGCAAGTTCCTTGCTAATCCATCACGTCAAGTAAACCAACTTGATTTTTCATCAATCAAATATCCCACAACGTTTCATTTTATCCATTTATCAAGGAAGACCCATGTCTCACTTCTCACTGACCAAACTTACCCTTGGTGTTACCACCGCTTTAACATCATCTTTGAGCTTTGCCGCTGCCATGGACCGCTCAGGGCAAGATGTGACCGCTTTTTTACAAGATGGCACTTACGCCGAAGCCGTTTATACTCATATCGATGCCAATGTTACAGGTCATGATAATGCTCACTTAACAATTGACGACCTAAAAAAATACACAAAAGGCAATCCTGTGAATGATGCCGCCAAAGAATATGATTTTTTTCGTTACGGCGTTAAAGCAGATGTGAATGACACCTTTAGCGTGGGTGTCTTATATGACGAGCCGTTTGGTGCAGCGGCTCAATATGAAGGTAATAGTAATTTTGTCACTGAAAGCGCTGATTCAACTTATGCTGCCTTGGTTGCAGGCACACCTTTGGCACTTAAACCCAGAGCTGAAATCGTTCAGACTGCTCAACAATACCAAAATGCTGGTAGTCTGATTAAGCGACAAATTGCCAGTTTTGTCAAAAAAGAATTAACCGAAGCTGTCAAACTACAAATCCGTGCCCAAAATTCAAACTTACCTGCTAATCAAGTCAATGAATTGGCTAGAAAGGCGGTTACTGAGAAAGTTGTTGACGATGCATTGAACAAAATCGTCGCTGTCGGCAATATTGCAAAAACTGCTGAAACTCACGAAGGTCAAGGTACCAATGTTGAAATTCGCACCAACAACCTAACCATGTTAGTCGGTGCCAAATTTGGTGCTAATAAAAATTTGCAAATCTATGGCGGTCCTGCCCTACAACAAGTCAAAGCAGATGTGGCGTTACGTGGGCCTGCCTATCTGACTTCAGCTGGCTACGATGCTCACGTCAGCCCACAAACAAAGCTCGGCTGGGTGGCAGGTGCCGCTTATAGCATTCCTGAGATTGCCTTTAGAGCCGCTGTGACGTATCGTTCTGAAATTGATTATGAAGCACCGATTGGTGAAAGCTTACCTTCTTTAAATTATCTGTCTCCCACCATGAAATCAGGCATTGAGGCAAATGTGGTGAATGCAGATAAAGTCAAAATCACCACGCCACAATCAGTGAACTTCAACCTACAGACTGGCATCAGTCGTGAACATCAATTATTAGGTACGCTTGATGTGCGTTGGGTACCTTGGAGTGACTTTAAAATCACTCCGCCTTTATATCATGCCGCATCTAAAGTCCAATATCCTAAAGGGTTAAATTTGGTTCAATACAGCAAAGACCAATGGAAAGTGGATTTGGGACTGGGCAAACGCTTTAATGACAAACTCTCAGGCTCGGTTAATGTGGGCTGGGACTCTGGTGCTGGTAACCCTGTCAGTTCATTAGGTCCTGTCAATGGCTATTACAGCGTTGGTGGTGGGGTGAAGTACAATTTCACACCTGAGTGGGCATTATCTGTTGGTGGCAAATACTTAAAATTTGGTGATGCCACTGCCGAATTACCTAATGGTAAAGTCGTGGGTGAATTTAAAGATAACGATGGCTATGCCGTGGGTGTGAAGCTTGCTTATCAAGGCAAATAGCTTATCAAGATAAATGATTTATTAAGATAAATAACTGCCCATTTGTCTAAAAACAGCTCATTATTGAGCTGTTTTTTTGTCTGTTATTTAAAAATATTATTGTATAATAACACCATTCATACCTTGTCTTAACCATCAGCATCATCAGGCATTTTATGCTAGAGTTACGCCACTTATACACTTTAACCGCATTGCGTTCTCATGGCTCTTTGGCAGCTGCTGCTGATGAGCTACATGTAACGGCTTCGGCGGTTTCGCATCAACTCAAAGAACTTGAAGGTTATTATGGTGTCAACCTGATCAACCGCAGTCGCCCTGTCAGCTTTACCCCTGCTGGCAATGAAGTATTAAAGCTTGCTGATAAAATTTTACCGCATGTTACCAAGACCAAAACCGCCATTCATCGATTGGCACATGGACAGACAGGACGGTTACGTTTGGCATCAGAATGCCACAGCTGTTTTGATTGGCTAATGCCAATATTAAATGCCTATCGACAAACGTGGACAGATGTGGAGTTGGATTTTGCCAGTGGTTTTGAGCCAGACCCACATCAGCTATTATTAGATGAAGAAATTGACGTACTGATTACCACACACAACGCCCCGATAACAGGCATTCAATATCAGTTTTTGTTTGAATACGAAAGCCGTTTGACACTCGCCCCCACCCATTCATTGGCAGATAAGTCTGACATACAGCCCAATGATTTATCAGACCAAACACTCATCGCCTATCCTGTTGATAGCAACCGCTTAGATGTGATTGCTCATTTTTTGAACCCTGCTCAAGTAACACCAGCCCATATCCGTACCACAGAGTTAACGCCCATGCTCATACAGTTGGTTGCCAGTGAGCGAGGCGTGGCGGCACTGCCTGACTGGGTGGTGAAAGATTATGAAAAAAAAGGTTGGGTGGTCTCAAAACCTTTAGGCAAAGGAGTCATGTGTCAGTTGTATGCTGCCACTCGCAGTCATAGCCAAGAAGTTCCTTATATGCAAGGGTTTGCTGAGTTGTTGACTTCAATGGTAGGCCACACCCTAGCAAATGCCACACTCTAGCATTGGCTTATTTGTGTTGATGTCATGCTGGTTCATTGACACTTAAACATTGGCACTTAAACATTGGCACTTAAACATTGGCACTTAAACATTGACACTTGGCAAATCACTGATGGGCCAGCGTGGAACACAACTGACGGCTAATCCATCTTGTTGCCCTGCTTGTAAGCGTTTATAACCAGCATAGGCAATCATTGCCCCATTGTCGGTACACAAGGCAGGCGGTGCATAATGTACTTGTGCGTTTATTTTGTTAAGGGCTTTTGTCAACTGCTCTTGTAGATACGTATTGGCACTGACTCCGCCAGCGATGACCAAATGGGTTAAGCCAGTTTGTTTAAGGGCTTTGACGCATTTTTGTGTTAAGGTATCGACCATTGCCTGCTCAAAACTTGCGGCGATGTCTGCCCTGATTTTGCAGTCGTGGTTAGCTCCTTTGGTGTCTTTAATCAGATTATGCACAGCGGTTTTCATGCCACTAAATGAAAAATCCAATCCCTTATGTTGCATGGGTCTGGGCAAATCATAGGCGTGTCGATTGCCATTGTTTGCCAATTTGGCGATATTAGGTCCACCCGGATAAGGTAAACCCAACATTTTGGCAGTTTTATCAAAACATTCACCTGCCGCATCATCTATGGACTCGCCAAGCAGTTCATATTTACCCAAACCATGAGCCGCCAGCAGTTGTGTGTGTCCACCAGAGACCAATAAGCAGACAAACGGAAAGTTTAAGTTTGGGTTAGCGATGAGCGGAGCAAGCAGGTGTCCTTCCATGTGATGCACACCGATGGCAGGCACGCCCAAACCATACGCCAAACTGCGACCAAATAACGCCCCTGTCATCAATGCCCCTATCAGCCCCGGCCCTTTGGTAAAGGCAACGGCATCAATATCAGACTTGTTTAGCTCACAGTGTGCTAATAACTCATTTAACAGTGGCACAAGCTTGCGAATGTGGTCACGACTGGCAAGCTCAGGCACAACGCCACCATAAATGGCATGTAGCTCCACTTGTGAATACAGCACCTGCCCAAGCAGTCCGTGATGTGGCTTGCTCATCTGCTCACTGTCAAAAATTGCCAGTCCTGTCTCATCACAAGATGTCTCTAATCCCAGTACTTTCATGCTATCCACACACTCTTTTTGTCCACACAATCTGTCTTTATCCACACAATTTTTGCCCAAATGGCTGCATCAGCCGTTATGCAAAAAGTCGCCAGTGCTGACACAATGGCGACCTTACTTGCAACCAAAGAACACAACCAAAGAACAATCAACCAAATAACAACCAATGTTTGGCTGACCGTTTGATTCATTCAGTGGCATTATCTGACCAATTACTTGATGACCTGACCAGTCATATAGTCAACCGCTGCTTTTAACTCTGCGTCTGTTGCATCGTTGGCAGTGGCACGAGGTGGCATCGCCCCTTTGCCATTGATGACGCTTTGATATAAGACATCTTGACCTTGTGCCAAGCGAGCTTGCCAAGCAGCTGCGTCATCTAGCTTAGGAGCACCTGCCACACCAGCGTTATGACATACTGAACATTTGCTGTCGTATAGCTCTTTACCCACGCCTGCTGCCGCTGCTTGTACATCACCCCCTGCATCGGTAGCGGTGGGTTCGGTGGTGGCTGCTGATTCTGGCGGTTCACTTACGGTATCAGCTGTTGCCACGGCAGTGTCAGCAGGTGGGGTGTTGGCAGTGATGGTGGCAGGTTCATCAAGCACTGGCTCTGGGGTGGCTTCACGAGCGGCGGCGGCGGCTTCATCAACTTTATCAACGGCGGCGGTATGTTCATTACTGCCACCACATGCAGTCAATGCCAATATCATTGCCAATGTACCACTTTTACAGGCTAAGGCAAGTTTATTTGATTGGGTGGGTTGCGTTGTTTTCATAACTTTATCCTTTTATCTACATAAGCATTTTATGCACATAAGCATTTATTAAAATCACAATTTATTAAAACCACAATGTTTATATTGCTATCATAACATAATTTATCAGATGCTACCAATGCTTGGGATAAGGCGTGTTATACTACTTGTTATAATGTGATACCTGAAGTTTGCAATGTAATATTTACAATGTGATACGATGATGATGTTGATAAATAAGATATGCCAAGTGGGGGCGGTTTTTGGGTGTGTGTTGTTCATGCTGGTGTTGCCCATGATTGCCCATGCCCAGCCGTTTGCTGATTGTCAAAAGATGTTTGCCATGGGGCAACCACCAGCTTATTCACAGGATAAGTTGACTGTACAGACTGTACCGCTTTGTTTTTCTGGCTTTGCGGTGATGTATTCAGGGGTGGCACGCACGCCGTTATGGTCTGCAGAGTATCTTGACCGTCGGCGATTGACAGCGGCTGGCAAGCTTGAGCGTCGTGATAACTTCCATGCAGAAAGCCGTCTACCGATTAACAAGCAAGCAACTTTGGCTGACTATAAAGGCAGTGGTTATGACAGGGGGCATATGGCACCCAATGCAGACATGGCAACGCTGACCCAACAATATGAAAGCTTTAGCCTTGCCAACATCACCCCACAAACGCCTGAGTTAAACCGTTATGTTTGGCGAGATGTTGAGAGCCATACCCGTTATCTGACCCAAAAGCATGGCTCAGCGTATGTGGTAACAGGTGTGGGCTATGCCACAGCAAACTTGACCCAGATTAATGGGCGTGTGCTTGTTCCCAGTCATTTATTTAAAGCCGTTTATGTGCCAGAATTGAACCAAGCAGCCGCTTATTATGCCAGTAATGATGCGTCTGGGCGGGTGGTGGTCGTTAGCCTTGATGAGCTGGCGATGCTGACAGGCATAGATGCCATGCCTGCACTGGATAAAGCGGTGAAAGCTCAAGCGATGCTGTTGTCATTGTCCAATCAACATTCAGACGCACAACATGATGACATGACAGCTCAAGATGCCCCTTGGTGGATCATTGTCATCACCAAAGTGGTGCGGTGGCTATTGCACCAGTTGGGTTAATCCGTGGGTTTTGTTCAATATTTTTAGCCATCTGCTCAGTATTTTGGGCATCAAATGTCAGTCAGGTTGGTGGAGAGATGCCATGATAGACCCTTATCAAAACAATGCCCAAAGCATGCAGGTGGGCAACCTTATCATTGAAAATCAAGAAGACAAAATCAGCATCTATGGTGATATTGACTTGTACCAAAATGCCCAAGGATTAAAAGATGCCAAAACGCTACAGACATTGATAAACCGCATTGTGCAGGTGTTAGGAACACAGCATTTTACCACCAATCATGAGCCACAGAGTCAAACTACTCTGTCCTTAAACACCCAACAAGTCAGCAATCCTTTTTTGTAATCTACAGGGTTAACTTGACAAAAAATCCAATAAATAAATAATTTGAAAGGTTCAATCATTGGGTTTTTGATGTCATGTCAAATTTTATATAAATTTTACATGTTAGGATAGTTCGGTCCACCACCCCCTTCTGGCGTTACCCAAGTGATGTTTTGTGATGGGTCTTTGATGTCGCATGTTTTGCAATGCACGCAGTTTTGGGCATTGATGACAAATTCAGCACCATCTGCTTTTTGTACCACTTCATACACCCCAGCAGGGCAGTAACGCTGGGCAGGCTCAGCATAAATAGGTAAGTTTACTCCAATCGGCACACTCGAATCGGTTAATTTTAGATGCACAGGCTGGTCTTCGGCATGGTTGGTGTTGGATATGAACACCGAAGACAGCTTATCAAAGGTCAGCTTGCCATCAGATTTGGGATATTTTGGTATAAACGCATGTGCTGAGCGTTCTAGTTGAGAATAATCTGGCGTGGTGTCATTGATGGTCAATGGCATCTTACCACCCAAAAGGTTATGCTCAACAAACGTAAAACCACCGCCCATAAACATTCCCATGCGGTGCGTGGCAGCGGCAAAGTTGCGAGCTTCATAATTATCTTGATACAACCAAGAGTCTTGATACAGTGTGGTATAAGCGATGACTTCGTCATGCTGGCGACCAGCACTGACCGCTTCATAAATGGCTTCAGCCGCCAACATGCCTGATTTCATTGACGTGTGTGTGCCTTTAATTTTGGCGGCGTTTAAAAATCCTGCATCATCACCAACCAGTACCCCACCAGGGAAGGTCAGTTTGGGCAGTGAGTTTAACCCACCTTTGACCAATGCCCTTGCACCATAGGACACCCGTGTGCCTCCTTGTAAAATATCACGGATAACAGGGTGGGTTTTTAGTCGTTGTAGTTCGTCAAAGGGGGACATGTATGGGTTATGGTAAGACAAATCGATGACCATGCCAAAGCTGACTTGGTTGTTTTCATCATGATACAACCACCAGCCTCCTGTTGAACCAGTCTCGGTCAATGGCCAGCCCAAGCCGTGCATCACCAAACCTTCTTGATGTTTTTCAGGTTTGATGTCCCACAGCTCTTTAAGTCCGATGCCATAATGTTGCGGGTCGGTGTCTTTATCCAGATGAAAACGACTGATTAAGCGTTTGCCCAGATGCCCACGGCAACCTTCGGCAAATACCGTATATTTGGCAAGTAGCTCATAGCCGGGTTCATAGCCAGCTTTATGTGAGCCGTCTGCTGCCACCCCCATATCACCTGTCAACACACCTTTGACTGAGCCATCATCGTTATACAATATTTCAGCAGCAGCAAACCCAGGGAACATCATCACGTCAAGTTCTTCGGCTTGCTCCGCCAGCCAACGCACCACATTGCCCAATGAAACAATGTAGTTGCCTTCATTGTGCATGGGTTTGGGTATCAAAGCATCAGGCACTCGGGTGGCTTTGGTGGCAGAACGTAAATAGTAAAATTGGTCTTCGGTTGCTGTTACACGCACAGGGGCATTTTTGCTTTTCCAATCTGGGATAAGCTCGTCTAATGCCCTTGGCTCAATCACCGCACCTGACAAAATATGAGCCCCAAACTCAGAACCTTTTTCAACCACACAAACCATAAACTCTTCATTGCCTGCTTGTTGTGCCAGCTGACGTAAGCGAATGGCAGTAGACAATCCAGCAGGTCCACCACCGACGACGACAACATCGAATTCCATCGACTCTCGTTCTATAGCCTGCATAATAACTCCTTATAATTTATAATCAATTTTCTGTATATGGTTGTTAAAACGTTTGGTAAATTTAATAAAAACATCACATTCATCAGCTATTATAAAAGATAAACATCATTTTCACGAAAAATATGCTATAAAAGCGTGACTAAAGGGTTACTGAATTTTTAGATGACATATTTTCTTTATCAACATCAGCAATAAACATGAATGCCATCAACCATAACAGGGTATGTCCTTAGCCATGTCAAAAACCAACCTTTTGCTTGATGCTCACCTATTACGTATCGCATGCACAACACCGACAGCAGATAGCCCCATCGGTGTGTTTGATTCGGGGGTAGGTGGTCTATCGGTATATCGACACTTACGCCAACAACTGCCTTACGAGCGTTATCTGTATTATGCCGATACCAAGCATGTCCCCTATGGCAGTCGCACCGCCGAAGACATCAACCATTTGACCTTAACTGGCATTGATTGGTTAATAGCGCAGGGGTGCAAGCTGGTGGTGGTGGCGTGTAACAGTGCTTCTGCCCATGCGTTGAATCAAGCACGCTTGCGATATCTAACCATACCCATCGTGGGTCTTGTGCCAGCATTAAAACCTGCTTTGGCTTATGTGCAAGCCAAAAACGCCCAACTGACCCAAGCATCTGCCAACTTGAGCAACCACTTGAGCAGCCATGTGGCAGTATTGGCAACCATGGCAACCTTGCATGGACAACTACTTAATGATGTGATGGCTCAATTTGCCACACCCTATGGCATCAGGGTGAGTAGATGGTATGAACCAGCGTTAGTGCCTTGGGTAGAGAGGGGCATGCCACCGACAGATGCCACCGCTGAGCGACTTCGTAAGATGCTGATGCAATTTGCCAAACAAGGGGTACAAGCCATTGTGCTGGGCTGTACGCATTATCCATTTTTTAAGGAATTTTTATTAAATCAAATGGTGGTTCAAGGACATGACATGGCGTTGTTTGACTCTGGCGATGCCGTCGCACGGCGAGTGAAGCAATTATTGGCTGAGCAAGGCTTATTGATAGCACAAAAAAACATACCACAAAAAAACACCTTAGCGGTCAGCAACCACTTTGGCAATCGACACAGCAAACCCAATCCACATCAGTTGCAATTTTTTGCCACGGCAATGACGCAAGGCTTGAGTGAATTGGTGATAAAGCTCTGTGGTGAAGAGGTGATGGTTGATGCCATTGATGGTTGATAAAAATGATGGTTGATAAAATTAGGATTAAATAAGAATGATGGGTCGATTAAAAAAGTGACACAAAACAAATGATACAAAAAAATTGATAAATGTTTGTCATTTGCCATTCGCATTTTGCTGGGGCTATGTTAGAATTTTATATTTAACTTAATAACAGTACGGTATTGATAAATAACACGGTTTGTTTTATTTATCGTTTTTTATCGTCTTTGTTTTTTGGGCATGGTGTACCATTTAGCCATTTGAAAATGGCCATTTAAAAATTTAGCACCTTGCCAATCTCGCTAACTGCTTTTTGTTTCCATCAGTCACCATGCTTGAGGTTACTTTGCCAAACCGCCGTTATCATATTCATGTCATATGTGCCAATGATGACCAATCATCATCATTGGACGCATTGGTGTTGTATTTTGAACACCGAGCATTTTTGACTTTTGATTTGGCGTTGGGTGATGTGCTGGCAAGCAATCACAGTCGCCGTCGCATTGATGAGTGTGATTATGTGTTGCTGTTAATCGGTGACAGCTATGGCAAGCCGAATAATACAGGTGTCAGCCAACTGCACTTAAGCTACATCAATGCCAGAACCAAAAATAAATCCATGCTGATTTTGCGAAAAATCCACAGTGGTCGTGGCACACAAAAAGGTCTGTCACGCCAGCTGACAGATTTAATCCGCTTGATTGAACAACAAAATTCAGGGAAAATCTTGTACTATGATGACCAAACAGACCTTGAACAACTGCTTGAATTCCCTTATTTACAAATGCTTTCTGAACACCCTGCCAAAGGTTGGATAAGAACAGAAAACATCATCGAAGAGACGCTATTAACCACCTTTAATGCCATCAAAAAAAGCGAAGCACCACCGACCCAAAGCTTCATCTTTGATGTCAAGACACTTAATGGCAAAATGACAGACCATGATGATCAAGCCCAAGATCTGTCATCTGAACTCTCTGACATCGTCATTGATTTGAGTGATGACATCATGCTTAACTTCTCCACCCATGCTTATGAAGGTGGCAATCTAAGCGAAGTGTCATTTTTAGCGGTGGTGGCGTGGCGAGACATTGTCACAGCGTTGAATGACCTACAGACGCAATTCACCAGCACAGGCATTCAACGGTGTGTTAATGACTTAGTGCATGAACAAGCCTTAGATTTGGTTCAAGATGTCAGACCCAATGCTCATGCGGTGTCACGCACGCAAGTTGCCACGGCTGAGCAGGAATGGGTAAAATCGCAACTATTGGCGGCAGGTTGGATTGTGGTTGCTCAAATGGGTGGGCGTGGCAAACGCAACTTTTATCAAGTGACAGATAAAGCCAAAAAGGCTTTGGCTGAGTAAAAGATTGATTATCATCACCATGACCATCATCATTGGTACGGTTATTGGTGCGGTTATTGGTACGGTTATCGGAGAAACATCATGACAAATACACAAAACACTGACACACAAAATACTGACGCACGCATTCAAAAGCTTGATGAGTTGGCAGAGACCATGCGTCAAGCTGACCAATATCATACCTTAGAAGAACAAACCGCTGACATGAAGCGTCGTGGAATTAATGCCACTGAACAATACGCCGAATGGGACGACGAAGACGCCACCAAAGACGATTGGGGCGATGCGACTTGGCAAGAAAATGGCAAATGGGAATCCAAAACCCCAGCAGATTTAGATGATGATAATGTGACACCACCGCCAATCGTTTAATATTCAGTGTTGAATGTTAAGATGAACTGCTAATTTGGCTAAAACAGTACCCAAACAAAAAACCCCCAACTGATTATTTGGGGGTTTTTTGTTTGGGAATTTTGTCATTGGGTATTTTTTAGACATTTGTCTAATGGTTGTCTAAGTATTGTTGATTTTAAGCATGGTTAATCATGATTTAATGGGATTACCTTGGCTTGTGTGTGGTTGGTGATTGAATTGTGGCTATCGAAGCGAACTTTTATCAGACCAATCAGATGAGTTGCCCATTATCAGTTGATAAAATTTTTGCCCAGCCCGACCATCAGCAGGCATCACCCCATGACGGCGTTGGTAATCTTGGATAGCACGGCGGGTATTGTCACCAATGATGCCATCAACGTCACCAATGTCATGGCCTGCATTTAATAACGCTTGTTGAATTTCTCTGGCTTGGCGACGGCTGATGCCAGCATCATCAGTTGGCCATGCACGGACAAAGCCAGTTGAATTTGGGTGGACATTGGTCTGCCCTGTTTTAATCAAATGTGATAGCTGAGCGATGCCTAAGGCATAATTCTCTGACGCATTATAAGAATAAAAAGTGTCAAAGTTTTTGCCCACCAAAAACGCAGGACCATTCAATCCAGCAGGCAACAACAACCCTGCATGGTTTAAGTCATTGGGTAAAGGGCGACCATCGGCCAGGGTGATGCCTTGATTACGCCAGTGACTCATGGGTTTTTTGTTTTTACGGTTACTGACTGCCCAATAGCCAGCTGGCAATTTGACTTCATAGCCCCACGGCTCGCCATAACGATAGCCCCGTTTTGCCAAAAAGTTAGCGGTAGAAGCCAGTGCGTCAGGCACGCTGTTGACCAAATCTTTGCGACCATCACCATCAAAGTCAACCGCCAATTCCAAAAAAGTGCTGGGCATGAATTGCGTTTGCCCAAATGCCCCTGCCCAAGAACCTGTCATGTCATGTATGTGAATGTCGCCACGCTCAAGGATTTTTAACGCATTGGCATACTCACCCCGAAAATATGACTGACGGCGATCAAAGCAAGATAAGGTTGCTAAAGATTTAATCAATGGTTTTTTACCCAAAGTTTTGCCAAAATTGGATTCCACACCCCACACGCCCAGCACGTCTTCAGCCTTAACCCCATAACGCTGTTCAATTTGGCTTAAGGTGTTTGCCCACTGACGGCGGGCTTGAACGCCATCTTGTACCCGCTCTGCGTCGACCAATGCAGACAAATAATCCCAAACATTCTTTTGAAACTCTGGCTGATGGTTAAGCGACTGTATGACGCTGGGGTCAGGTTGGCTTGGGCGATAACGAGCAAAGCTTGAGCGGACGCTGGCAAACTGATTGCTGTTTTGTAAACGGCTCAAGCACTGCTGAAACTCGGCATTGGACAGATTGGGAGCAGGCGGTTTGGCGGCGGCGTGGCTGGTCAGCATCATCGCCGTGATTGCTGTGATTGCCATGGGCAAAACAGCAACATGGACATTGATATATTGACGCTTAGGGCGAACATCAAAGTGAGCGTCATTGGTGTGAGAATGAATAGACATGACAAAATCCTTCAGTACAAAATAAATGGGCCATGGGTAATGTCGATTGGTTTTTAATGATGTTGTTTACCAAATTTTGCCTTAGCTGATTTTCTGCCTTTGGCAGCCAATTCTTTGGTAAAAAATGGCACATCACCAAACTTGTCAGATTTGCCATTTCTGCTGACTTTGTTTGGACGGTTCAGATGATTGTGGCGTTTGAATTGTGAGCCATCTTGCCTGTTGTTGGTTTTTTTTGTGTTAAAAGTTTGTTCGTTTCTGTTGTCGCTTTTGCTGTTGTTATTGCTTTTGCTATGGTTGTTGCCATGACTGCCACGACTGTCATTGGCAAAGCGGTTTCGTTGACTGGCACGGCGACCACGGTTACGCCCTTTTTTTTCTTCATCAAAACGGCGGTCAGCGGTGTTGATACTCGGTTCTAAGCCGTCTATTTTGGCGATGGTCATATGACGTTTTAAATAACGATTGATGGCATCGAGCTGTTTGCGGTCATCAATGCCACATAAGTTCATGGCGATGCCTGTACGACCAGCACGCCCACTGCGTCCGATGCGATGGACATAGTCTTCAACTTGACGGGGCATGTCATAATTGATGACGTGGGTGATGCCACTGATGTCGATACCACGGGCGGCCACATCGGTGGCGACCAAAATGTCCACTTTACCTGCTTTAACATCGCTTGTGATGTGGTTGCGTTTGGATTGTGGTAGGTCTCCATGCAAGTAGCGGACTTTATGCCCTTTTTCGTTTAAGCGATTGGCAAGGGTTTCACTGCTGTGTTTTGTGGCAGTGAAAATGATGGTTTGCCCACGATTTTTGTCATTGAGCAGGGCATCTAGTAAGTTGTTTTTATGATGCAAATCATCACAATAATAGGCGAACTCTTCAATATGAGCAGACTGCACCTTAATGGCGATGCGTTTAGGGTCAGTGGTGAAGCTTTCGGCGATTTTCCCCACCGCTCCGTCCCAAGTGGCAGAAGACATGATGGTTTGACGGCTGGTAGGTGTGGCGGTCATAATGGCTTTGATGTCATCGGCAAAACCCATGTCTAACATGCGGTCAGCCTCATCGAGTATCAACATGTTAAGAGCAGATAAATCGATGCGACCAGCGTTCATATGGTCAATAAACCGCCCTGGGGTGGCGATGATGATTTGTACGCCTTTTTTTAAGGCTCGGATTTGTCCATGATAAGGAGCACCACCAACCAATGGCACGCTGAACACATCTTTCATCTGTGAGCTATAACGGCGTACGCTGTCACTCACTTGGTTGGCAAGTTCACGAGTGGGGGTTAAGATGACGGTATGTACCTGAGATTTTTTGGGTTGGTTACGGATAATGGTGTCCAAAACAGGTAACACAAATGCTGCTGTTTTACCACTGCCTGTTTGGGCAGACAACAGCAAGTCCTTACCTGCCAGGGCAAGGGGAATGGCTTGGGCTTGAATGGGTGTGGGCGCATCATATCCACTGTGATTCAATGCTTTGAGTAGTTGCTTTGACAATGCCAAATCAGCAAAGCTTATGCAGTCTGTTGGGTTAGCATTGGCATTGGTATGGATTGTGGGGTTGCTATTTATGGTTTGGGTGTTGTGCATGATATGTCCATGATGGGGTTTGCCAGCTGATATTGGCAAAAAATAATGGCACAACAGCGATAAGCGTCAATTCACAAGAAGCTTGTTTGATTTAAAAAAGCTTAAATAAAAAACTTAAACTAAGGACAAGCAAGCATAAATCAAGACAAAAACAACGGACATTCCTTGGATAATTTGTCGTTGTTTTAAGACGTATTTTGAGTGTTGTTACCAAAGAATGGTTGGCAAACTGCCAACAGCAAAATCATCGGCAACAATTATTAAGGCTTGTGCAGGCGTGTGAGCCTGACAAATCAAGCCAATAGGTCGTCTCCAGACCCAATCGGTGGCGATGTTATCAATCAGCAAAAACAGATTATAACACAGACATCACCGCTTTAAGGCAAATTTCTTTTGTTTTTTTGCCGTCATCTCATTGATGGCGTATTCAATCTCGCTGTCATCTAAATCAGAGATTTGATGCAACATTTGCATGGTGTCCGCCTTTAGCACATAACGGGCATAGTGGGCGATGTTCTTGATGCGTTGGTCAAATTGCAAACACTGGCTGTCGGCATCAGTGTGTAGATAGTTTAGGCGGATAAGGGCATTGATAAAACTGGTGAACAAGGAGCGGTCAAAGGCATCAGGAATGTCATCGGCATGTAACACTGATAGGCGTTGCCCCAGTAGCTGGCTTAAATCAACCACCTGCTCAGCACTGAGCTTACCTGAGCCTTGCTGTGCCAGTAATGCCAAGGTCATAAAATAGCGTTCAAGGCTTTGCTCCACAGGTGAGCCAAGCAGTTTCAGCTGTTGGTATGGCTCACTGTGCTGTTCAGGGGCTGCCAATATGTCTGTTCCCAAATCCACCATCAAGCCCAGCTCAATTAGGTTATCCAGCTGGCAATCAATGGTTTTGTTAAGATTGCGAGAAGAATATTTTAAAAACAGTTCACTTTGTAAAAATGGATACAACAAACTGGTGATGTCATGTACCAGTGTTCTGCTTAAGCGTCCATTGCCTGCCATCAATGCTGCTAAAAATGAGGGCAAAATGAACACATGCAAAATGTTGTTCCGAAAGTAGCTTAATAAAGCCGCTTGATTGTTCGCCACTTGTATCATATCGCCTAAGATGTGCGGTGTCCGCTCAATCAGCTTAAGTTTGATGCCATAATCAATGATGGCTTTTGGGGTCATTTGGGTAATGGTGGTGTCGGCATCATAAGGCATTTCCCTTGCAAGGCGTTGATACAATGCAAGCTGTTTTTGACAACTGTCTTCGTCCAGTGCTGATTTTGGGGTGGATAACAGCACCAGCCCAAGCAGTGATACTGGCGTAACCACGGCGGCTTTGTTGATGTTTTGTAAGATTTTTACCCCAATATTTTCAACCATTTGAGTGATGGTGTTTGTTAACACAATGATGTCAGCATCATCAGTGTCTTTGTTGGTTCGAGCATGGTTTGCTTGAACATTAAATTTATCCATAAAGTCTTGCAAATACAGTGGGCTACCAAAGCTCAGATGTACCGTGCCAAAGATGCGTTCTATCTTACGGCTGACCTTTAACAACCCAAGTAGGGACTCGCTTTCTTTGGGCTTGCCTTTGAGTTCTCCCACATAAGTTGCCCCTTCCATGATGCGTTCATAGCCAATATAGGTGGGGATAAACACAATCGGCTTGCTTGCTTGACGCAAGTGACTTTGCACTGTCATTGATATCATGCCAAGCTTGGGTGGCAGTAATCGACCTGTGCGTGAGCGACCCCCTTCAATAAAGTATTCAATGGGCTGATTGCGACAGATGATGCTGTGTACGTATTCTTTAAACACAGTGGCGTATAATTCATTGCCTTTAAAGCTACGACGCATAAAAAACGCCCCAGCACTTCTGAGTATTTTACCCAAAATAGGAATGTTTAGGTTATTGCCTGCCGCCACATAAGGAATGGATAAGCCATGTTTATAGATGATAAAGGACAATAGTAGATAGTCAATGTGGCTGCGATGGCATGGTACATAGATGATTTCATGGTCATCTGCCAATTCACGAATCCGTTCAAAATGCTGTACCTGCACACCATCATATAGTTGCGTCCATAGCCAATTTAAAAAATGCTCAAAAAAACGGATAACAGGATAAGAATAGTCGGTGGCAATTTCATTAAGATAACTGCGGGCCTTTTGGCGGACGCTGGCGATGGGTTTGTCTGTTTTTTGGCTTTCTTGCTCAATGGCGTGGCGAATGGCAGGCGAGTATAACAGCTTGTCAATGACATTGCGTTTGTCTGATAAGTCAGGGCCTAAGATGCTGGCACGGCGTTTATCCAAAAAGACAGTCAGCTGATGATGAATACTAAGGGTTAATGACTGTTGGGCTTGTTGTGTGGTTAATAGAGCTGTGCTGGCAGATGGCTTATGTGGTTGGGTTGCGTTGTCGGTATTGCCGTGTGTGCCACTTTGGGCAATCAAGTCCTTAAGGTACATGGGCTTGTGAAACTGCACATAAGTGTCTCGCCCCATGATGCCAATGTTAAACAGCTGTTTGCTGATGCTAGGCTCTTGCCAGTTATCAGCCACCAACAGCTTAAACAGTGAGTCTTCTTTTTCAGGTGCTCTTCCCCAAATGATGGTAACAGGCACCAAACGAATGGTCAGCTCTGGGTGAGCCAAACTTGCCGCCACCAATCTTGCCAGTCTTGGTGATAATTTGCCTGATGCCAAGTTAGCTTTGCTGGTATTATTGCCATTATTAGCATTGGGGTGATGTAAAAACAAAATTCCTGCATGTTCATCAATGCCAAAACGGGCATCTTGCACCCCCACCAATGCGGGAGGCAAATGATGTTCTTGGGTTTGTAAATCAATCAACACGCTGTTTGAGCGAGAATAGTCCTTTAGCACATAAAAGGTTAGGGTATCTTTGTTGGGGCTTAAATCAGGCAATTCACCAACCAGTTGCGGTTTGACCGCCACCGCCAATGCCTGCCCAGATGCCTTTCGGTATAGGTTTTTAAATAAAGATGGCATAAAGACAGATGAACGGTCATCTGATTTTGATTGGCTTGATGATGGGGAAAGGTGTCTGTTACGTCGGCGATTCAGCATGGGTTACCTAAAAATGTGTTCACAACATGATATGATGCTATGATGCCATAATTGCAATAAAAATCCCAACAAAAAAGGCAGACGCAGACCTATCACGGTAAAACGTTGGTTTCCGATTAGCCACATTCACAGACCTAATTCACAGACCTAGTCAAAAATGGCATATTTGGTTAATATGACCACGTTAGACCATGTGAATAAGCCCATTTCAATAAGCCCATGTATCAACAAACGTAGCGATATTTCTATGAACAGCACTCACCCCCACGCCAATAAAATGTCCAGACAAGCCAAACTGGTCAAACAGCTGATAGACACACTGACGCTGATGGAAATTGAGCGGACAGCGGACAACACAACAGCAGACGTTGATGCTCCTGTGCATCTGTTGCCAGAGCATGATGCTCATCATCACCGCTTATTCATCGGACAAAGCCGTGATTTTGTCGGCCCACGGATTTTTGGTGGGCAAGTCTTGGGGCAAGCCTTGATGGCAGCGGCGTTAAGTTTACATCAGCCTTTACATCGGCTCACCACTCAAACCCAAACAGCACCATCTGATGATAAGTTGCGTCCTTGCCATTCTTTGCATGGGTATTTTTTAAGGGGTGGCGATGTTCGTTTGCCTGTGTATTACCATGTGCAGACTCTAAGAGATGGACGCAGTCTGTCTGCCAGACGAGTCACTGCCATTCAGATTAAACACAACAAAGACAATCAGCCCATCGAACAGATTATCTTTTCGATGATAGCGTCATTTGCCCCAATGGAAGGCGGATTGGAATTTCAACCGCCCATGCCCGCATACCCACCACCAGAAGACTTGTTGAGTGAGCAAGAACTCAAAGACCAAGTGATTGGTAAAATCCCCGATGCCTTACAAGAGCGGTTTATGCGAGAGCGTCATATTCATATTAAGCCTGTTACGCCACGAGACCCCATTGACCCACAACCCATGCCACCCAAGCAAGCCAACTGGCTGTGCGTGCCACAACTGGGGGCATTAGACCAGTTGGGCATTGCCCCCATTTATGTTCAGCAGGCATTGTTGGCATTTTCGTCAGATTTTTATTTGGTGGGAACAGGGCTGATGGCTCACGGCATCAGCTTTATGACCAAAGGCTTGCAAGTTGCCAGCATTGACCATAGCATGCACTTTCATCGCCCATTTGACATGAATGATTGGTTGCTTTATGACATGTGGAGCGACAACACCGCCAATGCCAAAGGGCTAAATCATGGGCAGTTTTGGCAACATGGTCAGCTGATTGCCACCACCCAACAAGAAGGGTTGATGCGGTTAAGACAAAGCGACAGCACACCTGCTCATCTATAGCAGGCATGATTGTCTTAATACCGAAGCACTCAATCAGAGATGGCCGATTTTGCAAAAAACACCGCTGACAAACCGCTTGCCACAAACCAAGCCAATGCCATCGATACCAAAGTATGGCTAAAAAAATGATCGCCTACCATCATTTTATAAAGCCCCATTGTCCAGCCGATGGCACTGACCAAAATCACATAACGCCAGCGTTTGTGTTGTAACGCAGGCACAAACGCCAAACCATATAAACCAAAGCCAGAGCTGGCATGAGCCGCAGGGAAGCATTTGGCACGCTGTTGGCTTAGTATGTCTTGCCATAAAGACAAATAAGGCTTATCACCAGCAAAAATGAGCAGTTCATGGGGGCAAGGCACATGCGTCAGCGATTTTAATGTTGCCACCAACAGCGGTGTTAATGCCAAAACAGCAAACACATATAAAATATCAGATTGCCCAAAGTTAGCCAAAGGAGCATAAATGGGGGCATCTCTCCGCCCAAACAGCGATTTTGCTGAGTTGTCTGTTTTATCAGCAATGAATTTTGTATCAGCAATGAATTGACGCCATGCCAAAGTAGCAAGCAGATACACCCCAAACACAATCAACAACCATTTGGGTAATTTATAAAACAGCATGGAAAAGACAAATTGGTCTTTGCTTAATAACCAGCGGCCTTGCTCCACATAAAACCATGAACTGATGGTAACATCGACCGAACCATGCTCAATAAACACAGCAGTCATCATGATGACTGCCAATGCAAGCAGGGCTTGGTTGATGGGGCTGATGGGAGACACAGGGCGTAAACTTGACATTTGATGATTCTACCTATTATTGGTTGGAAAGCTCCATTGGAAAGCTTATCAATCCAAAGGATTAACAAACGCTGTTTTATCTGCCGTGGCTTGCGTGCTGACATCAAATAAGTTGAGCAGTGTCGGGGTGATGGCATCGTGGCTAAAGCCAGCCGTTGGCGAATTTGCCACAGCAAATGGAGTGTCTGCTCCCAACCAAAGTAACGCAGGAATGCTCAATTGTTCTTTTGGGGCAAACGCCTTAGGCATGCCATGTAAATAAACGCCTTTTTCTCCTAAGCTTTCACCATGGTCGCTTAAATATAACATGGCGGTGTCAGCGTGTGTTTGTGCTGCCAACCAATCGATGGTTTGTTTTAAAAAGTCATCAGTCGCCAATAACGCATTGTCATAAGCATTAATGACCGTTTGTCGCTCACATTGCGCCAACTCGCTACTTGTACAAACAGGCAAAAACTGAGCAAATTCATCATCATAACGTTTATAATAAGCAGGGCCATGGTTGCCCATTTGATGCAACACTATCAATATGTCTTGATTGGCATGAGCCTTGACATGGTCATCTAAATCCACCAACATGCCCACATCACGGCATTCATCATAAGGGTTGGTGTGGCAAATGGTGTTATTGCCACCTTGAAGAGGGCTGTTTTTGTAGTCTTGATACTGTTTGGCAGGCAGGCGATTCATAACGCCTTTTGAATCAGAGTTATTATCTCGCCACAATATCGCCACACCCAAGCGGTCTAAGGTGTCAATGACATTTTCATGGTAATCGGCGGTATCAACATCGTATTTTTCTGCTCCCAAATAACTGAACATACATGGGACAGAATATGCCGTTGATGTGCCACAAGAAATGGCATTACCAAAATTATGCACTTGCCCTAAGCCAATGAGTTTGTCCATATGGGGAAAAGTGGCTCGCTGATAACCATTAAAAGACGCATGGTCAGCACGGGCTGTCTCACCCACCACCATCACCACCAATCTGGGCTTGCGAGTGGAAGCGGTGGTTTTTTGTATGGCATCATTGGCGTGCATGATGGTTTCGGTGGGTTTGGTGGCGTTTTTATAACTCATGTTGGCAAGCTTGCCCGCTGAATACATCACCGTAACAGGATTGGTAAAAAATCGCAACGGTTTATGTTCCCTAAAAAAACTGGCGTATTGACTGCTCAATGCCAAAATGGGCAACCCAACCAATGCCAAAGCCACAAGATAGGTAACCAGCCGCTTCATTAAACTGACTTTGAGTGTGCCAAATGACAATGGCTGCCCAATAATCCAACAGATGGGCAAACCAGCCAACAACACAACACGGATTAAAAGCTTCATGCTTAATAAATCTTTGGTTTCTGCCGTGTCAGTTTGTAAGGCATTTTGTAGCATGGTGGTGTCGTAGACAGTGCCATAGGTGTCCGTAAAATGACCAGCAAAAGCAGCGATTAAAATAAAACAAATTGCCACCGTTTTTAAGGTATGCCGATAGCCAAGCAACACCAATAAAAGTAACAAAATGCCTGTTAAGACCACCGCCAATGAAGCGATAAAAAGTGCGTGATTTGCCAATGGGTATACTGACATGACTTGTTGAAAAAATGTTACATTGGCAGTTGTGGTCAAAAATATCGCCACAATTGCCATAAACAGATAAGCATCTAACCCTTTTAAATCTTTGGTGCGGTGATGGCGGTTAGACCAAAAGCCCTTAGACCAAAAGCTGTTGGACTTTAAAAATTTGGTAAAAGTGGTGTTGTGGGTTTGGTTGTGTTTAAGGGACATGGTGTGGTGTCTTATATCAGATGTCTAAAATGAAATGCTTCAAATAACATATTTGAGATGACATATTTGGGATAAAATATCTTTAAATGACATGGTTTAGTCACATCATCAGTGGTGATATTATACTGAATATGACACTGAATATTATATGGTAAGTTGTTGTAAAGCCTTAAGTTTCTCAAGCATAGGATTGCCTCATGTCTGCACAAAAACCCACACAGTCTTCCAACCCACGTTCTTCTAACACACGTTCTTCTAACACACGGAGCAACAGCTATGCCCAAGAGTATAAGGGTAAGACAGGCATTTCACGCATCATCAAGGCGGTGGGTTACTCAATAGATGGGTTTGTGGCGGCGTATAAAAATGAACCCGCTTTTCGGCAGGTGCTGTTGATAAATGTGGTGTTACTTGGGCTATTGATACCATGCCCTTTTACCATGACAGTCAAGATGATACTGGTATTTGCGTCGGTATTTTCGCTGGTGGTTGAGCTGATTAACACAGGCATCGAAGCTGCCATTGACCACACGTCCACAGAACGCCACCCTCTTGCCAAAATTGCCAAAGATGTTGGCTCAGCGGCTCAGTTTTTGGCATTGGGGCTGTTGTTGGTGTTATGGGCAATGGCGGTGGTAACCGTGAGCTGATGCGTTTTGGTTTTTAGCGTTTGGTCATTTGCTTGCCCACCACCAATTTATCCACACCACGATTTGCCCCATTCATCTGCCAATCATCTTGATGATGGCTGATAATCACCAACAGTCCATTGGCTTGGTGTGCCTTGAGCTGTTGCCAGACATATTGACGAGTGTGGGCATCTAGCCCTGCAAATGGTTCATCTAATAACAGCACTTTACGGGGTTTTAATAGCAGTCTAGCCAAGGCGATACGCCGAGCCTGCCCACCAGATACCAGTGTGCCATATTCGCCCAGTTGCGTCTCTAGCCCTTGTGGTTGTGAGGCAATCCAATCACTCAATGCCACTTTGTCCAAGGCGGTCAGAAGCTCATCATCAGTGGCATTTGGGTTGCCCAATCGCAGATTATTGGCAAGACTTTGGTCAAAGATATCCAACCGTTGCCCCAAATAACCCAACTGGTCTGCCCAATCATAATCATACCAGTTCACACCGTTTAATGTGATGTTGCCAGTTTGTGGCAGCAACTCCCCCGCCAAACACGCCAGTAAGGTGGATTTACCTGCTCCTGATGCACCACTGATGATTAGGGGTATGCCTGAGCGTATGGTGGCATTGATGTTGCTTGCGCCCACTAAGGCTTGTGGCAGTTTGGCGGTAACGTTGGTGAGTTGTGCTGTTAGTGGGGCATTGGGCATATTGGGCAGTGGGGTATGTGGTGATGGGGTCGTGGGCAAAAATGTTGTTTGCTGTTGATTTAATAAATCATTGAGACGTTGCTTGGCCACGGTGGCATTACCATACGCCAGATAATGCTGAGCAAGGGGCAATACCACTTCGTTTAAGCCAAATAACCCCAATACCAAACCCACAACTAAGGGGATATTAAAAGGCACATGAGTTAAGTTGACATGAGCTAAGTTTGATGGGGTGGTTAATGCAGTAGGGGTTGCCATGTCATTGATGGATTCATGCCCATGTCCCATGCTCAAGCCAATCGCCAACAACATCAATAACAGCACGCTCATGATGCCCCATTGCATGATAAGCATGGCGATGCTTCGGTGTTTTTGGGCTTGCCAATGTTGTTGTTGTGCGTTTTTATCCAGATTGATAAAGGGTTGCGTTTGTTTTTGCCACTGTCCCCACAATAGCAATGGCGTGATGATGGATAAGGGATTTATCAACGCCAATCGGCGATTTTCATTGTTTTGGGCCAAGCGTTTGGCATGGGCAAGACCTTGGCGATTTAGCACCATAGGCACAAATAACACACCAATTAAACCACCAGCCAGTGGCGTAACCACCGCCCAATGTAAACTGCCAATTCCTGCCAGCACCCAACACAAAAACCCTGCCATCACCAGCACGGTTAACGTTCCCATCAACCAAGGGGAAACAAAACGTAGGTTAAACTCATTTAATGTGTCAATATCACTGACCAAGCGGTGCATGTGTTGCCCTGACTGTAGGGCAGTGCGTTGTTGGGTCAATGGCTTGGCAGATAACGCAACAAAAAACTTAACTCGTAAGACTTTAAGCAGATGAAATATTGCATGATGTGAGACCATCAGCTCACCATAACGCCCTGCTGTGCGAGTGATGGCAAGGGTGCGGATAATTGCTGCTGGCAACAGATAATTAAACGTATGTGCCCCCAATGCCGTCATGCCTGCCAGTGCCGCTGCACTCAAAAACCAACCAGAGAGCATCAGTAAGATAAGCACCGAAAACACGGTAACCAAACCCAAAACCCACGCCAACAGCCACAAATCCAATGATGGTTTGATAAGGTCTTGTAGGGCAAAAGCGCTCATGTTTAAGTCATTGGTATCAGTACCAACATCAGTTGGTTGGTTGGTTGGTTTGGCATTTAAGCGTGTGTTTACTGGCTGTTTTCTCATGACATCTTATCCATGTATATCTTATCCATGTGTACCACTTTATCTAGCCATGGCAACTGCTTGACATCATGCGTTACCCAAATGACGGTTTTGCCATGGCTAATTTGTCCAAGTAATTGATGAATGGCATCTTTGGTATCTGAGTCAAGGTGTTCGGTGGGCTCGTCCAACAGCCAAAGTGGGGCATCTTGTAATAGCAACTGTGCCAGCCCCAATCTTTGTGCCTGCCCACCTGACAAACCACTGCCACGCTCACCAAGTAGGGTATGAATGCCTTCAGGCAACTGTTTAACCAAATCCCATAACTGCACCTGCTCTAATGCGGTCATCAGCTCGTCATCAGTGGCATCAGGTTTCGCCAAGCGTAGATTATCGGCAATGCTCATTGGCAATAACGCCACCGTTTGTGCCAGATGGCTAAGATTATCTCGCCATGTGGCCAGCTCCTCAGCAGATAATTGACTGAGTTCATGGGTGATATTGATGGGGCTGTTGTTGTTATGGGTGCTGTTATGGGTATTGTTATGGGTGCTGCTATGTTTGTCATTATGGGTGTCATGGTCATTATCGCTCTTATTAGCGTCAGACCAACCAATCTGTATTTGCCCTTGATAATCGCTAAAGCCCATCAATGCTTGTAATAGGCTGGACTTACCACTGCCACTTTGCCCCATTAAAGCGATGCGTTCTTGGGGGGCAATGTGTAGGCTTATTGGCGTTAGGCGGGTACGCACTGTGTCATCAGTTTGGCTGATGATGCCAACTTCTGTCAATGTTAAGCTGGGGGCTTGATTTGGGTGGTAGCAAAATGGGGGAGAAGACGGATTGACCTGCACACTTAAAGGCGGTGATGCCTGCAATTTCTTAGCTTGATGTAACAGGGGCAATAGACTTTTAACCGCCCCTTCAGCTTGGGCTTTGGCATGATAGTCTGAGCCAAGCTGTCGTAATGGGGCGTAAAACTCTGGCACAAGCAACAAAATAAACAAGGACGCAAAATAATCAACAGGCACATGCCCCTTTGCCCATGGCAATACCCCCATTAAGCCAAAACCCAAATACACTGCCACCAAAGCAATGCACAAAGCGGACAACAGCTCTAATACCGCCCCATTTAAAAAGGCAATCTTAAGCACATTCATGGTACGGTGGCGATAGTCTTCGCTGGCGTGTGATAAATCCACTTGGGCAAAGGGCGTGGCCTGCAGGCGTTTGAGCGTGGGCATGCCTCTTACCCAATCCAAAAACCGCCCTGACAGTTGCGACAAAGCATCAAACTGCTCAGCTGATTTATTGGCAGTCATGCGACCAATTAAAATCATAAACACAGGCACAAGCGGAGCGGTCAGTAACAAAATTCCTGCCACCATCAGACTTTGTGATGCCACCGCAATCAGTAAAATCAGTGGTGTGCTGGCAACCACTTTTTTTTGTACCGCAAAGCGACTGATAAAGCCATCTAACGCATCAGTTTGTTCAATGACTTGTGTTGACAGACTGCCATCGCTACCAAACTGAGTGCGAGCAGGACCAAGACTCGCCAAGGCGGACAATAACCGCTCTTTAAGCATGGTCTTGACTGTCAGACTGGCATTGGCACTGATAAGCTCACGTAATGTTTGCAAAGCAGGGCGGGCAAACACACACACAGCCAACCAAGGCAAGTATCGCCATAACACATCAACGTGTGGTGTCTGATTGGCAAAATAGTGATGAAGCCACACCGAAAAGATACTTGCCAATGCCCATGCCTGAAACACAAACAGCACTGTTGAGATGACGGTCATCAACCATGACAGTTGTAATTTTTTGGTAACAGGGGTAAGCAGTTGGTTTAAAAACAGCTTTTCTTGTGAGTTGAGTTTTGCCATATTTCTGCCTTGTGAGCAATTCACCGAACAACTTTTTATGTGTCTTGTGTGTCTTTTGACAGCAACGATGGATAAAATTTGGAAATAAAAGACATCAAAAAGCAAGTTTAACACATTTAAATCTGATGACAGATTGCTTGTTGTAAAATGGGCATCAGCCTAGACATCAGCTTAGGTATCAACACTAAGGTGTGTTGCTAATTTGCCACAACAGCCACTAAACATGGGTGAACAGCTTAACCATCGCCTTAGGCACACCCAATGTCAAGGCGGTGGGGGCATCTAACCACTGATACACACAACCTGCCATTTGTAGAACATCAGACAACTGAGCCACCTGCTCATCATTTAATGTTATGTGTTTGTGGTTGATGTGCCAATGAAAATGCGTCAAAGTGTGTTTAATGCCTGTTGCGTTTGCGTCTGTTGTGTTTGCTTGCAAAACAGCAGGTTCATCACTTTTTTGTTGTTCTTGCTGTTTTAAAAACTCAAGAATAACCTGCTCAGCCAACGTGTGTTCTTGTTCATAAGTAACATCATCTTGCCCATCAGTCAGCAACTCATCACCTTTGGCTTTTTGAATGGCGTTGGTTTTTTGAATAATGTTGGTTTTTTTAATAAATTGCAATGGCAAACACCACAACCCACCCCAAATGCCTGAGTTGGGGCGTTGTAACCATAGTAACTTACCATCGGCATCACTTAACAGCAGAGCATGACTGTGTTTGCTGGGCTTTGGCTTTTTTTTTGCTTTAACAGGATAAGCGGTGGGATTGCTTTGAGCCTTTGCCACACAGTCGCTTTGTAATGGGCAACGTTGGCAAGCAGGTTTGTTACGGGTACAGACGGTTGCCCCCATGTCCATCATGGCTTGAGCAAAATGGCCACTTTGCTGTTTGGGAGTAAGCTTGGTTGCTAATTGCCATAATTGCTGGGTGGTGGCGGTTTTGTTAATGTCTGCATCAATGCCTGCCCAACGTGTCAGTACTCGCTTGACATTACCATCACAGATAACCCCATGGCCATGCAGTCCCATCGCCACAATTGCCCCGGCGGTTGAGCGTCCCACACCAGCGATTTGTTCCCAGTCGTCCACGTTTTGGGGCAGTTGCCCTGTGGTATTGATGATATCAACCAGCTGTTTTGCTCCTTTGTGTAGATTTCTGGCACGCGCGTAATAGCCAAGCCCTGCCCAATGCTCAGCAACTTCATTCCAACTGGCATCAGCCAAAGCATGAACGGTGGGAAATGACGTGATGAATCGCTCAAAATAAGCCATGACCGTAACCACTTGTGTCTGCTGCAGCATGACTTCAGAAACCCACACCCAATAAGCGTTTGGCGTGTCGGTGTGGTGTTGTTGCCAAGGTAAGTCATGGCGACCGTGTTTGGCAAACCATGTTAATAAACGTTCAGAAAAGTTGTTACTTTGTGTTTGAGTTGGCATTGGCATAAACATTGGCATAAGCATTGATATCAATATATTGTCGTGGGTGGTGGTGTTGTATTGTTGTGGTGGTGTTGTATTGTTGTCGTAGGTGGTGTCGTGGGTATTGTTGTCATCATTTTTGTGGGCAGTAGGGCCGTTGTGGGCATGTTGGGTTACTGACCGTTAATCATATCTAAAAATCAAACAACAAAAAAGCAGTCAGTGTTCTGACTGCTTTTTTGTTGGCGTGTCTGATACCTTAAAGACAAGCATCAGACATGTTGGGGCAGGTTATCTTAAAAAACCATCTTAGAAAACCCATCTTAGATTACCAGTGAAAACCTGCACCAACTGCTGCCCCTGCATTGCCCTGGGTGTCGGCTGAACCATTGATTTTAAATATCCATTGACCATTATCCGACAGCTTAGACAGTCCCACTGCCACCGCACCTTGACCGTTGTAGGTGGCAATGCCCCCTGTAACCATGGATCTGCCAGGAATGTAGGCTTGTGGCATGGACGCCATCGCCATCGCTGATGAAATCCCTGCATTGGCTTTGTTTTCGTTTTGGTGGATACGATGACCAAGCTCATTGGTTGCATTGGCAAGACCTTGGGTGGCTTTGTACAACTGGCTACCATTGACCGCATCGGTACTGGTGGCACTGACCTCACCTGCCGCCACATTTTGGATACGGCGTTCAGCCCCTGAGGCACCCACGGAGACCGCACCAACTGCCGTTTGTCCAGCAAAGCCTTTGACAGTGCCTGTTGCACCTGCTGTGGTGGTTGCACCTGCTGTACCGTCAGATTTTTTGGCTTGTGTGCCTGCTTGTGTGCCTGCACTGATGGCAGAGTTTGAACCTAAGGCAACCGAGTTACTTTCGGTCACGGTGATGTTATTCCCCACACCAAAGACATCGGTTTGAGTGGCATCGGTAAACTGGTTGTTATTACCCACACTGTAACTGTTATCAGCCTTAACAGTACTTGGGTCACCGATGGCACCAGAGTGCTTACCTGTTACCACATTGCCTGTACCGATGGCGATGGATTGATTGCCTGTGGCTTGTGCTTTATCACCGATGGCAATGGACTGGTTGCCTGCTTGGGTTTGTCTGCCCACGGCAACGGCGGCTTCACCATTTGCCTTGGCCTGATAACCGACCGCCGCTGAATACCTGCCAGAGGCGCTTGAATCAATGCTGTTACGCCCTTGTACCACAGGTTCTTGATTGCCATCGTTGACATGGAAGAAGCGAATGCCTTGCTCGTTCATTCTGTCAATGGCTTCTGCGGGGTTGTTGGTAATATAGTTAGTTTGGTCTTGGACGTTATAAGTAGTGAGCAGGGCTTTTTTACTGCCATCTTTTTGGGTTTTGACCCAAACATTGTTTAAATCACCGTTAGCCTTACCGTCTTTATCCACGCCCACTTGTACGCCACCATTGGCAAGTTTTTCGGTATTGTTATTGCCTTTACCACCAAGTACCGTGCCTGCTTTGATGGCAGGGCTGTTAGATGATGAGCTTGAGCCTGAATTTGGGTCTTTTTTGATGTCAGCAATGTTCACCTGACCATTGCCAGCGTTGCCACCACCAGAGTTGCCAAGACCCAACAAGCTGCGTACTTCGTTCAGCTGTTGCATGTTGGCAGCATCGGTGTCTTTTGTGCCTTTGCCCACATTGCTGATGACCTTACCGCCCATGTCCAGCCCATTGGCACTTAGCACAGGGGTATTTGCTTTTGCTTGACCGTTGCGGTCTACAAAAGACACACCTTTTTCATCAATTTTGGTGCTACCTGCGCTAACGCTGTTAAGATCTTTTAGGTCTTTGGCAAGTTTAAACTGTACACCATCTGGCTGTGAGACCACGCCAATGTTTTTGCCGTCGCTAAGGTTTTTATAATCAGCACCGCCTGTCATGGCAAAGGTGTCGCCCAAATTGACCTGACTGTGTACGCCATCATCTGATTTAAAGGTAAGGGGCGTGCTTGCCACCTGATGTAAGTCATTGACGGTAACGGCGGCGTTTTTGGTTTTGTTATTGGAAGCGGCTTTTTCAAGTCCTTTGACAAAGGCGTTGTCTTCATTGATGCCTTGCTTTTTACTGGCATCATTTACTTGCTTTTTGTTAATAACTGACTTGACATTCATTTGAGCCAATGTGCCATCTGGGGTTTGGGCTTGAGCGACCAGTTTGTCTTTGGCGACTTCTTTGGTTTTATCAGCTGTGCCATCATTTTTGGCTTGATAGTACTTATCATTGGTACTGTCATAGATGACCTTGTTGCCATTATTATCAACATAGCCTGATGATTTGTTATGACCTGATAATTTGTTGCCTTGGCTTGCTCCTTTGGCTCTTTGGATATCGCCAGATAAGGTGTTTAGATGAGTAACGATATCACTGGCCTTGACAAGCGCATCGCCAGTACCTTGATTACTTAGGGCAAATTTATTAGCACCTGTGCCAGTACTGGTAAGTGTGGTGGTCTTCACGCCAAGTTGTTTACTGCCATTAGCACCTGTCAGATTGATGGTTTTATTGTCCACATTGACATCATAAGTGACTGTGCTGGTTTTTTTGCTGTGATCATAAGTAACGTTGGCGGTGGTGGCGTTGCCATTAGCAAAGTTGATGGTGTCATAAGTTGACACAAAATCTTTGGCGATACCATTACCTTGTAGGTTAAAGCCTGCATTTAGCACATCACCGATGCTGGCGGCACGGGTTTTGTCTGCATCTTGTGCCAAGCCCTTGATTTCGCTGACATGCCCTGTGTTCGGATTGGTGGCATCAGTTAGGGTGTGAGTTAGCCCTGTGATGGTGTTTTGACCATTTTTGCTGTCAATCACAATTCCTTTGTTTTGACCTTGACCACCATTACCTACGGTCAATTTAGAGCTGGTTAGTCCTTTATTTTGATCAATGCCAAAGGTAACAGTACCATTTTTGTTGGTGGTAATGTTGATGCCATTATCCCCTTTGAGTTTTAAGGTGTTGACTTTATCTTGACCTACATTTTTACCAACGGTGATTTTATTATCATTGCTGGTTTCGCCTTCTTTTTCTACAGTAAAGGTCTGTAGGGCATTTGCGACATTGTTTAATGTGCTCTTATCTATATTTTTGAGCTTTTCAGCAATTTCTTTGTTTTGTTTTAGTGCCTCTGGATCTAGACCTTTTATCTGCTCAGCAATTTGTTTATGTTGTTTATAGCTGACGGCATCGGTATCATCTGTGCCATCGGCAATGTTGGTAATTTTTTGATTGCCTGCATTGATGCCATTTTTGTCAATGATTACTTTATTGCCACCAGTATGATCACCTACGGTGAGTTTGGAGGTGGTTAAACCTTGGTTTTGGTCAATGCCAACTTTGACTTTACCTGTGGCTTTATCACTGCTAATTTTGATGCCATTTTCACCTGTAAAGGTAACTTTGTTAAATTGATTGGTGGCAGCTTTTTCATTTTTGCCAACGGTAAAGTTATTGGCATCTGTACCATCACTGACGGTAAAGGTTTGTAGAGCATTGTTTGCTGTGTCTTCAGCTGATTTGGCAGATATGGCGGCGTTTTGGGCTTCCTCCGAAGAGGCTTTGGCTTCTTCCGCTGCTGTTTTGGCTTCAGCTTTGGCTGCCATACTTTGTGCTATGGCATTATCAGCTTTGCGTTTTGTTGTATCGATAGACTGGTCAAGTTCATTTAGGTACGTACTTAAGTCTTCAGCGGCAACAAAGCCTTTTTTATCCTCATTCCTAACCTCAAATCTATTCTTGACTTGGGCTCCACCAACGGAGTTGTTATTGACAGTTAACCTAACAGATTTGACCTTATCTTGTATCAGTTGGTTAACTTGTTTTTTATTGACCGCATCGGTGTCAGCTTGACCATCAGCAAGCTTAGTGATTTTTTGATTGCCTGCATCAATACCGCTGTCTTTGGTAATTGTGATATCGCCAATTTTAAGTTGTTTTTTATCTAAATGTGGTAAGGTTTTATCAACCGCACCATCAGAGCCAGCAAAACCAATAGTGTCTTTATTAATGCGAGTACTGCCTACAATTGCTGTACCATTGCCATCAGTAAACTTCACGCCATCAATGCCATAGTGAGTTTTGGTATTGATGGTTGAGTTGGCTTTCTTGTTAAAGGTTAGACCAGCACCCAATAGTTCAGAGGTATTGTTGCCACTGCCTGCTGTGATTTTATCGGTGGCAGTTAGGGTTTTGGTGTTAACCGCTTCAAGACCAGTTAAAGTTTTAGCAAGTTTGACGGTTAAGCCATTGGCACTATCAGCTACGACACCAATATTACCGTCAGTTAGCTTACCAGTGTTAGCCTCACCGCCTTTGACAGTTAAGGTATCCCCCAGTTTTTTAGTAACATTACTGCCTGTATCCCCTGCAAAGGTCAGCGGTGATTGTGATAGGCTGTATAAGTCTTTAACCGTGGCAGCAGAGTTTTGTTTGTTGGTATATTTATTTGCATTTCCCAAATCAGTGATAAAGTTTTGTGGTTGTCCGTTGTCAATGGCAGATTTCACCATTTTGATGGTTTGACCACCTGCGTCAATGCCGTCTTTGGTCAGATGTGGTTTGTTTTCATCAACTTGACCAGCACTATTTGCAAAGCCGATTTTATCTTTGGTGATGCGAGTTGTGCTTTCATTAGTATTTGTCATACCAGCGTTAACATTAGCAAATGTAATGCCATCAGTATCCACTTGGATTTGTTCGTTCATCTGCTGATTGCTAACAGACAGGCTGCCATCTTTAAGAGAGGTTTTGCCAACGGTCAGACCTTTGCTGGTGTCAATACCAACCGTGATTTTTCTGTCAGTGGTATTAGATTTAACGGTGATACCATTGCTGCCTGCCAAGGTCATTTCGCTGTTGGTGCTGTCTAGCGTGATGCCATTATTGTTAGGTGCTGTATCATCACCAGCTTTAATGGTCAGTGTGCTGGTGGCAGAGCCTCCAGAGCCTCCTTTTGCGTTTTTGGCGGTATTAATCTCTTTGGCTAAGGCATTTAGGTTATCTTTGATGTCTTTGGCTTTGATAAGCGCATCGTCATCTTTAGAATTAACGCTAAAGTTAGTCGGCATGTGACCATTGGCATCTGTTTTGGTCAGTGTGGTGGTTTTCACGCTAAGCTGTTTATTACCACTATTATCTGTCAGATTGATGGTTTTATTGTCCACATTGACATCGTAAGTGACTTTATTGGTGTCTCCAGTATAAGTAACGTTGGCGGTGGTGCCATTGCCATTGACAAAGTCGATGGTGTCGTAAGCTGACACAAAATCAATTGATCTGCCATTATTTTTTAGGTTAAAGCCTGCGTTTAGCACATCTTTGACACTGGCAGCGTTGGATTTTTCTTGGTCTTTGGTGATTGTATTGCCCTGTTCTATGGTGTGTGTAGTGCCTGTATTGATGATATCTATTAGTGTTGATTTTACACCTGTGATGGCTTGATTACCTGCACTGATGCCATCTTTGGTGATGGCAGGGGCATTCATGTCTTTATGATTGCCATTTTTGCTTAAAAAGTGAATGCCATTGTCTTTGTCAATGCTTAATTTATTACCATTATCATCGGTATTGTTACCTACGGTTAATTTAGGGGTGGTTAGACCATTGCTTTGGTCAATGCCAAAGGTAATCGTGCCGTTTTTATTGGTGGTAACATTGATGCCATTCTCACCTTTGAGTTTTAGGGTATTGACATTATTGCCTTGTTTGTCTTTAGCAACGGTGATTTTATTCTCTTCTTCAGTTTCGCCTTCTTTTTCTACTTTAAAGGTTTGTAAGGCTTTATTTGCTATGTCTTCGACAGCTTGGGCAGATGTGGCGGCTTTTTTGGCTTCCTCCGAAGAGGTTTTGGCCTCTTCCGCTGCTTGTTCCGCTTGTGCCTTGGCTTCTGCACTTTGTGTTACCGCACCTTGTGCTGTGGTTCTGGTTATATCGATAGATTGGTCAAGTTCATTTAGATACTTGCTTAAGTCTTCAGCGTTAACAAAGCCTTTTTTATCTTGACCTTCAGCTTCAAATCTGGGCTTAGGTATTGACATAGGATCATTGGGATCAGAACTGGAATTATCGTTGACGGTTAACTTAGTAGATTTGACTTTCTTGTCTATCAGGTCGCCAACCTGTTTTTTATTGACCGCATCGGTATCAGCTTGACCATCAGCAACCTTAGTGATTTTCTGATTGCCTGCATTGATGCCTGTGTTTGTGATGTGGGCTTTATCTGTATCAAATGTGCCATCAATTTTACTAAAGCCAATGCCACTGTTGGTGATGCGCGTTGCTCCATTTTTTGGGGTATTACTGTTATCAGTGAATCTTAATCCATCTGCTCCCAATAGTAGTTTTTCTTCTTGATTAGTGTTTTTGAGTGTCAAACCACCGTGATTTAGGGTGCTATTCCCCACAGACAGATAGCCATTAGAACCCAGTTTGATGGTGTCACTTAAATCAAATTCAACTTTTTTATCCGTTCGGGTGATTTTGATGTTTTGATTTTGAGAGGGACCATTACCTGTTTTTTTACCAGCGAAGTCCACTTCGTCGTTGTTGTTGATTGTTTCTGAGTTACCACCATCGGCTTTGAGTTTCCATGTGCTGCTTTTCTTGGCGATTTCTTCCACCGCTTTTAGCTGTGCTATATTGACCGCATCGGTGTCATCTTTACCTGCACCGACATTGATGATTTTACGCTTGATACTGCTGCTGCCCACGGACAATGCCCCTGTGGTGGCTTTGTGGTTATCTATCGAACCACCTTGTGGTACATAGGCATCGGTGCTGTTATTAGAGCTGGTAACTTCAGATCCAGCACCTAGGGCAATGCCTTTGGCTATATCGACTTTGGTGTCTGCACCAAGGGCTAGGGCATTATCCTGATTAGCCTTTGCACTTGAGCCAACAGCAACTGCAGATTCACCAGAGGCTTTAGAGGTGAGTCCCATTGCCAAAGAAAATGCCCCTTCAGCCTCTGCTCGTGTGCCAAAGGCATTGGCAAAATCCCCTGATGATTTTGACATGGTACCGACCGCCACACTGGCATGTCCTGTTGCTTGTGTGCGTTGGTACATTGAGGCGCCATTCATTGAATCTTGAATTTGTTTTAACTCTTTATGTTTGTTGATATAATTCTGGGTAACACTAGTAAGTGTTGAATTATCTTGTTTGTTCACATATAAATCATCACTACCAATGGCAATCGAAGCATGACCTTGGGCAGTTACATCACCACCGATGGCAATGGATTCTTTACCTTTTGCCTTAGCACCTGAATTATCGTCTTTTTTTTCACTGCTACCGATGGCGATGGATTGATCACCATCTGCAGTTGAATTTTCTCCAAGAGCGATGGATTTTTGACCATTTGCAGACGCACTACCATTTATTGGATACTTGGAATTACTACCTGAGCCCATACCACCAATGGCAATAGCACCAGAACCAGCAGCATAAGCACTGGCATTAAACATGGCAGCGATGGAGAGTATGGCAAGTGTTGCAACTCGAGTAAAGGAGACTGTACATAGGTTACCAACCTGCCCTGAAGTGCTGATATCCCCCCCCCCTGTGTGGGATTTGGCATACTCTGCCACCGCCGTAAACGTACCTGTGGCTTTGTTAAAGACGACTTTATAGATGTGGTTCATAGAGAACTCCTAAATGGGCATGTTGCTAAGTTCTTAACCCATGTTAAAACAAGATAAAAGGTTGTTTTTGCACATTCATATGTATATATGTACAAATTAGTGGTAAAAAATGCATAAATCATGCCTTTTTTGGCTTTTTGATGAATAAAAGACGATAAAAGTTGATAAAAACTGACAAAATGCAGAAAACGTGCAGAAATGGTATGACAATTGCCAGCCAACTACCCATTTGTTTGTCCATCGATGAACATTTATTGACAAAAATTAACAAATAATTCATTCAATTTATTGATTTTATGTTATTATTTCTTACAGTAAAGTAAAGTAAAGTACAGGATATTGACAAATTATGACCATGTGTCATGCCTTTTTTTTATGAGATGGGCTTGTGGGGACAAAAAATGTCATCATCATGGCATAAATGTGCCATAATCATCAGCTTTCATATGATGCTCATGCGATGCCATCAAATCAAAACATCACATAAAAAACGTCTGTCAATAAAAGAGTACCGTCTGTCATGAAAAAAAACGAACAAGCCTATCTTGACCTTATCCGCCATGTCAAAGACCACGGCACGCCAAAGAGCGACCGCACAGGTGTCGGCACGCTAAGCCACTTTGGGGCTCAGATGCGTTTTGATTTAAGCGATGGCTTTGCACTGTTGACCAGCAAAAAAGTGCATTTTAAATCGGTGGTCTATGAGTTGTTGTGGTTTTTACGGGGCGATACCCATGTGCGATATTTGCAAAATCATGGCGTGCGTATTTGGAACGAATGGGCAACCGCTGAGCAGACTGCCAAATTTAACCGAGCTGAAGGGGATTTGGGCCCCATCTATGGGCATCAATGGCGAAATTATGGGGCAAGTCAAGATGAGCATGGCAACCATCGTCAAGATGGCATCGACCAAATCACCGAGGTGATTAATGCCATTCGCCACACGCCAGATTCTCGCCGTTTAATCGTCTCTGGCTGGAATCCTGCCGAAGCCACCCAAGTGGCGTTGCCACCTTGCCATACGTTGTTTCAATTTTTTGTGGCAAATGGCCGCTTGTCATGTCAGTTATATCAACGCTCAGCAGATTTGTTTTTGGGTGTGCCGTTTAACATCGCAAGCTATGCCTTGCTGACCCACATGATTGCCCATGTGTGCGATTTAAAGGTGGGTGAATTCATTTGGACAGGGGGTGATTGTCATCTGTATGTCAATCACTTAGCACAAGTTGAAGAGCAATTAAGTCGCACGCCTTATGCCCCTCCCACTTTGACGCTTAACCCAAGCGTAACGGATATTTTTGCCTTTGGTTATGATGATATTTACCTAACCAATTATCAATGCCACCCTGCCATTAAGGCGGTTGTGGCGGTGTGATGCGTGTTTGTTGCATGTTTGTTGCATTGTTATCAAGAACTTGGTTTTGTTTGTTTTAGTGCCATTCAGATGACTGTTTAGATGTTTTTAAAAGACCATTTTTGAGAGACCACCCATGAGTTATGCCAATATCCAAGTTGCCCAAATTGTCGCCATCAGTCATGACCGCTGTATCGGTAAAGCCAATCAACTGCCATGGCATTTGCCTGCTGATTTAAAGCACTTTAAAGCCATCACAACCGAAAGCAAAGACAACAGACATGGCAACCAAGATGCCATCAAAGACAGCATCAGCATCAATGACAGCATTAAAGGCATCGTCATCATGGGTCGTAAGACCTATGAATCCATTGGCAAGCCATTGCCAAAACGAATGAACTTTATCATCACCAGCCAAATGGATTATGCCAGCAAACACGGCTTGTCTGAGCGAGATGATGTGTGTGTGGTGCATCATCTTGACCATGCGTTGGCTCAGGCTGCCAGCCTTGCCCATGCCATCAAGCTTAGCACCATTTGGGTCATCGGTGGTGAGAAGATTTTTGGGCAAGCGATGACAGTGACCGACCGCATTGAGATTACCGAAGTGGATATGACGGTTGATGCTGGCGATGCGTTTTATCCTAAGTTGCCTGATGGGTTTGTGGCAGTGGCTCACTCTCAATGGCAAACCGACACAGACAGCAATCTTGCCTATCGGTTTGTCCGTTATGAAAAAGATGACGCCTAAAACCTAAAAAGACGTCAAACCGCTTTTTTATCAAATTAAAATTTCATGGCATCATATCGCTTGCGTTCTTTGCGTTAGCCATGCCAACGCATCGCCTTGCACCATCTCGTTCAGCTCATCAAAGACGGTTTTGTGATAATCATTCAGCCATGAGATTTCCTGTTCGGTTAATAACTGCTTATCCACCAAGCGAGTATCAATCGGGCATAACGTCAAGGTTTCAAAGCACAGATAGTCACCAAATTGATGCTCTTTTGGCTTGGCAACTGGCACATTGGCGACCAAGTTTTCAATGCGAATGCCCCATTGACCTTCTCGGTACAGTCCAGGCTCATTACTCGATATCATGCCTGCTTTCATGGCACGTTCAGCAGGGTTGCTGGCAGCATATGCGATGACTTGTGGGCCTTCATGCACATTCAAAAAATAGCCCACACCATGCCCTGTGCCATGCCCATAATCCATCTGCTGTTGCCACATCGGTGCTCGGCAAATGGCATCAATCAAGGGGGACGCAATGCCATCAGGGAAGGATGCCACGGCCAGAGCAATATGGGCTTTTAACACCATGGTAAAATCACGTTTGTGCGCATCGCTGACCGTGCCAATGGGGACAACACGAGTGATGTCGGTCGTGCCATTTTGATATTGTCCGCCTGAATCAATCAACAGCAAGCCATTGCCATCAAGATAACTAAAATCATCTGGCAACGCTCGGTAATGTGGCAACGCCCCATTGGCATTAAAGCCTGCAATGGTGGCAAAGCTTGGCGACACATAATTGGGTTGGCGACTTCTGGCATCAATCAACATGGTATCCACGTCCAATTCACTTAAGCGTTCACCATCAGCCAACCGCTTCTCAAATTGGGCAAAAAACTCACACAACGCCGCCCCATCTTGTCGCATGGCATCTTTGACATGAGCCAAGTCATCTTTGGATTTGACTGACTTAAGTAAGGTGCTGGGGGCTATTTGCTCAATGACCATCACCGCATCTGACAGTGTCGATAACGTACCAACCGCCACTTTATTGGGGTCATACAACAAAGCATCACCATCACTGAGTAAGCCCAAATCTGCTTGCACCAAAGCATAATCCGCCACGGCAATGCCTGCTTGCTCTAAGTGGGCGACGATGGCAGGCGTGAGTTTATTGACATCGACATATAAGGTGGTAACCAGTTTGTTGGCATCATCGGTATCGGCATTGTCATTGGTATTGCCATCATTGCCATCTTGCACAATCAACAAATGTGCTAAAAATACAGGATTATATTCCACATCACTGCCACGCAAATTGGTCAGCCACGCAATGTCATCTAAAGCAGACAGCAAATGGTGGCTGGCGTGTTTGTCTTGTAGGTGTTTTTTGACTTGTGCCAGTTTGTCTTTGGCTGATGTGTCCACAAACTGAGCATCATGGGCATACAAAGGAGCGGTGGGCAGGGCAGGGCGGTCTTGCCATAGCGTTTGCCAAATGGGGGCAAGTAGGGCAGGGTCGGTGATGAGCTTGATGTCCTTGGTGGCAAAGGCTTGGGTGAGTTTGGTTTTTTCTGCCACTGACAGCATGTTACCGTCCACAGCCACTCGACTGCCTTTGGCTAAGTTTGTCAGCCAATCAATGTGATTGGGGGTGTTGGCAGTCAGCTTTTGTAGCTCAATGCCTGTGCCATTTAATTGATTGCCAGCTTGTACCCAATAGCGACTGTCTACCCAAAGCCCAGCAAAATCCGCCGTTACCACCAACGTACCAACCGAGCCAGTAAAGCCAGACAGATATTGACGAAGTTGCCAATGCTCAGGCAAATATTCGGACAGATGTGGGTCAGCAGAAGGCACGATTAAAGCATCAATGCCCTGATTATCGCCTTGTTTATCTTGAGTGAGCTGGGTGTTAAATTGGCGAAGTTGCTCTCGTAAAGCATGAATACGCTCAGCGATGTTTGGCATAAATTTTCTGTTCCTTAAAACCCATCTAAACCTACCCAAAGGCAAATTTAGCGTTTAATTTCTACTTCAACGTTGTTTGCCTTATTCATTTGAACTTGGACTTACATCAACTCCATAGACTAACACGGTAGAACCTACCGCTTGTTTATATTAAGATA
>NZ_MUYT01000016.1 GCF_002014765.1 Lwoffella lincolnii
AAATTTCTCTTTGGCCATGGATTGAGTCCTTTAAGTGATTAAAAAAGTTGAGTTAATATAAATAAATAACGTTGCTACTAAACATGTTGCCACTCAAATAGTACACAATCTAAAGTAGCATATGGTCGTTATTATAACAAAAAGTGGCATTATTCTACACCATTTATCAAGAAAATTCTAGGACCATCACACGGTGGCATATTCTTCTAGCTTTAGCAAGGGGCTTTCTACCGCTAGCATCTGATGTCCCAAACAAAAAGTTGTTTAATAAACCAATCTAACCAGTGGCGATTACTGTTACTTTAGCGTTTAAGGCATCATGTTTCTATATGTTTCTATTCTCGCATGAGTGCTTTTTTAATTTTTTTATCTGTTTTATATTGATCTAAAGCATATATGGCCCAAATTGTTGCAGGTAACCATCCAAGAATGGTCACTTGTAGTAACAGACAAATGATGCCAGCTATTGGGCGACCTATTGTAAAAAATGTCAGCCAAGGAAAAATTAATGAAATAAGTAAACGCATATTGCCCATCCTTTGATTAATTAACCCATGCCCTCCAGCAAAACCTAACGTCTGTTAATATCTTTGGCGTATCTTGTTGAGTACATGGATATGACGGTCATGATATTTGGTTTTCACCATTGGTCATACACTAGCATCATTTATATTGATTGTCTATTATGGCGACGGCAATGCACTGAGTAGGGTGTCAGCGCTGACATCTCCACCCACCTAAATTTAAATTAAAGATGATGGGCGAAAAGTGACCCATGGTCAGTTAAAAAACGCATAACGCATGCAGAGAAAGCTTTGAGGTGTTGGTGCTTTAAGGCATTGTGGAAAGACATAAAAAATTTGGTTGGCGGTGAAGGAGGGATTCGAACCCTCGATACGCTATTAACGTATACACACTTTCCAGGCGTGCGCTTTCAACCACTCAGCCACTTCACCGATTTTAAGCGAGATATTATAGCTGAATTTTTGCTATTTGTCATCTTTTATTGATTATTTTGCAACCATCTCCCTGTGGCTAAAATAAAAATGGTATGGACAACTTGCTCAAACAGCTTGGGTAAATCTTAGTAAATTCCAGTAAATATTAGGGTCTGTTGAACATTCATATCTTAAGCCATTGATAAGCAAAGGCTAGAACCACATTATTTTCAAAGTTTCTTTTTAGCTTATCAAAGCGTGTGGCAATCGCTCGATAATCTTTAATTTTGCAAAAAGCGTTTTCGACTAAATGCCGAAACTTATATAAATACCAATCCATGTGGTCATTGGATTGCTTACTATTTGATTTTTGTGGAATGTTTGCATGCGTTTTTTTTCTTCAACATACGCACGAAAATCCTGTGAATCATAGCCTTTATCAGCACTTAGCATGACAACATTGGTTAAATCAACTTTATCTACCAAGTCTTTTGCCATTTTGATGTCATGGGTTGTGCCATCAGTGATGATAAAGGTAATTGGATTGCCATGAGCATCAACGGCTAAATGTATTTTAGTTGTATTACCCCCACGACTTTTAGTAATCGCTTGGTCTTTAGGGTTTGCTCCACTGCTATGTTGATGGGCTTTGATGTAGCTACCATCAATAAAGACCCATTCCATGTCTGGTTGGTCTATTACTTTGTTAAACAGTAAAATGAGCTTGTTATTGGCTGACCAACGGTTGAAGGCTTTGTAAACTGTCTTGTGTTTCTAAAAATATTTGGGTAGGTCTCGCCATGGTAAGCCTACTTGCATTCGATACAATATACCTTCTACAGTCTTTCGTAAGTTGGGTTTGTCATACAATCCAATTTCAAGTGGAATGGGTTTAAGTCTTTTGTATTGCTTATCATTTAGCATGAGTCTGGGCTTAGTCATAGCGAGTAGTTCTCTTTTTGGGTTAGAGCTTAAAGTGTACTATCTCGCTATTTTTTTTGGCAAAATTTTCTTTCTCAATGTTCAACACACCCTAGATAAATCATCTTCCAATATCAGCAATTGATATCTTATCGATTTTACCTGAGCTGTCTTCTAATAAAATAGCCAATCTTTTAAGATTGACTATTTTATATTAATTTTGGCTTATCTTGTTGGTATTACTTACAAGTTGGGTGAATACCAAATGGACTTCTTAGATTTGGTCGTTTAACAAGACTTATGTCTTGATCATCAGATAATATGGGAAAATAAACTCCGCGGAGCTGGCTAGATTCAGAACCATCTACAAGAGTAGCAGCAGTCATATCCATGGTGAACCAATCAGCATATTCTTTTAAATAACGAATTTGAAAATCAGCTCGACCATTTTCATCTGTTATTAAATTATAAACACCATTGTTAGACGTACTCACTAGATTTTTGGATAAAATACTCGCTTTATATCCAGGATCTAATTGACCATTATTATTATTATCTTCACCCATATCAAGAATGCTATTAAAGTTCCGATCTTCATTTGCACATTCTTGACTTTCTTGTTCCCATAATTTTTCTTTATTTTTTATTACAACCTTAAACTTGCCTTTAATATACGTCTTGGGTTTTAAGGAAATGGTGATCAGTTGATTGGCAGCAGGCTGACCACTATTATTAGTTACAAATGCTGAGCCATTACGGAAATAATATACTTTTGATTCATCGTCTGATATTTTATCAGACAAACCAACTGCAATGGATGAAGCCGTTGTTTGAACCGTTAATTTCACTTCTGCAGGTCCAACAGAAACCGTATTTACTTTACCATCAGGCAACTCCACTGCATTCACCTTGGCTTGAATACGAACCCCTCCATTAGCAGTCGGATTATTACCTGAAGTGTAAGCAATAACACCAATGCCATTTTCATCAGTTTTTACAATAGCTTGATCGATATGACCACCTGAGCTGTCTTCAACCACAGAAAAATTAACAATGGCATTTTTTACAGCACCTCCTTTAGCATCTAATACTCGCACCTTCACTTCCGTGGAAGAGTTAGTGGTCATTTGAATATTTTTAGCTTGTAATAAGAGTTTATCAGGTTTAACTGAAACAAATCTTAAATTCTTAGATTGTTTCTTATTTTTGTATGTTGCTGTTAAGTTAAAAACTCCTGGTGCAATAGATCGAATTTTAAAAACAGCCTTACCATTTGATATTGTAGCTGTCTGACTGCTACTACCATTCTGACTGCCATTATCATTGGTGAATCGTCCTTTGGTGGTTGTTAAGGTGACTTTATCACCGTTAGATGCATCTGGCACTAATACTTCTATTTCTTCAATCTTATCTACAACGATATCACTAACCCTAGATATGGAAATACCTTTATCAACAACTGCTGCCAGCTTAATAGCTGCATTAAATGTTTGTAATTCATCTTTTTTGGGATTGGGATTAACAACAATATCGAATATGTAGCCATCATCTTCCTTGATTAATTGAGTACTGCTTATGCCAGAAAATGTGAATTGACCATTACTGTCTGTTTTTACAGACGCTATTTGCTTGTTTGCATTCATCAACGCAACTTCAATATTAGCAATGCTTCTATCTGAGCCATCAATCAGACGACCAGTGATATTTACTCTGTCTTGATTTGATATCATATTTAGGTTGCTACTAATGCCAAGAATTCTAGTACCAACAACCTGAAGGGGCAGACTCATGGTTTCAACTGCATTTTTAGTATCATCAACGGTAATAACCAGCTTAGTCTCATGATTTAAACGAGACAAAGATGTGGTACTAGACTGTTCTAATTGAATCTGTACCTGACCTTTTTCATCTGTTATTTGACTAGACTTACCCGCCAGCGTGATACCATACTTAACTGGATCGATAATTGAGAAGTTAACGGGAACACCACTTTCAATGCCACCATCTTTATTTCTGACATTGACCGTCACTGTCATGGTGTCTGTGCCTGTTTTTAATCTAGGTTTAGACGTGGTAATATACAGATCATACACTGAGTTCTTTTCAGCAGTAACTTTCTTATCTGTTCCTTTTAGATTTAGGGTTGCTTGACCATTACCTAAACTTGCAGTTATGGTTAATCCTTTGTCTTTCAGATGCTGTTTTTGTTCTGGTGTTAAAGTATTGACGACTTCTAATGTAATGGTGGCAACGCCCTGTTTATCTGTCTTAACCACACCAGCATTTTGATTAAAGACCCCTGTCAAAGTGGGATCGGTAATGGAGAATTTCACTTCTTTATCAGCAACAACTCCGTAAGTCTTACCATCTACCGCTCGCACTGATACTTTCACAGTTGTACCACGGTTTAGCATGAGTGCAGGTACACTTGAAGTCATATAAAGTGCATAATTATTATTTGATGATTCTGATTCTGCCTGATTATCGCTTGGGGTTGGCACAACCCCCAAATCAGGGGCAGGAACAATTGAGTCAACGCTACTGCCACCACCGCCACAACCAGCCAAAACCAATGCTGTTGATAAAGCAGTCAGATGAAATGCCTTGGAAGTCCAAGTAAGAGCTGATTTTGACATATCTTGTCATCTCCGTAATGTCATAAAAAATAATCTATCAATCAATTTGTCAGTCATTGATGGTTTAAAGCATTGATTATCTGCCTAAATAATTCAAAAATCTCACTTAGTACATGTGATCATTTGCAGTATCTTAATCTTACAATGTCGCTTTATTGCAGTATAAGTTTAGAAAAAATAGGTGATTTCATACAAAAAAATTGACATGTACCACAAATTTCAATCCATTCTCAATGTTGCAGAAATCTTTGCATAACTTTACTTTGTTTGTCACAAACTTACAACCTAAAATATCAAATAATCTGTTGTCAACGCAAATTTTTGGGCTAAACGGCAAAAGCTCATCAAATTATTTGCTTTTTTTTGGCAAAAGTGGTATAAATTACCGCTTTAAAATTTCGTCCAACACACTCAGCATACTCAATCCATAGCCATCTGTTTGCCTTTAACTGGTGGTCATTTTTTGATGTTGGGTGTTATTATCATTTGCTTTGCCAGCGTTTGTTTGTGTCCATGCCACTTACTCTACAAATGCCCTAGCACACTGTGAAAGATGTCCCTATGTGGGCATCAATAGATTAGGAGTTCCCCATGTCTCGAGTCTGTCAAGTGACTGGAAAACGCCCCATGGTGGGCAATAATGTTTCGCATGCGAACAACAAAACCCGTCGTCGTTTTCAGCCAAATCTGCATAACCATCGTTTTTGGGTAGAGTCAGAAAATCGCTTTGTACGTTTGCGTGTTTCTACCAAAGGCATGCGTATCATTGATAAACACGGTATCGATAAAGTCCTGGCTGATTTGCGTGCCCAAGGTCAAAAAATCTAAGACTGTCAACCCAATCAGCCCAATCTTATCTGTCAATTTGGAGCAACCCCATGCGTGATAAAATTAAATTAGTTTCAAGTGCTGGTACTGGTTACTTTTATACCACCACAAAGAACAAACGCACCATGCCTGGCAAAATGGAAATCAAAAAGTTTGATCCAAAAGCTGGCAAACATGTTATTTTTAAAGAAGCCAAGATTAAATGATTCAAAAGGTGGTTTATTTTAAACACCTGATTTAGACATCTTAGGTTAATAAATGCCAAACGCCACCATACATGATGTATGGTGGTGTTTTTATTTTTATGGTTTTTTGCGTAACGCATGCTTTTCATGCGTCATGAACAGGTTCAATGGGCTAAAACAACAATTCTCGCTTGCCTGATTTGTCCATGGGGCTGATGAGCCCTGCTTCTTCCATGGAATCGACGATGCGGGCGGCTCGGTTGTAGCCAATGCTAAATTTTCGTTGTAGGCTGGAAGCGGAAACTTTGCGAGTTTCCATAACAAAGGCAACGGCTTCATTGTATAAGTCATCGTCTTCACCTGAGTTGTTGCCACCACTGCCAGATTCTATGGGATTAAAGTTATCAGAAAAATTGTCGATGTAGTCAGGAGCACCTCGCTCTCGCCATGCTTCACACACTCGGTTGACTTCTTCATCACTGACGAATGCCCCATGTACCCTTTCTGGTTCGATTTGTCCAGGCCCTAAAAACAGCATGTCGCCATTACCCAGCATGTCTTCTGCACCACCACTGTCTAAGATGGTGCGTGAGTCCACTTTTGAGTTGACTCTTAGGGCAACTCGCACAGGAACGTTGGCTTTGATAAGCCCTGTGATGACATCAACCGATGGGCGTTGGGTGGCTAACATCAGGTGAATGCCTGCGGCTCGAGACTTTTGGGCAAGTCGGGTGATGAGTTCTTCGGCTTGTTTGCCCACCTGCATTATCATATCAGCAAATTCATCTGCTACGATGACAATCATGGGTAGGGTTTTGAGTTTGGGAGCTTTGTCAATGCTAACACTGTCATTAGGTCGCCATAGGGGGTCGATGATGGGTGTGCCTGCTTGTTCGGCTGCGATGACTTTTTTATTAAATTCTTTGAGCTTACGCACTTTAAGCAGGCTCATGAGTTGGTAACGGCGTTCCATTTCTGCCACGCACCATGACAGGCTGCTGGCAGCTTCGGTCATATCGGTAACCACAGGGGTCAGCAGATGCGGAATGTCATTGTAGTTAGCAAGCTCAAGCTGTTTTGGGTCGATGAGTATCAAGCGAAGTTGCTCTGGGGTGTATTTTAGCAGTATGGACAACAGCATGGCGTTAACCAGTACTGATTTTCCTGAGCCTGTTGTGCCCGCCACCAGCATGTGGGGGGCTTTTGCTAAGTCGGTGATGATGGGTTTGCCACCGATGTCTTTGCCCATTGCCATGCTGATTTGCCCTTTGGGGTCTTTATATTTATCGGTGGCAAGCAGTTCGATAAGCCGTACCATTTCTCGCTTACGGTTAGGCACTTCGATACCGATGTAAGGCTTACCTGGAATGACTTCCACCACCCTAAGCGATGCCATGGACAGTGAGCGTGCCAAATCTCTGGAGATGCTGACAACTTTACTGGCTTTAACCCCTGCTGCTAACTCCACTTCAAAACGAGTAACCACAGGTCCTGGAATGGCATTGACCACGTCAGCTTTGACATTAAAGTCTTGTAGTTTTATTTCCAGCAGTTCAGATAATTGCCGTAGCTCTTGAGCAGTATAGCTGGGCTTGCGGTTAGGGTCAGGCTTGTCCAGTATGTTCAGTGGTGGCAAGGTTGGCAGGTTGGCACGATATTTGGCGGTGTGCATGGCTCGAGATTTGCCAGCAAACGCCATGTCATCATGAATGTCTGGCATCACCATATGGTTATTGGCCATGTTATTGCCATTATTCATGTTATTGCCATTATTATCATCATTGTTGTTATCATCGTCATCATCATTAACCATATCGGTGATAAGGTTACTTTGTGCCACATCTGGAACATCAAAACGAATGTTGGGCGGTGTGCGTTGCTTTAATGCGTCATGGTTAATCTTGGTTTGACTGATGTTTGTTTGCTCTGATTCAGGCGATTTAGGCATGATGCTTTTGGTTTTAGGCATCATGTTGACGTGTTCGATATTCTTAGCTGTCCGTTCACTGTCTTCTTTGTGAGTTAAAGAATGTTCTTGATGCGGTTTTAGTGGGTTGGCAGGTGGGGTGTTATTGGGGGTGAAAGATTTTTTTTCATTGCTGTTCCACCCTGAGCCATCGTCCCACTGTGGTTTATCGTTCCATACGGTTTCATATGCCCAAGATTTATCATCAGTCATGTTCATCTCATCAATCGGGTAATCAGTGGGTTTATCAATGGATTGATGGTCAAATTGATGAGATGGTGGTAACTGTATATCTGGAGCGCTGGGCATGGTTGATATTATGGATACTGGAGGCTGTTTCTGTAGAGGTTGATGAGAGATGGGATAATCTGGTAAAGGAGGTTTGTCATGCTGATTTTCTGTATGGTCAATCTGAGCATTGGCCATCTGCTCGGCAATGATTTCTTGTAGCCCTGTCTGCTTGACAAACTGACGCAAATAGCTGCCCACTGGGTTATTTTGGTTGTTACTGGCTTTAGCTGTCTGTGTTAATGACATTGATGAGCTAAAATTATCTTGACGTGTATGGGTTTGTTCATCAATTGGTTTGTGTTGTTTATCCGCTTGTCTGTCCACAAGTGGCAAGGGTATTTGACGGGCGGCGACATTGGTTTTGTTAACATCAGGTTGATTTGGCTCAAATTCATCATCTTGTTTATCCATGGCATCACGCAGGCTATTTTTTGCTTTAAAAATAGGCAATTGATTATCCTGCTGTGATCCACGCCATTGCAATGATAGCAGTTGAGTAAAAAATGTTCGCCAATAAATGTCAAACGTCATCGTCATTAACGCAAAGATAAACAGCAGTGAAAACAAAAAACTGCCCCATGTCCCAAGCACTGCTTGTAAGCGTTTTCCAAGCTCATAACCAGCCACGCCTGTGCTTTTGATGCCCAGCGATGTTTGGCTTGCCAAGTCAGCCGTTTGTCCTTGACCAAACCACGTACCCATCGCATACAATCCCACCACATACAGTAAGGTGGCACTGCTCATCAGCAAAAACAAATAACTGACTGCTCGCACCAATGCCCATCTGACCCCACTGCTCCGTCTTTCCCACCAAATCAATGCCGCTTCATATAGTGCCATCAGTACCAACCAATAAGCTGCCAACCCAATCATGGATAACAAAATATCCGCAAGCCACGCCCCAGTTGTGCCTCCCATGTTAGTTATCTCTGCCATGTCAGTGCTGATGTGCGACCAACTGGGGTCATTGGGTGAGTATGATGCCAAAATCACAAACACATATAACCCCAATGACAACCAACACAAGGTTAAGATGCCTTTTTTAACGTACACAATCACTTGCTCAATGGACACAGAAATCACCACCTGATGCTGACAGCCCTTTGCCAAATTTCCCATCATAACAATGTTAACAACATTAATTAATCATTCATGTTGTTAATGTTTTTAACACTATTAATATGGTTAATAACGTCAACCACGTTAAAGACATTAACACGTTAATAAGGTTAAGATGGGTTGGCAATCAACATAAAAGAGATACGGGCAAAATTGATAAAACCCCCATTATAACAAACCCCCAAAACCGCATGACAAAAAATGGCATAAATATGGCATAAATAATGACTTAACCAATGACACAAACCATCGCTTAGATGGCGACTTAAGCCTGCTGTTGTGTTTGTTCGGCACTGATTCCAAACAATCGCTTATGCTCTCGGCTAAATTGATTGGGGCTTTCATAAGCGACTTGTAAAGCAATTTGGGTGATGGTGGTTTTGTGCAATAAAATCAGCCGTTTGGCTTCATTGAGCCTGAGCATTTTTTGATATTGTATTGGGGTCAGTTGGGTTTTGTGTGGGTGAAAAATGTGGTACGATGGGGTTATTTTTACTTGCCAATTAGCAAAAGTAGCAAAAAAAAGATACCCATTCTTTTCGCATGATGCGATGCTGTTGTGAGCCAAACTGGTTATCTATCATATGCACATGGCTGTCAAACAATGCAAACAATGGCAAGGACTAAAAACAGCCAGTTAATTTCTACCCAAATCCAGTTTATAATGCCCAATTATGAATAGATTAATTAGCATAAACGAAGCGTCAAAACGATTAGGTGTCTCTATTTCTGCTCGTTTATACGGCTCACAAAGCAAGAAAAACAAAAAAGTCTTAGAAACAGTTAAGGCAATGTTGGAATGACTATAATTCGTGGACACATCATAGAACTTAAACCCAATAACAAACAAGCCACCCATCTCAAAAAAGCGTGTGGTGTTGCAAGATTTGCCTATAATTGGGCATTGAGCGAATGGCAAAAACAATATGAAGCCGATAAAAATTACCGTGAGACTTGCCAAAAATTAGGTTTAACCCTTGACGAAACCAAACTTCACAAACCCACACAAGGCAAACTAAGAAAACAGCTTAATGCCATTAAGCGTGAACAATTCCCCTTTATGCTAGAAATTACCAAATGCTCCCCACAACTTGCCATCATGCAACTTGGAGATGCCTTTAAACGCTTTTTTAAAGGCGAAAGCAAATACCCCCAATATAGAAAGAAAGGTTTCAATGATAGATTTAGCCTATCCAACGACCAATTTAAACTTAAAAGTAAAAATAACAAACCACACATTCAAATCCCCAATCTGGGCTTGGTTAGAATGACCGAACATCTAAGATACAATGGCAAAATCCTATCCGCCAAAGTTTTTACCAAGGGCGGTAAATGGTTTGTATCAGTTGCCGTTGAACTTGATGAAATTAACAAACCATTAAACAAAACAGGCGAACAAGTTGGCATAGACTTAGGCATAAGTGATTTAGCCGTATTATCAGACGGCACAAAAGCACAAGCTCCTAAGCCATTAAAAACCAAACTCAAACAATTAAAACGACTAAGCAAACAGCTCAGCCGAAAACAAAAAGGCTCTAAAAATCGTGAAAAAGCGAAAACCAAGCTATCACGGCTACGTTACAAAATCAGTTGTATCAGAAAAGACTTTACTCATAAGCTCACAACACAACTTGTCAAAAGTTATGACGTGATTTGCCTTGAAAACCTTAACGTTAAAGGTATGGTTAAAAATCGCAAGCTTGCAAGGTCTATCCATGATTTGGGATTTTATGAATTTAAACGGCAACTTATTTATAAAGCCAACCAATGGGGCAAGACCATCAAAGAATTGGACAGGTTTTATCCAAGCTCTAAAACTTGTTCAAATTGCGGTTTTATTATGGCAAAAGAAAACTTGACACTTGCGGTTAGACATTGGATTTGTCCTAGTTGCCATGCCAATCATGACCGTGATATTAATGCAAGTATCAATATTTTAAATCAGGCAGATAAGGTTTTAACTTTATCTTAATATTAATCGTTGGTGGGTAAGTTCTATCCCCAATTAAAAACGCCTATGGAGTTGATGTAAGTCCAAGTTCAAACGAATAAGGCAAACAACGTTGAAGTAGGAATTAAACGCTAAATTTGCCTTTGGGTGAATTTAGGTAGGTTTTAAGGAACGGCAGGATATTGTTAATGGCACGCAATCACACAGGCAAATATTTGCTGATTATGATGGGTTTATGTTGCTCTGGCTGGGCGTATGCTGATGATAAGATGGGGCATGACATTCATGGTTTTGATGCCCCAATTGAAGTCAGTAGCTTCACCCCCATTCACGAGTCAATGAATGAACAAGTTAAGGTACAAATCAGCGACCATATTGCTGAGCACTCCACACACATACCATCTCCACCCACTTATGACATTCATGTACCTGATTATTTAAGTCTAAGCCAAGCCCAAGCCTTATTACTTAAAATCTCCCCCAAAATTGCTGCTGACAATGCGTTGATTGTCAGCAATGAACAACGGGCAAAAGCCAGTCAATCATTGAATAAACCCATCATCTATCTTGGAGCAACGGCATCTCATTTACACCTTGACGAACACATCAATACCCAACCTTTAAAAAACCGTTTAAGTGATGGCATCAATCAACAAATTGGTCAAAATAGCCAAACGTTACCCATCAACCCATCTGCCAATCCATCTGTGAACATTGGTGAGTTATTAACCAATCCCCTGCCCGATACCTATGCCCTTGATACTGATAAAACTCGCAGTCATGCCAATGTAACCTTACTTTGGTCAGCTTATGATGGACAACGAGTCAAATCACTCACCCAACTGCTTAATGGCATGACTGATGAAAGCCGTGCTGATGCTGATATTTCATTGGCAGAACAATACACCACCTTAACCAAACGATATTTTCAAGTTCAACTGGCGATTAAAGCTGCATTTTTACGCAGTCAAGCCCTACAAGCCATCAAAGAGACCGATTATGCGGCACAACGAGCCTTGGATATGGGGCTTATCTCCCGATTAGAACGCTTGGAAGCCAAAAAAGCCTTGGCAGATGCTGATTATGAAAACACCAAAGCCTTAAATGATGCAGAACTGGCAATGAATGCCCTACAACGACTGATGCGGACACCATACCCAATCAAACCAACCACACCCCTATTTATTTCAACCAAACCCATACCCAAGCTCAGTTATTTTATTGAGCAAGCCAAACAACATCACCCTGCCTTTGCCAAGGTCTCTGCCAAATACACCCAAGCACATGCCCTACACGCCATGGGCAAAGCAGGCAACAAACCCACGGTTAATGTGTTTATGCGTGCTGAACTGGACAAAAATCCCAACTGGTTGGTTGGTGTTTCTGCTAATTGGAAGCTATGGGGTGGACTTGACCAACAATTGCTTATCCAGTCTAACCTTGCCAAATTGCACCAAGCCGAATTCAGCCAAATTGACATCAACGACAACATCATGCTATTGGTAGAAAAAAACTGGCAAAGTTTAAAAAATGCTCAAAAAAATTACATCGCCCTTGCCAGCAACATAGAAATGGCAGAAGAATTGGTGCGATTTCGCCGACTGGGATTCCAAGAAGGCATGAATACCGCTGTGGAAGTCATGCAAGCTGAAGCCAACTTGGAAAAAGCCAAAACAGAACAAGCCAAAACCGCCAATGACTATGTACAAGCCCTTGCTGACTTAATGCAAAGTTGTGGCACACCATTGGCATTTAATCACCACATGCAGACTGCTGATGTCAAGTTGCCTGTCGTTTACTTACAATACCAACACGATTAAACCACCAAACAATCATTAAACATGGATTAAGCACAAATTAAACACAGATGAAATAACGGATAACAAAAGCACCCCATACTCTCATGCCCCATGCCATTATTATATACAGTTACATTCCGTTACACGCCATAAGCAGGTTTTTTATGACTGATTCTGATAACGCTTTTAACCAGCACCAGCCCAACAACTCAACCCAAACCAACAACTCAACCCAAACCAACAACTCAACCCAAACCAATTACCCAAATACCCCACCCATCTTAACGACCAACAGTAACAACATGGGCTATAAATCCATTAAAACGCCCAACCACAACCGCCGTCTTATCATCAGCCTAATCATACTGGCGTTGATTGTCTTTGTGGTTTGGGGGTTGATAAAAGACAAAACTGCCATAGACACCGCCCCCATCGTGCTACAAGGGCAGATACAAGTACAACAAACACCCATCGCCGCCAAAGTGGCAGGACGCATTGCCCATATTCATGTCAAAGAAGGCGATGACATTCACGTTGGCACTCCCTTGATTGACATGGACAGTCCTGAAATCAACGCCAAAATAGAAGAAGCCCAAGCCGCCAAAGCCATGGCACAAAGCCAACTGGATAAAGCCAACAACGGTGCAAGGCCAGAAGAAATACAAATGGCATATCACCAATACCAAGCCGCCAAAGTGGCTGCTGAACTTGCCAAAACAACCCATCAACGCATTGACCGATTAACCAATGAAGGGTTGATGAGTGAGCAAAAACGAGATGAAGCACGCACTAACCACATCGCCAGCGACAATAAAGCCCAAGCCGCCAAAGCCCAATATGAACTTGCCAAAATGGGCGCAAGAGAAGAAGATAGAACCGCTACCAAAGCTCAGCTTAAACAAGTGGAAGGCAAACTCAAAGAAGCCCTTATCGCCAAAGAAGAAGCCAACCTAAAGAGTCCCATCGCAGGTCGGGTTGATAAAATCATCGCCAAAGCAGGGCAAGTGGTGGGGCAAGGCGTGCCATTGGTCAGCGTCATTGACCCAACAGACCAATCACTTGCTTTAAATGTGACCGAAGACCACTTGCAACACTTTGCCATTGGCAAGTCGTTTACCGCCACCATTCCTGCCTTGTCAGTCAATGGGCAAACCCATGAACAAACGTTTATTGTGTATGCCAGCTCAGTATTATCTGACTTTGCCACATGGCGACCCACCAACAGCCAAGACGGTTACGACATGCGTACCTTTGAAGTGCTGGCACGTCCCCAATACCCTAACACACAACTGCGTCAAGGCATGAGCGTGTTGGTTGAAATCCCTAAACAAACCAAGCAGAGCCACTGACCAAAACGGTAAACAGGCACAGTGAACAGGAACATCTGCCATGACCAACCCATCTGCACCCAACCATCATTTTCATGCGAATGACCATGACCACCAACAAGACAGCCCACAAGCAAGCTCTTTTGTTAACAGGTCTTTTGGCAACAGCGGGGGCATGCGTCGGTTTATGGGGGCATTTTTATACAGTGCCAAACGAGAATGGCATTTTTTAAGCCAGCATCGTTGGGATTTTGCCATGCTGTTTTGGCTGCCCATCGTGTTTGTGGGGCTGATTTGGTGGACTTTTGCCAATGCCTTATTGGTGAACATACCCATTGCGGTGATAGACCATAGCCATTCACCGCAATCAATGACTTTAATGCGTCATTTGCAAGCCAGCCCTGAGCTGACCATTGCCATGCACCTGCCTAATCAGCAAACCGCTCAGCGAGCCATAGAACGCACACAAGTATATGGTGTGTTAGAAATTCCCCATGAGTTTGACACGCATCTATTGGCTGGCAAGCCAACCCATCTGTTGCTCAATGTCAATGCCCAATACGCTACCCACTCAGGCATGATACAAAAAGGCGTACAAAAGGCAGTCGCCACGTTATCCGCCGAAACAGAGATTAAGCAACGGATTGCCAAGGGTGAAGACATCAGCCTTGTGCAAGCTGGCCACACCCCCATACAGACACAAAGCATTGGGCTGTTCAATTCTGCCAATAATTATCAACAATTTTTGGCAGTTACTATCCTACCTGCCATGTTACATATTTTATCCATGGTCATTGGGGCTTCTGTGTTGGGCAGGGAGTTACGAGATAAGACATTGGGTGAGTGGCATGCGTGCTTAAATCCTACCCAACCGATTGGCAAACCTAGCCTATGGCTTATCATCGCAGGGTTAAATGGTAAATTAATTTGGGCGATGCTGGCGTACACTTTATGGGGTGCAATGGCATTGACGCTCATGACCCGTCTGTATCCTGTGCCATTATCATCATTGGCAATCACTTATGTTGCCTTTTTATTATTTATGATGCTGTCCTTTTGGTTAGGTGCAATACTAACGCTTGCCACGTTGTCATACCGACAAGGCTTATCATTAACAGGGCTTATCTCTGCTCCGTCATATGCGTTTTCAGGGGTTACCTTTCCTTTGCTTGCCATGAACCCAACCGCTCAACATTGGGCAAATGCGTTACCACTTACCCATTATTTGCACATTCAAACGCCACAATTACAAATGCAGGCTCCCTTAGCATTGGCTTTACCAACAATGGCTGGGTTTATGATGTCAGTCATGGTGTGTTTGTGCCTATCTGCATTACTCTGCCGTCAAGCGTTACGCACGCCAAGCAAATGGGGGCAACGCTGATGACCACACCCAATTTGGACAATCACCCCACACCAACCAATCCAGCATCTGCTGGACAACCGTCGGTTAAACAAAAAATTGCCCAGCATAACTTGACTGACCAAAATACTGCCCAAAGCTTTATCAGCCAAGTTTTGAATGTATGGCAACAGATTTTTAATGATAAGGGGTGTTTGATGATGATGCTCCTTGCTCCGATATTTTATGGATTTTTTTATCCATTGCCATACAAAACAGAAGTGGTTCGTGATGTGCCTGTTGCCATCATTGATGATGATCATTCACCGTTATCCACAAACATCATCAATCATGCCACCGCCAGCCCACGACTTGATGTGCAAGTGGCACAAAATGAGCATCATGCCCAAGAATTGATGTGGCAAAACACCATTGCAGGCTATATGGTCATTCCCAAAGGGTTATATCAACACGTCAATATGGGACAACCTGCCAAAGTCAGCGTGCTTGCCAATGGCAATTATTTTTTGCTAAATAAACAAGTGCAAACGGGTTTTTTGGAAGTGGTTGGCACAGTATCGGCTGGCATTAAAATTCAAAAAGCCATTGCCACAGGGCAAGACAGCACCTTAGCCAAGCAAAATGTTAACGCCATCTCCTTAACCATAAATCCGTTATACAACACCACCGAAGGCTATGGCAGTTATGTTGTTCCCCCTGTTTCTATGCTGATTTTGCAACAGATGTATCTGATGGGAACAGCAATGCTGGTTGGCACATGGGTAGAAAATCGCACCCATCGCACCACGTTTAAAGGTTGGCTTGCCAGAATCTTAGCATTGTCTTGTTTGGGTTTTTGGGTGGGGTGTTTTTATTATGGGTGGGTATTTCCCAGTCATGATTATCCACGCAATCAAAATTTATTGGGTTCTTTGGGGTTATTAATGGTGTATTTCCCTGCGGTCATTGCCATGGGGTGTTTGTTGGGTATCTGGTTGGGTTCTAGAGAGCGAGCCATGCAAATATTGGTCGCAAGCTCCATGCCACTTTTATTTTTATCAGGGGTCACATGGCCAACTCACATGTTGCCTGAACCACTATTGTATCTGCGTTGGGTATTCCCCAGCACATCAGCCATGAATGCGTCAGTCATGCTCAACCAAATGGGCGTACCACTTGCTGATGTGGCTCATTATCTTGCGACACTGTTGGTTATTTTTTTACTGTGTTTACTTGGGTTGGTATGGGTTGGCACAGAACCAAGTAAACCCATCTTTCATAAAATCAATCATAGAATTTAACTCAATCCCCTTGTTATTATTTGCATAAGCCCTTATGTTATCACCCAGTTTATACTGCCATTTTTCCTGTCTTTTTATCATGACCGTTTTAAGGAACATTTATGACCACCACCGCCCAACACCACAAACTCATTATTTTAGGTTCAGGACCTGCTGGTTACTCAGCCGCTGTTTATGCTGCCCGTGCCAACCTAAACCCTGTCATCATCACAGGGTTACAAGTTGGCGGACAGCTAACCACCACCACAGAAGTGGATAATTGGCCAGGCGACGCTCATGGCTTAACTGGTCCTGATTTGATGGTGCGTATGCAAGCCCATGCCGAACGCTTCGGCACAACTTTGATTTATGACCACATTCACACCGCCAATCTGCAACAAAGACCTTTTGAGCTGATTGGTGATAATGCCCGTTACACTTGCGATGCCCTTATCATCGCCACAGGAGCGTCCGCCCAATACTTAGGGCTTGAATCTGAAGAAAAATTCAAAGGTCTGGGCGTGTCTGCCTGTGCCACTTGTGATGGCTTTTTTTATAAAGACCAAAAAGTGGCGGTTATTGGTGGTGGCAACACCGCTGTTGAAGAAGCCCTATATCTGTCTAACATCGCCAGCGAAGTGGTGCTCATTCATCGCCGTGATGGCCTGCGTTCAGAAAAAATCCTACAAGACAAGCTGTTTGACAAAGTCAAAAATGGCAACATTCGCATAGAATGGAATGCCCAAGTCAAAGAAGTGTTGGGTGATGACATGGGGGTTAACGGCGTGGTCATTGAATCCACTCAAGATGGCTCAAGCAAACAGCTAGATGTCATGGGCATGTTTGTTGCCATCGGTCATAAGCCCAATACTGACCTATTTACTCAGCAACTACAGATGAAAGATGGCTACATTGTGGTTAATAGTGGCTTAACTGGTAACGCCACCGCCACCAGCATTGAAGGCGTTTTTGCCGCAGGAGACGTGGCAGATCATGTGTATCGCCAAGCCATCACTTCTGCTGGTACAGGCTGTATGGCGGCATTAGATGCTGAAAAGTTCCTTGACACGCTGGCGTTGGATTGATTCTTTTAAACCGTTGCTTTTCAACCGTTGCCTTTAAACAGTCGCATAAAAGCGTCATTTTAGGCAATCAAGCGATGCCCCCAAATGATAATAATCATGGGGGCATACAAATGCACAATTAAATGGCTTGAGTTGTTTAATATCAATGATTTAACTTCAGTTAGGTGGCTTTTAAAGCTTAAGTACAACAACCAATCTCAATCAACGCATCCGTTGCAAAATATTATTATCCTTTAGCACAAACTGATGATACAACGCCCCAGCCACATGTAACCCCATAAAAATTAAAAGCAGTGGCCAGAGAATATCGGTATGTAAATTGTTAAAAAATCGTGACATGGTGCGATCAGGTGTTACCCAACCCCCAATCTCAAACAAACCAAACATGCTGATGCTTCTGCCAGAGTACATCACCATCAACATACCTGCCATGGGCATGGCAATTAAAGTGGCATAAAGTGCCAAATGCGTTAAAACAGCGATATGATGTTGCCACTTTGGCATGGATATTGGTGGAACAGATGAGCTGATGATGCGATTCATCAGTCTTGCTAAAATCCAAAATAATAAACTCACTCCCAAGGCTTTATGCCAATCCATAAAGGCAAAACCTTGGACATCACTGTCAGCCAGAGCAATCATTAACCACACCAAAAACAGCAATGCCACACTGCTCCAATGAAACCATCTGACGCTGACTGCCCACTTTTTCTTATCAGATTGCATGTTGTGAAACCGCATGCCAGCTCCAGCTCCTTTCGCCATTAAAAAAATTAACCATCTAAGTCCACTAGGCGATACGCAATGCTGTCTAAGTTTGGTATCACATAAACAGCATCTTCATGCTCAAATTTCACTGGTTGAAACACAAATGGCAAATAGGTTGTTGCCATTGTGCTTTCACCATCTGGGGCTTGCGTTTGTTCTTCATCATTGGCGGTATTGGCAGTCTTACCAACTTGATAAGGGTACAAAGCATTCACCCCTGAACGTATGTCCTCTCGACTGTTATCCTCTTCTATCTTAGCAAAAGATGGTGGCAGCTCGGCATCTAACAAATCTGAAATGCGTATGGAACGAGTTTGTAATTCACCATTGATTTGTAAAGCAAAACGATGCACCATTGTGTTACCTTCTAAGATAATCAACTTCTCAGGCACAATGTCTCTGGGTATCAAATGGTACACAGATACTTCTTGTTGTTGCCACAAATATGTCCAAATGCGTTCATCATAGTTCTCGATGGTTAAGATTAACGCTGTTGGTATCAGCCAATCTGGTTGGTTAATCGCTGGCACAATGGTTACATCGAGTAGACCGTTACGAGTGGTCAACAAACTGACTGCTTCAAAGTTGTGCTTAAGTTGTTGTTTCAATCTGATGTCTCCCTAATAAATACAATAAATAGGACAAATGACTTATGGCGTGCGTTTATTTAACATCATGATGTTTAAAACCATGACCGTTAACACAATGATGCCTAAATGGACTAACCATGGACAAATTCATTTAACTTTTTAGCAAGTTCAATGGGTGTTCCCACAAACTGTGGATATCCTGTGTCTATCATGGCTTGTGGTTGGCTAGGGCTGGCACTGCTATTGGGGTCTTGTACCCAAATTTGGCTGTTATTGGCTTTAATGTCATCAATATATTTACAACCATCATCACCCATGCCAGAAAAGATAATGCCAATCAGCTGGTCAGCATACACATCACTGGCATTTTTAAGAATATCATTGATAGACGGGTTATAACCACATTGCCATTGCTCACGAGATAAAATAACCCGCCCATTAGAATCGCAAATGATAATTTGATGAGTGGGAGCAATCAACACCTTACCGACTTGTAGGCTTTGAGTGGTGGTGATAAGTTGACATCGCCAATCATTATGGCGAGTCAATACCCTAGGCAGTGTTTGTACCATCTCTGGACTAAAGTGATGAGCCAGCAGGATACAAATGGGCAAATTAGGGGATAAATTATCCAAAAATGCCTTAATCGCCACAGGCCCACCCATAGAAGCACCAAGCACCACCACATAATCCCAATGATTGTCCTTGATTTGATAGCGTTTGGTATCATAGATGTCTGGCATGTCAAGTATCTTGGCAAGCCTTTTTTTTAGCTTGCGTTGCCAACGATGATACATTTGAGTTTCATTAAGATAAGGTGCTTCACTAAAGCCCACCAACATGGCATCACTGGCATGTTGCCCAATCAAGCGGCTTAGACCTTCGTCATACTGGCTGTCTACAAGCCATAAATCGATGTTATTGGGAATTTTTTGATGTACCAATGCCTGACTAGACACACACTCAACCAAATTCAATCCGATGGATTTGATGGTATCACTCAAGGCAAGACGTTGCTGTTGAGATTCAGCAACCGCCACAACTTTGATGTCTTCTGGGTTACGTGGCATCATTCCAGATTTACCTCAACGTTTAGTAACTGACCAAGTTTTTGTAACAGCTGAGCTTCTTGGAATGGTTTGCCCATATAGTCATTAACCCCAATGTCCAAAGCACGCTGGCGGTGTTTGTCTCCTGTGCGGGACGTAATCATAATGATGGGGATATCTTTTAAACGGTCAGTATGGCGAATTTGGGTTGCCACCTCAAAACCGTCCATACGTGGCATCTCAATGTCTAACAATATCAAGTCTGGTGTCATGTCTTGTAAAATCTCGATGGCATCTACGCCATCTTTTGCAACCTGTGTCTCAAAACCTTCACGCTCTAAGAAACGTGATGTTACTTTACGCACGGTTACCGAGTCATCAACCACCAAAATGCGTTTTGCCACACTGCTTTGTGGTTTGTTATGCTGTTCAAGCACAGAACGTGCAGGTGCATTACGGATAAGTGCCATCAAGTCTAAGATGAGCATCACTGACCCATCACCCATGATGGTGGCAGCAGATATGCCAGAGATGTGCGACAATTGTTTACCCAATGGCTTGACCACCACCTCGATACGAGAGCCGACAATTTCATCTACTTGCAATGCCAAATATTGTCCTGTCTGATTTTTAACAATCAACACAGGTAAAGTGGTGTGCCCACTCATCGCTAGCTCGTTAATCAACGCTCCAGTTAAAATTTCATTCAGATAACGCAAGCGATAGGATTGATTACCAATGGTCATGGTGTGTTCATCAGACTGATAAAATTGATACAACTCATCTGGGCTTACTTGCACCACCCGCTCAATCTGTACAAGTGGCACGGCATAATGCCTGTCTGCCACACGCACCACCAGTGCATCAGACACCGCCACAGTCAGAGGCACACGCATGGTAAAGCGAGAACCTTTGCCCTGCTCAGAATCAACCGATACCGTACCACTCAGCTGACGGATTTCGCTTTGTACCACGTCCATGCCCACACCACGACCAGAGATTTGCGTGACTGAGCTTGAGGTAGACAAGCCAGCGTTAAAGATGTACTGCATGATGTCTAAATCAGTCAAACTGGTGTCATTAGGGTCTATCAGTCCTTGGGCGATTGCCTTATCTTTTACCCGTTTGACGTTGATGCCGTTGCCATCATCAGTCAAGTGAATAACCACCTCGCCACCTTCACGTAAGACCTCTAAAGTGATATGCCCTGTGCGGTCTTTGCCTTGAGCCAGTCGCTGTTGTGGTGGCTCAATACCATGGTCAACCGCATTTCTGAGCATGTGTTCTAAAGGCGACGTGATGCGTTCTAAAATGGTTCGGTCCATCTCGTCATCTGCCCCAATGATGGTCAGCTCCACATGTTTACCCAACTCATTGGCGGTCTGTCTGACAATCCGATTTAAACGAGGTGATAGACGAGAAAAAGGCAACATACGTGAATTCATCAGTCCATCTTGTAGCTCTGCTTGGGTGCGAGACAGTTGTAAAAGCAGGCTTTCTGCATCACGAGTTTTCTCAAGCAGCGTGGTCTTAATGTCCAATAAATCCGATGCTGACTCTGACAGCGATTTTGACAACTGGTTTAATGAAGAATATTGATCCATCTCTAAGGGGTCAAAACCTTCATTACTCATCAATGTTTCATCATCTATTTGAGCCAAAATTTGCTCTTCTAGCTCAATGTCCATGCGTCTTAGCTGGTCTGCCAAACGCTGGACGGTTGTGCCCATCTCTTCGATGCTGTTACTTAAACTGCTGATGCCCATGTCAATACGGGCTCGGTTGATGGCAGACTCTCCTGATAAGTTAATCATACGCTCCATCAACGATGCCGACACCCGTATCATTTCATTGGCAGTCATGGTGGTGTCAGTTACTTGAGCAAAGTTACCCGATGATGCAGGCATATCACTGATGTCATGCGTCACCTCATACAAATCTTTTATCCGCTGTTCATGTTCAGCAATGGCATCTAAGTAACTTTGCAAACTTTGCTTAGGCACTTCAGCCAAACTATCAGGTTGTTGATAAAATTTCTCCAGTGCAATGATGTATTGGGTTGGTTTGGGTGGGTTAAGGTTGTGCTTTAATACGATCACCGCTTGGGCAATCCAATCATGGCACAGTGCCAACAACTGCAACACCATACGAGTGGCAGGACGACGACGGTCAGCCAATGATTCATAGACCGTCTCCATATTATGTGCCAAGTCAGCAATGCCGTTAGCCCCAATCATTCTAGCCCCACCTTTGATGGTGTGTAGCTGACGTTGTAACTCTTGCAAAATAGTCACATCACTGGTGTTGTTACGAAATGCCTGTAGACGTTCACCACTACTTTCCACCAAATCTTCAGCTTCTTCTAAAAAGACGTTCAAGATATCTGAGTCTGGTTTTTGTTCTGTCCACGATTGCTCAAGTAAAGTCTGATAAGTTGTCTCACCAAGCAATAATTCATCTACATCAGCAGTTGTTTGAGTGGTGGTTGTGTCAGTTTTTTGGGTATCTGTTGCTGCTTCTTGAGTACCCGCTGGTTCTTCGTCCAGTTGAGGCAGTTGTAATTGCGTGTTGTCTGGCAGCTGTTCTGACTCAGCAAATTGGTGCAACTGTTCAATCACACTGGGCACAAAGAATGAATGCCCTTGCGTTTTTACCCTATCAATCAACATTGACAGCATGTCTTGGGCAGATTGCATGACCGTCAGCCAAGCAGAACTTGGCGTTTTGTTATGGTTGACAAAGGCTTCGTATATCGTCTCCATTTCGTGGGTCAAATCACCAATACTGCTGATGCCTGCCATTCTTGCCCCACCTTTGATGGTGTGCAAATGGCGTTGCAAAGATTTTAATGCCTCCAAATCTTCTGGCGACTGTCGCCATGTGGCAAAAGTCTCTACGATGCTGTTATCAAGCTCTTGAGCTTCTTCTAAAAAAATCTCTAGCAATTCAGGGTCAGTGTTTATGGTCTCGATGTGTAATGGTGCGTTATCTGTGCGTGCATTGGTTTGGCTGATGTCAGATTCGATTTTGTCGTTAGTGACGGTTTTTTTGTCTTCGATGTCATCATTATCGCTGTCATCATTTTGCTGTGCCAGTTTTTGCTCAATTTTGGCTAAGACTGGCTCGTCCACTTTTTGGGTCATGCCACCTGCCAACGCATCAAACAAATCGGTCAACTGACGATGACAAACCAGCAAATCACCAATCATATCATTTTGTACTGCCGTGTCAGGCTGGTGAGACAATTTGTGAGCCAAACTGTTATATAAGCTTGCCAGCACAGATAGAATGCGTTGAAATTTTTTACTCGATTCAGTCAATTTACTGAGCGTGTCAATGTGCTTAAGCTGCATTTGGGCATACTCTTTAGCACGCTGACTGTCTTCTGATAGTAAAAACTGCTCAAGCTCCCATTCAGCATCAAGCAATTCATCAATGTTAGCAGCCAATAATTTATGGACTTGTAGGGCTGGCTTATCATCAGTCGCTGGTTTTGAATCGTTTAACATGTCTTGCAGTGCTTCAACGTCATCACGATGTTTTTCATGACTGCTTTTTTCTGTCATTGCGGTCTTAGCGACTTCAGCAGAGTCTTGCTTATTTTGCTCAAGTTTGTTTGGCTCAAGTTTGGTTTGCTCAGTTGCGACGGTCGCATTGGCGGTGTTGGCTTGTTGTTGATAGGCAGTTAGGTACGATTCGATGAGCTTCACAGATTGCTTAAGTGCGGATAAATGCCCTGAATTTAGACTTTCTTCTTGTTGCTGTAATTGAGCCAAAGTCTGCTCAATCACACCGCTCACGTCACTAATCTCAAGCAGAGCTTGCGATCCTGATGCACCACGCAATGTATGGAATGCTCTGACCAATTCATCAGTGATATCAATGGGTTGATTGTCATGCTGCTGATGCTTATCAATAAACTGCTTGATCATTTGCAGATGTTCGCTGGCTTCTTCAACAAAAATATCATTAAAAATGCGTTGCTCATTACCCATTGCTGACCATTGAGCATTGACGGTATCAGCAGAAAACTGCTGATTAATGTCATGAATTGCAGACAGGACTTGTGAGCCATCTAAACCATCTTGGTGATTTTTATTAACTTGATTAGCTTGATTAACTTGAGTATGAACAAGCTCATCTTGGGTTGCTGTGTCTTGGACGGCTGTGTCTTGAATAACAGTATTTTGGATAACAGCATCTTGGACAATTGAGTCTTGATGTCCTGTGTCTGCCTCTTCTTGTTTTGTGTCTGAATGATGCTGTTTATCGCTGATGGCAAGATAATCAAATTCTTCGCCATGTTTTTTGCTATAGGCATGGGCGGTGGCTGCCCATAATGACATTTGTTTAGGGTAGCTGTCATCACCTTGTTCAAAAGCTTTGATGATGACTGGATAATGATTGAGCACATCACTGATCAGCTGTATCATGCCACGGTCTGGGGCGATGCTGTGGTCCAACACTCGGTTGAGCATGTTTTCAACATGCCACGCCAACTCGCCTGAGTGGTTTGCCCCCACCATGCGTCCAGAACCTTTTAAGGTATGGAATCCTCGTCTGACTTCTGTCAATGCTTTTAGGTTACTTGTGTCTGCCGCCCATGATTCAAATTCAGGGACAATGGTGTCTAATACCTCATAAGCTTCTTCAATGAAAATGTCTTTGATGTCAGCATCGGTGCCATCGTCATCAGCAGGCAGATTCATGTTGGTTAAAAACGCTTCAATCACCGCAGGTAAGCCAGCGTTAGGCTGATTTTCGCCATTGATTGTACCGCTGCTCACGTCAGCCATGACTGGCACATCGGTATCATGAATCGCATCAGCATCATCAATCACATCAACTGGCTGTTGTGTGCTTGGCTCAGTTTGAACGTCTTTTGTTGTCTCTTGTCTGACTGTCCCTTGTCTGACCAATCCTGTGTTGATGGGCTGTTGTGCTAAGAGATTGTGAGCTTTAACAACCGTCACCGCAGGGTCGATGGATGGCGGTTGACTTTGAGCAAAATTCTCAACCAAAATTGGTAATTGTGCTTGAGTTTCAGCCATGAATTCAACCAATTCATTGCTCACAGGCAAGGTTTTATCCAATACCAGATTGAGCATGTTCTCAACACCCCATGCCATCTCCCCAACATTGTAAGCCCCCACCATGCGTCCAGAGCCTTTTAAGGTATGAAAACCACGGCGAATCTCTTTTAACGTCTCTAAATCTGTGGGGTCTTGTTGCCAACGAGGTAACAGCTCTTCCATACTCTCTAGCACTTCGCCTGCTTCTTCAACAAAGATTTCTCTAAACTCTTCGTCCATGTCAAAGTCATCTGGCTTAAGCGTGTCTTGAGCTTTGATAAATTCAGCCGTCAGCTGCCAACCTGATGCAGAAACGCCAGCGTCATCAGAGGACAAAACAGGCTCACTCATAAACACATCGTCATCTGTCAGATTGACATTATCATCATCAGCATTCGCACCAGAATCAGCGTCATTAGCATCATTGCCAGCATCAACGCTCATATTAACGCCATCTGTGGGTTGATTCACACCGTCTGATTGGATTTCACCACTGTCATCATAGCGTACTTGTGCAGGTTGGGCGATTTTGTCTGGATTTTCAACATGAATGTTATTAGGCTCTGCCAATTGTTGTTGTAACAATGCCAAAGACCGTTGAATTTTTTGTTCTGTTTTTTGTAACCGCACATCATCAAAAATCTGCCCCGCCAAATAATCCAAAAACAGCTCAAATTCAGCGATGCTTTCGGCAACCGCATCACGCAACTGCCAATCCAGCTGTTGTAGATTACTTTGACGTAACGCTTCAAACAACTGCCCCAACTGATTGACTGTGGCGGATACGTCATTGAGTGCCAACGCACTTAAATTTTGTTCAATGTCTGTTAATTGCTCAGCTTTTGGCAGCTCACGGCTGTCTTGATGACGCAAGTAAGATTTAAAGTCTTTTTTAACCGTCTCAATGTCAATGCGTACTTGTCGTAAGGCTTGGCGTTCGTCCACATTCTCAGATGACAGGCTTTGCCCGTGCATCGCTTGATGGTCATGATGATAAGGGCTACTGTAAGCACTTTCACCGATTTTTTCTTCAATGGTTTGTTGGGTATTAAAGATTGCCCCATAAAGCTCTTGCATTTGTCGCTCAATTTGCCATTGCAAATTGCCCAGCATGTCAGGTTCAGCAGTAACCATTTGCAAGTCTTGTAACACTTGGTCAATATAATTGACATACAGTATCCAACCACGATGGCTGAGCTGTTTTTTAATGCTTTGCATCTCTGTTAGCACAGTCTCAGGGGCATCTAACGAAAAAATCAACGACTCTAAACGCTGTAAAATGTCCTTAAACAGCTGTTGTTCATCTGTCATCACCCCTTGCAAACCATTAATTAATTTGTCGGTTTGTTCAGATTTATGGGGCAAAATATTTAGCTGAATGAACAGTTGTGCCAACAGCTTATTGACTTTAAGCTGAACGTCAGCTGGCATCTGCTCTGTTAACGTGAGTGTCTCTTCAACCAAACCATCAAACTGCGACAACACATGAACATATTGCCGTGGCTTGGGCAACGAATTGTGTGCCAAATCATTAAACCACACTTGCCCCAAATACCAAGCTTTGGCAAGGCTGATAAGCTGAGCTGACCGCCACAAATAGTGACTAAATTTATCCAGTTGTTTAAGGGCTTGGCTGTCATTGCTATTGGCTTTCAATAACGCATTGAGCTGATGCCGCCATGCCAAATGTAGCTGTTGTTGCTGTGTTTCATTCAATTGAATTAATTGATAATTTTCTGGTAAATGAATGAAAGACAACAAATCTTGCTGATGGTTGGCATCACTGGCATCATCTTCGCTCATGACACCCATTGCATCATCAACTTGGGCATCTGGCTGATGAGGGTGAGTTGATTCACGCTCGTCATGGGCAAACGGCACCAACTGCTGAAACTGCTCGGGCAGTCGTTCATATAAATACTCACAACTTTGGGCAAGTAACGATGGCTGGTAAGTCCCCACCGTGATGCGTTGCTTAAGCTGATGATGCAAACTTGAGTGGGTAACTTTTAACAACTGCACCAGCAGTATCATCGATTCATCTGCCACATCATCTTGAGACAAATATCGGCTGGTTGCTGACAACACCGATGCGACATGAGCAAATTGAGGCAAATTCGCCACCGATAATGCCCCATATAATTGCCAATATTGCTTGGCAATCTGTTGCCATGATTCTGGAGCAAGCTTTCCATTGTCTTTTTCACCATTCGCAACCGATGTCTGAATAGATGCCAATTCGGCATTTAATACTGGCAATAGCCAGTCTAAAGACAATAGATTTGAATTTGTAATGGTCATATTAGCTCCTAGTGGCTTTTGGCTTTCTTGTCGCTTTATTTAATGTTATCTTAATAAAATTAGCTTAATAAGATTGTCTGAATCGTGCCATCTGAATTCATCAAACGCTCATATTCATACAATGATGTCAATATGGCTTTTATTTATTAAGGCATATCGATTAGGGCATGTCTCTAATTTAGCACAAGCATTAAAAAAATCTGCAAAAATCATGCAACTTTTTAAAAAATGATATTTTTTGTCTTTCTTTATCATCTGTTGTTATCACCCATACAAATAGACACACATTTGCTCAAGACGCATTTGTGTTGGCCACTTTTTGCCAAGCGTTGATGTCTGTCCTTTTCACTCGTTTCATTAAAGGGTGTTGCCATGACATGGCTTCACCGGGGGCCAACAACAAATAGCCACCCACACGGCAGTGCTTGACAAACCGAGCCAACAAGTCCCTTTGGTCAAATTCTCGAAAATAAATCAGCAAATTTTGACAAAAAATCACATCATACATGTCTGCTTGGGCAGTCTTTGCTGGCAAAAATAAATTACTCTGAACGAAGTTCACCATTGCAAATAAATGACTGGAGACTTGCCAAAACTGCTCTGTATCTGCTTTATTTACTTTATGGCTGCTTTTACCGTTGTCTTTATCCTGACCATCTTCACCCTGCTTAGCATCATTATGATGAACATGGCAATGGTATTGCTTGGGTATTTCTATCAGCTGACGCTTGGGATATCGTGCTTGCCTTGCCTGCTCAATCGCCGAAAGACTGACATCTGTACCCAGTATACTCAAATTGGCTAACCAATTCTCAGTATTATCCGTCAGCTTTGACACCTGATTGTGTATCGCCATTGCCAGCGACCACACTTCTTGACCTGTTGAACAACCTGCACACCACACCTTAACTGCGTCCGTTGTTGCATTTGAAGTATTAGAGAATATGCGATTAGAAGACGTGGGCGTTATGGTTGGTGTTGTTATGGTTGGCATCGTGCTTGGTGATGGTCTCAAATCAGACAGTTCAGAATGAGTAAGAATATAAGACAACCGACCGCCAACCACTTGCGTCACAAACTCAATGGAAGGCTTATGACGAAAAAAATGGGTCTGAGCAATCACCACATGGTCAATAAAGCGTTGTTGTAAGCCTTTGTCATTTGGCAAGGACTGCCAAAGTGTTTCTGTGCTTATCGCTGATTGCTTGGCAAACTGCTCAATCGCATGAGTCAACCAAAGCTGTTGAGAAGTTGGTAATATAAAGCCAATTTGTTGCTCAATGTATACCAGCCACTGCTTAGGATTGATAAGTCCACGTTTCATGTTCACCTGATATCCATCAATCCATCATACTGACGTTTTGAGTTATGTCAGCCAAATTTCTTGCGGTTTATGTTTCTTGCGGTTTATTTAAGTATTTACAGTTTGGCAAATCATGCCTTAATAGGTCGGCAACAATAACAGTCAATAGTCAATAACAGAAGGCTACTTTGGCTTTTAATAACTTTGGCTTTTAATAAGCAGCTGACAACCCCATCAAAACTTATAAATCAACATCAGCGGTAAAAACATCATCTTCAGATAACTTAAAGCCAGATACTGATTCTTGCAAGGCTGCCGCCATCTCATTTAATTGACCAACAGAACGAGCGGTTGCCAACGTACCTGACGAAGTCTGGGCGGTGATGTCTTGAATGACATTCATGGTGCTGGAGATATGGCCTGCCGATGATGCCTGCTGTTGGGCAGCGTTTGAGATGTTTTGAATTAAGTCTGCTAAGTTGTTAGATACGGTCTGCACCTCTTCGAGTGCTTCACCTGCATCTTTGGCTAAGTTTGCCCCACGCACCACCTCGGTGGTGGTAACCTCCATTGACATAACCGCTTCATTGGTATCTGCCTGAATGGTTTTAACCAAAGTTTCAATCTGTTTGGTGGCGTTAGCTGAACGCTCTGCCAATCGCTGAACCTCATCTGCAACCACCGCAAAACCTCGACCTGCTTCCCCTGCCATCGATGCTTGAATGGCGGCATTTAACGCCAAGATGTTGGTTTGCTCAGCAATGTCGTTAATCAAGCTGACAATATCACCAATCTCTTGTGATGATTCACCCAAACGTTTGATGCGTTTAGAAGTCTCTTGAATTTGGTCACGAATGGTGTTCATGCCTTCAATCGAGCGTTGTACGGTGTCTGCACCATTTTGGGCAATGGCAACCGAACGCTGGGCAACCGATGCTGATTCAGTGGCGTTGTTAGACACTTGATCAATCGACACCGCCATCTCATTAATGGCAGCAGACACACCAGCAATTTCTTGAGCTTGATGTTCAGATGCTTCAGCAAGCTCCACCGCTGTCATCTGAGTCTGTTCTGATGATTGAGCAACTTTATCAGCAGTGCTGTTAATTGCCAATACCAACTGTCTAAGTTGATCAATCGCAAAGTTCACTGAGTCAGCAATCGCCCCTGTGAAGTCTTCTGATACCGTGGCATTAACGGTCAAATCACCTTCCGCTAAGTCACCCAATTCATCAAGCAGACGCAAAATTGCCATCTGGTTGCGTTCATTTTCTTCTTGAATTTTGCGTGCCCGCTCAGATTCCACCTCAATCTCTTGGCGTTGACGCAGTGTTTCACGCTCCAGCTGTAGCCTTTCTATGACCTGTCGTCCACCGATGGCTTTATTGGCACTAAATGCTGTGCCCAACACCCCAATGGCGGTTGCCACACCAAATCCCATTGCCATGTTCGTTCCCATATCGGCATAAATGGCATACAACACCAATAAAATACTAATGACCGCAACGACGGCAAATATCCATAAAATCGCACTCCATTTATTGCCAGACGTTTTTTTTATGCCTGTGTCAGTGGGAGCTACTGCATTACTCATGGTGATTGTCCTCAATACCTAATGATGTGGTTTGGCATCATAATTTGATGTGATGATGTTTTAATATTGGATTGCACAAAACAATCGAAATGATTGGCTTATCATAAATTCACTAATTCACTTGTCATAAATTGACTGGCTTGTCATCAATTTGTCATAAAACAACGTTAAAACAACGCTAAAACAATGTGTCATAGAATGTGGTGTCATAGAATGTGTCTTGACTTCCTCCCCTCCCTATCGTTCGGGGATTCCTTCTGCAAGACGGTGAAGCCCCACCGCAAGAATGTTCTTACTGGCATTAAATCTGAATCATGCCATGTGCCACACTTTGCACAAGTCCATTCTCTTATTCCAAGACCTGCTCTACCTTTCGGACTACTGGACATATCGCCACAGTGCGAACAGGTTTGGGTAGTGTATTTCTCATTCACGATTTCAAAACGACAACCTGCATGCTTGCATTTGTATTCCAGTTGTCGTTTGAGTTCAAACCAACCTGCGTCATATACGCTTTTGGCTAGTTTGCCTTTTTTACTGTTAAAAAGGACGCCACACTAAACAGCGGTCGATGCGTAAGCATAACTACTTAAGTTGCCTTGTATCCACCCCCTGAAGTGGGTGGTTTTACGGCAACACTGGATAAAATCGTAAGTCATTTAATTCACTGACTTAATTCACCGCCACGGCATCCATAAAGCGATTATCTTGCACCAGCAAGCTTGGCATGAATATCAACCAATCTTGTTCATCTTTATAAAACTTGCCATGATTAAATTTGGCAAATGGTGAATCAATGGGTAAGGCTTCTGCTCGGTACTGACTTTCAACAAATGACTGAATGCCCATCACTCGATCAACCACCAACCCTAAGTAATAAGGCTCTTGGTCAACAACCAGCACTTTTTTTTGATTGAGACGAACTTTATTATCTTGCCCCAAAAATGCAACCATGTCGGTTAAAGGAAGCAATCGCCCCCGCACATTTGCCACCCCAAGCAACCACGGCTTGACAAGTGGCACACTGGTGTACTCTGGAAATGACAGCACTTCGTTAATTTCTCCCATCGGAGCAACAAAACGCTCACCTGCCATCTCAAAGACAATGCCTGTCCACTGTGATTTTTGAATGTTATGACGACCTGACTTTCTGGCTTCTGCCAAATCTGCCAGCCTAAGAAGCTCAATAAACCCTTTAGCAGCCACGCTGTTTTACCTCACTACCGTGCGAATGATGCGTAAAAGCTCGGCTTCTTCCACCGGCTTGGTCAGATATTCTTTTGCTCCTTGGCGTTTACCCCAAACCCGATCGGTTTCTTGATTTTTTGTGCTGACAATGATGACTGGGATATGAGCGGTGGCTGAGTTTTTGGTGATTTTTCGGGTGGCTTGAAAGCCATTCATCTCTGGCATCACCACGTCCATTAAAATGACATCAGGCAGTTGCTCCTGTGCCATTTTTACCCCATCTTCGCCATTGGTGGCTTCCAACATGGTGTAGTTATTCTTGCTCAGTAGCTCACGAAACTTTGCCAACTCAGACGGTGAATCGTCAATAACGAGCACGGTAGTCATGCCTTTCTCCTATATCTGTATCGTTATCTGTGTCGTGATTAACGATAACGTTCAATCGCCCCAAACAACTCATCTTTACTAAATGGCTTGGTTAGGTATTCATCAGAACCGACAATGCGTCCACGGGCTTTATCAAACAAACCATCTTTTGAAGACAGCATGATGACTGGCTTGTTGGCATATTCTGGGTTATTTTTGATTAAGGCACAGGTCTGATAACCGTCTAGGCGTGGCATCATAATGTCTATAAAAATGATGTCTGGGTTATTGTCAACGATTTTTGATAAGGCATCGAACCCATCGACTGCTGTTACCACATCACAACCTGCCTTTTGTAATAAAGTCTCTGCGGTACGGCGAATGGTTTTTGAGTCATCAATAATCATGACTTTTAACCCTTCAAAATTATTATCCATTGTGTTGTCCTATTGTTTAAATAAAGGAGTTGTATAAATCAACCAAATAAAATAGTATCTTACTGTCGATAAAATGCAAGCATTTGCCTATGATATATGACACATGGCGCTTATCATGGCGTCTTATATAACATCTACGTCATATAATAACGTCTAAGCTGACTGTCGAATCCACTGTTGGTTAACAACCACTTAACATCAGCTGACATACTGTACTGTGCAATTTTTAGCATAATTAAGGGATAATTTCCACTTATTTTTATCGATTTGTCAATATTTGTGTCTTGTCTTGGTGTCTTATCTTGCTATTTTATTTTGATATGATAAGAAAGACATTTTTTAAGATGACAGTTTTTAAGATAACAGCCATCTGATTGCTTTTTACTTACGTTTGGCTTTTGCTCAGTTTGGTGGTTGTGCTGGTTATTTTATCATTTTCTATGCTCAAACAGTCTTTTTTTAATCGCCTTTATTTAACTCAGCCAGCAAAATGTTGGCAGGTTCTTGTTATTTTGATGTTAATGGGTTTGAGTGCTTGTGAGCAAGCACCTCACCTTAATCATTTGGCAATCAACGACCATGACAATGATGGACAAGCCAATAGACAGCAGGCAAATAACCATAACCATCATAGCAACCAAAACAACCATCATGTGGTTACGATTACCCCAACTCGGGTCACGCTGGCTGATGAGCATATTCAAAACTTCAAGCCTGAACGTTATCAACCCCATTTGACGCTATATGGTCGTCTGTTGCCCAAAACTCAACATCTCTTAAAAGCAGAAGCCAACTGGCAAATCAAAGAAGTGTTTGTAAAACCTAACCAATGGGTAAAAAAGGGCGATGTGCTACTGAGCTATCAAATCATCAAACAGCCATCAATCGCACCCCCACCATTGCCCCAATCATTACCTCAATCGCTCATTGATGATAATGATTGGGGCAATGTTAGCAATAACAGCGTTAACGATAACAGCGTATCTGATGCCAATCAAACAGACCCAGACAATGAAAGCTCAGATGACAAAATGACCAATAAAACAACCCATGAAGATAATCATGGGGCAAATGATTATAATGACAACACAGAGAACGCTCACGTCTTTGGCGACAATGGCGACAATCATATCACTGGCGAAATCTCTGATGGCGATACCTTTGCTCTTGAGCAAGACAACAGCACCCCGCCAGAACGGCGAACATTTGCGGTGGGTCATCCACCCCCACAAAAAACACCAGAGATTCAAGCAACCGCCCTAAAACAAATCACCCCATCTGCGGTGGTGTCCGAACTGCTTGCCCCTTATACAGGACAAGTGATGCACAGTTATTTGCCATATATTAACAAGTCCACACCATTAAACCAAGGGCAACCGTTGCTCACTTTTAGCGATACTCGAGAGTTTCATTTTATCAGCATATTGCCAGAATACACTCGTTCACAGATTTCGGTTGGGCAGGTGGTCAATTTCTCACCACAAAACACGGTCATGCCCATAAAAATGACAGGGCAAATTGCTAAAATAGACCCAATCAGCAACAAAAGTTTGGCAGTAACCATCACTGTCATTGAAGATGATAAGTCACGCCCCCATTTAAAAGAAGGGCTATGGGTACAAGGTAAAGTGGATTATGGTCAGATTGAAGTTGGTACTTTGGTGGCAAAGTCGGCGGTGATGGGTGCAGATTTGTCCGCATTTTTACAGCCCCATGCCCATGTTGCTGCCCCAATCAAGGCTTATGTGTGGATCATCAACCAAGATTTGACCTTGACTCGCCAGCCTATCATGGTGGTGCGATATGATGCTCAAACTCAGCAATATCTGGTTTCTGGTATTCCGCCAGAAGTGTTAATATGTTTGGCAAATTTGCCAAAAAGTGCCGAAGGCAAAGTGGCAAGGCTTATGCCTTAGCGTTCATATTGCTAACAGCGATATGCACAAACATGCACAAAGGCAACATCATCAACAGGTGTTTAAATAAATTTACCATTGTGCAAAATAGCCAACGCTCACAGCAAAAAGACAGCTGTCTTGGTAACATTTTAGTTGTTGAGATGTTGCTTCATGTTTGGGCATCATAACCTTTATTGATGGTTTTATTCAATTTTACTTTTTTATTTTTACTTTTTGTTTTTTTACGCTTTATTAGGATTAGGATAACCAAGTATGAGCAAGCATATTTTATTGATTGAAGATGACCCTGATTTGTCTGAGCTTATCGGTGATTATCTGTCAATGAATTACTATGATGTTACCGCCAAAGCCACTGCCACCGAAGGGTTAGAGGTATTAGATGTCAAAGAGCAAGACATTGATTTGTTGGTATTAGACTTGATGTTGCCTGATATGGACGGCATGCAGGTTTGTCAAAAAATTCGCAACAGCAAAAACAATCTTATCAATAAAGTTCCCATCATCATGTTGACCGCCAAAGGCGACACCACTGACCGTGTGTTGGGGTTAGAGATGGGAGCAGATGATTATATTTCTAAGCCTTTTGAACCAAGAGAGTTATTGGCTCGTATTCGTGCGGTGTTGCGTCGTCATGAATTACCCAATAACACTGACAACCAATCAGAGAGCTTAACTTTTGGGCGATTGAGTATTTTTCCTGATAGCCATGAAGTAACCATTGATGAGCAATCAGTACGTCTGACCACCCATCAATTTCAGTTATTACATTATTTTGCCACTCATGCTGGCAAGGTGCTAAGCCGTGAGCAGTTATGGCAAGCCATGCCCAATGATGACAGCTCAGACAACATCGATCGTGCCATTGATGTGCATATTTCTCGCTTGCGTGCGTTGATTGAAGACAACCCACGCCAACCCAAACGCATCATCACCGTGCGTGGTGTGGGTTATCAGTTTGCCACTGATCAAATTTAGGGCATGTTTAATTTCGATGTATTTTAATTCGATGTATTTTAAGTTGTATGGTCTTAATTTGTATGGACAGTTGTTTTGTATGGGTAGTTAGTATTTGTATGGGTAGTTAGTATGGGTAAATGGTTTTAAATGCGTTGGTTTCAATTTCGTTCGGTATTTGCCAAATTATTTGTCAGTGTCCTTGTGGCACTGATATTATTTGCCATTGCCATGTTGTTGTTAAACCAGTCGGTACAAAATAATTCTGCCAGTTTAAGAACTCGAGCGGTCGCCAGTCAGTTAGTGAACCAAGTTGAGCCTTTTTTGCAAAAAGCTCAAGCGTCTGACAGCCCCATCAAAGCTCAAATCATGCTGGCAGTGGTCAAAAAAACTTTTGAAATCTTCGATGATTCACTTGATGCCAAAATTGGCTTGTATTCTGTTGATGGTTATTTGGTGTTTAAGACTGATAACGCCGATTTGCCTGCCAAACTGCCAGAAGAACCTTCTTGGCTGATGAGTAACTTTCCCATTTTGTTTGGGACAGTGTCCCCTATCCAAGCACAAATTACCAGTAGCACAGGCCATACCGTCCTATATGAACCCAGACATCAACCGCATCGCTCAACGTTATCAGCGGTGCTTAACTTATTCACAGGCACATTGTTGTTATTGATGCTGATGGCTGGGGTATTATGGTGGATTGCTCGTTCGATGACGTGGCGAATCAATCAATTAAATCATCAACTTGCCCAGCTTGGTGAAGGAGACTTCACTGCTCGGGTTGGTGTGCATGGCGATGATGAAATCGCAAGCTTGGCAAGGGGCTTTAACCAAGCAGCACAAAAAATTGAAAAGCTGGTCGCTGCCAATAATTTGTTATTGGCACATGCCTCACATGAACTTCGTACGCCCATCACTCGTATCCGCCTACAAGTTGAGATGATGGACATGCTGGCACAAGAGCTAAGCGAAGATAAAAAGCTTAAATTTGATAAGCGAGCTGCTGCCATTAACCGAGACTTGTCTGGTTTAAATCAATTGGTTGAAAGTATTTTATTGGTCAGCCGTCTAGATGCAGGGCATGCCTTACAACAGGTTGAACGATTAGACCTATACACCCTTGTACAACAAGAATCACAACACTACCCTAAATCTCATCTTTATGGTGAATCAATCATCATTGACGGACAACCACAACTACTGACTCACCTAATACGCAATCTACTGAATAATGCCATGATACATGGCATACCGCCTGTGCAAGTGTATGTGTATGGCGTGGAAAACATGCAACAAGTTGAGTTTATCCCCACTCGCTTGGCTGTTGATACATTGACTGTTGATACATTAGGGGCTGATAAACAAGACACTGATGTCGATGTCATTCATACCGATTTGGCTCACACCAATATCAACCACCCCGTTCTGACAACTCAACATTCAAACCAATACGACAATCTTAATCATCTTGACAGCCCACACAATCTTAACAACCACCATACTCTTGATAAGGAACATGATAAGCATTCCCCAAAAGCACACCCAAACAAAAACCATAAAAAATCCGCCCGTATCGCCATGAGTGATACGGCTCAAAAAGCCCAAGAAACTTTGGCAAAAATGCGACAAAAGCCCCTACCCACTGTCGTCTATCGCCATGCTGTGTTGGCAGTCATCGACCAAGGTTTAGGCGTGCCAATCGACAAACGTGAAGACATCTTTAGTCCCTTTGTCCGTCTAAAACAAGAAAAAAAAGGCTCTGGGCTAGGACTGTCTTTGGTGGCACAAATTGTTGAAGCTCATCGAGGTCATATCATTACCGACACTTGGCAAGGACATACCCGCTTTTTGGTGGTACTGCCAATCAAATCTAAATAAATCGCAACTTGATGCACGACGCACTTTGATGTGGACATGCAACTCATTAATGCAAATTATTTATGCTGATTATGCAAAATCTTCATAAGCTTTTATCTGTTAAACAGATGCAGGCATATGCCAGCTATGATATATTACATCGTCTTTTTAACCACCCAGTTTTCACCCACTTTTTGCCCATTTTTTAGCCATTTTTTATTACCCATCAGTCAACCCAAGTCAGTTGCCCATATCATGATAGTTTTAGAACAAGTCAGTAAAAAATTCCAAAGTCAAAAAGATGGCAAATCGCATTGGTTCACAGCGGTTGAACCACTGTCATTACACATTAAGCAAGGAGAGATTTTTGGTTTAATGGGTTACTCAGGAGCTGGCAAATCCACCCTATTGCGACTGATGAATCTACTGGAAAAGCCTGATTCTGGCAACGTCATCATTGATGGCCAAGTATTGACCAATCTGTCCGCCAATCAACTACGCAAAGCCCGTCATCATATTGGTATGATATTTCAACAGTTTAACCTAATGGCAAATCGCACCGTCTATGACAACGTTGCTTTTAATTTACAAGTTTCAAGCTATCCAAAAGCACAACGTCATCAGCGTATCATGCAATGCCTTGATATCGTTGAGCTTAGCGACAGGGCGAGCCATTACCCTGCCCAACTGTCAGGTGGACAAAAACAGCGGGTTGGCATTGCTCGTGCCATTGCCCCAAACCCCAAAGTCTTGCTTGCTGATGAGCCAACCAGTGCTTTAGACCCTGCCACCACACGCAGTTTGCTTGCGGTACTTAAAGACATTAACGAACAGCTGGGTGTAACCATTGTCATTGTTACCCATGAAATGAGCGTGTTGCGTCGACTCTGTCATCGAACAGCATTGTTAGATAAAGGGCATCTATTAGAAGTTGCTGACATTCGTGATGGCGAAATTCATGCCACCACCCCAGTGGGTCAAAGTCTGGTGCAGGAGGATTGACATGGCTGCCATGGATTTAAATGAAGCGGTTAATAAACTTTGGACACTAAAGCCAGAGATTTGGCGAGCAACCATTGACACTTTTATCATGTTGGGCATTTCTACCACCGTTGCGATTTTAATTGGTGGCGTATTTGGGGTGTTTTTGTTTTTGAGCAGTGATCGTCAACTGTTGCAAAATAAGCCATTATATGCTGTGTTGGGTGGTTTTACCAACTTTATGCGGGCATTTCCGTTTGTGATTTTGATGATTGCCATGAGTCCATTTACCAAAACTTTGATTGGCACAAGCATCGGCCCGATTGCTGCGTCACTGGTACTTGCCATTGCAGGGTCATTTTATTTTGCTCGTTTGGTGGAGCAAAATTTACGTGAAGTTCCCCGTGGTATCATCGAAGCGACTGAATCCATGGGAGCCAACCCTTTGACCATCATCAAGGTGCTGTTGACCGAAGCTCGTTCTGGATTGGTGCTGTCAATAACCATTTTGTGCATCAGTCTGTTGTCCTATTCAGCAGCAGCAGGTATGATTGGTGGTGGCGGTTTGGGTGACTTAGCAATTCGCTATGGTTATTATCGTTATCAGACCGAAGTCATGGTATTTATCGTCATTGCCTTATCGGTCATGGTGATTGGCATTCAAGGATTTGGTAATTGGTTGGCAAGTAAATTAGACAAACGCTAACTGGCTTATGAAGCATTTTTTTATGAAGAATTTTATTCAACATCAGCCAAATATTTTTCACGGATATATCTCATTAATTGCGGTATATTACCTCGTTCATGTTTAATCATTTTAATTTTAAACCATTTAATTCAGGACACTCATATGACATCATTTGACCTTTATTCCATCAATAAACGCATCTGTTCAGCGGCTGCCATTGCTGGTTTGTCTGGTTTGGTACTTGTTGGCTGTAACAACAACGCTGGTACAAACAACGCTGGCACAAACAGTGCTGACACAACAGACACCGCCGCCACAGACAGCACAACCAGTAGCGATGCCACCACCTCTGCTGATGCCCCCAAAGACAAATCCACCATTGTGATTGGCACAACCGAAGGGGATTTTGCCGACATGGTGCGTAATCAAGTCCAAGCTGACTTAGAATCTCAAGGTTATGAAGTCAAGCTTGTAACCTTTACCGACTATGTGCGTCCTAACTTGGCATTGGCAGAAGGCGACTTGGACATCAACGTCTTTCAACATAAGCCATACTTAGACACCTTTAAAAAAGAAAACAATCTGGATTTGGTGGAAATCTTCCAAGTCCCAACCGCACCGCTTGGCATCTATTCTGGCAAAAAAACTGCCTTAACCGACGCTTTTGACGGTATGAAAGTCTCTGCTCCTAATGACCCAAGTAACTTCGCTCGTGCGTTGGTGATGATGAATGATTTGGGTTGGATTACTCTAAAAGATGGCATTGACCCACTCACTGCCTCAAAAGCTGACATCGCCAGCAATCCGATGAATATTGACATCGTTGAGTTGGAAGCAGCTCAGCTGCCAAGAGCTCGTGAAGAAGTTGATTTTGCAGTCATTAACGGTAACTATGCCACCGACGCTGGCATTAAATTGACCGATGCCTTATATCAAGAAAAAAGCTTTGCTTATGTTAACTGGTCAGCAGTGAAAACAGCAGACAAAGATGCCAAATGGGTACAAGACGTGACTAATGCCTACAACTCAGACAGCTTTAAGCAATATGCTCACAGCACTTTCCCCGGTTACAAATACCCTGCCATTTGGGGTGAGCAACCACAGGCTGACACAGCAACTGCCCAAGCGGCTCCAGAGACACAATAACCCCTTAAGCAAAATAACAAAAAGCAAAACCAACCCACTTTTTTTAGTAAACCCTTTTTTGTTGGTAAAGTAATCGCTTTTATTGACCATTGACCAGTTGCGTCAATGGTCTTTTTTGTCAATGGTGTTTTTACAGTGGCAGCAAATTAGTGGCAGCAAATTTGGGTATCATGGATTATCTTGAGTATAATAATGGTTATGACATTCATTTTTTAGACGACATTCTTTAGATGATTTTTTTACCGATGACATTAGGACACATCATGAAAACCATGAAAACCCATCACAACCCCAAAAATAACCAACTGTTTTTACAAGCCAAAAAACACATTCCTGGTGGGGTTAATTCACCCGTCAGAGCCTTTGCTGGTGTGGGTGGCACACCCATTTTTATTCATCGAGCAAAGGGCAGTAAGCTTTTTGATACCGAAAATAATGCGTATATTGATTATGTGGGGTCATGGGGGCCGATGATTTTAGGTCATGCCTATCCACCCATCATTGAAGCGGTGCAACAAGCAGCAGCAGATGGTTTAAGCTTTGGCGCACCAACCCCTTTTGAGACCACCATTGCTGATAAAATTTGTGAGCTTATCCCCAGTGTGGAGTTAGTACGAATGACCAACTCAGGCACAGAAGCCACCATGAGTGCCATTCGTTTGGCTCGTGGTTATACAGGACGGGATAAAATCGTCAAGTTTGAAGGGTGTTATCATGGACACAGTGATGGCCTGCTTGTGAAAGCAGGCTCTGGCATGCTTGATATTGGTGAACCAACTTCTAAAGGCGTGCCAAGCGATTTTGCCAAACACACCATCACCCTGCCCTACAATGACATTGATGCTTTGCACGCTTGTTTTAACAAGTTTGCCAATGAGCAGGGCAGTGAGCTGGCATGTGTGATTGTTGAGCCCATCGCTGGTAACATGAACATGGTCATTCCCAGTCAAGATTTTCATGATACTTTACGTCAACTGTGTGATGAGCATGGCGTGGTGTTAATATTTGATGAAGTGATGACAGGTTTTCGAGTTGGACTTGGTGGGGCTCAAACACATTTTGGCATCACCCCAGACTTAACCTGCTTTGGCAAAATCATTGGGGCAGGTTTGCCTGTGGGGGCATTTGGTGGCAAGCGGGCAATCATGGAATGCGTTGCCCCACTGGGTGGGGTTTATCAAGCTGGCACGTTATCAGGCAACCCATTGGCAATGCGAGCAGGGATTGCCATGTTTGATTCATTGACCAAAGACGGCTTTTATCAACAACTGGCAGATAAAGTAGATTATTTATTAAACGGCATTCACCAAGTGGCAGATAAACACGGCATTGCCATTCGCTCCAATCGTTTAGGGGGCATGTTTGGATTATTTTTTACCGACAACAACATTCCACAAAACTTTGATGATGTCAGTAAAACCGATAATCAAGCCTTTGCTCAATTTTTCCACGGCATGCTGGATAATGGCATCTATCTTGCCCCATCAGCATTTGAAGCAGCATTTATGTCATCGGCACACAGCATGCAAGATTTAGATGCCACCATTTTAGCAGCGGATAAGGTGTTTGCTGATATGAAATCTGCATAAAATAAACATAAATGAAATAAACATAAATGGCTTAAGGCGTGTTTCTACTGCAAAAAAACACGCCATCATCAACATAAGCAAACCAAATTGAACAAACCAAATTGAACAAACAACGACGGTTGTTGGTTAAGCGGTTTCTACGTTTCTACGTTTCTACGTTTCTACGTTTCTACCCCTGCAAACAACTCATTTAACGCTTCGCTCATCGTTGGGTGAGTGAAAATATAATCCCTAACCTCTTGATAAGTCAGACCCTGACGAATTGCCAAATCCATAAAGTTAATCAACTCATGGGCATTATCACATAACAACTGAACGCCCAGTATTTTATCGGTTTTGGCATCAATCACCGCCTTTAATAGTCCATCGGTTTGCTCTAAGATTTTGGCTTTGGGAATGTTGACCGCTTCTAAAACAGCCGTCTTAACGGCATGCCCTTGCTCCTTGGCAACTTGCTCGGTCATACCAACATTGGCAAGCGGTGGATTGGTAAACACCGCATAGGCAAAAGTGCGTCCTTTTGTGGTGTGTGTGCCATCACCCAACACTTGACTTTTGACCACCCGATAATCGTCCAAGGAAATATAGGTAAACTGTGGACTGCCTGCCACATCACCCATCGCATAGATATGTGGCACGCTGGTTTGTAGCCTATCATTAACGGCAATGTTACCTTTATCGGTCAATGTAACGCCTGCTTTATCAAGGTTTAACCCTTGCGTATTTGCCCGACGACCTGTTGCCACCAAAATCGCATCTGCCATCAATTCCCCATCTTCGGTTACAACCACCGCATGATTGTTGGCATCATTAACCTGCTTAATTTGTTGCTTGGTTTTGACAGTGATGTGTTTGTTTGCCATAATACCCAACAAATTTTGGCGAATGTCAGCATCTTCTTTTGGTAAAAAAGTATCGGCAGTTTCTAAAATCGTGACCACACTGCCAAACCCAGCAAAGATAAAGGCAAATTCCAACCCAATATATCCCCCACCAATGATGACCAACTGTTTTGGCAATTGAGTTAACTGCATGATGCTGGTGCTGTCATGGGCAAATTTGCTGTCTTTTAGCCCATCAATGGGTGGTTGCCAATTATACGCTCCTGTATTGATATGAATGTGGTCAGCGGTGATTGTTAGAGTGTCATCAGCTGTCATCACCTGCACGGTCTTATCATCAATAAAACTGGCTTCACCTGTGATGACCGTGGCGTTATCTAATTCATTGACTTTATCAAAATTGGCTTGATTGAGCTTAGCAATCAGTTGATTTTTACGGGCAATGGCATCGCTTAATGACACATCACGCTCATGTGATAAAAATGCCAATTTTTTTGATGGAATACACCCAATATTAATGCAAGTACCCCCATACATGTCGGCAGATTTTTCTACCAAGATGACCTCTTTACCTGCTTTAGCAAGGGTTTGAGCCAAAGTTTTCCCTGCTTTACCAAAACCGATGATGAGATGCTCAGTGTGGCGGATATTGTGAGAATGTGTCATAACTTACCCTTAAAAAAGCCCTTAAAAAAATGAAAATAAACCAAAATGGCTGTTAAACCAAACTAACTCAGTTAAATAAACGAACAAGTTAAACAGGCGAGCTGAAATTAAACAACCTAAAAAACCGAACTTAAGTTAAAACCAAACCTAAGCCAAGACTTTAGATTTTACCCAAATTGAGCATGGTTATCCAGCCAAATAATAATCCAATCACCTTTTATCAACCAATTATTAAGGTTGTTTCAAACACTGTTACATAAACAACACAAGCCAATAACGCATCATGCCTGTTTTAAAAATGATTGGTTGTTATAATCAAAGCATAAGTGAATTTTTTGTTGTTTTTATTTGTTGTTTTTAAGTGGCTTTTTTAAATGTTTAAATGACATGGCTTAGTTTAGCAATGTTGCCTGCTTAAAAATACTGCCCACTTAAATCAATCATTTGGCTTAGATTTGGTTAAATTTTAAATTTAAGTTAAGAGCTTCAATAAAAATTTACTTATTTGTTTATCACACATTAATATAAGGATAACATGATGACCACACAAAACAATCAACAAAATAAGCAAAATAACAGCAAAGTTGCCATCGTAACAGGGTCTGCCGCAGGTTTGGGCAATGCCATTGCCACTCGTTTGGCAAAAGATGGTTTTAAAGTGGTGTTGCATGACATCAGCGAAGACAATTTAAAAACGGCCAAAGATGAATTTGACAAAGCAGGCTATGAGAGCATCAGCGTTGTTGGTGATGCCTCTAAAAAAGACGACCAAATCCGCTTGGTCGATGAAGCGGTTAAGGCATTTGGACAGATAGATGTGTTTGTCAATAACGCAGGGGTTGAGTCGGTTGAGCCATTTTTGGCAATTGAAGAAAAAGAGATTGACCGTGTGCTTGGAGTGAACATTAAAGGCGTGATTTTTGGCACACAAGCGGCGGCTGAGCAGATGAAAAAACAAGATGGCATCGGCAAAATCATCAATGCGTGCAGCATTGCAGGACATGAATCTTATGAGATGCTAAGCTTATACAGTGCCACCAAGCATGCGGTGCGTTCGTTTACCCATTCTACCGCCAAAGAGCTTGCCGAGCATAATATCCGTGTCAATGCTTATTGCCCAGGGGTTGCTGACACGCCGATGTGGGAGCGTATTGATGCTGCTTTTGTTGAGCATAAAGGCTATGAACCAAAACAAGCATGGAAAGAGTTTACCCAAGGTATCTTGGTTGGTCGCCCACAACAGCCAGAAGATGTTGCCAACTTGGTGTCATTTTTAGCGTCCAAAGATGCCGATTACATCACAGGTCAAACCATACTGACCGATGGTGGCATGGTGTTTAGATAATGGTATTTAGATAATTGACAATGTGATGACTGACATAATAACATTGGCGACATTGAAAGCAACATTAAAATTGAAAGCAACATTAAAAAAAGCATTGGGAGAGTTGCCCAATGCTTTTTGTGGATAATAAGAAAGTCATTAAAAATATTTTAATTAAACCCAGAGAGATGATTTATGACAGTATACTCAGTTAAACACTCACTTAAAAAAACCAAGCGGTTTGCTTTGCCCATGGTGATGTCGTTGACTGCCATGATGGCATTGACCGCTTGTGGCAACCACCTGACCTCACAATCCAGCTCTGCTAAAACCATGCCCACCCAAACCATGGAGCATCACGCCATGAACACAACACACACCACCAAAACCATCGCCAGCCGTTATGATTTTAATGACACCGTCAGTCGCTTGCAGTCTGCTTTTAAAGATAAAAACATGACCATCTTTGCCACCATTGACCACCAGCACGCTGCCCAACAAGTGGATTTGGACATGCAGCCTGCCAAAGTCATCGTTTTTGGCACACCAAAAGCAGGCACGCCATTGATGAAAAAAGACCCTCATTTTGCGTTAAAATTACCCCTTAAAGTGCTGGTTACCGAAACAGATGGTCAGGTTTTGGTCAGCTTTGAAGACACGCACGCACTGATAGCAGGCAGTCAGATTGACTTTGATGATGTCAAAGACACGCTTGCCAATGCTGAAAAATTGATTGAAAAAACCGTAACCCAATAGTGATGTTTTAATAACTTTTAGTTTTAATAGCTTTTAATTTTAATAACTTCACAATCAATCCATTCCATCAGGAGACGATGATGAAACACGCCGTTTTATTGGCATTATCCGTGGCAACTTTTGGCTTAAGTGCCTGCTCATTCAATGCCACCGCCCAAAATCCAACCACAACAACCGCCATCAGCCAGCCCCCTGCCAAAGCCTTGGGTGTGTGGATTGATGTTCGTAGCACCGAAGAGTATGCCGATGGGCATTTACAAGGGGCATTAAACATCACGCCCGACCAAATCGCAAGCCGTATTGAAGCCATTGAGCCGAATAAAAACGCCCCCATCAATTTGTACTGTCGTTCTGGTCGCCGTGCTGAGGTGGCTCGCAAGACACTCTTAGAAATGGGCTATACCAATGTGGTTAACCATGGCGGTTATCAAGACTTGTATGAGAAAGGTTATCGTTGATGGTTGGTAATTTATCTGCCACCATGTTGACAAATGTGTCCTTAAACACTGCTTTAGATGATAACACTGCTTTAGATGACAATGAACTGATGGCAGCCATTGACATCGGTTCAAACAGCTTTCATTTGGCGATTGCACGTCTTGACCACGGTGAAGTTCGCAAAGTGGCATCTATGTCCGAAAAAGTCCAACTGGCAGCAGGATTAGATGGTAAAAACCGTTTAAGCGATGTCGCCATGCAACGAGGGTTGGATTGTTTGAGTCGTTTTGTCGGTCGATTAGAATCGGTGTCCCCTGAGCGATTGCGTATCGTGGCAACCAATGCCTTACGCCAAGCCAAAAATGCCAACGAATTCGTCAAACAGGCCAATCAAATTTTGCCCAAACCCATCGAAATCATTGCAGGACGAGAAGAAGCTCGATTGATTTATTTGGGGGTATCACACACCAATGCCAGTAGTGCCCAGCGATTGGTCATCGATATTGGGGGTGGCTCGACAGAGTTCATCATTGGACAAGCGTTTGAGCCAATATTAACCGAAAGCCTACAGATGGGCTGTGTGGCGTTCACCAAAGGCTACTTTGATGACGGTGGCATCACGGATAAAGCCTTTGATAAAGCCATCGCCGCTGCTCGCAAAGAAATTTTGGCAATCAGCAGTCGTTATCAAGAGGTGGGCTGGAGCAGTGTGATTGGCTCTAGCGGTACAATTAAAGCTGTCCGTAACGTATTGGTAGAACAAGGTTGGGCAGATAAACAAGAACGCATTACCTATGATGGTGTGGAAAAATTACAAAAACTGCTGGTTAAAATCGGTAATGTTAACCACATTGAGCTAGAAGGGGTCAAAGAACATCGTAAAGCGGTGTTTCCTGCTGGGGTGGCGGTGTTGATTGCGGTCATGCGTGTGTTGGGAATTGAGACCATGACTTACTCAGACGGGGCATTGCGTGAAGGCGTGATGTATGACATGCTTGGTCGCTTCGCCAGTGAAGATGTGCGAGATCGCAGTGTACAGGCATTGATACAACGATATTCGGTGGATAAACGCCAAGCCAAACGGGTGGTGCGGACGTGCCAGCAATTATTTGAAGCGGTCAAAAAGCCACTAAACCTACAAGTTGAAGATGGTGATTTATTACGTCGAGCGGCATTTTTGCATGAAATCGGCTTGGCGATTAGCCACAGTGGTTATCATCGCCACAGTGCCTATTTGCTTGAGCATTCTGATGTGCCTGGGTTTTCACAGGTTGATCAGCTAAAAATGGCACAACTGGTTGGCAATCACCGCCGTAAACTCAAATCTGATGCTCTAGAACAAGCATTGAATGTGGGTGGCGTTAATCTGGTGCATCTGGTGTTGCTGTTGCGATTGGCGGTTTTGGTTAATCACAGTCGCAGTAACCAACCCTTACCCTTTCACCTAACTGCCTTATCAAACACACATTGGCAAGTGGAGGCAAACCATCATAGCGATGATATGCCCCTACTGAAAAGTGATTTGGAAGAAGAGCAAGAGCAATTTAGTAAATGGAACAGACAGCTTAGCGTCAACAATAACAATGAGTGATGGATACGGTTTTGTTGACCATATTGCGGTATGATTGGCTGGGTTGATGGTGTCTTTTTTGGGGAGTTGGTTGAAGACATGCTTGCTATTATTCATAGCTTAGTAGCCGATTGTATGGACTTAGAAAATACAAAAAGCAAGTCAAACAGATGGTTAAAGAAAATCCATGATATTAGGACACACGATAGAACTTGCTCACAATAACAAACAAGCCACCTACTTTAGTAAGGCTTGCGGTGTCGCACGTCTTGCCTATAACTGGGCATTG
>NZ_MUYT01000017.1 GCF_002014765.1 Lwoffella lincolnii
ATACCATTGTCTGGGTTGTAAGATGTAACGCTCACTGACAAGATCAATCGATCCTGTACCATCACCTGATAACTGACTGGCTAATTGTGTATTTTGTGATTGACTCTGACCACCAGCATCACCAAAGTTACTTGCTAATAGTCCAATATGGCTGTTAGGAGTGTCTTGATGTGGTGCACCTTGATTGGGTCTGATAAGCTTTTTACTGTTATCTGAGCCAAAATTTACACGGTTATTTTCCTTAAGCTGTTCCGTCAAAGACAAGGTATTGATGAGTGTGCGTCTGGTAATATTATCTTTACTGGTGAAAGAACCAAAGCTTAACTCTTGAATACCTTGACCTGCACGGATAAAACCTGCTGTGCCGTTACGAGATTCATTTTCCAAACACACACCATAAGGCAGACAATATATCTGACGTTCTGTACCTCCGACAATTCTAGCATTACAAGAGTTAACAGCAGAGTAATTCATATCTGGGTTATACACGCTGGTGTATAATTTATTTGCCAAGATATCAGACTTGCCAAAGCCTTTACCATAACGCACATTTGCCCAACCATCAAAACGAGTTAACGGATAATACCAACCTTTTTTAACTTGTTTCTGCATTTGTTCAATGATTTTTTTCTTGGCTTGCTGTGAATAATTACCATTATTTTTATTCTCTTTTGAGAAATCGATCAGATCATTATCACCTAGCTCTTTAATCATAGACATAGATTGATTGCCATTAGTAGCTGATTTTGTAAATAAATCTACTCTGGTAACATCTGTATCGATGATACCATAGACACGATCGGCATATTGGTTGTCAGCACGCATCTTAGATAAAGGCGAGCTTCTGTCACCAGAAATAATATTGACCATAGCAAACAATTGATTGTTATGTGGATTTTTATGAATACTAACCACAGGCATTTCATAAAAGCGACGTGTGTATTTGATCGTATTACCCGTGTATTCATTTTTTAGCAATTTGGTGATGCTACTGCTGGTGATGTTTCCATCTTTAAAGTCCACACGGAACAGCTGTCCACCAAGGTCGCCAAAGTATAAGTGGTCAGCTATACCATCACTGTTACGGTCTAAAGCTGCCACGCCACCGACAATACTGTGCTTAAGGTCAGAATGTGTTTTAGAAGGAGTTTTTTTGGTATTGGATTGATTTGAAGCACTCCAGAGTAGCTGACCTGTATCAGCATTAACGATGTATATCGCATTACCTTGAGCAATGGATTTATTATTGCACTGTTGATTCTGGTTAGCTTGATGTCTCCCCACGGATTGACCAATACCACTCACACCAACTTGGAAATTATCATATTCATAACACATGTCATAGCCACCACCAAATACGATGACATCGGTGCCTTTGGTATCGGTTTGGCTTGTTTTGATGCGTGCCAGTGTTGGTTGATTCCAAATATGACCGATACGCTCAAAACCCGGTGTGGTTTTATCTATCAAGGCACTGTTTTGATTGCTAAATCCTTTTTTGGGTTCGTTTTTATTGGTGATGTCCAATGCCAACAGCCCCTCACCACCCAGACGCATGCCACCATATGCCAAAACCTTGCCATCAGATTTTACTTTTTTCTCAGAATAGTTGTAGCTGTATTTGTTTTTAACTGCCCAATGCCCATCAATACCGAACTTTGGTGTACCAGCAAGTCGATCGATATAAGTAGATTCAGGGATTAATGCCTCAGGTTGTTGCTGCATCATGATGCGAGGTAAAATGACCACATTTTCTGTACCACCACCGTCAATGTTGTTGCCACCGCTATGATTTTTAGCATTCACCAAATGTAATGTGCCATCCATACTGCCAAAGAACACATAGTCGTCTCGTTCTGTGTCTTTTATACGTCCATGATCATCTAGATTTGCACCATAAGAGATGGAGATAGGTTTAGAGTGAATGGTCGCACCTAAAACTTTGTTTGGGCTGGCGGCTTTTTTTAATACCAAATCGCTCATCTTGATATTGGGTATGTCATACATGTCACTTAAATATTTGGTATATTGTTCTCTGCCATTTTTTGTGTAGGCTGCTCTCTCAAAGCCTAAAAATTGTAACAAGATAAGTTTGTTCTTTGGTGTATAAGTCGTGGTATCTATCAATTCGTCAAGACCAGTTACTTTGCCAGAGAACCAGTCAACGGTAATTTTCCTAAAGGTAGTGGTCTGTTGACCTTGTGCAGTTAAGTCTTCAAGATAAAGGGTACGGATATTGTCCGTATTGTTAGGATGATTGGGGGTTTTTAAGTTACCATACAGACCTCCCACCCTAACCGAGTCATGTCTTGCGCCGTTGGCAGAGCTGCTACTGGTCCATAAATCTGCAGCATCCGCATTCAGACTGCCTGCCACATTGGTGAATATGTTGTCACCATTTTGACCTTGTAACGTGCCATCGTATAGCTTGTATTTTTTGACGTTGCCGGGCCAAATATTACTGTGGCCATTACCCCCCCCCACACGTGCCTCAACCAATGGCATAAAGGCATAGGGCAATTCACCGATGGTTTTGTAAGGGTCTTTTGGGACAGTCAATATCCCTGACGGTGATGCAGCTATCTCGTTATTTAAATCTGACAAAAAGGTTCTGACACTTTTTATGATGTCGTCCGTCGATTGAGCAGAATAAAACCCCCCTTCACCATAACCACCCACATCTTTTGGTAGACTTGGGTGGCTTTTTGCCCCCCAATTACAGGCATTTTTGGCATCTACGTTTGAGATTAGATTACAGTTAATGTAATCTGATTTCTTGTCTTGATGATATTCATATTTACCGTTACTCTGTATGGGCAGACTGGTTTTAGGATCAAGTTTGGGTGATTGCAGATCTTTGAGAATAATGCCATTGTATTTATTGACATCAAACACTGAGCCAAAACCCACCACAGCAGTACGAATGCTTTTACGGCTAGGGTTTTTATCCACATCACGCAGTGCTTTGGCAAAAGCCCCTACTGATGGCATAGCATTGCCATTACTTGAACCAAAGGGCAAAGTTTCATTGCCAGGCGATATGGAACCATAAGTGAATGAATTAATATCTTTGGGATAGTTCGGTATTTTATGACCATTACCCTCTAATGCTTTGTTCATAATCTCATAGGGGTCTGCACCATTGGGTTCACCATCGGTTAAAAAATAGATGCCTTGCCCATCGCACGAGTTGGCATTTTTTAATGGGCTGATGTATTTCCCATTACTCTTGGTGCTTTTGTGTGATTTTTCAAAGCCACTTTGAGGTGGTACGGTATAACCATAGATATTGGTATATCCCACCCATGTGGTGGTGCCCATCATATATGCGCCTGCTTCAGCATAGGCATTGGCAGTTGGCGTACGGTGTTCAGCTCGTAGTTTTGCTACCTCTTCTTTTATTTTTTTACGTTGCTCTTCTGACAGAGACGCTGCTGGCACCAATATCTTACCTGTTTGTCCATCTGTATAGTTAAATTGGTTATTTTCATCACTTTGTGATGAAAACTGCCCTATCCCAATGGCAACTTTATGTGAGTCTAATAGGTAGTTGCCAGCGCTGTCTTTATCCAATAAAGTAAAAATAGCATCTTTTAACCGAGTCATGCGATCAGGAATTTGCTCATCTCTATAGTGTGGTTTGAGTGGGGTGTAATATAATTTATCAGAACCTCGGTTTTCAACTGAATACTGAGAAAGTCTATTTTTCACGTCATATGATTGTGAACTAATACTATTGCAATGGTCATCTAAACATCTATGGTATGTTGTATAATACCCACTCCACCAATTTCCTTGTTTTTTGGCATAAAATTGATAACGTTTACCTGCAGTGGTGTGTGTATGACACAAATAGCGGGTATATTGAGGTATGGTATTTGATTGCCTTGTGATAAGTGTATAATGTGTATTTTCTAACTCACATGCTGAACCATCGGTCATCAGCTCACCAGACATCGACCCTGATGTGTCTAACATCATCATGATGGTTACTTTACCACCCTCTGCAGATTGGTAGATTTCTAAGTCACCGATATTTCTGTGTACTTTTGGTGGCTCGATTTTTGATGAAGAAATATCGGTTGATGATGGGGCAGCCTCTACCGACACACTGGACAACAGGGCACTCACCGCAACACACAAGCCACGTCGCATCATTTTAGGTGTCAGATGACCATTAGGGTTTTTCAGTTTCATGAGCTTGTCCTTCTGTGGGTTTAGAATTTGTACCTGTTGTGCCATCACTGATTGGTTTACATTTGTCATCATTTTTAAGCGTAGCAGAGCTGGCACGCCCTAATCCGATGCATGTCTGCACTTGGTTGGCAAGACTGACTTCCACCTGTTCTTTAAGTTGCTTGTTAGGCACATTGTGATTTTTTAGACAATTGCTTAAATGGTCAGATACAACAGCACCCACATTAGAGACATCGGAATAACAATTGTCAAAATGGTTATAAGAAGGAATTGCTGATACCGTTCCAATATCGAACACATGCTTACTTTTTAGGTCTTGATTACCAGCAGATAGATTAACTTCTTGCCTTGCTCCTTCAAATGGTCGTAGATTGTTTAGTGGCGTTCTGGTAATATGTACCTGCGTAGCAACAGTCTGCCTGGCACTGAGATAGCTACTGGCTTGTTTTGGATCGCATATTCCTAGATGATTACTGACTACCAAACCACCATCTCGCTTGATAGTAGCGGTTTTGGTGTTTATTTGTAGCATTCTTGGATTATAACAATAGATGAGTTCATCTTGGTCGGCATCAGGTGAATTACTAATGAAATGACCAAAAATTCCATTATTTCGATTCACCATGTCTTGATAAATTGAATCGGTAACAGGTAGATTAACCGCTTCTTCTAGCCTCATGTTCGCCCCATCAGCCCCTTGTAGTAGCAAGGTATCCATCTGACTGCTACTGACCAGCCTAAGATCAGTCTGACTGCGCCTAACCGCCACCGCTCCGATACTGATGATTAATATCAACACCAGCAACACGACAATCAACGCCATCCCCTGTTGCTGACGATGACCACTAAAGCCAAGACTGCGTTTTAAGCCAAGACTACTTTGGCGATATGATGGATTGGCACAATCTGATTTCATAAATGTATCCAACTACAATTTGTCCAACTGGTTATTTATCCAACCATAAGACCGATAAATTGACAATTATGGGGTGATGACCCGAGCATTACGCAACATGATGGTCGATTCATAGTTGCGTCGTAAAAAGTTGGATTGACTACTCACGGTATTTTCTTTACCAAAGATGGTGTATTTATTGCCTGTGCTTTCTGGTATGACGTGATTACTGCGTACCAAAAAACCCAGTTTGACCGCAATGATGGGGGCTTGATATAAGGGGTCTGAAGTTGGCAATGCCAAATAATTTTTTGGTGCGATGTAAGCCAAATTGTTGGCATCTTTACTTTGTACCCCAAGCAATACTTTAAATTGCTCAACATTATCAATAAGTGCCACCCCCTCATTACCAAAAGCTGGGACACTGGCGGTTTTATTAATGCCACCTGCTGACTCAACACGTCCTGCATCACAAGTAAAGATGCCATTACCACGGATAAAATAACGCTCAATCACCCAATCATTTAAGGCAACCGTATTGCCCTCACAGTCCACAAGACCTGAATCAATGACATTTTGATACTGTATGGTCAGCTGGTCGCTGGCTATGTTTGTGCCACTCCCCCCAGTCCATGTTGAGTTTCTTGATGAAGCAGTGTTTTGAGGGGGACTGTCAGCACTTGTGGTCATCAAGTTATCAGAGATGCTTGAGTCATTGGCTGGCAAACCAACATTTTGGGCGGATAATACCACCCCACCAAATTTGGTGGTTTGATTGATTTGAAAGACACTGTTACCTAGGTTTGCCAGTCTGATTTGACGCTCTAAGTTTTGGATACCAAACACACTGGCATCAGCTATCTCAGATCCCCCTTGTTGAACCAACGAGGTACGAAAAGCACTTAAATACACCTGCAATACCGCCGCTGAGATAAGCAATCCCAATACCAATGCTATCATCAGCTCAATCAAGGTAAAACCTTGGCTGATGTTGGGTTGACTGACTGTCGGATAACCATACTGTCGCCATTGTTGCTGTTGCATCAATATGCCTCCATCACAAAACAAGAAGAGCCAATCTTATAATCGCCATTGGCAGTCACACAATCCGTATCGGCTGCGCCAATGGTGGGGTTTGTGTCTCCCCAACTGGCGATTAGGCACATCAATGGCACACCTGTCGAGACAGGGGGGCATTCATGGGCTTGTATCTGAATTGAGCTGTCAATGGCAAATTGTCTTAACACCAGCGCATCACGTATGGCAATTTGTTCTTTCGTGCATGTCGCTTGATTTTTGGTATTTTTAGTGATATCGTTTTGCAGACAGCTGTCTTTGGTTATTCCTTTATAGGTGGCTTGGTTGCTATCAAGCACCTGTTTAAAAACCTGAATGTGCTTGGGATTGGCACGCATCATCTCCGCCCCACCACGCATCACAGTCAATGCTCGCCCACTTACCAAGCTTTCATCAGTCGCCTTGATTGCTGTCATTTGTAAGGCTGCAAAGCCCATGACACCCACCGCTAAAAGCAGTAATGCCACCATCACCTCAACCAGACCAACACCTTGCTGTTGATGTGCGTTTAACATGTGCGTCCCCCAGTGTTTCTTGACAGTCTGCCCCTTGAGTTGATGGTCAAGTCTACAGAGCCTTGTGCATATCCATTATAACAAACTTGAAACGTTTCTTCTAAAGTGTTTGTTGTCCCCCTAAAATCCACGGTGCCATTGGCGTTAAATTGAATGCTTGGTGTGCCTCTAACAGCCACAACAGACAAAGGAGACGCAAACTCAATATTGCCTTTAGTGGCACAGTTTAACGTTTGTGCATTAAACCGAACAGTTACGGGATTGCGAGTGATGTTTGCTTCAATACGGCTTTCTTTAAAGCAGGTTTCAATTTGGTTGAATGCGTCTTCCATCTTTCGTTTGGCTATCTGATTTTGAAATGATGGGGCAGCGATGCTAGCAATGATGCCTAAGACACTGATGGTCACTAGCAACTCAATCAAGGTAAAGCCAGTCTGTATCGGGCGGTTAAACGCTTTCATGTATTATCCATCGCATTATTAAGACAATTAGGTTAAGACAAAAAAATTAAGACAATCAATCATCATTATTGTATCGTTATTGCAATAATCGTTCCAAAATTCCCATCAATATGAACAAAAATCCATAAAAAAATTTGCTGCCTCTACTATAAAACACTCAGCTGCCATGTGCAAGACAATAACCGCTCACTTGTAGCGATTGATGGGACAAAAGTAGCGTGTGTGCCAGTGAGTGCAGACTTGCCCCTGTGGTGGCAACATCATCAAACAGCAACACATGACGAATCGAAGCAGGTAATGGGGTAACGATGGCAAACGCATGTTCTAGGTTGCTAAAGCGTTCTTGGCGGTTTAGGTGGCGTTGGCTGATGGTATCGTCAATGCGTTGTACGCCCCGCCATATGGGTATCTGCCAATGGTGAGACAGATGGGCAGATAAGATGGTTACAGGGTCAAAGCCACGTTTTTTCAGACGTTTGGCGGTGGTGGGCATGGGCAAGATGACCGCATTGCCATTGAGCGTACCACTGAGATTTTTCTCACCACTCAGCACACCTTTAGGCACAGACAACCGCTCAAGCAAATAACGCAAAATGGGCAATCGACTCATGTCTTCATGAAACTTAAAGGCTTGCACCAGTTGGTTGATGGGATAACGATAAGGGGCGGCCGCTTGGATATCGATGCGAGTGTCTTTTATGACGCTAAATGACGCAGGTGGTGGGGGCAATCTGTGCTGGCAAGATAAGCATAATACGCCAGTGTCTGCCATGCCAAGCCAATCTGTCCAAGATGCTGTTTTGCCATGTGCTGTCTTGGTATGGCGGTGGGTTTGATACGAGTGGATGCTTGGCTGGCTAAGATGGATACCACAGAGCAAACACCGCTCTTGCCAGCGGTGAGCCAGCCAGCAACCCAACTGATAAGGGGCAAACAAAGGAATGCGAATGCGTGTCATGAAATCATGCTGATGTTAAATCACGGCTGATGCTTGGGCTTGGCTTGAGCTTGGTATCACAAACCACGCCAGTCATTTAGCATGATGCCCATACCGACAGCGGTGTCTTTGTGGTTGTAGTCGATGATCGACTCGCCATAACCATGAAAAACTTGTAGATAGACATTCACATTATTATCCAGCTGATGGATAAACTCAAGCTCAACAGCCCCTTTTTGTGTGCTGGGGTTGCCCCTTATCATGCCAGAGATGCTGTTTTTTTTGTCTAAGTCATAATAAGCCCTAAGCTCACCGATGCCCCAATGCTCGCCAATGTTTGGGTTGTCATCTGGTTTGTTGTTGGTTCTGGCATTGATTCTTGCCCAAAATTTGGGCACAACCGTTAGCTTATTCCATTCTGCCCCTGCCATGACATACGCCCTATTCCATGAACGTGACAAAGGGTCATCTTCTCCGTTTGAATGGTGAATTAAGCCTGCTCCCAACATTCTTAATCGACCATTAAATGGCAGACTGGCGGTAACAGGTTGGGTGATAAAAATCTCAGGCTGATAGTCCGTGGCACGAAAAGGGCGTGAGTTGTCTTCATTATATACCTGCCAATGTGACTGCTGAGTATAACCAAACCAAAGGTCTGAGTGGGTATTAAATAGGTCTTCTGCCACCTTGGTTTTAACAGATACTTGTAGCTTTAGCTCAGCGTTACGCCTGTCATTATAACTGTACTCTTTGCTGTCTTGGTTGGGCGTTTGTGGACTGCGGTTGGGGGCAGTGTGTACTTGTATGGGCAACAGATACATGGGGTTGTGTGGGCGTGGTTTCCATGTGCCAATGTCACTGTTTTTATCCAAATCATAGGCTAAGCTTAGCGGTGAGTATTTACCGATGTCAATCTCTTTAATGCCAACCGTTGATAAGATGTATTGTTCATTTTGTGCCAGTGGCAAACTGGCACCATCGGCTGTTGGGTCTAAAGCGGTTATTGTGTCAGTAATTTGCTTATTATTATCACCATCAAGATTAACGGTGCTGTTGTTAATGCTGCTGTTAATCTGAGAGCCAGCAAGCACCACTTGGGGGCCGCCTTTAAAGGTTTTGATTAAGGTTTGACCCAAATCAATGGGTTTTTTTTCCTTAATAAAGTTAGGCAGTGTCCCTGCCTGTGCCACTTTATCAAAACAGGCCAACCGTGTCACATTGGTCTGTATTGACGCACATTCATAAAATAAAGAGGCTTGGTCTTTGCTGTGATTAGGCTCACTTGCCAACTCTAAATTTGCACTTTTATCAGTGGCTGTATGAACGTTTGTATCAATGCCTAACCATGTGTCAGTGGTGTCAGTGGCTTGTGCGTTTGGACTGCCTGCCAAGGCAAGTAACCCAACATAAAAAAAGGCATGCTTCATGATAACTTATCCAAGGTATCGATAAAGGTTTGACGTTTGATTTCACCGACTTGCTTTTCTTGTAAATGACCATCAACATAATAAAGTAGGCTTGGCGGCCCAAATAACTGATAACGTGCCAAAATGGCTTTTGACTCTTCTGTGGTCTCAGTGATGTCCAAGCGCACCAAATGCCAATCAGCCATTTGTGAGGGTAATTGATTGAATATGCTCTGTTCCATGATGCGACATTCAATACACCAATCAGCAGTAACATCGACGACCACTTTGTCATGTTGTGCCAACAACTGGTCCAGCTCTGCTAAGGTTGTGATGCGTGATTGAGCAAAAGCGGTGTTTGGTAAAGTGTCATTTGCTAATATGCCTGCTGTGCCAGAACCTGCGGTTAATGGTTGCAAAGGATGCCAACTGTCTTTTGCCCCCATCGCTGCTCCCACCATCAAACACCCTGCCCACAACAACATCACATAATTCATGGCACGGCTCAGTAAAGGGGTTTTTTGAGACCATTTATGCCACCAAAACGCCACGACTGCAAACCACAACGCCCAAAGCATCAACATCACAGGCGATTGTAAGACACGCTCAAGCAACAATAACGCCACTGCAAATAACAGATACGCCATGCCTTCTTTTATCCAATTCATCCACTCGCCTGCTTTTGGCATCAGCTTGCCCCCTGTGGCAGCCAACACCACCAACGGTAAAGACAAACCCAAACCCAACAAAAACAACGCCATAAAACCAAGTGGCACGCTGCCAATGGTGGCAACAGCAAGTAAAGAACCAGACAAAGGAGCAGACACACAAGGGGACACCACCAATGCGGATAATAAGCCCACCAAAAAACTACCACCAACACTGCCCAAACGTTGATTGCCTGCTTGGCTGAGCTTTTGTAATGGCTGACTGATGGCACTGGGCAAACGAAATGCCACCACATCCAGCATATATAACGCAAGCAACACAAACACCAAGGCAAACCCACCCAAAATCACAGGGTTTTGTAACCAGCCCAAAATGCCCAAAGCTTGCCCAAAATAGGCAATCACCGCCCCAAGCAATCCATATGCCACTGCCACACCCAAAGCATAACTGCCACTTAAAATGACACTGCGACGTTGGCTGACCTGCTTTTGTTGGGCAACAATGTTGGCAACAATCGGCAACATGGGCAACACGCAAGGGGTAAACGCCAAGGTCAATCCTGCCAAAAATATCAATAGCAACGCCAACGCTGGGTGACTTGCCAGCCCAAATGGATCATTTGCATGAGCGTCTGTATTGGTGCTTGTGGTATTGATGCTTGTGGTATTAGTGCTTGGCTTTTCTGCCATTTCGGTTAACGTAACGGCATGTGATGCGTCAGCTGGTAGATTATCCAACGATTGATTGGCAACAACCTGAGTCTCTAAATCTGTGCTGGGGTCTATGTTGACATCTGTGCTTGGATTGTCATGTGTTGTGGTTGTGGCATCGTTGCCAGTTATGTCATTTTTGATGGTTGATGACGTGGCGGTATCAGCCGTTTTTTCTTGAGTGTTGTCATTAAGGTTGTTATTAGGGTTGATTGTGTTGGTTTGTTGTGCTGTTTTTACTTTGGAAGTGTCTTGCTTGGAAGTGTCTTGCTTGGAAATATTGTGATTGTTGGTTGTTGCTTGCTCGATTGTGATGGGTTCTTGTGTTGCGTGAGCGTCATTTTTACCAGTGGCATCTAAGCTGATGACAAATTGTGTCTTCTCTGGTGGATAGCATAGACCTGCTTTCGCACAACCTTGCCAGTTGACTGTAACAGGCACATCGGTCAGCCGTTTGCCTTGGGTATTGGTCAAAATGGCGGTGGCGGTAACGTTATTTTGGTCAAATACCGCCACTTTACCAAAACTTGGATCATCGACAAAGTGAGCTGATTTATCAAATTGCAACGATGTGGCAGTTATGCCATCAGGCAAACTGAGTTTAAGCTTGTCTCGATACAGATAATGACCGGGGGTGATGTCGACATACACAGACACCTTATCGCCTTGAATGCTGGGCATGACATTAAAAGCCTGATTAACAGGTAAAAACTTACCGCCACTGGTCTGCTCAGAAAACAAATCATTCAAGCCAGCACCATGCACCGCTTGTAAAGGCATCGCCCCTAAGGTCATAAGCCCCATTGTCAGTACCAATACGTTGGTGATTACAGCATTGGCAATCACACAATCTGATGTCATGCCTTGTTTTTGCAGACGATTTTGTATTAATTTAACAGCTTTCACGTTCACAACCTTTTAATTACTTAACTTTTAATTACTTAACTTTTAATTATTTAACTTTTTACCGCTTTATTTTAATCTGAGATTGACGGTATTTTTTATCCGTCAAAATCTAATTAAGTGCTGGCGTACAAATCCCTGTCCATTCCCTCACCGCCCACTTGACCATCTGCCCCAAGTGAAAACAAATCATAAGGACGACCCTCTGTACCAGGTGAGACATACTGAATTTCATTATCCCAACCATCGGTTGGATAGTCGCCTTTAATATAGCCACCTTCGGGGAAGTTTTTAGCATCATTCACAGGGTGAATTAAGGCATCCAAGCCTTGTGCGGTGGTTGGATAGCGTCCATTATCGATGCGATACGTGTCCAGTGCATTCGAAAGGCTAGATAATTGCACTTCGGTGGTCTTAACACGAGCCTTATCACTTTGTCCCACCACACGAGGCACCACTAACCCTGCCAAAATGGCCAAAATGACGATGACAACCATGATTTCTATTAAGGTGAAGCCAGCTTGGGCTTTGCTTATCGACAAAGAACACTGAGAAGCAGAAGAAGGAATGTTATTCATAGGACTAAGGTTCTCATAAGGCTAAGTTTCTTTTCATATTAATCAGAAAATAGCAAAAAATAATGGGGCATATCATCTGTTCATATCATCTGTGTCATATTATAAATGCCAATTATTGCTCAAGTATTACGCAATTATCCTGCCAAGTCATTCATATTAATGATGGGCAACATCACCGCCATGACAATCACCATCACCACCACCCCCATGAACACCAACATCAACGGCTCAAGCAATGCCAATAATGTACTGATAAAATTGGTGGCTTGATTTTCTTGCATTTTTGCTGCTCTTGCCAACATGTCATCCAATTCACCTGAATTTTCACCACTTTTTATCATTTGCACCATCATCGGCGGAAAGTAAGGTGAATTTTGTAACTGTCCTGATAAGCTTGCCCCCTCAGTCACTTTATCAGCGGCTGCTTGAATGGCTTGCTGGATATGCACGTTGGTGGTAACGGCTGCCCCAATACGCAAGGCCTCAATCAACGGCACACCAGAGCGTGTCAAAATTGCCAGCGTACTGGCAAAACGAGACGCATTTAACCCTTTAGATAACTTAGCAAAAATTGGCAAACGCAAAACCATGGCATCACTCACTCGCCTGCCATGCTCACCACGCACAAACCGCACCAACAATACCACCAACACCACCAACACCAATAGGATTAACCACCACCACTGAGTAACGGCGTTAGATAGCCCCATCACCACTTGGGTAATCCAAGGCAAGGCTTGGTCTGATTGCTCAAAGACCTTGACAATTTTTGGCACAACATAACTCATCAATCCAATGACAATCAAAAACGCCATCACCATCAACACCAACGGATACACCATGGCACTTTGAATTTTCTTTTGTAAGGCATGGCGGTTCTCAGTGTAATCCGACAACTGTTCTAAAATCAAATCCAAATGTCCAGATTTTTCACCAGCGGCAATGGTGGCAATATATAAATCAGGAAAATCAGCGGTTTGAGCAAAGCCATTGGCAAGGGTATGCCCTTCAAGCACATGTGAGCGTACTGCCAATATCAGCGATTGCATGGCAGGTTTTTCATGTTGTTTGGCAACAGCAGCCAAGGCTTCTTCTAAAGGAATGGCAGATGCCAACAGCACCGACAGCTGTCTTGTCAACAATGCCAAATCATAAGAAGATGGGCGTTTTTGACGTTTGCCCTTAGCATTGGTGTCTTGTACTGAGTCCACTTCGACAGGCATCAATGCCTTGTCCCTCAACTGCTGACGCACTTGCCGAGCTGAGTCGGCTTCTAAGATGCCTTTTTTTAGTTGACCTTGTGGGTCTAAGGCTTTATAACGATACGCTGGCATTCATCACATCTCATCTGTTTGTTGATTTTGTTGGTTGACAATGAGCTTATGGTATCGCAAGCGTCTGATGGACGGCAACCATTATCAATGAGCAATAATAAATATCAATGAGCAATGATAAATGATTGTGTTATTTGTAAGCTGATTTGTGTGCTTAGATAGGTGGGTGGGTAACTTTAAGTGGTGGTATGTTACCATATTAGTAACCATAATAGATGGGGCGACTGATGGGACTTGAACCCACGACAACCGAGATCACAACCCGGGGCTCTACCAACTGAGCTACAGCCGCCATATAGACATCATCAGTAATGATGGTAATGATGACTTTGATAAAGTCTACTAGTCTACTTTGATATTTACAGGCAAGTGGCGCGCCTGGCAGGATTCGAACCTGCGACCACCTGCTTAGAAGGCAGATGCTCTATCCAACTGAGCTACAGGCGCTCATACATAAAAAGCCTGTAAGGCTCTTTAACAGTGGTCGGAGTGGAGGGATTCGAACCCCCGACCCTCTGGTCCCAAACCAGATGCGCTACCAAGCTGCGCTACACTCCGTGAACTGTCATGGCAACACCACTGTCTTGCCATAGGGTGCATATGATAAGAGACAATCTTATTCATGTCAATGTTTTTTTTATATTTTTATCAAAAGCTCACCCGTTATCATATCAAAGCCAAGCAAATCAATGTGTCCACCCCCATGTAGATGCAAGCGTTTGGGCTGTTGTAAGAAGGGGTTGGCAGGATAAATCAGCCATGACGCATCGGCTTTAAGTAACGTTTGATAGCTGTAAATTTGGTATAAATCGCTGGTAAGCACTTGTGACAAGCCATTTGGAACTTTGTATTTGACATCAATGACAATGTGCGATGTTGCTGTTAAGCCAAGCGTTGCCATTGAGGTAAGGTCGCTTTCTGCCAAGGCAGATGTGGGCAAAGTTTGGGGCAAAATTTGCAAATCTGGGCGGATGAATTTTTGCCCCCCTTTATCATCAGTCAACCACATGGTTGCTTGTTGTGTTTGTAGGCGGTTTGGCAGTCGTTGCTTAAACCAATCAACCACCCACAACTCGAACAATTTGGACATATTAAACATCAATGCAGGTGTGTATTGATGGGGCGCTTTGGTCAGGGGTGATGACAAGCCAAAGTCTGGTAGGGACTGGGTCAATTGCTCGGTTGGTAAATTGAGCAACCAACACGCCATGTCAACAACAAAACGTTGCTGAAATTGTATCGCAATATGTTGATTTTGCGAATTGATATGGGTTAACAGCTGATGATAAAATGCTCGTGGATACAGTTGCACAGACAGGGACTGCAAGCCATGGCCATCATACCCATGCTTTAAAGCATTAACCACCTGATATGATGATGGATTTAAACAAACACCCAACCGTTGTGCCTGCTGTAACGCCATAAAAAACAACCCATACCAAGCAAAATGCCATGTCAACTTAGCATCACTGGTGTAACGAAAATGTGGACGATGAGTATTATGACAAATTTGTTCTTTTAGATGCAGTTTACCCTGTGCTTGTGGGTGATTTTGCCATTGGGTCACATAAGTTCTTGGTAAGATGGTTGGCAGGTTCACCAGTTGTTGTTGCCATAGTGTCAATAATATTTTTACCCAATCGCAAGGCGTGTCAATGTCGATGTTCAATGACGATAAGGCCATGCCATTAGTGGGAGCGACAGCGGTCATGGCGATGGGGTTGAGTTTTGACAACTTTGGTAATAAGGTGTTAATCAATGCGTTGACCAATGCCTTTACCCCTTGGCGACTGTTGTGCAGGTCCGTTGGGTTCTCAATTTGGCTTACTTTTGGCAAAATCTCCAAATACCGACCACTTGGCAACAACAGCACCGCCAAATAATGACGCACCACCAGCACGGCTTTGCCTTGGTGAATACCACATTCAAAACATGGCAGATGACCTTGTGCGGTCTGCTCAAGCAACCATTGATAATCATGAGCAGTCAGTTGACCCTTTGCCACCTGTGTGTCATCAATCCGCTGATGTTCCAATACAGTCAATACATTCATACACTGCTTATGCTGTTTTTATCGGTGTTTTTGGCAGTTTTCTTTTGTTAATCATATTTTGTTAATCATATAAAGATGCCCATGTTTCCGATTGCAAAAATGGATTATTGTGTTGCTCTGGATTGATTGTTGAGTTGGTTATTGGGTTAATTGCCATTGGTAATTTTGTCAAAAGCCGAATCATGTTAGGATTAATGTGCAAGCTTGACCCATGAGACAACATGTGATTCATGCTCTGCCCGGCATATTGCCCAACAGCATAAGCAACATCTTTGTTTTGATTAATCACTGGGTTGCTGCTGGCTGAAGTGATGATGATGTCAGTGATTGGCAAGAGCCAAGGCACCATCGACAAATTCAACACTTCGATCAGCTGAGCCTGACTTAGGTCATTGAGCAGTTGGGGCAAAACCTGCTTTACCATGACAGTAATCAGCCCAGCCACACTGTCAATCCCATAAAAATACGCTTGCCCTAACAATGCTTGCTCACCTGCGTGTTGCAAAAGACGAGTATTTAAACCGTCTAAAATTTTTGCCAAATCAATCTGCTTGTGGTCATAAGGATTATCAATACAAGGCAACTCTTGTGAATTTGGCAACAGCAGAACAAATTCAAAACGACGACGAAAGGCAGTATCTAATGGCATCAATGATCTGTCTTGAACATTCATGGTGGCATAAATATCCACATTGCTTGGCACACCAAATAATCGGCCAGAATACGCCAAATTCACCTGCATGGCGTGTGGTTGTCCCATGCGTTTACTTGGCTCAATCAGGCTAAGCAACTCACCAAATACCTGCACCACATTGGCACGGTTAATCTCATCAATCAGCACAGCATAGCGATGCGTTGGATCTTGCCATGCCCGCTCACACAACCGCACAAACGCCCCTGCTTGGATATCATAGTGCATCTTGCCATCATCATCGACATAAGGGCGAATGCCTTCGACAAATTCATCATAACCATAAGCTTGATGAAAACTGACCATGACATAGCGACACTGCTCACGCTGATGAATATTTGCCACACTGGCAAGATAGCTGTCCAATTGAGCTTGTAAATCGGTTAATAATGGCAAGCTGTCTGACAACAAATACCAATGTGATGAACTGTCTTTGGCAAAATAAGCCTGACTAGATATTTGGCTGTTGTGATTAAAAGGCGTTTGATATGACGGTTGATGATTTGATGGGTGGTGATTTGATGGATTGTGATTTGTTGATGGGTTGTGGTTCGATAGACTGCCACTGCGTGCATATTGGCGTAAGGTCGTCCATGCCGTCTGTTCTAGATGTTCTTGACGATTATTCACCACGGCTTTGTATTGAAAAAATGGGCTGGCAACAATATCCGCCACCTTAAGCAACTCTTGTCCTTGTTGCAACTTATGTAAAAACACCAACACAATCACATCACGCCAGCTTAGCGTTTGCACCAAGGTTTTGCCCAGCTGATCAACATTCACACTTTGTACCACATCGGTGTATTGCTTTGCCAACTGCTGTAGTCGATGTGTCTTACCTGTCCCTGCCACGCCAGTAAAAATGACATTACAAGGCATTGATAATCCCAAATCAGCCGTCAAATCCGCCATTGCCTAAACCGTTCTTATTTATACCTTAATTCATTGTTATGCCTTAAGTTATGCCTTAAAATGGGGCATCACCAGCCACCATTTGCCAGTCCAATATTTTAGCTTGGCGAGTGCCACCTGTTAGCACCACCACATCACGCTCGCTGTCAATGTCATTGATAGCAGTGGCAGCTCTGGGGGCTTTACCACCACCACCGCACAACACATAGATGGTGGTGTCTGGCAGTTCTGATAATATGGTCTTATTTATCCCTTGATTAATGGGGTGGTTAACTGCACCTTGTATGTGTCCGTTAGCATAATCTTTGGCATCACGCACATCCCAAATACTGGCATCAGCCAACGCAATGCCACGCTCGTGTAGCTCGTTAGGTAAATTTTCGATTGGTAATTCTCGTATCATCTGTTTTCCTAAGTTGTTTTTTTAGGTGATTGTTTCTGGGTGATTGCTTTTGGGTGATTGTTTTGCATTTATTAATTTGGCTTGATGATGTTTGCTTCACTTATGACTTGATTAAATCATAAAGAGTCACAATCAAACGCTGGATTTGCTCTTTATCACCCACACTGATGCGTAAATAGTCCTTGACACGTGGTTGATTAAAGTGTCTAACGATGATGCCCTGCTCTCTTAGGGTTTGTGCCAATACAGACGCATCTCCTGAAAATAATGTCTTAGGAGGTTTGGCAAACACAAAATTGGCTTGTGATGGCAACACGTCAAACCCCAATGTAACAAGCTTATCGGTTAATAGCTGACGCAGTTTTTGCACCAGTTGACACACCTGCTCAAAATACGGCTGGTCAGACAAACTTGCCAGCGCCCCTGCTTGTGCCAAGCGGTCAAGCGGATAACTATTAAAGCTGTTTTTCATGCGTATCAACGCTTCTATCAATGACACATTGGCAAAAGCAACCCCCACCCTCAACCCTGCCAACGAGCGAGATTTAGAAAAGGTTTGTACCACCAACAAATTATCAAATTCATTAATCAAACTGATGGCACTCACCACCGCTTGTGCATCATGCTCATTTTGTGCAAAGTCAATATAAGCTTCATCAATCACCACCACCGCATTGGGGTGTTCTTGGCAAAGTTTATGAATGTCAGATAATGGCATCAAAATACCCGTGGGGGCATTGGGGTTAGCGATGATGATGCCTGCACAAGGTCGACGGTAATCATCTGAATGAATGCTAAAATCTTCTCGTAAAGGGATTTTTATCATCTCCACCCCTAAAGTATCAGCATACACAGGATAAAAACCATAGCTGATATCAGGCGTGAGTAAAGCCCTGTCTTTGATAAAAAAACACGCAAACACCAACGCCAACACTTCATCTGAACCATTACCCACAAAGACTTGTGATGGTGTGATGCCATGCTGACGATGATAAGTTGCCAAACCTTGACGCAAGCTGTCTGACTCAGGCTCTGGGTATAAACGCAGGTTGACCGCTTGATTTTGCAATGCCTGAGCAATGGCAGTTGCCACCATGGGTGATGGTGGAAACGGGTTTTCATTGGTATTGAGCTTGCACAAGCTGGCTTGTGTGGGTTGTTCACCAGGAACATAAGGCGACAGATTACGGGCTTTTATTGACCACAGACGGTCATCTATTTTAAGTTGGCTCATATTAACTTGGCTCATGACAGCTTCTTGACTTCCTCCCCTCCCTATCGTTCGGGGATTCCTGCTCCCAGACGGTCAAGCCCAACCGCAAGCCTAAGATAGTGGCAACCGCCCGTACGACACACCGTACATCTTAGGTTCTTATTTTAAGCTAATCCTACCGTTAGGATTGTCATAGACACGAATTAGCTTAAGTGTGTGTTTGGAAACATCTTACCAGTTAAGTTACTGCGTACTCGCAATTTAGTCTTAACTTAACTGTGGAATGTAAGACATTGAATATAGTGAGATGAGTATAGCAAAACTTATCGCATTTAACAATTGCCTTATATCCACCGCCCAAAGGCGGTGGTTTTACGGCAACGGAGGATAAACGGATTATTTTAATCGCCCAATACTATACCATGAACCCAAATCGCTGACGATACTCACAGTATAAATTCTTATCTCATCCGCTTTTTATCATCGTTGCTGTAAAACCACCATTGGATAATTTTGTGTGCTGATTACCGTAACAACCGACTCTGTGAATACGGATGACGAGTACTTGCCCCAACCCCAATGCCTGTCAACAATCCCCCCAAATGCCCAGCAAAGGACACGCCCACTTGTGGCATAAGATTACTCAACATCGCCAACCAAAACCCCACACCTAACGCCACACATGCAATCAGATAGCCCCAACGTCTGGCAAACAACGCCCCACCAATCATATAACCCATCATCGCAAACGCCAACCCAGATGCCCCAATATGAAGAGAGTTCGATGACCCAAACACCCAAGTAAATAGCCCAGAACCGACAATCAAAAACACAATGGTCATCATCGCCTTTTTCTCAAACACCCCAAATAAAAACAACACCTGAGCCATGACCAAACTATTGCCTGTGATGTGAGCCAAATTGGCGTGCATGGTCCACGATGCCAAAATACCGATAAAGCTTGGCACACTCAACTCTCTTGGGACAATACCAAAAACATTCCACAATCCAAACAGCACGCTGTTATTAAGCAAAAACATCAACCACATGGGAACAAATACCCACAGATACAGCTGCATGGTTTGTCGCAAACGGCTTTTAACAAGGCTTTGCCAGCTTGGTTGCGAGGTGGGATACATGATTTGCCCCAGTTGCGTTTAAGTTAATTTACTTATTTTTTGATGGCTTTACATTTGTCAGTATCTTGGTGGGTGATGTTTTTGTTTTAGAAAACTTATGCCCAAACTGATCACACTTTGTCAACTGATGCACTGCATTTAATCTTGTGTTTAATCCTGAATTGGAGCGATAAGGCACTAACCCCGATGGCACAAATCCCCTTGCACGCTCAATGTGCCTAATCGAATCATCAAAAAAGATATGCGGGGCAAAGGTTTTTAACACATGGGTTTTGTCCAATCCACCCAAAAAAAACGCCATGTCTACCGTCACCCCCCAAGCCCTTAACGTCTTAATCGCACGCAAATCAGCAGGAGCATTCCGAGCGGTTACCAAAGCAATCTGTACAGGGTGTTTGTCTTGAGTAATGGGCAATCGCTGTTGCAACTTAGACAGCTTAATCAAAAAATCAGCATAAGGACCTTTTTCCATCGGCGAGTCGCTCATCTTATCTTCATAATCATGAAACGCCTTTAAACCCTGTTGTTGATACATCAATTCCCCAGCCCCATCAAACAGCACCGCATCACCATCAAAGGCAATACGTAACTGATTGCTATCCAACTCAAAGGCATTAACAGGGGTGGCATCAAGCAAAGCACAAGCACACACACTGGCATCAGTGACCATTTGGGCATCGTCCAAATTGGTGGTCAAAAACAAATCCACCTTAAAATCAGCAATGTATTTGACCACAGGCTCACCTGAGATAAACGCTGAACGAGTGATGTTTAACCCATGCGACCGCAAAGAATTTAATACCTGCACACCCGTATCAGGGCTAGATTTTGACACAATCACCACCTCTACCAATGGCGACTCATCATGGTAATCTTTACCATCATCATATTCATTAAGCTTTAAAAGAGCCTTAATCAGCGGATAACCCACCCCTGCTGTCAATGGTACACTTTCATTGGCAATCATATAATCATGAAACTGTTGTAAGGCATTTTTGGGGTCTTTTTGAAGCAGTTGGCTAAAATATCGTTCCGATTCACTCAAATCAAACAATGCCGTCGCCGAAATCGCCACAATTAAAGTATTAGAAAAATCCACTGCCATGTTTTATGCTCCAGCATTTGGGAGGTTATTGAATTGCCATTCTACCACCAAAATACCCCTTAAATAACCCCAAAAAAAACACCCCCCTTCTATTGAAGGGGGGGGTATATAAAGGGAGCTGACGATGACCTACTCTCACATGGTTAAACCACACTACCATCGGCGCTAAGACGTTTCACTACTGAGTTCGAGAAGGGATCAGGTGGTACCATCTTGCCATTGTCGTCAGCAAAGGGGGAATCCTGCAAACACAGGAGAATAGAAATGAATCTGATAAAAAGGACAAATCAAAGCCATAAAAC
>NZ_MUYT01000018.1 GCF_002014765.1 Lwoffella lincolnii
ATTGTCATAGACACGAATTAGCTTAAGTGTGTGTTTGGAAACGTCTTACCAGTTAAGTTACTGCGTACTCGCAATTTAGTCTTAACTTAACTTAACTTAACTGTGGAATGTAAGACATTGAATATAGTGAGATGAGTATAAAGACAGCGTGATTGTTATCTGCTTAATCTTTAAAGTGGTGCTATTATACACGTTAACAAAAAGATTGCAAGGGATTATTTTTTCTCTTTAATTTGGTGTTCTTTCACCTGATTTCCTTATAATCCAAGAGGATGTCAATCTAAGATGATGTCATACTGCTCTTGGGTATATAACTGCTCCACTTCAAAGGTGATGACTCGACCAAGCAGGTACTCTAAATCTGCCACCGTATCGGCTTCACTGGTGAGCAATAAGTCAATAACGGACGCATGTGCCACGACTGTGAATTGTTTGGGGTTGTTATAGGTTCGAGCAAATCGCATGATTTCTCGAAAAATTTCAAAACACACGGTTTCGACAGTCTTGACAAATCCTCGTCCACCACATGTGCTACATGGTTCACAAAGCAGTTGTTCCAGTGATTCACGGGTGCGTTTGCGAGTCATTTCTACCAATCCAAGCTCACTGACTTGGGTGATGTTGGTTTTGGCATAATCCAGTTGTAATTGCAGCTGCAAACTGCTAAGCACATCGTCTTTATGCTCTTGTTCTTGCATGTCAATAAAATCTAAAATGATGATGCCGCCTAAATTTCTTAGCCTTAGCTGACGGGCAATGGCGTGGGTGGCTTCTAGATTGGTTTTGTACACGGTGTCTTCTAAAGAGCGACCACCAACGTAAGAGCCTGTATTCACGTCTATGGTGGTCATGGCTTCGGTCTGATCGATGATAAGATAACCGCCAGACTTAAGCTCCACTCGTCTTTTTAAGGCATCTTTTAGGTCTTCTTCCACTCGATGAATGTCAAACAATGCTTGCTCAGATTGATGCAGTGCCAGTTTAGGCACAATCATGGGTACAAACTCTTGGGCAAACTGCCTTAATTCTTCAAAGGTACGCACATCATCGACCACCACTTTATTGGTCTGAGCATGCACCAAATCACGCAAAGCACGAAATGGCAAAGATAATTCTTGGTAAATTAACACAGAACGGTGATTGTGACTCAGTTGTCTTTGACGTTCTTTGACCATACGCCAAAGTTGTAACAGATAACCAATGTCTTCTTCTAGTTTGTGGGCTGGAATTTTTTCGGCGGCTGTGCGAGCAATGATGCCACCTTGTAGATTGACTTTTTGCATCAGTCCGCTCAGTTCACCTTTAAGTCGCTGACGCTCTGTTTCATTGTCAATGCGTTGCGACACGCCAATATGGTCACTAGAAGGAATATACACAAGGTAACGTGATGGTAACGAGATTTGTGTGGTCAGCCTTGCTCCTTTTGTTCCTAGTTCGTCTTTGGTTACTTGTACCAAGATGCGTTGCCCTTCATGTAGGCGATTTTGAATGAGTTCTTTTGGATTGATTTTTATGGGTCTTTTATTGGCTTTACTGGTACTGTTTGGTAAAGTAGGCTCACCATGCACGGTTGTTAGGGTGCGTGGTGGGGTGAAAGTGGTCATACGGTTCAATAAGTTGGTTACCTTTGCTGATGACGTCATTATTGTGTTGTCTGATGACGTTTTTTCATCTTGATTGGTGTGGTGGTGATGAGCCAAAGTATCCGTTGTTGCGTCATCAATCAGCAGATTGTTGTTCATCAACGGGTTATCGTCAATCAACAGAGTGTTAACCGCTGTATTTTCGGTGGTTACGTCTTGTCTGCTAGGCTCAGTTGTCATGCCATCTAAAGAGTTGCCAGCCTTATTATATGTGCTTTTACTGATAAAATGATTGGTCGATAAAGGCTGATGTGGGTCAACCAACAGATGCAAATAAGGGTTGGTTGTCAATGAAGGTGCTTGTGCATGTTCTGTGGTCATTGTTGGCATGGTTAGCATTGTCGACAACGGTGGTGCTGTTGGTACTGTTGGCAACGGTAATGATGGCATCGGTGGCACGCTGGGGTTATTGGTCGTGGCCATCACCACTGCTGACGACACCGTCTGTTGTGTGTTGTCATCGTATTTTTTGGGTTTTTGCATGTCATTAACGTGCAAAAATGCCGTTCGCTGTTGCCCTATGTCAATAAATGCCGCCTGCATTCCTGGCAATACTCGCACCACCGTACCAAGGTAGATGTTGCCCACCAAACCCAGTTTGTTATGACGTTCAATATAAATGTCACTCAACACACCATCGTCCATTAAGGCAACTCTGGACTCCATGGGACTGATATTGATGAGAATTTCTTCGGACATGAGTGATTTTGCCTTTTGGTGCTTATGTTAAGATTTGCTTCTTATGTTAAGAGATGATGGGTATGATAACAAAAAAAGTCCATAAAGACAGAATAAGGATGGGTAAAAGTTGTGTGGCACATGTGCGTCATGTCTGACCTTTAACCCATTCTCTGACATGCCTTTTGACCTGCTTCGATTAGGGCTTTGGTTTGAGCCAATGGCAAACCCACCACGTTGGTATGGCTGCCTTCGATGCGTCGTACCCAAACCGCTCCCCTACCTTGAATGGCATAACCCCCTGCTTTATCAGCTGGTTCTCCTGTCTGCCAATACGCTTGCATGTCATCATCACTCAGCTTAATAAAAGACACGGTTGTCTGCTCAAGCAATGACTGTTGCCAAGATTGTTGCCAAATTGGGGGGTGGCACCCGTTTGCTGATTTGGTGACTAAGGTGGCTTGTACCGCTGTCCAAACTTCATGCACATCATCTGACATGCTTTGCCACATCGCCTTGGCATCATCATAATCAGTGGGCTTAAGTAATACGGTGTCATCAGACAACACGCCAATGGTGTCTGCGGTTAATATCAATAACGCATGGGTATGATTCACGCCATCAAGCCATGATTGATTGACAGTCTCTGATTCACACTCAATCTGATTCTTAGTCTGATTAAGGTAAGCGATACTGGCAACCGCTTTATCCACCACCATACGCTGAATGTATTGTATGGGGGTTTCATCAGTGTGCTTGCTTTCGTCCACATCGACAGGTAATACCGTGAACTTTTCAACCAAATGGGTCAGCAATTCACGCCGTCTGGGAGAACCTGACGCTAAAATGATGGGCAAATCTAACATAAGATAAAAAAACAGTTAACAAATTCACCAAATTTAAGCCAGTTTAAGCCGATGTGCTTTGTTCGGTTGGCAACAACAATAACAGCAAAGGCCAACTGAACATACTGACCATCAATGATAAGCCAAATTGGGGGACAAAAAGATTTTGGGTAATGTACTGCAATAACCACAAACTGAGCTGAAAAGTTAACAAACACATGCTTGCTAACAGCCACGCACTTAGCAACGTCAGCCGTTTAACGTATCCACTGGCAAAACGCAACACAAACGCCATCAAAACCGCAGAGAATGCCTGTTGTCCGATTCGGGTATCCATTAAAAAATCCGCCACCAAACCAATCGCAAACGCCAACCCCATACTTGCTATCTGTGGACGGAACATCAGCCAAAATATCAGCACCATCATCAATATCATGGGGCGAAATAATGCCAACGTTGGGCTTAGCGGATAGACATTAAGCATTGATGCCACAATCAAAGAGAGCATCAGCTTGAGCCATTTCATCTTGCTCTCGCCCAATTTAGTCACAGCACATTTCTCACAGGCAGTTTATTAAGACGCATCTGATTAAGATGGCTAAAATGGCTAAGACACATCACTGACTGGTTGCGATGGCTTGGTTGGCGATGGCTCATTGGTCGGTGGATTAATGGCATCATTTTTATCTTGTAAAATCAGAGCAAAAGCATTGTTAATAAAATTGGCAGCTGGCTTGACCGCAATATTGGCAAAGTTATCACTCTGTATGGGGTCAATGTGGCTAATTGTGCCAACTCGATAACCTGCAGGAATGCGACCACCCAAGCCAGATGAAATCAGCTCATCACCGACTTGCACATCAGCGTTTTTAAACACATAGTCAAGCTTTAGCTCACTGGGCTCGCCTGTGCCAGTAACGATTGCTCGCTGTCCTGTCCGCTTGATGGTTACGGCAACAGATTGCTGGTCATCAGTAATCAACAGCAAACGACTGGTATTGGGATAGACGTTAATGATTTGTCCTAAGATGCCATTTTCATCAATCACCGTCTGTCCCACACGCACACCATTATGTCGTCCTTGATTGAGAACCACGATTTGATTAATAGGGTTGGTGTCCGTACCAATGACTTGTGCCAGTTGTAGATTATATTGGTCTGGCTTGGTGGTGGATAAGATACCTTGCAATCGGGCGTTTTGTGCCAGCACATAGTCCTGCTGTTGCAATTTTGCTTGAGCATGTATCAGCTGAGTTTTAAGCTGTATGTTTTCACGGCGAAGAGATTCTTTACTCTGCAACGTTCCCATGCCCCAATGGGTCGCAAAATTAGGAACAACAGAAAACTGATAAATCGGTTGCATCGTTGCGTGACTGGTGCTTCTTAGCTTGTCAAACCAAGTGGGGTTTTTGCTATCTACCCACATCAATATCATTGACAACACCAGAAAAATGGCGGTCAATCGTAAGGACAGTGGCTGACGAGCAAAGATGCTTGAGTTCATAGGCTCATGATATAAAAATGGCTCATTATACAAAAATCATATTCAAAGACTTATTGTGAATAAAGTCTAACGCACGACCACCACCACGGCTCACGCACGTCAATGGGTCTTCAGCAACGGTTACAGGCAGGCCTGTCTCTTTGGCTATCAAATGGTCAAGGTTACGCAGTAACGCCCCACCACCAGTCAAAACAATCCCACGCTCAGCAATGTCTGATGACAACTCAGGCGGTGTCTGCTCAAGGGCTTCTTTAACAGCAGTGATGATGCCACTTAATGGGTCGCTTAGGGATTTTTGTACTTCTGAGGAGGTTACTGATAAAGTCTTAGGCACACCTTCTGCCATGCTCCGCCCACGCACTTCAACCTCCAGTGGCTCGCCTTCATCAATGGCAGTACCGACTTCTGTTTTGATGCGTTCAGCAGTGGTTTCACCAATGATACAACCATGATTGCGTCGCACATGGTTGATGATGGCTTCATCAAAAATATCACCACCAATGCGAATGGAATCAGCATACACGCACCCTGACAGCGATATGACCGCAATCTCGGTTGTGCCACCACCAATGTCCACCACCATAGAGCCACTGGCATCATGCACAGGCATGCCTGCTCCGATTGCCGCTGCCATCGGCTCTTCTAATAAAAACACTTTGTTTGCCCCCGCTGAGCTGACCGCTTCACGAATGGCACGACGCTCAACCAAAGTCGACTTACATGGCACACACACCACCACATTGGGCTGAGCGAACATTTTTTTGGCTTTGATTTTATGAATAAAATGTTTCAGCATCTGTTGTGTGACTTCAAAATCAGCAATCACACCGTCTTTAAGTGGGCGAATGGCGGTGATGTTGTCAGGTGTTCTGCCCAGCATCTGCTTAGCATCTAAACCAACCGCTGCTACGGTTGGGTTTTGGGTACGGTTGCTACGCAATGCCACCACGGTTGGCTCGTCTAACACCACCCCTTTACCAGGGGTAAAAATTAATGTGTTGGCAGTGCCTAGGTCAATGGCAATGTTGGTTGATAAAAATCCAAAAAGGTTCATGTTTCGATTATCCAGCAACTGTTGAGTAACGAATGGTCAAGCAGGCACGTTAAGATGAAAAGCAAGCCAAATCCAATAAAATCCACATGGGGTAACTTATGTTAATTCATTGTTCATTCATTTGTTAATTAACTTAAGGATTAATGAATCAAGTTATTTAACATAGAGGTTTAAGGTTAGGGGTTAAATAGCGCTAGATTATACCGATTAACGATAAAAAAATCATGGGGATTTTTGCTTTTTTGTTGGTTTAAGTGCAATTAATCTTAAGTAAAATTACTAACATGCATGTTCTGCTACCAACTTGATGATTTTTGTTTATTTTTATTACAAAAACCTTACCATATAGGGCGTGTTCCTATTTGGATACTGATGGCTTTGCCTGTTTTACTGACGCATTCACCACTAAAAAAAACTTTCCATATGCACTATAATAACGGTCATTGACGTTTTATTGATTATGATTGGAGTGGTTATGACAAATAGTAAAATAAGCAGTAAAGACATCTTTGATATTGCCAAACTCTCTCGCCTTGTCGTCAGTAAAGAGCAAGCAGATAGTTATGCCAAGGCTTTAAGTAAAATCTTAGCGATGATGGACATTTTATCCAATGTGGATACCGATGGCATCGCACCACTTACCAATGTGCATGACATGACTCAACCATTACGTGATGATGTGATGAATGCAGAAAGCTTAACCATCAATCGTGAAAAAAATCAAGCGATTGCCCCTGCCACGGCTGACGGTTTGTATCTTGTGCCACAAGTGATTGAGTGATTTTGAACAAGATACAAGATATTTAATTAATAAGACATTCAAAACACAATCAATTTTTATTTTTAGACAATTTTTATTTTTAAACAAAATGACAAGAGAGCCACCATGACTCAGTTACATCACTTATCTGTCAAGGCCCTATCAGATGGCTTAAAAAACAATCAATTTAGCAGTGTGGAGCTTACCCAACATTTTCTTGACCGCATTGGCAAACATGATAAAGACATTAATGGCTTTATCACCGTGACGCCAGAGCTTGCCTTACAACAAGCCAAACAAGCTGACAAACGTCTGAGCCAAGGCAATGCCCACCCCTTAACAGGCATTCCCTTAGCTCATAAAGATATTTTTAATACCGATGGTATTTTGACCACGTGTGGCTCAAAAATGCTTGCCAATTATGTTGCCCCTTATAACGCCACCATTGTGGCAAAATGCTTAGATGCAGGATTGGTAACACTTGGTAAAACCAGCATGGATGAGTTTGCCATGGGGTCGGATAACGAAAGCTCATATTTTGGGGCAGTGCATAATCCATGGGACATCAGCCGTGTTCCAGGGGGGTCGTCTGGTGGCAGTGCGGCAGTCGTGGCAGCAGGGCTTGCTCCGATTGCCACAGGGTCAGACACAGGTGGCTCAATCCGTCAACCTGCCAGCTTTTGTGGTTTGACAGGGATTAAGCCAACTTATGGGCGGATTTCTCGTTTTGGCATGATTGCTTATGCGTCAAGTTTTGACCAAGCAGGGGTTTTTGCCAAGTCTGCCCAAGATTGTGCCTATCTGTTGCAAGTGATGGCAGGGCATGACCCAAAGGACTCAACAAGCGTCAATAAAAATGTGCCAAATTGGGTAGAAACCTTGCACAATCATCACGCAAAAGCCATGGACGACAAGCCATTAGCAGGGCTAAAAATCGGTGTACCACAAGAGTATTTTGCTGATGGCTTGAACGATGATGTTAAAACCATGGTTCATCAATCGTTACAGCAATATGAAGCACTTGGGGCGATTTTGGTTGATGTGCATTTGACCAAACCAGAAATCACCCTTGCCACCTATTATCTGCTTGCCCCTGCTGAAGCGTCTTCTAATTTATCTCGTTATGATGGGGTGCGTTATGGCCATCGTTGTGATGATCCAGCAGATTTGCATGATTTATATACCCGCTCACGCTCTGAAGGCTTTGGAACAGAAGTGCAACGGCGTATTTTGATGGGGACGTATGCGTTATCGGCGGGTTATTTTGATGCCTATTATGTTAAAGCTCAAAAGGTTCGCCGTTTAATCCGTGATGATTTTACCAATGTCTTTGCCCATTGCGATGTCATCGCTACGCCAACTACCCCCACCACTGCTTATGAAATTGGGGCAAGCTTAACCCCAAGTGAAATTTATATGGGTGATGTGTACACCATTGGGGTGAATTTGGCAGGATTACCTGCGTTAAGCCACCCGATTGGTTTTGATAAGATGAATTTGCCTGTGGGTTTGCAGTTGATTGCCAATCATTGGCAAGAGCAAATTTTATTAAATGTGGCGGATACTTATCAGCAGGTTACCGATTTTCATCAGAGTTTATCACCGATTGCCAAGGGCTAAAAGTTCTCAATCATGATTTTGCTTTGATACCAAATTAAGACCAGATTAAGACCAGATTAAGAAAAGATACTCAGATTAAGGAAAATTGATGCAAATCGCTTTAGAAAAATTAGCCAACACCGTTTGACTTAATCGCTTATGTTTAATGACTTATGTTTAATCGCTCACATTTCATATGATAACACTTTAGGAAAAATGAATGACCCAACATATCTCCATACAAAATGCCCCCATACACAATGCCCCTTTGGTTGATGGTTATGAAGTCGTTATTGGCTTAGAAATCCATTGTCAATTAAATACCAAGACCAAGATTTTTTCACCTGCTTCTACCGAGTTTGGTCAGCCAGCCAATACCCAAGCCAACATCATTGATTTGGCTTTGCCCGGTGTGTTGCCTGTGCTTAACAAAGACGTGGTAGAAAAAGCCTTAATATTCGGTATTGGCATCAATGCTAAGCTTGGCACAATGAACGCCTTTGACCGCAAAAACTACTTTTATCCAGACCTGCCCAAAGGCTACCAAATCAGCCAAATGGCTCACCCCATCGTGGGTAAAGGTCATATTGACATCGTGGTCAATGAAGGGGAAAAAAACGAATACACCAAACGCATTGGCATCACTCGTGCTCACCTAGAAGAAGATGCTGGCAAATCAGTGCATGACGCTGTGCCACAGATGACAGGCGTGGACTTAAATCGTGCAGGCACACCCCTGATTGAAATCGTCTCTGAACCTGACATGCGATCAAGTTTAGAAGCGGTTGCTTATGCCAAGGCCATTCATCAGCTGGTTACTTGGCTTAAAATCTCTGATGCCATCATGGCAGAAGGGTCATTCCGCTGTGACTGTAACGTGTCGGTACGCAAACCCGGTCAGCCCTTTGGCACTCGTAATGAACTTAAAAACTTAAATTCATTTCGCTTTATTGAAATGGCAATCAATGCTGAAATAGAACGCCAAATTGATTTGATTGAATACGGTGGTCAAGTCACACAAGCCACTCGCCTATACGATCCCATCACCAACACCACTCGTGCCATGCGTGAAAAAGAAGAAGCCAACGACTACCGCTACTTCCCTGACCCAGACCTGTTGCCTGTACACATTGATGATGCCACCATCACACAAATCCGTAAAGCCATGCCAGAGTTACCCACCGCCCGCCGTGAGCGATTTGTCGCTCAGCTGGGTCTGTCAGAATACGACAGCCGAATCTTAACCGCCAGCCGAGCCTTGGCAGATTATTATGAAAACGTGGTGGCAATCGTGGGTAAGCAACACGCAAAAATAAGTGCCAACTGGATCATGGGGGATTTGCTTGGGGCATTAAATAAAGACGAAAAAACCATAGAACAATCGCCAATTTCTGCCGAACAACTTGCCAAATTGATTGAACGCATTAATGACAAGACTTTATCAGGCAAACTGGCAAAACAAGCCTTTAGTGCCTTATTTGCAGGTGAAGGGGGTAATCATGACGATGCGGTAGACACCATCATCACCAAGAAGGGTTTAAAACAGACCACCGACACAGGGGAGATTAAAGCCATTATCGAAGATGTATTGGCAAAAAATCAAGCCATGGTTGATGAATACAAAAGCGGTAAACAAAAAGCGTTTAATGGCTTGGTTGGGCAGGTGATGAAAGCCAGTCGTGGTAAAGCAAATCCACAACAAGTCAATGAAATATTAAAGACGCTTTTGGGGGAATGAGCATAATGACGGCTAATACAGCTAATATTATCAATGCCATTGTGAATTTGCTTAACAATCCCATTGTCGATTTAAAAACCATTTACATCGGTAAAAATAGAATCAATAACGTGGGCGACGCCTTGGAGCGTTATGTGCAAGATTTATTCATCAATGGCTTTGATTTAAATGACAATATCCGCAATCAAAAGGTTAGTGAGCATTTTTCCTATCTTGGCAATACCAGCAATCCACCAGATATGATGTTAAAAGGTGATGATGCGATTGAAGTGAAAAAAATTCAATCTAAAAACGCTGCCCTTGCCCTTAATTCCAGCCATCCCAAATCTACTTTACGTGCTGATAATCCAATGCTCACTGTCAGTTGCAAAGAAGCTGAAGCTTGGCAAGAAAAAGACATGTTATATGTGGTTGGCGTTGTGGGCAATGAATGCTTAACTTCATTATGTTTTGTATATGGCGTTGACTACGCTGCCGCCCATGAAGTTTATGAAACAGTAAAACAGCGTATCAAATCTGGGGTAGAAACCATTGAAGGTGTTGAGTTTCATCCAACCAATGAGCTTGGCAAAATTAAACGCATAGACCCATTAGGCATAACGAACCTACGTGTGCGTGGTATGTGGCACATAGAAAATCCTTTTCGAGTATTTGAATATGTGTATCAGCGTAATTATGACCATCAATTTAATTTTATGACGATAATCAACAATAAAAAATGGCAAAGTTTAGATAATCGGCAAGATTTGATTGATAAAATTAACACCATTGAAACGGCAAATATTTCTGATATTCATATTAAAAACCCAAACAATCCTGCTCAATTAGTATCTGCCAAACTGATTGAGTTTCATATCCCCGTTAGTGAGGCAAAGTCATGAAACCAACACTCATTAGCTTATTTGCTGGAGCTGGCGGTATGGACTTAGGATTTCGCCAAGCAGGATTTGATGTACTGATGGCAAATGAATATGACAAAAAAATTTGGTCAACTTATGAAAAAAACCATCCTAATCGCTTACTAAAAGGAGACATTCGCCAGTTTTCAGCAGATGTTTTTCCTGATTGCGATGGTATTATTGGCGGCCCTCCCTGTCAAAGTTGGAGTGAAGCAGGGGCATTACGAGGCATTAATGACGAGCGTGGTCAATTATTTTTTGATTATATTCGTATCCTAAAAGCCAAACAGCCAAAGTTTTTTGTTGCTGAAAATGTGTCAGGCATGCTTGCTAAACGTCATGACAGTGCTGTTCAAAATATCCTTAAAATGTTCGAACAAGCAGGTTATTATGTTTTTATCAAATTGCTTGATGCCTATGATTATGGTCTGGCACAAAATCGCAAAAGGGTTTTTTATGTCGGTTTTCGCCATGATTTAAACATCACCAATTTTGAATTTCCAAAACCTGTGCCTGATAAAAAAAAGAAAAACTTACACGATGTGATTTTTGATTTAAAAGAAACGGCCATTCCTGCCATAAAAAATAATAAAACCAATGGTGATGATTGCTACATATTAAACCACGAGTATTTTGTTGGAAGTTATTCACCCATTTATATGAGCCGAAATCGTGTCCGTAGTTGGCATGAACCATCTTTTACCATTCAAGCCAGTGGTAGACAAGCTCCCCAACACCCACAAGCCCCCAAAATGACCAAAGTTACTAAAAACGTGTTTGAATTTTCTTCAACAGACTTGGATTTATATCGTAGACTGTCCATTAGAGAATGTGCCAGAATTCAAGGTTTTCCAGATGATTTTGAATTTATTTATGGCTCACTAAATGATGGCTATAAAATGATTGGAAATGCTGTTCCAGTACAACTGGCATGCCATGTTGCTAAAGCCATCGCTTGCCAACTGAGCTAAAATAATTTTTGTGTTAACCCTTGCAAATCAAAAAAAATTGGGTAAAATAAACCATTCTTTCGGGGCGTGGCGCAGCTTGGTAGCGCACTTGCATGGGGTGCAAGGGGTCGCAGGTTCAAATCCTGCCGTCCCGACCATATTATATACTGTACTATATTATATACTGTTACTGTACTATATTATATACTGTACTATTGTTTGGGGTTGTTCGTATCATACGGCAACCCCTTATTTTTTTGGGTATAATCATTGAGAGCTTGATTAAAATGAATGCTCACATCAATTGCAATATGTCCAAACAGCTTATAATCAGACAAGACAGCGTATAAAAAGAGACACCAAATGACCGACACCACCAGAGTTTTAGTCGCAAGCGGCATAGACAACCGTTCGATTGCTGAGTTTACTGAGCAGTCTTATCTGAACTATGCCATGTATGTCATCATGGATAGGGCATTGCCACACATTGCTGATGGGCTAAAACCTGTCCAGCGACGCATCATCTATGCCATGAGTGAGCTTGGGCTAAAATCATCTGCCAAACCCAAAAAATCCGCTCGCACGGTTGGCGATGTGTTGGGCAAATATCACCCACATGGCGACAGTGCCTGCTATGAAGCCATGGTGCTGATGGCACAGCCGTTTAGTTACCGCTATCCGCTGATTACTGGACAAGGCAACTGGGGCAGTCCTGATGACCCAAAATCCTTTGCCGCCATGAGATATACCGAAGCCAAAATGAGCAGTTATGCCAACACCTTACTCACAGAGTTGGAACAAGGCACGGTGGATTGGCAAGACAACTTTGATGGTTCGTTTACCGAACCTGCTACCCTGCCTGCTCGCCTGCCCAATATTTTACTCAATGGCACAACAGGCATCGCCGTGGGCATGGCAACCGACATTCCACCACACAACATCAGCGAAGTGGTACAAGCCGCCATCAGGTTACTTAAAAATCCACAGCTGTCCGTCAAACAGTTGACTCAATCCATTGTTGCCCCTGACTTGCCAACCGATGCTGAAATCATCACATCTAAAGCTGAACTACAAACCATCTATGAGACAGGCAAAGGCAGTTATAAGATGCGTGCGGTGTATCACATCGACCCCAATGACAAAACCCAAATCATCATCACCGCCCTGCCCTATCAAGTCTCTGGTAGCAAGGTACAAGAGCAAATCGCTCGACTGATGACCCATAAAAAACTGCCATGGGTGGTGGATATTCACGATGAATCCGACCACCAAAACCCTTGTCGCATCACACTGACATTGCGTTCAAATCGTGTTGATGTGGCAAGGGTGATGAGTCATCTGTTTGCCAGTACTGACCTTGAAAACAGTTATCGAGTAAATCTAAACATGATTGGCTTAAATGGCAAACCACAAGTCAAGAACTTAAAAGACATCTTAAGTGAATGGCTCAGTTACCGCCGAGCCACCGTCATTCGCCGTCTGCAATATCGCTTGAACAAAATTGATAACCGCTTACACATCTTAGCAGGGCTGCTCATCGCTTATTTGAATATTGATGCCGTCATTGCCATCATTCGTGAAGAAGATGACCCAAAAGCCCAGCTGATGCACGATTTTGAGCTGAGTGAAACTCAAGCCAACGCCATCTTAGACATTCGCCTAAGACAGCTTGCTAAAATTGAAGAGATTGACATCAAAAAAGAGCAAAGTGAGCTAAAAGCTGAGCGAGACATTATCCACGAACAGTTGGGAAATCCTGACAGCCTAACGCAACGACTGATTAACGAGTTAAAGGAAGACCTAAAAACACATGGCGATTCTCGTCGCTCCCCAGTTATTGAGCGTGAAGATGCCCAAGCCCTAAAAGAATCAGACCTTGTGCCAAGTGAGCCAATTACCGCCATTTTATCACAAGCAGGTTGGATACGAGCCGCCAAAGGGCATGACATTGACCCAATCAACATGAATTACCGCTCAGGTGATGCCTATCAGTCGCACGCCTTTGGCAAATCCAACGCCAAAATCTATGTCATGGACAACACAGGACGCAGCTATGGCATTGATGCCCACACCTTGGCATCTGCTCGTGGGCAAGGCGATCCATTGACCAGCATGCTAAAACCACCATCAGGAGCAAGATTCGTGCAAGTGTTGGCAGGAGATGATGAACAAAGAATACTGCTGGCCAGCTCACAAGGTTATGGCTTTATCAATCAGCTTGGCAACCTAGACAGCAATCAAAAAGCAGGCAAAAACATCATCAATTTTGCCGATAATGCCAAACTATTGCCCATTAAGCTGATTAATGATGCTAATGACAGCGATGACAATCAACACAAAGACAATCAAGATAAAAACAGTCAAGATAAAGATGAACACAACAGCAGTGAACAAACGGCCTCATTTGCCCATGATTTGGTGGCAGTGGCGACATCAGCAGGGTATCTGTTGGTATTTGAGTTGGCAGACCTGCCCAAGCAAGCTCGTGGTAAAGGCAATAAACTCATTCATTTAAAAGACAATGAAGAGGTGTTGGCGGTAACCACGTTGCATCATGATGACAGCTTAATGGTAACATCAGGCAAACGCCACATGACTCTAAAACCCATCGACATCGCCAACCATCAAGGCAAACGAGGCAATCGAGGCAGCCAGTTACCAAGGGGATTTCACAATGTGAGTGGGTTAGATGTGGTTTGAGCATCATCGCCCCAACTGGCTTTTATCACTTGGCATTGGTGTGGCATTGCTGTGCCACACACCGATGACACAGGCGGGGATTTTTGACCCCATTTTAAGGGTATTGATACCCAACTATCAAGCCAACCAAGCCAACCCAACAGATGGCATCGATGGGCAAAACAACGATCCAGCCAACACATCATCTCCCCCCAGCCAGCCTTATTCTTTTTTTAAAGGCACAACCAATAAGACAGCTCAAAAAACGACCCAAAAAACAACTCAAAAAACAACTCAAAAAACAACCAAGGACATCACCAATTCACCACAAGACCATTCAACCGACACCATCATCGCAACACACACCACCACACAACGGCTTGAGCAAGAAAATCACCATCAAAAACCCAGTCTGTATCAACTGTTATTGGCTGAATTTGCCATCAGTCGGGGGCAAACTGACGTGGGTTTGGATTTATATAAACAACAAGCCTTTAAAGACAATGCCAGTCCAGTGTTTGAGCGTGCCTTACAACTGTCTTTACACCATGAAGACACGCCACAATCATTGCAATTTGCGACGCATTGGCAAAAAAACAATCCAGCACACACGCCTGCGTTATTTTATGTGGCTCACCTTGCCCTACAGTCGAGTGATTACGAAACGGCCAGTCAAACACTCAAGCAGATTTTACAATATGACCCAAAAGCGGATTTAAGCCAATTATTACAAGGCATTTATCCCACCGAAGAGAGCGAACAACGCCGTCTTTTGGCCACCTTACAACAGCTTGACAGCGAACAAAATTGGTCATTGTCAGTATTACAAGCAGGTCTGCTTTTGCAGTTTGATGAAGCCAAGTTGGCACTGTTACACATCAACCGAGCTTTGCGACAAAACCCTGATAATTTGGCGGTCATCAACCTAAAAGCCGACATTTTAAAACAAACCGCTTCTTCAGATGACGTGCTGACATTTTTGCAACAACAACAACGCAAACTGCCTGACAACAAAGAGCTGTATTTGGCACAAGTCCGCCACTTGCTGGCGTTAAAAAAAAGCCAGCAAGCGTGGCAGTTACTACAACGCACGCATGACCGATTTACAGATGACCACGAGCTGACGCTGCTGGCAGGACTGGTGGGCATTGATGTGGCAGATTATGCCAAAGCTGAGCAACTGCTAGAACACCTACTGACTGATGCCCATTATCAAGACCAAGCCAATCATTATCTTGCCATCAGTGCTGAGCGTCAGCATTTGTATCACCGTGCTTATGAGTTTTATGCCAACGTCAATCAAGCTGAATTGGTGCTGAACGCGCGCAAAAAAATGGTGGCGTTTGCGTTATTACAAAATCAGCCTAATACCGCCTTGAGCATCATCAACGACTTACGTCAGCAATACCCCCAATACGCCCATGATGCCGATATTTTGCAAGCGGACATTTTGCACCAACAAGGCAAACATGACGATGCCAAATCCATCTTGGCAATGGCATTACAGACTTATGGGAATAAAGAAGCGATTTTGTACGCTTATACCCAACTGCTTGATAATCAGCGTGATTTTGCTCTTAAACAGCAACTGCTCACCCGCTTAACACATGCCTATCCTGATGATTCCCTTTATGTGTTAAACTTGGCAGAATTACTTTTAGACAACGACCCCAACTCTGTCAAAGGGCAACAGCTGGCACAACGCATTGCTGATGTGCCGTTTGATGACCCTAACCATGACCACCATCATCATCGCCGAGCCATTCAGTTACTGGCTCGTGGTGCTTTAAGGCAAGGCGACCATGCCAAAGTGGTGGCATATTTACAGGACATGTATGCCATCGAAGCGGATTTACAGGTTGGCATCATGTTGTTAAGTGCTTATCATGGTCTTAATGACCAGCAACAAGTTGACAAATTGCTCACTGACTTGCAACAAAGATTTGGCTATGATGACGCCTATTTTTCTAATTTAGACAGCAACAGCCCAAACAAATGAGACGTTTATGCGTATTAACCACCCTGACCCATCTGTTCGCCCTGACTCACGCACTCAATTAGCCCCATGCAAACATCGCACCAGCATTGCCCTATCTGCGGTGCTGTCAGCATCATGGTTGGTTGGTTGTCAAAGCACGCCTAACACCACAGCCAGTAACATGCCCGCACAAACGGTCTCAGACATCAAGGCGTCAGAAATCAAGGCATCAGAAATTACAGCATCAGACATGACACCGCTAACCCCCATCAAACCAGATAAATTTGCACTGTTGGGCAAAATTGGCATGGTCAACACCAGCAACAACCAAGCTGGCAGTGCCTTTTATGCGTGGGGGCAAGAACAAGACCGCTTTACCATTGAGTTGCAAGGGGCGTTGGGCTTAGGCTTGACCACCATCACATACAATGGCAGTACCGCCATGTTAAAGAATGCCCGCATAGGCACAATGACTGCCCCAACCCCTGAAGCTTTGTTATTGCAAGCAACCAACTGGCAAGCCCCCATCTCACACCTACCCTATTGGCTGTCAGGCTCACCAGCCCCATCAGACACCACCCAACATCAAGACGAACATGGCCGCCTGACACAAGCGGTTAATGGTGAGTGGACAGCCCATTTTACCTATCCCAATGATGTCAAGCATCACCATGATACACGCCTTGATGGATATCCTTACGCCTTGCCCAATCAAATCACTGCCACCCATGCCAATGGCAGTAAACTCACCATGAGTATCCGCCATCAATGATAAAGAGAGCAACGATAAAGCAAGCAACAGCAAGGCATCTGCCATCAATGCCAACCGCTCATGCCATCATTAACCACATGGCATCAGACAACTGCCCAACCCCAACCATGGCATCATCTTGGCTATTATCCCCTGCCAAGCTCAATCTTTTTTTACACATCACAGGTAGGCGGGCAGATGGTTATCATGACCTACAGACACTGTTCCGCCTGGTGAATTGGGGCGATGCCATGCGATTTGAGCCATTGGCAAGGCAGTTTGTCTTAGCCGATTATTTGGCGACAAAAGCACATATCAAAAAAACAGAAAGCACAAAAAAAGAAAGCACACAAACATCAATCAGCCCCATACATTTAAATGGGGCTGATGGCATCACGCCCTCTGTAACCGACAATCTTATCCATCAGGCGACTGACGCACTGCTGTCTTACGTGGCAGAGCATGCCACTGCCATGCCAGTTTCTTTGCCCATCATTGACATCAGCTTAGACAAACGCATTCCCACAGGGGCTGGGCTGGGTGGCGGTTCTTCTAATGCCGCCACTGCTTTGTTGATGCTCAACCACCTATGGCAACTCGGTTTATCCAATCCACAACTACAATCCATTGGGCGGACGCTTGGGGCAGATGTGCCAATCTTTGTGTTGGGGCAGGACGCTTATGCCACAGGCATCGGTGATGTGCTTGAGCCAGTTAGATTGCCCAATCAACGCCACTTGTTGTTATTGCCACAGGCACACATCGCCACCGCTCAGTTGTTTGCCCATGCCCAATTACAACGAAACTTGCCCATGCTCAGCACCGCAGAGTTGGTTGATAGACAAGATGACTATTTATTCCGACTTGTGCCACCATTTTGTAATGTGTTTGAACCTGTGGTTAGGCAGTTAAGCGATGACGTGGCGAGTGCGTTTGATGCGTTATGGCATCTTTGCCACACACACAAGCTATCTGCTACCCCACGGTTAACGGGTTCTGGGGCATGTGTATTTTTGCCCATCGACGACGACACAGACCCCACACTGTTACAATATTGGCAACAGCATTGGCATAAAAACGCACTTTGTCAGGCGGTGGTGGTGGAATCTTTGGTATAAAAAAAGCAGTCAATTAACTGACTGCTTTTTTGGGACACTAAGCTTTTATTGATGAACAGATTTTATTAACGATTAAAACTCGTAGTTAATGCCAAGGTTATAAGAGCCTTTTCTACTGCCACTGGTGTTAATGGCTGCACCGCCTTTAAATGCCAAGTGTGGGTTAACACGATAGCCTGCACCGACAGCGATGGCAGATTTTGAGCCATAAGCCCCAACGGCTGCAGAGACGCTGACTTTACCGACATTATAGGGTTGGAACAGACCATTTAAGGCAGCTTGGGCAGCCATGCTGTTTTCAACCTTATCATTTAGGTCATTAACCCGAGCATTCACAGTGCCAACTTTGTTGTCGACGGATTGGACTTGTGTGTTAAGTTGGCTATAGTTTTCTTGGACGGTTGTCAATCTTTCGTCAACTTTGTCTTGATTTTGCTTAACTTTTGTTTCTAAATCCACCAATTTTTGGGCATCTACTTTACCACCCAATTTTGCTTCGATGGCTCTTTGGTTTGCATCAATGGTTCTTTTATTTGCATCGATTCTTTGGTGATGTTGAGCAAGTGTGGTTTTGTTTTTCGTAATATCAGCTTTATTGGTGGTAATACCAGCTTTGTTTTTCGTAATGTCAGCTTTGTTGGTGGTAATGTCAGCTTTGTTTTGGTTAGCTTGTTTCTTGGCGATCAGAGCGTCTTTTTTGTTTTCAGCGATGCCCAGTTCAGCAGTGGCAATACGTTTGGTATTGGTTAAGCTTGCTTTACCAAGGTTTTTGATGTCAGAGGCATGCTGATCTTGCTGTTGAGCAAGTTCATAGATATTGTTGATGTTATTAGCAATATCTGCTTGGTTTTTAGCAATATTATCGGTATTAGCAGAGCTTGCTTTGTTTAAAGCGTCAATGGCTTCAGTTTGTTGTTTAGCATAGGCATCTTGTAGCTCGTTATAAGCGGCTAGGTCTTCGATGTTTTGCGTATTTTCAGAACTTGCTTTGTTGAGTGCATCAATCGCATCGGTTTGCTGTTGAGCGTATTTGTCTTGCATTTCACTGTAAGCAACCAAATCTTTGATGTTTTGAGTATTGTTAAACACTGCGCCATCTAGCTGTGAGATTTTATCCAAGTTATCACTGGTGGCTTCATACAGATCTTCGATAGAGCTGTTGTTTTTTTGAATGTCAATTTGATTTTGAAAGGCTTTTTTGGTTACTGAAGAAATATCAGCTTTATTTTCTTGGATATTTTTATCTAGCTCCTCCATGACCGCCACGCCAGCAAGCTGAGCTCTTGCTAAGTCTTTGATATGTTTTTTATTTTTAGCAATGGCAGTCTTATTTTTCTCAATCTCAAACACATTGATAAGGTTTTTATTAGCATTTTGTTCAATGGCAGTTTTGTTTTTCTCAATTTGACTGCCTTGGCTTTCTACAAGCTCTGCAACCCCTTGAATATCTTGATTAATTTCTTCATTTTGCTCAATCAGAGCATTTTGAGTTTGGCTCAGTTGTTTAATGTTTTTATCAATATTGTTTGTGTTTTCAGTAATCTTCTTTTCGTTTTCCTTGGATCTGCTTTCGTTTGCTCCCACCGTTCTTGTCTGAGTAAAATAAAGATTTCCTGCATTTGTAGCTTTTTGGCTGTTTTCTCGGATAGCGTGAAGATTTCGGATATGAGATAATGATAGAAGCTTAATTACTTGATCGTTTTGTAATTGTTTTCCATTCGTAAGAGTTTGTTCTAACTGCGTTATCTCAGCTTCTACTTGCTGCATACTTAAGCTCTGGCTCTGCTGAGTTTGTTGTGCATTCGCCCCAGACACCGCACCTAAGCCTAAGATGGCACTGACAATGGCGATTTTTAAGGGAGGGGGAGTTAAGGTTGTACGTTTCATAAGGTCATCTCCACGATGGTTATCATAATGTCTAAGACAGCATCTAAATAACCTGACCTAACTAACAGACCACAAGCATGAAAGACGTAGACGTAGATATGGCAGTCAAGCAGTCAAGCATAGTTTAGTCGATGGTTGCTCTTTTGTCAAACTCCTTACTTTTTTTTAGTAAGATTAAGAATGATGAGTAAGCCAAGCGTGTCAAACCAATCAAAATGAGCGGTCAGCTCTTGAATGGCAATCGTACCATGTGCTTTACTGATGTTCTTATGTCCCAAATTTTACGCAGTCATCATCTGTCATCACGTCATGCTTTTTTAACCACCGATGACTTAAGTTTCATCGCCCCAAAGCCTTCGATTTTGCAGTCGATGTCATGGTCATCAGGGGCATCATGGATTAGGCGAATGCTTTTCACCTTAGTGCCAACCTTAATCGGTGTTGATGAGCCTTTGACTTTTAAGTCTTTAATCACCGTTACCACATCGCCATCTTGCAACACATTGCCCACCGCATCACGAATGATTGGGCTGTCGCTGTCTGCTTGCTCTTGGGCATCACTTTCCGCTTGCGTCCATTCGTAACCACACATCGGACAAATCAGCAATGCCCCATCTTCATAGGTATATTCGGCCGTGCATTTTGGGCAGTTGGGTAGACTCATGATATTCTCACCTATTGTTTGTTCATTTGGTTAACTGGTTTTTTGGTTAACTGATTTTTTGGTTAACTTAAGTATTGTGCGTATTGTACGTTTTTATCGGTTAATTTACCATGTTTCACTTATGCTAAAATAAGCGTCATTCCATCACAATCACCCATCAATCCAATCACCCATCAATCACCCATGTGCCAACATCAGAGAGAAACACCATGAGACACACCATCAAACCCAGCATTAAACCCAGTCAGCATCTGACCGCCAAGCTATTTGCCACCGTGCAACACCTTATCCCCCAACAAACCCTAAGCAAAGTGGCTGGACAACTTGCCAGTTCACGTCATGCCATGTTAAAAAAGGTGCTGATTCACGGATTTGCCAATGCCTATGACATTGAGCTGGACGAATATCAACGCCAAAGTTTAAGCCAATACGACAGTTTTAATGATTTTTTTACTCGTGAGCTGGCACAAGACGCACGACCCATTGATGACTCGCCAAATGGCATTGCTTGCCCTGCTGATGGGGTGGTATCTGCCCTTGGACACATGAACAAACAACAGATATTACAAGCCAAAGGACGTGATTATTCAGTGGCTCAACTGCTTGCTAACCTTGATGATGGGCAATATTTTACCGATGGCAGTTTTGCCACGGTGTATCTTGCGCCCAGTAACTATCACCGTGTGCATATGCCATTAAATGGCCGTCTGCTAAAGACCCGTTATGTGCCGGGGACGTTGTTTTCGGTCAATGATGCGACGGCTCAAAACGTGCCAGATGTGTTTGCCCGCAATGAGCGTTTGGTGTGTGTGTTTGAAACCACGTTTGCTCATGGGCAGACAGGACGCTTTGCTGTGGTGATGGTGGGGGCGATGATTGTGGCAGGCATAGAGACGGTGGCAACGGGCAAAATCGTACGAAGCAATCATGTTCAAGAGTTAAACCATGACATCATGCTCAATAAAGGCGAGGAGTTGGGGCGGTTTTATTTGGGCTCAACCGCCATTGTGCTGATGCCAAAACAGGCAGGGGTGATGTGGCAAGCCGACATTCATCAAGGCAGTGTGGTTAAAATGGGGCAAAAAATGGGGGCTAAATCACCGTCAACATCATCAGCACCTTAAAGCAGAAAAAACAAAACAGACAAAACCGTTTTGAATTCAAAACGGTTTGTTTGACCAATCGCCGTGCGTCATTAATTTATCGTGTGTCATTAAATTCTTTCAATCACCGTGGCAATGCCTTGCCCCAAGCCGATACACATGGTGGCAAGACCGATTTGGGTGTCTTGTTGCTCCATGACGTTAAGTAAGGTGACAAGAATGCGAGCCCCCGAACAACCCAATGGGTGTCCCAACGCAATTGCCCCACCATTGACGTTGATGATGTCTTGTTTATCGGTTAGATTTAAGGCTTTTAATACAGATAACGCTTGAGCGGCAAAGGCTTCGTTGAGTTCAATGGTTTGGACATCGTCAAGGCTGATGCCAGCACGTTTGAGCGCTTTTTGGGTGGCTGGTACAGGACCATGACCCATGATGGCAGCATCACAACCAGCGATTGCCATACTGCGAATGCAAGCTCTGGGTGTCAGCCCCAACGCTTTGGCTTTGTCAGCACTCATCAGCAACATGGCAGACGCACCGTCAGATAAGGCTGATGAGGTGGCGGCGGTAACTGTGCCATGAACAGGGTCAAATACAGGGCGTAGTTTTTGCATGGATTCCATGGTGGCATCGGGGCGAATCACTTCATCTACCGTGCAACGTTGTAATTTGCCTTCATCGTCATGACCTTCTATGCCGATGATTTCGTTATCAAAACGACCTTTTTGAGTGGCTTCCCACGCACGGCGGTGCGACTCAAGCCCAAAGGCATCTTGCTGTTCACGGCTGATGTTATTCATGCGACCGAGCATTTCAGCCGTCAGACCCATCATGTTGGACGCTTTGGCATAATGTTTGGACACCGCAGGGTTGATGTCAATGCCGTGCATCATGCCCACATGCCCCATATGCTCCACACCACCGATGATAAACACATCGCCTTGATTGGTCATGATTTGGGCGGCGGCGGTGTGCAGGGCTTGCATGGACGAGCCACATAGGCGATTGACGGTCTGGCCACCTGTGGTTTTAGGAATGTCTGCCAATAAGCCAATGTTGCGACCGATGTTCATGCCTTGTTCTAAGGTTTGGTTGACACAACCCCAGATGATGTCTTCGATGTCTTTTGGGTCAAAGTGATTGCGTGCCACCAAGGCTTTGACCAACTCAGCAGATAGGTTGTCGGCTCGCACATGGCGAAACATGCCGTTTTTTGATTTGCCCATGGCACTGCGTACGCCATCGACAATCACCACGTCTTTGGGACTTAAAGTTGTCATTGTTATTCCTTATTTATGAGTGTTGTATTTAGTTGTGTTCATGGGGGTTGTATTCATGGGTGTTGTGATTTATCGGTATTTGGATAAAGGTGATGATGACATCATTATCCATAAACTCATCATTCATAAAAGCGTTTGCCTGACGCTGCCATACCTTGGATTTTTTGGGGGGCTTGGTAAGCTTTGCCAAGGTGGGCATGCTTGTTGCACAGTGCCAAATAGTTGTCTAAACCAATCTGGTCGATGTATCGACAAGGTCCACCACGGAACGGCGGAAAACCCAAGCCCATCAACATTGCCATGTCTGCTTCACCAGCGGTTGCCACGATGTCATCTTCTAAGCAACGCACGGTTTCATTACAAAATGCCAGCATCATTCGCTCAATGATGTGTTCATCACTAAAGCGTTGTTTGTCATCATCTTGCACTTGTGCCAACAGTTCATACGTGGTGGCATCAACGGTCTTTTTGGGTTTGCCTTTTTTGTCTTTTTCGTATTGATAAAAGCCCATGCCATTTTTTTGTCCCAAACGCTCATTGTCAAACAGGTGCTTGATGCCACCTTTATAATCAGGTTTCATGCGGTCAGGGTATCCTTGAGCCATCACCTCAGCACCATGCACGCCTGTGTCTAAACCCACCACGTCAATCAAATAAGCAGGACCCATGGGCCAGCCAAATTTCTCCATGACTTTGTCCACATGGGCAAAGTCTGCCCCTTGCTTGACCAATAAGTCAAACGCCCCAAAATAGGGGAACAGCACACGATTGACCAAAAATCCGGGACAGTCATTGACCACAATAGGCATTTTGCCCATTTTTTGTGCCAACGCCACGGTGGTGGCAATCGCCTGCTCTGAAGATTGCACCCCACGAATGACTTCCACAAGGGGCATGCGATGCACAGGGTTAAAAAAGTGCATGCCGACAAAATTCTCTGGACGCTCAAGCACGGTTGCTAAATGGCTGATAGAAATGGTGGACGTGTTAGATGCCAAGATGCAATCATCTTTAACCAAGCTTTCGACTTCTTTTAGTACGGCGTGTTTGACTTTGGGGTTTTCCACCACCGCTTCGATGACAATGTCAGTCTCAGCAAAATCACCATAGTTTAAGGTGGGGCGAATGCGTGCCAACGTCTCCCCCATTTGGGCATTGGTCAATTTGCCACGTTCAACACCTTTGCTAAGCAGTTTACTTGCCTCATTCATGCCAAGCTCAAGCTGTTGTGCTTTGATGTCTTTCATGATGATGGGCAAGCCTTTGCTGGCGGCCTGATAGGCGATGCCACCGCCCATGATGCCCGCCCCAAGCACGGCGGCTTCATGAATATCATGAGCATCTTTGCTGTGCTGTTTTGCCAGTTTTTTGACGGCTTGGTCGTTTAAGAATACCCCAACCAAAGCAGTGGCTTGTGGGGTTTTGGCAGCTTTGGCAAAGTGAGTCGCTTCAACTTCGATTGCCTCATCACGTGGCAGATTGACGTGTTGTTCAATCGCATCAATTGCCAACGCCACAGCAGGGTATTGCTTGGGATTGGCTTTTGCAAAAATCACGCCTTTGGCAGAATCAAATGCCATGCGTTGCTCTAATTCATTGAGTTTAACAGGGTTGCGTTTTTCTGCTTGTTTGCCCTGCCAATTCAGCTCACCTGCAATACATTTTTTAACCAAATCAATGGCAGCATCAATCAGCCCATCTTGGGCAACCACGGCATCTACCAAGCCTAATTTTAACGCTTCGGTGGATTTTTGTGGCTTGCCAGTGGCAATCAATTCTAAAGCGTTGTCAATACCGATGATGCGTGGGGCACGCACACTGCCACCAAAGCCGGGGAATATGCCCAATTGCGTCTCTGGCAGACCGATTTGGGCGTCATCACTCATAACACGGTAATCACACACCAAAGTCATCTCACAACCACCACCCAACGCAGCCCCATTGATGGCAGCAACTTTGGGAAATGGCAAGTCTTCAAAGCGATTAAACACCGCATTGATGTCCATAATCCACTTTTTGATGTCGCTTTCATTCTGTTGAAAGTAACCGATAAATTCGGTGATGTCCGCCCCAGCGATGAATACACCTTTACCACTGGTAACCACCAAGCCTTTGATGGTGTCATTGTTTTGTAAAGCGGTAACCGCTTCTGTGAATTGTTGGTTGGTTTGGGCATCAAATTTATTGACACTTTCATTTTTGGCATTAAAGTGCATGTTGGCAATGCCATCATCTATGATGTCAATTTGGATACGGTCTCCTTGGTATATCATGGGATACTCCTTGATGAATTGATGATTTGATGATTTGATGATTTGATTATCAGTTATTCAGTTATTCAGTTATTCAGTTATGAAGTTAAATCAAGCAACTAAAATCAAGCAACGGTTGCAAGACTTAGTGGGTCATGCCTTAGTGTAGGATATTTTCTGATGTGCCACAAACCTCACAATGACTTATAAGTCATTTATCCGTCATCACTGGATTCATGGTAAAATCATGCTTTTGGTTGTTTTGTGAGTTTATCGCTGTTATCTTTTTTGGAATCAGCATGTCTTTGGAGTTGGTTGAAGACATGCTTGCTATTATTCATAGCTTTAGTAGCCGATTGTATGGACTTAAAAAATACAAAAAGCAAGTCAAACAGATGATTAAAGAAAATCCATGATATTAGGACACACGATAGAACTTGCTCCCAATAACAAACAAGCCACCTACTTTAATAAAGCTTGCGGTATCGCACGTCTTGCCTACAACTGGGCATTAGCCGAGTGGCAAAAACAACACGAAGCGGATAAAAATTCCTAACTTAGGTTGGGTAAAGCTCAAAGAAAATTTGCGTTTTAATGGAAAAATTTTAAACGCCACCGTTTTTAAAAAAGGCGGTAAATGGTTTGTATCGATTGGTGTGGAAATTGACAAT
>NZ_MUYT01000019.1 GCF_002014765.1 Lwoffella lincolnii
CAAGTATCAGAAGCCTTTACTTTGGCTGATGGACTAAAAACCAGCATTAGCACCAATCGCCAAAATGGCAGATGTTTTGCTGATAGTGCTGGCACTTCAGCCCAAACTGAAGATAAACTTGACGGAAAATATGGTACAGCCACCATTCTTCAAGAAGGTGCTGATACTGCTGGTAGTTTAGTTTGTGGTATTCATTATAAGTTTAAAGATACTGGCGTATCTGACAAGCTTAAAGGCAAGGAAATTGTTCTAAAAGTAACTGAAGATTCGACCTTACAATTGATGAAAGGTGATAGTGCTACTATTGAATCTAAAAAAACAAGTATTACAGACAAATACCTTCCAAATGCTTTTAAATAACGATTAAATTCTACCCAGCATAATATCAAAAAAACAAGCTCTCACCATTCATTGATGAGAGCTTGTTTATCTTTTTTAAGAAATCATTAAACCAACTTACAAGTACCTGATTCTGTTTTACACTCAACTGCCTTCCATTCAGCTTTAGTACCACGAGTTTGTGGTGAGAAATACAGGGTGTCAGAAGCAATAAAACCAGCTTTCTGATTATCTTTACCAGATATTGCAGCACCTTTGGCTGACTCTGTAGGTTTAGTAGTTTTTATGGGACCTACAGCACAAGCATTCCCAGTAAATTCAGCAAATTCTGTATTTGATGCAATATCTGCCACACGGATACTCATCCATGCCTTCGCTTCACCCAAACAAGCAGTATTAGCAGAACGTTGGGTGTAGTTCTGATACGCAGGCAG
>NZ_MUYT01000002.1:0-125396 GCF_002014765.1 Lwoffella lincolnii
TGTGGTTTTGTGATGGCTAAAGAAAACTTGACGTTAGCAACACGTCTATGGACTTGCCCAAATTGTAAAGCAAGTCATGACCGTGATGTGAATGCAAGTTTAAACATTTTAAACAAGGCGGATAAAGTCCTAACTTTATCTTAATATAAACAAGCGGTAGGTTCTACCGTGTTAGTCTATGGAGTTGATGTAAGTCCAAGTTCAAATGAATAAGGCAAACAACGTTGAAGTAGAAATTAAACGCTAAATTTACCTTTGGGTAGGTTTAGATGGGTTTTAAGGAACAGATTAGCATGTCTTTGAGAACCAGCATGGCACAGCAGGCATTTTCTGACTTTATGGCACAGACATTGGCTCAGTTTCAGCAAGACAGCACCGTATTGTTACAACATGGCCACTTGCCCACACCCTTAGGTGATGCCTGTCATTATGTGATGGCAGGTCATGGCAAACGGGTGCGTCCTTTATTGGTGGCTTGTGCTTATGCCAGCCTGCACCCTGCATCATGTGATGGCTTGGCTCATGCGTCGTTGCCCGATGTCGTCCGCCGTTCGATGCTGGCGGTGGAGTTTTTGCATGGTTATTCACTGGTGCATGACGATTTGCCATGTATGGACGATGACAACCTACGTCGAGGGCGTGCCACGTGTCATATTGCCTTTGATGAAGCCACTGCCCTATTGGTGGGTGATGTGTTACAAACATTGGCGTTTGAAGCCTTGGTGGCAGACATTTTCTCTGGCAATGCTTTTGACAAACACACCGATGCCCCCAGCTGTCAGCAACTGCTTAGGGTGTTTGCCCCTTGTGCCAGACGCATGGTCATCGGACAGATGTTGGACTTAAATGGCGAAAACCAAACCCTAAACCAAACTCAACTGCAAGCCATTCATACAGACAAAACAGGAGCGTTGATTGAAGCGTCCGTATTGATGGGGGCGATGTGTGCCAAGATAAATGATGCTCAGGCAAATCATCAACAGACAACCGCCCTGACTGGCTTTGCCAAAAGCTTGGGGTTAGCATTCCAAGTGCAAGACGACATTTTAGATGTCATCTCTGACAACAACACATTGGGCAAACCCACAGGCAGTGATGAAAAACTTGACAAATCCACGTATGTCAAATTGATGGGGGTGGCTCAAGCAAAAACGTACGCCCAAAGTTTATATGATGACGCAAAAGCCAACCTAACTTGTGCCTTCGGTAAAACCGCCAACCTCAGTCCATTGATGCAATTGACCGATTGGCTTTGGCGAAGAAATAACTAAGCATTAGGAATAATCAAGGATTAAAAACAACCAACCTTATGATGGCAGTCATCACGACATCAAATCAGTTTTCCCCATCAGGCACAAACACATAACCCACGCCCCACACCGTCTGAATGTAGCGTGCTTGAGAAGGGTTATCTTCAATCAAACGACGCAAACGAGATACCTGCACATCAATTGAACGCTCCATCGCCCCCCATTCACGCCCACGAGCAAGATTCATCAGCTTATCACGAGTCAATGGCTCCCGAGGGTGCTGTACCAACGCCTTTAATACCGAAAACTCCCCTGTGGTTAAAGTGACCACCGAATCATCTCGCTTCAACATGCGAGTGGACAAATCCAGCGTCCAAGGACCAAACTCAATCACCTCCACCTGTTGGCTTGGGGCTCCGGGTAACTCACGGCTTTGTCGTCTCAGTACAGCTTTGATGCGAGCGAGCAATTCTTTTGGGTTAAATGGCTTGGGCAAATAATCATCTGCCCCTGCTTCAAGCCCTGCGATGCGGTCATTATCTGAGCCTTTGGCGGTCAGCATGATAATGGGAATGTCGCCACTGTCTTGACGCAGACGCTTACAGATGCTGATGCCATCTTCACCAGGCAACATCAAATCCAACACAATCAAAGAAAACATTTCTCGTTGCATCAGCTTATCCATTTGGTTGCCATCGTGAGCGGTACGCACCACATAGCCATCATCTTCTAAAAACCGCTGTAACAATGTCCGCAAGCGAGCATCATCATCTACCACCAAGATGCGTTGATTAAAATGCTCACAGGCATCTTTATATGCCTGCTTTTGATGTTGCAGGTTGGTGATGTCTGTCATGTCGTCATTTTGATTTGGGTCATCTGCCATCATGGCGTTATCCTTATCTTGTGTGATGATTTGCTATCATGCCATTGCTTACTGCTTACTGCTTTGCTTACTATTGTGCGACTGGCTGACAAGCTGTTTGATAAAAAACAACGGTGAAAAAAACCATAAAAATACACCTGTGTGAATAAGTGTATAAGATTGACAAACAAATTGCATCATACAAAACGTAAAAGTAGTTGAACATTTACAGACAATCTTTCTTTGTTATTCCTTGTTATTCTTTGTTATAATGTCTGCCATTTAGTTTCATTGAACATGATACGTACCCCATAATAACAGCACCCATACTAACAGCAACAGATACGATAACGGATAACGCATGTCTGCCACCACCCTTGATGACGTTCTAGACCCACAAACCCAAGCACACATTCATGACAAACTTGCCAATGAGCTGAGTGTTAAACGCAGCCAAATTGACGCCTTTGTCAAACTGTATGATGACGGAGCAACTGTGCCGTTCATCGCTCGCTATCGCAAAGAACAGACAGGAGGCTTGGACGATGCTCAACTAAGACACCTTGAGACTGCTCTTAATTATGAACGTGACATGGCAACACGCCGTCACAAAATCGTGCAGTTATTACACAATCAAGGCAAGCTTACCGATGACTTAAAAACTCGCATCGACAATGCCAAATCCAAGCTTGAGTTAGAAGACATCTATCTGCCTTATCGCCCACGTCGCCGTTCACTCTCTGCCAAGGCACAGGCAGCTGGACTAGACAGCATCGCTCACACCATTTTAAACGAATCAATCAGCCCGACCGTTGCCTTGGCTGACTACCAACCCCCCGAGACAGTCACTGATGACACAGGTGAACCCATTGATGTGGACTTTAGCGACCTTGACAAACAGTTGGCAGGCGTGCAAGCCATCATCATTGATGAATGGACACAACAACTGGACTTATTAGACAAGGTGCGTCATGGTTTTAGCAAAACCGCCACCATCAATGCCAGCCTTGCCAATGAAGAAAAACGAGACGTGGGTGAGAAGTTTAAAGACTATTTTAACCACAGCGAAAACCTAACCCGCTTACCCAACCACCGCCTACTTGCCATGCTAAGAGGGCGACAAGAAAACGTGCTGACACTCAAGGTAGATGGCGAAGACACCCCTTTTATTGAACAAATCATCAGCCACTTTGCTCTTAATGACAAACAGCCAATTGAACGCCAAACCTTTTTACAAGAAACGGCAACAAACCTTTGGGCAGACAAATGGCGACCACACATCGAACATCGGCTACTGACCGAAAAACGCCTAACCGCCGAAGCCGATGCCATCAATGTGTTTGCCAATAACTTAAAGCACCTGCTGATGGCAGCCCCTGCTGGAGCAAAAATCATCTTAGGCGTTGACCCCGGTATCCGTCATGGGGTAAAAATGGCGGTGATTGATGCCCAAGGTCATGTGGCTAAAGACACAAATGGCAACCCTGCCACCGCCACCGTATATCCGTTCCAACCTGATAACAAAGTCGCTGAAGCCAAAACCACCATCAGCCAACTCATTCGTGACCATGGGGTAAATTTAGTCGCCATTGGCAATGGTACCGCCAGCCGAGAGACCGATGCGTTAATCAAAAATATCCTAAAAGAAGACAATCTCACCGCCACCGCAATCGTGGTCAATGAATCTGGCGCATCGGTGTATTCTGCCAGTGAACTGGCCAGCAATGAGCTGGGTGAGCTAGATGTATCATTGCGTGGGGCAGTATCCATCGCCCGCCGACTACAAGACCCCTTATCTGAACTGGTTAAAGTTGACCCAAAAGCTATTGGCGTAGGACAATATCAACACGATGTCAACCAAAACCAACTGGCAGACAGCCTAGATAAAGTCACTCAAGATTGTGTGAATGCTGTGGGCGTGGACGTAAACACCGCCAGCCCTGCCATTTTGTCACACATCGCTGGACTAAATCGCAACGTTGCACAACAAATCATCACCTACCGTCAAGAGCATGGGGCATTTAAGAACCGTGAACAACTGAAAAATGTTCCCAGACTGGGGGTTAAAACCTTTGAACAAGCGGCTGGGTTTTTACGCATTCGTGATGGTGAAGAACCACTTGATGCCACTGGCGTGCATCCAGAAAGCTATGCCATGGTCGCCACGTTACTTACCCAAGCTGGCAAATCGTTAGCAGATGTCATCGGTCAAGAACAAGCCCTAAAAGAGCTGGACATCAGCCAATTTATTACTGACAACGATGTCAGCTCAACCGAAAACACCCAGACCGAAAACAGCCACGCCAATAACATTCAATCCGTGTTAAACGAGCTTGCCAAACCTGCTCATGACCCAAGGCCTGAATTTAAAACCGCCAATTTTCGTGATGATGTCAATGACATCAGCGATTTATCCGTTGGCATGGAACTTGAAGGCGTGGTAACTAACGTTACCGCTTTTGGTTGCTTTGTCGATGTGGGGGTGCATCAAGATGGACTGGTGCACATCTCTGAAATGGCGAATGACTTTATCCAAGACCCACTCAATCGTGTTAAACCTGGCGACATCATCACCGTCAAAGTGCTGTCCGTTGATAAAGAGCGTCGTCGCATTGGGCTTAGCATGAAAGAGGTGGGCAAAGAAGCCAACCAATCCGCCAAAGACCGTCGTACTCAAGATGGCAGTCCGATTAAAACAGACACTGACCATCAAAATAAGCAACACAGCAAAACTCACACTGGGCGTGGCAGTCGCAACCAATCTTCTCGCCCCTCCTCCTCCCAAAAATCCAGCAAGACACAGCATCACCACAAAGACAATCACTCTGGTCATGGTAAAAATACCAAGAGTACAAAGAGCCATGCCAAAGTCAATTCTAAAGACAATGCCAATCAATTAGGCAGTTTGGGGGCATTACTAAAAAAGGCAGGATTGTAAATTTTGAATGATAAGCCTGATTTAACTCATCAGGCATCATTCTCTACCCATCATTTTTCCCCACCCATCTTTCATCTTTGATTTACTTTTATCTTTGATTTGGGTGGGGAATGATTGTGAATGAATTTACAAAAGGTTTGACTTCCTCCCCTCCCTATCTTTCGGGGATTCCTGCTCCCAGACGGTCAAGCCCGACCGCAAGAATGTTCCGACTGGCATTGATGTCTCTATCATGCCATGTGCCACACTTTACACAAGTCCATTCTCTTAATCGCAAACCTGCTCTACCTTTCGGACTACTGGACATATCGCCACAGTACGAGCAAGTTTGGGTAGTGTATTTCTCATTCACGATTTCAAAACGACAACCTGCATGCTTGCATTTATATTCCAGTTGTCGTTTGAGTTCAAACCATCCTGCGTCATATACGCTTTTGGCTAGTTTGCCTTTTTTACTGTTAAATTGGGTGGTTTTAACGTCACCAACCACAATTAGGGCATTGTCTTTGACTAATTGGGTGGTGAATTTATGAATTAAGTCTAACCTTGTATTTTTGATTTTGGCATGGATTGCTTTAACACGCTGTTTGTTTTTGGTACGTTGAGCGATTGCTAATTTTTTAGCCCATGCTTGGGTCTGTTTGATTTGTAGTTTATTACCGTTTGAGGTGGTGGCACTGTCTTTTAGTCCTAGGTCAATGCCAACGCTACCTTTGCCACAAGTGGTTTTAGGGTAGTCTTTGACGGTAATACAGGCATACCAACGGTTACGGCTGTCTTGTACTAACTCGCAAGTGTTGATTTGATATAGACTTAGGTTGTAGCTATCAAAGACATCTATGATGAGCTTTTGACCCTTAGAGAGCGATAGCTGTATGGTTGATTTAAGTGCTTTTTTGCCTGTTTGTCTTGTGCTTAGATACTTAATAGCAGACTTTTTAAAGGGTATCCAGCCTAGGCTTTTGCGTTTGGCATCGGGTCGGTTAGTTCGCCAATTTAGTTTGGCTTTTTTAAATTGCTTTCGGCTTTTGGCGTGGGTTTCATTGATGGCTTGTAGGGTTTGTGAGTGTAAGCCTAATAGTTCTCCACTGCCTTTGGTGTAAGTATTTAGGTCATAGGCTGAAAAGAATTTACCAGTCTTTTGTAGGTGTTTGCAACTTAATTCATTAACGTAGTTCCACACATAGTTAACACTGCCAGCTATTTTGTTTAGCTGATTTGCGTGTTTGTCTTTGATGCGTAGCTTGAGGGTTTTCATAGGGCTAGTTTATACTGATATTACCTTTTATTCAATATTGGTCTAATCAATGGAAAACGATTTAAGACGTGGCTTAAGATGTGATAGACACGTTGTCTTTAATTTGCATGTGCATTTGGTCTTTGTCGCCAAGTATCGACGAGCAGTTTTCACCAAACAAGTTCTTGATGACCTTGAGGCTATCTTTGATGGTGTGTGCAAAAAGTTTGAAGCCAAGCTTGTGGAGTTTGACGGTGAGGATGACCATGTGCATTTGTTGGTGAATTATCCGCCCAAGGTGGCTATTTCAAGTTTAGTTAATAGTTTGAAAGGCGTGTCTAGTCGGCTTATTCGCAAAAAGCAGTATCCATCTATTTCTAAGCAGTTATGGGGTGGTGCGTTGTGGTCACCCAGTTACTTTGCAGGTAGCTGTGGCGGTGCTCCAATTGAGATTATCCGCCAGTATATTGAACATGAGTGTCGCTGACACGCAAGGACGCCACACTAAACAGCGGCCGATGCGTAAGCATAACTACTTAAGTTGCCGTAAAACCACCGCCTGAAGTCGCAGGTTTACGGCAACGGAGGATAAAAATGCCCCCATAATATGGGGGCATCAATGATAAGCCAGCTTCTCAACTTCTCACACCAATTTTTAATTAAGCTAAGCAATAAAGCTGACCAATCTGACAAATTAATGAGTATGAGACTCTTCAACAACCACTTCTTCAGTGGTTACCGTGGTGGTGGTGGTACCATCAGCAGCGGCAACGGCTTCATTGGCAGCTGCATCGGCAACGTTGGTATCAGTGTGAATGTGGTCAGCTTCTTGCACCGCCCCAGCATCACCAGCAGCCACCACAACTTCTGCTGTGTCAGCAGTGGCGATGGCTTCATTAGTGGCAGCCAATTCAGCACCAACCGCTTCACCGTCAGCAGCAGCTTCATGCAATTCGGCTTTTGCGTCTTGAAGCTCTTCTTGAGCGTTGTTAATGCTCTCAACGGCTTGTTCTTTTTTGCTATCACAAGCGGTAAGCCCCATAGAGGCGGCGATTAAACCAGTCATGGCCAATAGTTTAAAATTCATAACACTCTCCTAAAGTGATTGACGAATTGAATATAACTTAAATTGTTCATCACAATCAATTATTAATAATCAATTATTGATTAAGGTTGATTAAGCTCTGGCTTAAAACATAAGCCGTCACTAATTTGATGGTTGCGTATCTTATAGCCATTAAGCAAGAAAAGACAGTGAGTATTTGTAAAAATTGTATGATTTACGTAAAAATAGCCAAACTCTCTATTATAAACCACAAATATAACAGTAAGATTAAAATTTGTATAAGCAATTATACAAAACCATAGAGACAACACCAACCCCATATTTGATTAAAATAAAGTCAAATCACATGATTTCAGCATGACCATGACGTTGCCTTATATTCCTGTGATTTCCTAAATATCACCCTGTAAGGTCGGTGGCTTTTTGCTCATGATGGCTAAATAGTCAAATCCCATTTAAAAAACTCATAAAATCAACTTTCTCACGTTTGCTAAGTTGTTGAAATTTATCATGAGCGGATTGGGCCTCACCACCATGCCATCTAATGGCTTCTTCTAAGGTTCTGGCTCGTCCATCATGCAAAAACCTTGCGTCTGGATTTTTTGCCACGATGCCAATGCCCCATAACGGTGGTGTCCGCCATTCATAGCTTTGGGCATTGATTTCTTTAACACCATCATCTAAACCTACTCCCATATCATGTAACAACAAATCGGTATAAGGATAAATCACTTGGTTAGACAATTCACCAAACTTGGGGCTTGTGCCTGTGGTGAAAGTTGGATTATGACACGCACCACAGCCAACGGCATCAAACAAATCTGCTCCTCTATCAAAGGCAGATTGGTTACTAATGCGTCTGGCGGGGACGGATAAAGCCGTCATAAAATCAACCACTGCGGTTAAGGCACTGTCTGACACTTCTGGCATGCCTCCTAGTGGCAAACTTAGGCAAAGTGGTTGATTGTTGGTACAGCTTGATTCTATGTGAACTGGCGTTGTTAAGCCCATGTCTTGAGACATGGCGGTGGCATTTTGGGTGCGAAGTGATGAGTTAATGGCTTTCCAACCAAATTTACCAATGCGTTTTTGGTTTTCTTCATACACCCAATGCACACGCCCAGAGATGCCATCATGGTTACTGTCATGTTCATCAGCAAGGGCTTCAATCGCACTTTGTGGCACTAAATCAAGCAATCCCACACCCAATAATTGGGGTGCGATTCTGGCACCCAAACGATATTTGCCAAGACTTTGATTGCTGTCAGCTGGGGTAAAGTTAAATTGCCAAAAGTTCCTACCTTGAGCATCAGTTTGATTGCTCACTTTGACACTACCTTCCGCCAATAGTCCAATATTATTTGGGATTACATTTGGCTGAAGTTGTCCACCCCATATTGGGTGCTGTTCACCCATGTTATCACCGATACGAAACAGCACGCCATCGGTTGTCGTTCCATCATCATGGTATGGAACAACACGCCCAAATTGAGCATGACAACTGGTACAAGACACCGCATTGTACAAAGGTCCTACCCCATCAAATAATGCTCGCCCCTGCCCAGTGGGTTGCCAGTTGGTAATGAATAACTCTCGCCCTTGTGACACACCAGAAAGTTGACTGATGTCTAAGTTTGGGATTAGGGTTAAAAAAGGGGGGTTTTCATCATATGCCACTGTTGCATTGCCACCACTTTCCAACCATACCCTTGGTTTATTGGTGGGTGTTGTGGGATTAGGGTTGGTCGGTGTTACTGGGCTTTGTATGGCGTTATTATTTGCCGCTTTGTTATTTGTCGCCTTGTTATTTGTTGCTTTGTTATTTGCCAAAACATCATCACCACTTGATGAGTGAGAGCCACAAGCGGTCATACTCATCACAATCAACACAGATAAGGTTAAAAAATGATGGTTGGCTAAAAATTGATTATTCATGATGTTTTTTTAGATACATTGATAAATATCTGTCTTGTTCATAAGTTTGGCTGATTTGATTCACCCTAATGGGCAAACGTGTTATGGGCAAGGCAGCACACTTTTTATCAGCATGCTTTTTATCAGCATACTTCTTATTGTATAGCAACCACAATGGGGGTATTATACATCCAAATATTGGTGATGTTCTCGCCACCAAGAGACCCTTCAAAACTCCAGCCCCAGCTAAAAATACCACCATGATTATTACGTTTGGCAATTTGATGCAATGCTCCCACCGCCATGTCATTGACATCGGTTAGATTGGGTAATTTGTCTGTTGGTATACTTAGCTCAACATACTCTGTTTTGCCTTCAGCATTCGTCTCGCCAAATATCCCCCAAGGATAGATTTTACGATTATTGAGCATGGCATAACTGGTTGTGCCATTGGCATATATGTGCTTGACTGTTTGCGTTGTTGACCACGGTAACAAGGTTGGTTTATCAATGACTTCTTCCCAAGCATCACCCGTACCAACCTTATCATCGCCTTTATAGCCCACTTGGCTACTAAAATTTAGTCCCCAGCCATAAACATGCCCTTTATCCGTGAGCGCAAGCACATGGTCACGACCAACCGCCAATTCAGTAACATTTGGCTTGTTGGGCAATAAAACCATACTAGGTATGAAATCATGTTTTATACAGTTGGGTGTTAATGTGATGTCATATTCATCACAAACAAGCCCTTTGCCTAAATTGCCATATTCATTTGACCCCCAAGCCCAAACTTGCCCTTTGTTATCAAGGGCATAAGACGCATCTGAGCTGGCAATCACTTGGATAATTTTCCCCATATTGGCATTGGCAGAAAAATTTACTTTGACAGGCACATTGCTGTTTTTTATCGTGGCTGTGTCTTGTCCTAATTGCCCTTGACTGTTATTACCAAATGCCCAAACATCACCTGTTTTTGTGAGTGCCAGTTTATGAGCATAACCACTGCTGATGGCAATCACATCTGACAAGCCTTCAACCAATCCAATGTCTAAACGGCAATTATTTTTTTGTTTGCCACAACTGTCTTTTGCACCATTTCCTCGACCTAATTCACCGTTTGTATCGCTTCCCCATGTATATACCTTACCTTCTTTGGTTAATAAAGCCGAATGGTTTTGATTGAATGAAATTGACACAATATTGGCAGGTGCTTTATCAATCAGCACAGGCATGGTTGGGTGATTGTTATTTTTCAGTGTCGTCACCTCCCCCATACCCACTTGCCCAAAATTATTACGTCCCCACGCATATAGCTTACCATTGACCAATGCCCCTGTGTGCGAATTGGCCGCCGTCAAAGTATTGCCAAAATAAACATGTTGTGTTGAGACGCTGACATTGCCAACTTTGTCTTTGGCAGACAGTTGTATCGTATTATCACCAGCTTCTAAAGCCAAAGATAACTTAAAATCACCCGAACTGTTGATATCAATATCCTGTACAGACTGGCCATTCACATCAACAGTCAGCAACACAGCAGATAACGCATTATCCGTTACTTTGCCAGACAAAATAATGTCGCTGGTGCGACTGACAGCCTCTTTTAAGTCATTTGCCAAATCAATTTTTGGAGCAATATTATCCAGTACGATTAAGATTTTTTGTTCAGTTTTATTGCCAGCTTCATCAATCGCCGTGATGACATATTCATTCTCACCTTGCTTTAGATTGACTTCTGATAAAAAATCACCATTTTTATCAATATCCAAGCGTTGACTGATGTTGTTTTGTTTGTTGCTTATTATCACTGACAACCCTGTTTTGATGTTATCTGAGACATTGCCTTGAATTGTTATTTTGGGTTGCTTTGTCACTGAATTTGGCTCATTACTGATGAACAGCACAGGGCTTATTGTGTCCCTAACAAGCTGAGCTAACCCATCATTGCTATCACCACAAGCGGTCAATACACCCACAGATAAACCAACACAAGCCAAACCTAACTTTTTATATGCAGGTAACATGCCATACTCCAAAAGATTTAGTGGCATTGTCATATATAACATTGTCATATGGTCATGTTGTCATCACCAATCAGACAGAATTAAAAAATAATGACAATAATAACGATAACAATTATCATTAAAGATAATAATTATATACCAAATCATTCAAAACTTGCATCTTTATTTTCCAAAATATTTTTAAAACAAAAACCACAAGATTTTTATTTGCGACTTGATGTAATACCTTTATACTGGCAACATTGATTATTAAACTCACCTTCTGAACTCACCGCATTGTTGGATATATCATGACCACTTCTGCCACTCAAAACATTAATCAGACCCAACCTAAGACACTCAATATCGGCATTGCTGGGGCGGGTGGACGCATGGGACGCATGTTGATACAAGCCATCAGTCAAAACCCTGCCACCACACTGGTTGCCACCATTGAAAGAGCGGGGTCATCGCTGTTGGGGGTAGATGCAGGTGAGCTGGTCGGTATGGAACGGCTTAATGTGGCATTAACCGATGACTTAGACACTGCCATTGCTGACACAGGCATGGACGTGTTGATAGACTTTAGCTCACCTGATGCCACTGTGGCTCACGTTGCCATTTGCCAGACCGCTCAGGTTGCCATGGTGATTGGCACAACTGGGCTAAATGACCAGCAAAATGCCCAACTACAAACAGCAAGCCAAGACATTGCCATCGTGTATGCAGGCAACTATTCCACTGGCATCAATGTAACACTCAAACTCATTGAAATGGCGGTAAAAGCCTTTGGCGACACCGCTGACATTGAAATCATCGAAGCCCATCATAAGCATAAAGTTGATGCCCCTTCTGGTACTGCCTTTATGATGGCACAAACGGCCGCCCAAGCTCGTGGTCAAGCGTTAAATGACGTGGTCATCTATGGTCGCCAAGGGCAAACAGGAGCAAGAGCAACAAACAGCATTGGCATTCATGCCATTCGTGGCGGTGAAATTATCGGCGACCATGGCATCATGCTGATAACAGATGGCGAAATGGTTGAAATCAAGCATCACGCCCGTGAGCGAATGACTTTTGCCACAGGGGCAGTACGAGCGGCCATTTGGGTGGCTCAGCGTCAAAAGTCATCAACAGGCTTATATGACATGCAAGACGTGCTGGGATTAACGTCTTAATCGTTTCAAACATCATCATTTAAGATAAGAACAACATTTAAGATAAGAATAACCAAAATACCTAAGGACACACATGCCGCTACAAGCCATTGCCATTCAACGCTTTGATGCCCCATTGATGCGACAAATCACCCACCCAGACGAACTAAAAATTCGCATCGAAGCTTTGTATCAACCCACCCATCACTTCACCGACAACCAAGAAATGACGGCGGTCTTTGAACGAGCATTTGCTCAAGGCGGTCTGATGTATGTGGGCATGTTTAATGACAAGCCGATATGTGTGTTAGGCTGTTTCGATGATGGCATTGCTGATACCAAACGGTTACAATATTTAGCCGTGCATCCACAAAACCACAATCGTGGCATCGAAGCCAAATTTGCCAAACTTATTTATGATGCCGAGAGCAAAAAAGGCGTTCGACGCTTTGAACCAGTTGATATTAAATTGCACCAAATCATGCAATATTATGAATTACTGTCAGTAAAGGAGTAAAAACCACTTGACAGCATCAGACAAATTTAGTTTAATACGCATCGCAACGAAGCACATCGCATCATCAAGCAATATAAAACAATGCGACATCACTTACGTTACTTAAATCGCCAAACATCTGAGAACAAATGTCAGATAACAGATTTGGCTCGATAGCTCAGTCGGTAGAGCAAAGGACTGAAAATCCTTGTGTCGGCAGTTCGATCCTGCCTCGAGCCACCATTATCCATAAACCCCAAATTATAAATTTGGGGTTTTTTGTGTGCCTTTTTATGCCTTTTTATGTCTGACTTTTTTAGCCAATGCTGTTAAATTTTCACTTCTCCCAAACGTTTGGGTTCAGAATTAATGTCTCGAGACACTTCCACAATGGTGGTTTGATTCACTCGGTCAAGATATTTATTGGCCTTATCTATTTCATTACTTAGCACATTGACCGTCTCTTTCATATTATCAAGAGCAACAAGCTTGTACTCACTGATGATGTCCATAGTCTCGTAGATGTTATTAAAGGCATTTTGTAACTTTTCAATCTCAATGGTATTGTCAGTGGCTTGTTGATGCACTTCGGTTGTTTGTTGTTTTAGCAATATTGAGGTTGATTCAATGATACTGCTGGTGGTTTTGTTTAAGGCACTGATTTGGTCAAGCACCAGTTTTTGTGTGCTTAATGCTTGCGATACCATCACCGCTGTACGCAACGCTGAGATGGTGGTGGTGGTGGCTCTGTCCACCCCTTTAATCAGCTCAAGGTTGTTTTTACGTATCATGTCCAACGCCAAATAACCTTGAATATTCACCGCCAATTGGGTCAAAAAGTCTTGGTTCTTTTGACGCACATAAAACAGCATCTCTTCTTTAACGATGCGTGCTTTTTCTGGGTCAGTCGCTTCTAGCTCAATAATTTTACTCTCCAGCTTGGCATCAATTTGCTGACCAACATAAATATATTGACGCAATGACTGCATTAACGCCCATAGATTGACTTTTTCTTGCTCAATCACCGCATTATCTTTGATGAGTTCATCTTTGCCATTATATAGGCTCTCGATGATTGCATTAATGTGCTTTTGCGACGACTCGTATTGGCGAAAATAATCTTGAACTTTATTACCAAAGGGTAAAATCCCAAATAACTTACGAGAGCTTGGCATTAGATTTTGTTTGCTTGGCTCTAAATCTTCGACAATGGCACGCAATTCGGTCAAAGATTTGGCAATCGGTGATTGGTCAAATAAAGACGCATTCATGCTTTTGGCAGATTTGTCTAACATGCGATTAGACATCTGACTGGATGCTCGGATTTCAGCTGTGCCTAACTGGTGAATGGATTGTACTTTCTCATCAAACGCTGGGGTATTCACAGGGCTGGCAAGCACACTGGCAACAAAGTCATTAATCTTAGCATCGAGTTCAGGAATTTTGCTTTCATCTAATTTAACCATTTGGTTGGCGTCATCTTGTTCCACAGGGGCAACAGATTGGGGCGGCTCAAGGGTAATGGTGGGTTTGACATCGGTGGCTGGGGGGGTAAGTTCTTGCATGGAGACATTCCTTATGACAGTTTACCTTATGACATGATGATTAATGACATTGTGAACCAAAGTCATTCCGTAAGCAAAGTAATTCAATAACCGAACAAAACCAAATACCAAATTAACCGCCAATTGGCATACATAAAAAAACGTTAATCTGAATCATCAAAGCATGATGGTTTAGATTAACGTGGCAACGGCATATGATGACCATCTATATGGTCATCAGTGATATACGGTGTCAGTATGTCTGATTGCATATGACCATATGTACTCACATCAAATTGTGAGTGAGTACCATATATTAAGGTATATGTTGACATACTCCCACCACCAAACCTAGCGGTAGGCGTGAGAATTCTTGCGACCCATAGCAACCCCTACTTAGATTGAGTTGCTACCTTTCGTCATGCCACCATCGCTGAATAGTATCGGCATGAGGGAACTCTTTACACAGTAGCAAGTCCTGCCACATCAGCTAATGCTTGCTTTTTATGGTTCTTTACCATATTTTTTACACCTAAATCTTCAAGTGCATGACTGGTAGCTTGGTTTTCGCAAATCAGTTTATGGGTGACTTTATGGTGTCAGTCTAAGCGCTGGTTGCGTACTTTTTCATGAATATAAGCAACGGCTAACTTTTTAAGATTTTTTCTTCATTGGTCCTAACAACATTCCCATCTGTCGCCCTTCCATTTTGGGTGGTTGCTCAACGTTGGCATATTCGGCGGTATCTTCGATGATACGCTCAAGCTGTTGTAAGCCAATTTGTTGGTGGGCCATCTCACGGCCACGAAAGCGAATGGTAACTTTAACTTTGTCTTGGTCTTCTAAGAAGCTGATAATTTTACGCAATTTAACTTGGTAGTCTGCTTCTTCTGTGCCTGGACGCAGTTTCATCTCTTTGAGCTGGGTCTGCTTTTGGTTTTTTTTGGCTTCTTTTGCCTTCTGTTTTTGGTCGTACAAATACTTTTTATAGTCCATGATTTTGCAAACAGGTGGCTTGGCATCTGGAACAATTTCAACCAAATCCAGTTCAGCATCACGAGAAGCTTGTAATGCTGATTTAATATCGACAATACCAACCTGCTCGCCGTCTTCTTTGACCAAACGGACTTCTTTGGCACGGATATCTTCATTGATGTTTAAACGGTTTGACGGTTTAATGGTAAATACTCCAAATAAAAATATGGATTTATATTTTACTTAAAAATGACAGGGATTTCAAGGGGTTTTTAATGCCTGACTTCAATAACTAACCTTTGTCTTGCCAATTCATTAATTAACTCATCAAGATGACTTTTGTTGATGCCATCCAAGTTTGCGTCCCATTCGTCAAGAATGATGACATCAACATCGCTTTTATTGTTATTAATTTGCATTAATTGAGATGATAATTTTTGACCTGTGGATTTTTTATGATTTTGATGAAAAAATAAATCATGGCTGACAGGCAAATAAAAAGCCCTATTTGATAATAATGTTTTTAAATACAACAAAAAACTGCTTTTACCTGCCCCATTACGCCCTTTAATCGTCATTCTGCCATTTTTTGGCAAATGATTTAAATCAAAATCACTCAATGGCATGTTATTAATAAAAATCTCTTTAAAGTTAATTCTGCTTAATATATCAATATCAGGCATATTTAACGAATTTTGCAAACCAACAAATCTGGCTTTAATGCCAGAAAAATTGGTTTGGTGAAAAACAAGTGCCTGCCCCATTTGCAATAGCTGTATTTGTCTTGGTAATGTTGCAACCAACAATGATAAAAATACATAATCATTGTGGTGTTTGATAAATAAATAAACAATCAAGCCCAATACAGGAATCATAAACAAAATTATACCAAAACTAGAAATTAATTGATTGAATGATTGGCTATGAATATGATATTTTTTTGAGCGGTTAAAATTATTTTTATAAATACGATTAAAAATACCCACATTATATTGATTAGAAATAATCACATTGTCCCAAATTTTATTTAAAATGGCAATAAAATATATTCTGGATTTTTGAGATATTTTTGACATCTTAGATATTTGATTTTTATGGTAAAAAATAAAAAATTCCACCAATAAAAATCCAACGGCATACGCCACCAATAAATCATAATCAAGAAAAAATCCCAAGATTAAGATGTTAATCAATAAATTTAAAATCAGTGCCACGCCATCAAATGCAAAGTCCAGCATGTCACCTATCACTGATTTGCTCTCTTGACTGACAAAAACGGTGCTTTGGTCTTTTAGTTCTTTATTATTAAGCAAGACAGTTTTGCCAAAAAAAGTTGTCGTAAATTTTTGCACATAATTATTTAGTAGGTCAAATTTTGATTTTTCTAAATAAATGGTGGCAAAATAAGCAGGAATATAAACAATGATTAACGATAAAACAAAACCAGCTAAGTTTAGCAAAAAATCATCATTTTTAGCAATGTCTATGGCAAGATTGGCAATAAAATAGGTGGATAAGCCAACAATCATTTGTTGAATGAGTAAAAAAATAAAGCAAAGACATAATGATGGTGTGATGATTTTCATGATATCCATAAAGATAAATGGAAAGACAAATGGAAAGACAAATGGGTTGTCAACAAAATAATTTCGTTAAGCGTGGTTTTAAAAAATCCATTCAATGTTTTGAATGGATTTTTCTTAATAAACTTATTCTGTTTACAAATTTAGCCGACCTTTTTTCTCAATCGCCCCATCTAATATTTTGATAAAGTCGTCAAGGTTCATACTGCCTAAGTTATCGCCCGTGCGAGTACGCACATTGACCGTACCACTCTCCACTTCTTTATCACCCAAAATCAGCATGAACGGAATGCGTTCTAAGGTGCGTTCACGGATTTTAAAGCCAATTTTTTCGTTACGCAAATCACTGATGGCACGATAGCCTTTGGTGTTTAGCTTGCTAACCACATCGCCCACGCTGTCAGCTTGCTTGTCGGTGATGTTCATCACAACCACTTGCTGGGGGGCAAGCCATGCTGGGAAGAGACCTGCATAATGTTCAATCAAAATGCCAATAAAGCGTTCAAATGACCCCAAAATCGCACGGTGAAGCATGACAGGGCGTTCACGCTCGCCTGATTCTCCCACAAACTCAGCATCCAAGCGTTCAGGTAGGTTAAAGTCCAGCTGTAATGTGCCACATTGCCAAACCCGTCCGATGCAATCTTGTAGGCTAAACTCAATCTTAGGACCATAAAACGCCCCTTCGCCTGCTTGTAGCTCCCAGTCAAGCCCAGCGTTATCTAGGGCGTCGGCTAGGGCTTGTTCTGCCAAGTCCCACAACTCGTCTGCCCCAACCCGTTTTTCTGGGCGAGTGGACAGCTTCATTTGAATGTGGTCAAACCCAAAGTCTTTATACACATCAAGGGTAAGTTTGATAAAATTAAGGGCTTCTGAGCGAATTTGGGCATTGGTGCAAAAGATGTGGGCATCGTCTTGGGTAAAGCCACGCACACGCATGATGCCATGCAAAGACCCTGATGGCTCGTTGCGGTGGCATGAGCCAAACTCAGCCAAGCGTAGGGGCAAATCACGGTAGGATTTTAAGCCTTGATTAAATACTTGCACATGACACGGGCAGTTCATCGGCTTGATGGCGTAATCTCGTTTTTCACTGGCGGTGGTGAACATCATCTCGCCATAGTTATCCCAATGCCCTGATTTTTCCCATAAGCTTCTGTCCACAATTTGCGGGGTTTTGATTTCAAGATAGCCATTGTCTTTTTGTACTTTTCGCATATATTGTTCAAGTACTTGCCAGATTGTCCAGCCATTGGGGTGCCAAAACACCATGCCGGGGGCTTGCTCTTGCATGTGAAATAAGTTCAAGGCTTTACCGATTTTGCGATGGTCTCGCTTTTCGGCTTCTTCTAGGCGTTGTAAGTAGGCTTTAAGCTGTTTTTTGTCCGCCCATGCTGTGCCATAGATGCGTTGTAGCTGTTCGTTTTTGGCGTCTCCTCGCCAGTACGCACCGCTCATTTTGGTGAGCTTAAATGCCTTTAAAAAGCGAGTGTTGGGCACATGTGGACCTCGGCACATGTCAATGTATTCTTGATGGTGATACAAGCCCATGTGGGTTTCATCAGGCATGTCCTCCACCAAGCGGAGTTTATAAGTCTCACCACGCTCCAAAAAGGTTTTGATGACTTCATCTCGTGGGGTCATTTTTTTGATGACATCATAATCTTGGTTGATGAGTTCCATCATGCGAGCTTCAATCTTTGCCATGTCATCAGGGGTAAAAGGGCGTTCACTATAAATGTCGTAATAAAAGCCATCATCAATGACAGGCCCGATGACCATTTTAACATCAGGGTAGAGTTGTTTGACCGCATGACCTAAAAGGTGGGCGGTTGAATGACGGATAATCTCCACGCCTGCATCATCTTTTGGGGTGATTATCTCTACCGTGGCATCGGTGGTGATGGGGTCGCTGGCATCGACCAACCGACCATTCACCCGACCTGCCACGGTGGCCTTGGCAAGCCCAGCACCGATGTCTTGAGCGATTTGCATGACTGTTGTTTCACCGTCAAATTGGCGAACACTGCCATCTGGTAATGTGATTGCAACCATAATATTGCCTTAGTACCTTTATTAAAAATCTATTTATTAAGAATATGCTTGTTAATTGATGCTTACTGATTGCTACTTGCTGATTGATGGATTTTTAGGCATCTCCAATCATATCACCACAAGACAAAAAAATGGAAATAAAAAACGAATAAAACCACATTGCCCACTTAAAAAAAACCATTCAAAACACTGAACTGATAAGTAGGCACAAAACCAAACAGGCATAAGCCGAAGATTATAACAAAACTTGCACAAGCTGGCTATTGACCTTTCAATGCTTGACAACCCAAGCGATTTAGAATCAAATCATTTTAGTAGCCCAAAAAACCCTGACGACTTGCCTGTATCTGCCACCTATTTTAGCACCAAGCCCATAAACTGGCTGGGCGTTAAGCCAAAGGATTGGTTGTTTGGCTTTGATTACAAATGCAAATATTGGCTATCTATAAAAAGTCTCGAAATAGCACAGGGGATTCTCGTAACAACTTTTGAGCGTCTTGTATCTTGACGAAATTAGTGTCAGATAACTGTTTTTGTTGTTCATTGCTAGGCAGTATCAATAAAACCTTTCCTTGTAAGTTTGGGTCATTGTTGGTATGCCACATTTGTTCAAATTGTTTTTTGCTTAATACTCGATTACCCCAACTTGAATCTGCCAAATAAACCCTGTCATTATCAATAGCACGCACAACGCTAAAATGGTCGCTTCGCTTGTGATTAAGATAAACGATGGCAGGGATTTTTAATTTTGATAAGGTATCGTAATTGGTAGTAAAACCTTTGGCGATAAATCCATATTTTTGACTAACAATCGCCAAATCGCTAAAAGAAGCCATCACATCAGACAAAGCCATGTCATCTAGTATTTGACGTTCAGAAGTGGGATTTTGATAAAAATAAGTTAAGATGGTGGCAAGCGATGATGCCCCACAAGAATAATCTAGGTCTTGCTTAACTACGCCTGCATCTTTTTGTTCTTTCCATGACTGAATGGTAATATTTTGGGTTTTGAGTATTTGTGGATTTAAATGAAAAGGAGAAGCATAAGAAGCGTAAACAGATGTTGAAATATAAACACAAAAACTGATAAAAAAAAGATAAAAGAATAAATTATTCATATTATTTTACTCAAAATCTATTTTTTTAAATCATTCATAATTTTCAAAAGTAAAAGCATAAGTAAAATTACAATAAATGATATTAAAGATATTATAAAACTAATTTTTATAAACTCTTTTTGCCAAAATAAAAACTCATAACAAGAATGTGCTAAGAAAAAAAGGATTGACACCACAAAAGATGACATGATTATTTTTTTATAGGTATATTTTTTATCCTTAAAAACTCTGCCTCCAATATAACCACTCAAAGCTTCTAATACTGATGTTATTATTTCAAGCACAGTTTTAATCTCTATTTAAATTATAAGTAATGAGTGTTGAAAAATTGCTGTTCAACACTCTTAAAATATAATTTTATTTAGAAAAATGTGAAAATTTTTATTATCGTCTCCAAGCTGCATTTACTCATACTCAATAATTCAATGCAAGACTATTAAAACGCCAAATATTAGCTCCTACAGTCATTCTTCCACCTGCTGCTGCACCCGCTGCACCAAATGTACCTCCTATTACAGCTTATTTATGAGATTCTTTTTAATAAAATATAAGAAATATAAAAAATAAAAAGTAACAATATTATTAAAAATAAAAAATATTTAATGTCCAATTCATTTGCTATGATTGCTAAAGAGGTTGATAACAATACGGTAGCACATAAGTTTATTAAATATGCCGTTATATTTGTCGTTATCTTTCTACGAGATGAATAAAAAACATAGGACATCAAAAAACTAGCAATGCAACTATATAAGATAAAAAGATTTAACATTATTTAAGTTAACCATCTCTGTGTAAATTGAGGTTTATTCTGATTAAAATAAACCTCAACTTTTGAAAAAGATGTTTTTAAAATATCAATGGCAGTGAATCTTATCATAACAGCAAAGAAACTTACTGTTATGATAAATAGATACCACAAAAGAATGCTATTGAGTATTTCCATCATTTATTAACTCTAAAGGCTAGGTATCCCATGAAAGGATAACAAAGTGCCATTATGATGGCTTGTATCTGCATATTTGGGTATCTATCATAATGTATTGATAAACCAATAATAAATAAATAAAAAAACATTGACAGAATCTGATTTTTATCAAAGCTATTTTTTGAATTTTTGGTCAAAATTCTAACAAATGCGTATGTAAAAAATACAGATAAAAAACTAAGATAAGTCAACATTTTATCTTTGGGAACTTGATATTGCTGCTTGATTACCTACAAATCCAACGGTACCGCCTAAAAATGCAGCTCTAGTTATACCGATAGGGGTTAATGTAAGAGCTCCTCCAACAGCTCCAGAACCCATGGCTGTAGCAACTCCTCCCCAAGTTCTTTCTGAACGAGGTACACTGGATGCGTAACCCATATATCCTAAGTATCCACCAACCAAACCAGCTCCAGCATATTGAACCCAAGCCCCCTGTGTCTCATCCATCTCTTGACTTGTCATCGCTTGTACTTGCAAGTCTTGGTTACCGCCAAAGGCATAGTTTAAATCAGCAGTGTCTAGTTGATTGTTAAAAACAACAGCTTCTGTGCTTGATTCTGTGCTTGGGGTTGTCAAGGCAGGCTGAGTAACTTCTGCCATTGCAGATACAGTTAAAGTAGACGCTAAAGAAGCTACTGCGATTTTAGACATCAATTTCATAATAAACTCCTTGTTAGATTTAGGGTTAAGATTCATTGCATCATTGCAATGTTTTTGCTTTCCGATAACGCTCGGATAGCGGTGGCGGTAGCTCGCCAAGCTTGGTAGTTAACCCAACTGAAAAGGTACTACCACCATCTCCTGATATATTGGTACGAACATTTGCTGTGATATTACTTCTTTGGGATAAGGCATAAGCCAAACCTAGATTTAAATTGGTTTGTGTTTGTGTAATACCAAGATTTATGCCATTGATTTTATCCGCTTGCCTTAATTGCCAGCCAACACCAGTATTTAGGGTGATATCAGGATTTACGGCAAAGCCAACCGTACCATTTACTGACAAAACATCGCCAATATCCACTATTTTGTTTTGAGTCAAAACATCACGCTTGGCATTGTATTGATAACTGCCTGTTAAACTTAAGACAATAGGGTCGTTAACGGTGTATAGCGTTCCACCAATCAATGCAGATGAAAAAGATTTTGAATCCAAACCATCGGTTTTATCATAAAGCGATATTTCACTAAAAATCAAACCATTAGGGAATGTTTTATGATTTTCGGTAGTTTGATATTGAGTGGTGAAAGAAATATCCTGCAGGTGTGTATCTGAATTTTGATGATTTTCACCACTTGTATTTTGCCTTGTCTGTCGATACAAGGCATTGGCTTTAGCTCCAATTTCCCATTTATCGGTAACACCGTAATTTAAACCCAGCGTTCCTATCAAACTATCTGTATTGCTCACACCTTCCGTTGAAGGATTTGGCAAAGTGATTGTTCGACCATTGCCTAGGTCTACAACGCTATAGCCTTGTTCGGTTAAATTTCTTTGTGCTTGGTTAAAATAACTTAAATTGCTCGACAATTTAAATTTATTTTTATCTGCTGTTAACTCTTCAACCGTCAAAGGTAGATCTGCCAGAGCGGGTTGATATACCATTGCACCTATGAGAAATACAGGGATATGTCTTAAAACAGGCATTATTGTTCCCTTTTCTAAATTATTTAACAACCATAAACTAAATGATTACAATACGTCAATACATTTTAAAAGAAATAATTTTATTATCCTGTCAATCATGGTGTGTTGCACCCTGCCACCTGAGCCGCTAATTAATTACGGACATCATCTATTGCCATTCACTCAACCCCCTAACAAAAAAAGACAGCAACACGGCTGTCCTTTTTATCAGATGAATGCCATCAAATTAAATTAAGCTGGCTTAGTTATTATGGTAGACATCAATGACGTGCATATTTGGGGTCGGCTGCGGCGGTAAACAGCACATCGGTCGATGAGTTGAGTGCTGTCTCTGCTGAATCTTGCACCACACCGATGATAAAGCCGATGGCAACCACTTGCATGGCAATGTCATTGGGAATGTTAAACAAACTGCATGCCAAAGGAATGAGCAACAATGAACCCCCTGCCACGCCTGACGCTCCACAAGCACTTAACGTCGCCACCACCGCCAATATCAATGCCGAACCAAAGTCGACGTTGATGCCCAAAGTTTGGGCAGCGGCTAAGGTCAGTACGTTGATGGTGATTGCTGCCCCTGCCATGTTGATGGTCGCTCCCAATGGCAAAGTAACTGAATAAGTGTCTTCATGCAAGCCTAATTTGCGAGCCAAGTTCATATTAACAGGAATGTTAGCGGCAGAGCTGCGAGTAAAAAATGCGGTAACACCTGACTCACGCAAGCAGGTAAACACCAAAGGATAAGGATTTTTACCTGTTTTGACATAGACAATGATGGGATTGACCACCAATGCAATGAACAGCATAGAACCAACCAACACAGTCAAGACACGGGCATACCCTGCTAAGGCTGAAAAACCAGTCTCAGCAACAGTTTGGGCAACCAGTCCTAAAATGCCTAATGGGGCGGTGGCAATGACCCATTTAACCACCTGTGAGATGGCATCAGACAAATCCACCACCATTTTTTGTGTGGTTTCGCCTGCTTGACGCAACGCAAATCCCATCAGCACAGCCCAAGACAAAATGCCAATATAATTGGCGTTAACAAGGGCATGAACGGGGTTTGCAACCACATTCATCAACAAATTGGTGATGACTTCTCGTAAGCTTGATGGCGGTGTCTGCTCAATGGCAGATTGAACCAGCACCAGCTCAGTGGGAAACATAAAACTGGCAATAACTGCCGTCAATGCTGCCAAGAATGTGCCAAACACATACATAATGAGCACAGGCTTGACATACACATCACCGCCAGAACGGTGCTGGGCAATGGCGGCCATCACCAAAATCAGCACCAAAATGGGCGCAACCGCCTTTAATGCCCCCACAAACAAACTACCAAGCAGTCCAAGTGCCAAGCCCACATTGGGCAACAGCCAACCAATCAACGTACCCAACACCAACCCAACGATGATAAGTGGCACCAAACCAATGCGATTATAAAGTTGTACAATGGCTTTCATAACCTAATCCTAAGTCCTAACTTTCTTCCATTGAATAATCATAACAGAATTGCCATGACTGAATTATCATTACTGAATAGTAACAGTAAATGACCATTTAGCAAGACAATTTTGTCATTTGTTTGGATTTTGTCATTTGTTTGGATAAAGTGATAGGACATGATGCTTGGGTTGATGGCCTTGACGTTGATAATGGCGGTATTTTGTCCGTCCAATTTCTTTATCCGCTTCATTACCAGCGATGATTTCAAGCAAACGACTGGGGGCGCACACCACTGATTCATCAGCCAAACCGTCCATACTGGCAACAGCTTGGCTGGCGACGGCATTGGGCAACGTCAATGGTGTGGCAGACAAGTTTATCACCACACCATTCCAAGGCACTTTTGCATCACTTGCTGACAACCAACTGGCGTTATTCAGCAGACGAATGGGAGCAACACTTGCCAAAAATTGCTCAACTGATGACTCAACAAAACCATCATGTGGCATAAAGCTTGTGGGTGCAAATGACCACAACCACTCGTCTAACCGCTCTAATCTGCTGACATTGTCATCAAGCACCACACTGTGTTCAGACTTATCAAGCATGGCCTGACACAGACGACACACAAACAACAGTAAGACATCTTGTTCAGAAACTTGGCTCAAGGGCTGACCTGAATTTTGTAAAATGTAAAAAGTAATTTGTGTCATGTTGACGCTTATGGCAGTCAGAAAATTGGCTATCAGTGACTTTTCTTGCTGGCATTTTTCAGACTGGCATTTTTCAGATACGTCATGAACAATGGCACAGGGCGACCAGTAGCCCCTTTATTTTTACCAGAGCTCCACGCTGTACCTGCGATGTCTAAATGAGCCCACGCTTGGTTTTCATCGATGAAGCGAGATAAGAAACACGCTGCGGTTATAGAACCGCCATAACGTTCGCCAATATTTTGCATGTCAGCGATGGGTGAATCCAGTTGACTTTGGTATTCATTATCCATGGGCATGTGCCAGACCAAATCACCTGATTGTTCAGCAGCCTTTTGTAAATCAAATATCACGTCTTCATCATTGCCAAACAAGCCTGTGCGCACATGACCTAAGGCGACCACCATTGCCCCTGTCAAGGTGGCAGCGTCAATGATGACTTTGGGCTGATACCGCTCAATGTAGCTGAGTGTGTCCGCCAGCACCAATCTGCCTTCAGCATCGGTATTCAAAATTTCAACTGTTTTGCCATTCATGGCAGTAACAATGTCTCCTGGACGGGTGGCATCACCTGATGGCATGTTTTCGGCACACGCAAGGGCAGCAACCACGTTGATGGGCAATTTGGCTTCACACAAGGCTTTGACCGTACCCAGCACAGCTGCGGACCCACCCATGTCAAACTTCATTTCATCCATGCCTGATGATGGCTTAATGGAGATGCCACCAGAATCAAAAGTAACGCCTTTACCAACCAAAGCGATGGGCGCATCTTCTGGGTGATGTTTTTTGTTTTTGCTGGCTTTATCAGTGAATTTAGATTGACCATAATACTCTAAAATGACCAGTTGACCTTGTTTGCTGGAGCCATTGGCAACTGCCAAAAAGCAGTTCATGCCAAGCTTGTGCATGTGTTTTTCATCCAAGACGGTTACTTTAAGCATGTCAGGATATGTTTTTGCCAGCTGTAGGGCTTGATTTGCCATGTATTGAGGATAGCAGACATTACCCGGTTCATTGGCAACATCTCGTGTCAGTTTTTGCCCTGTGAATACCGCTTGTACAAATTGTAATGCGTCATCATGGCGTTTATCCGCCAACAGATAAATGTCGCCAAGCATCGGTGTACTGGCGTCAAATTTGTATTTGTCAAAACGGTAACTGGCGTTTAATAAACTCAAGGCAAATTGGGTGAATGGCTCACTTGTGTTGCCTTGAATGTCGTCAAACGCATCACCCAACACCACAGTGCAGGTGGTTACCCGTTGATGCAAATTGTCATAGATGGCTTTGGCAATCTTTTGTAGGGCGTGGGCATTGAGTTTGCTTCGCTGACCCACCCCAACTAACAACAGCTGAATTGGGTTGGCTTTGGCATCTGTATCAAGGGCATAATCACTGAGCGTCTCGCCTTGCTTGCCTTTAAAATGAGCAACCTGTGTCAAAAGATGAATTCGCTCACTGTGGTCGCCAAGCTCTTGACTGGCCAATGGCTGACCATCTTCATCAACCAGCACCACCAAGCAATGGTTATCTTTTGGTGTGGGTTTTTTGAAGAGTTTTTTGCCTTGTAATTTGGGCAGTTTTTGCGTCAGTTGAATGTTCATGTACATTTCCCTATTAAATATTAAAGTGAAACATTAAATTAAAATGAGACATTAAAATGAATGATAAAATAAGCACTTTTAGTGTACCATACCTTGGCTTTTTGTCGCCATTAAATGTTATGTTTCAATTTTATATGTCAATGTTATCTTGATGTTATCTTGTGAGAGCTTTAGGTGATTTTACGCCGTTATATGATTTATCAACTTAGCCTAAATACCGCTGTGGTGCTTGGGTTTTTGGTGGTGCTGTTACTTGGTGGTCGGCTTATTCGCTATTTTGGTTTGGCAGCAGAAGGCAGATTGGATGTGGGGTTGTTGTTCACCATCATTGGTTACAATCTGCCATTTTTTCTTGAACTGATTTTACCATTGGCGTTTTTTATTGCATTGATGTTGGTATTCGGACGCTTGTGGGTTGACCATGAAATGGCGGTCATCAACGCCAGTGGCATCTCTCGTGGGCGGTTAGGTCGCATGGCAACCCCCTTAATTTTACTGTTGTTTGTCATTGAAGCGACGTTGAGCTTATTTGGTAAGCCTTGGGGTGTCAGACATTCTGAATCCATTTGGCAAGAACAAGCGTTAAAAAGTGCCTTTGAGCTTATTCGCCCTGGTGAGTTTATCAGTAGCGGTGATTATCATTTGTATGTGGGCAGTGTCAGCCCAGATAAAAAACAGCTACAAGACGTGTTGCTTATCCAAACACAAACCACTGAACCACAAGATACCCAGCCGCCCAAACCGCTGACCAGTCAAGACACGCTGATTTTGGCAAAAACTGCCAAACAAGTATTGACCGACTCTACAGAATCACAAGTCAGAGCAAAAAGCATGGGCAAGACTCAGCTGGATTTATTCAATGGCAGACGTTATGAAATCAGTGCTGACAGCCTAAAATACAACCAAGTGGGGTTTGCTCGTTATCGCTTAACCTTAACACAGCCTGTCCAAGACGTGGTCAATGATGACAATAAAGAGACTCAGCCTTTGAGTCAAATTTGGCAAGCCAGCCGACAGCCAACGGTCGACAACGCGCCCAACATTGCCGCTCAAGCTGAGTTGGGTTATCGCTTGGCGTTACCATGGCTGATGTTGCTTGCCCCAATGTTTGCCATCCCGTTGGCACAAGTGCGACCAAGACAGGGGCGTTGGTTACGTCTTATTCCTGCCATTTTGCTGTTTGTGAGTGTTGCACTGTTACTGATTTCACTCAAAAAACCCATCAGTGATGGTAAGGTTGGTGTGTGGGCATATGGGGCATTATTGGTTGTGCTGTTTATCCTAGCCTTGTATTTAAATTGGGCAAGTCGGCTCAATCAGCGGTTGCGATTTGGTTTTTATGCACAGCGTCAGTCGCCAAATCAATCACCAAGGTTACATTAATCAGCAAAATCACATCAGCCAGCAAACTAATTATTTTTTAACCATACGTCATACACCATGTCATTACTTAGCCGATACGTCAAAAAAACTGCCTTGTTGTCCATCACCACATCTGTACTTGGGTTATGGCTTTTACAGACATTGTTTGCGTATTTGGCAGAATTGGATAATTTATCCGATGGTTACCAGTTAGTAGATGCTTTGCGGTATATTCTTTATATGTCGCCTTATTTTTTACAGCAATTCATTCCCACAGGGGCGTTGCTTGGGGCGGTGGTCGGGTTGGGATTACTTGCCAATCACAGCGAAATTGTGGTGATGCGAGCCAGTGGCGTGAGCAGTGTTAAGATTGTCAGTTGGGTGATGCAACCTGCCCTAATTTTTGTGTTGGTTGCGTTATTGATAAATCAGTTTGTGCTGCCAACCAGCAATCACATGGCAAAAACCATTCGTTATCAGGCGGATAATGGCACGACATCAATCACAGGCTATTGGACGATACAGCCAACTTATGATGTCAAAGGCACTGGCATAGGACAAGACGTGCTGTTTATTGACTATGCAGACAGTGATGGTAATATTGGCCTGGTCAAGCGTTGGCATTTTGATGCCGTTGGCAATCTGTTGTCAGCAACCTTGGCTCGTGGTGGTCATTATGTTGGCAGTCAACCTATTCCATCGTCTTTTGCTTCCCACTCACCTGCTTTCCATTCAGCCAAAATCCACTCACCCAAAGTCCAACATCAATGGCAATTGTCCCAAGTCAGTCAAGTCAATATCGGCAATACCGTTAATCAAAACAGCACCACCAATCAAAACAGAAATGCCTTTGAAAGTAATAAACCCCAAGACATCTTGACGTTACCAATAGAGCCAAAATCGGTGTATCTGCTTACCCGTAACGCTCAAGACCTGTCTTTGAGCCAGTTACTTGCCCACCGCTCTTTTATGGACAGTCAGCAAAAGCGGTCTTTACGCCACGAGTTGGCATTTTGGCAAAAGCTTTTATCACCGTTATCGACGTTGGCATTGGTGTTGGTGGCGTGTTCGTTTGTGTTTGGCTCATTACGTCAGTACAGCTTGGGTTTGCGTGTCGTCATGGCGTTGTTGTTTGGGCTATTGTTCAGTTATTTACAAGACTTGGTGGGTTATGTGGCATTGGCAACAGGTGTGTCACCCTTGCTGATGGTGTTGTTGCCCATGATTGCCATCAGCATTTTGGGCATGTATTTATTAGACAGACAAAGATAGCAGTGACGTACTCCCCTAGCTAAAGCAAGGGGCTTCCTACAGCTAGCGTCTCACGTCCGAGACGGAGAATGTTTTTGGCTGCATTAATATCTCTATCATGCGTGGTGTTACAAGCACCACAAGTCCATTCTCTTATTGCCAAACCTGCTCTACCTTTCGGACTATTATTTGATATACTCAAACAACACGAACAAGTCTGGGTTGTAAAACTTTCATTCACTTCTTCAAACAGACAACCTGCATGCTTGCACTTATAATCCAGCTGTCGTTTAAGTTCATACCAACTTGCGTCGTAAACCGATTTAGCCAGTTTGCTTGATGTGAATGTTTTTGATTTTAATTTGCCTATCACAATCAAAGCATTTTGTTTGACAAGTTTGCTTGTAAATTGATGAATGGCGTTAAGCCTGCTATTTTTAATTTTGGCATGTATGGCTTTAATTTGCTTTTTCTTATTTGCTCTTTGGGCTTTGGCCAGTTTATTTGCGTATTTTTGGGTAAATTTGGTGATTAGTTTATCCCCATCGCTGGTGGTTACGCTGTCTTTTAAACCCAAATCAAGACCAATAGATTTTGTACCACATTGATTTTTTGGGAAATCTTTTACGGTAATGCACGCATACCATCGGTTTCGGCTGTCTTGGATAATCTCACAGGTATTGATGTGATGGTTACTAAGGTTATATTGGTCAAAGACGGTAATTGTTAGTTTTTGTCCTTTGGCTAGGCTTAGTTGTAGTTTGGATTTTAATGCTTTTTTACCTGTTTGGTAGGTTTTTAGCAGTTTGATGGCTGAATTTTTAAATGGTAGCCAACCGAGTGATTTGCGTTTGGCTTTTGGGTTATTGGTTCGCCAGTTAAGTTTAGCCTTTTTAAATTGCTTACGGCTTTTGGCATGGGTTTCGTTAATGGCTTGAATGGTTTGGGAATGTAAGCTAAGTAGTTCGCCACTGCCTTTGGTGTATTGATTTAGGTCATAGGCACTAAAGAATTTGCCTGTGCGTTGTAGGTATTTGTAACTTAATTCATTAACGTAGTTCCACACATAGTTTACCGAACTTGATAGTTTTTCAAGTTGGTTTGTGTGTTTGGTGTATATGCGGAGCTTGAGTGTTTTCATAGGTTTTGGTATGATTTTATTGTCTTAATTATAAATTGGTCTAATTTTATGTCAAGTTCCAAAACCGAACTTAGGCGTGGTCGCCATGTTGTTTTCAACCTGCATGTGCATCTGGTGTTTGTAACAAAGTACAGAAAAGAAGTGTTTACCAAAGAAATTTTAGATGAGCTACAAATCATCTTTGAGCAAGTGTGTCATGAGTTTGAAAGTGAATTGGTAGAGTTTGATGGAGAAGATGACCATGTATATCTACTGGTGCATTACCCACCAAAGGTAAGTATTTCTAAGCTGGTAAATAGTCTAAAAGGCGTTTCTAGTCGTAAAATCAGACAAAGGCAATACCCTAGCGTCACCAAAAAATTATGGGGTGGTGCATTGTGGTCACCAAGTTATTTTGCAGGTAGTTGTGGCGGTGCTCCAATTGAAATTATCCGCCAGTATATTGAACATGAGTGTCGCTGACACGCAAGGACACCACACTAAATAACTTTCTGTGCGTCAACATGGTTACGGAATTGCCTTATAACCACCGCCTGAAGTCGTAGGTTTACGGCGGAGTGGGATAAAGATAAGCCATCATTCTTTAATCGCCAAAGTTACCGTATAGGTTTTGCCCTGTTTCACTTTATCAGCATTCCCAAACACTTCGGTAAATGCCCGTTTGATAAATTGACGCAATCCGTTGATGGTGACCACATAAAAACGACCACCTAATCGCATCTGAGCATACGCATCAAGCAAATACAAATAATGCTGTTCTTTACCCACTTTAGCAGGCAGATTAGACATCACCAAGCTGAAAGTTTTATCATCTGCCACATGGTTAAAGCCATTGGACAAATGCACGTCCACATTACTAAGAGCGTTTGCCAAGCAGTTACGTTTGGCGTATTCTACCGCCATAAAGTCTTTATCAATCAGGGTATGCTGTCCTTGGGGGCATTCTCGGGCAGCGGTCATGCCAAGTACCCCATAGCCACAACCTAAGTCTATCGAGTCATCATCAGTGATAAAGTCAATGTGGTCAAGAAGCATCAAACTGCCGTCATCTAACTTCTCTGGTGAGAAAATACCCCAAGTGGTGGTAAAGTCAAAAGGCTTACCCAACACATTCTGCCGAAATTGAATGTCTTGTCGCCATTGTTTGGCTTTATGTTGTAGCTCAATATCAAGGGTGTGTGTCAGTGTCATGGTTGTTCTCTAAAATGAGGTTATTTCTTGGGTGATGCTTGGCATGTAGTTTTTGCAATCGAGCCGTCGCCACATGCGTATAAATCTGCGTGGTGGATAAATCACTATGCCCAAGCAACAACTGCACACTGCGTAAATCCACTCCATGATTAAGCAAATGTGTGGCAAAGGCATGACGTAAACTGTGCGGTGAGATGTCTTTATCAATACCTGCTTGTTGGGCGTATTTTTTAATACTGTGCCAAAAGTTTTGCCGTGTCATAAAGCCACCTTGCATGGTCAAAAACACCGCTTGACATTGATTGGTTTTGTGTTTATGCCTGCTGGCATGACCAAGCAACTCACTTCTTGCATGAGTCAAATAGTGGCTCAACGCATCAGTGGCATATTCACCCATGGGCAATAAGCGTTTTTTATTGCCTTTACCGACAATCTGTAGCCATCCTGCGTTTAAATTGACCTGCTCTAACGTCAGATTCATCAGCTCCGATACTCGTAACCCACACGCATACAATAACTCCAACATGGCTTTGTCTCGAATGCCCAAAATCGTACTGACATCAGGAGCAAGTAAGAGCGACTCAACCTCTGTTTCACTTAAATTATCAGGCAACTCTCGCCCAAGTTTGGGGGGGCTGATTTGCTCACAGGGGTTATCTTCTCGGCGATCGGCAGTAATCAGCCATAAATAAAACTGGCGTAAGCTTGATAACATTCGTGCCTGCGTGCGTGGGCTTTTACCCTGCTGTGCCAGGGCAGACAAGCAAATTAAGACATCATCGTGTTGCCATTGGGTCAATGGTTTTGAATGCGTGGTCTCACACGCCATAAGGTCTTGCACATAGGCATTACGAGTGCGAGTGGCCAAGCCCCTACCCAACATCGCTGTGCGAAATTCAGTCAAATAAACCGCTTCATCATCAACAAATAAGGCTTTAGGTTCTCTGGGGTGTAGGGCAACCGTACGACTCATGATGCGTCCGCTCTTTTTTGTATCACATAGCGATATTTGGGGGTGGCATCATCATCAAAATGCTGTTCCAATAACAGCCCATGCCCAAGATGACGACAAAAGTTAGGAATATCACGAGTGGTGGCAGGGTCAGTCGCCAGCACTTCAATACGCTCACCCACATTGGCTTTACGTATGGCTCGGTGCAGTAGCATCACAGGTTCTGGGCAGTTTAGCCCTTGTGTGTCCAAACAATACTCTGCTTGTTGATCAGTCTGACTGGTTTGATGAGATTGCATCATTGTCTCACTCACTTTTTAATTCGTTGCCTCTGCCAAAAATTGAAAAAACCGTTTCAAATTTACTCGAAACAAAAAAGCCACCCCCAACCACGATGCCAATGCCACATAAACACTGAACACAAACAAGGCAAACGACATGACCAAACACAAGGCTATCATGGACGGCTGGCTAAGTCGATAACGGTACAGCACAAACGCCACAAATAAGTTAGGCAAAATGCTAAGCCCCACCAAAGCATACGGAACATAATGAAACAACCCATACACCAAACTGCTGTCATGCAAACTTGGCAGACTTGCCAAAGTCCCAAACCCCACAAAACACACCATCGCCACATAAATCAAATAAATCGACAGCTGATTGAATGTCCTTGCTTGTCGAATGCGATGCAAAGCAGGTTTGGCAAAGCCTGTTGATGAAGTGAATGAATCAGTCAAAATGGTTACTCATACTCTTATTGGGGTGAAATTAGGGATTTGGGTGAAATTAGGGGTTTGGGTAAACTTAGTTTTGAGTAAGCTTAGATTTTTGGCAACCATGGGTATTCGGAAACATAGGTATTCGGATAAATTTAGCGGTGATGCGTGTTGCTCATTCATATAAGTTGCTCATTCATATAAGAAGTCAATAGCAAACACGCTGAGATGTCATCAATGGGGTCTTGCTCATTTTTAATCCACCCTGACTGCCATGCCAACTGACGAGCTTCCTTGGAGCTTAACCGTTCATCGCATAACCGAACAACCGTCGCTAAGCGTTGCTCATGTATCCGATGTGTCAAACGTCTGGCAAATTTAGCCGCCCGCTTACTGAGTATGGAGTCTGTACCGTCCATATTCAGTGGTAAGCCCACGACAACTGTATGGATTTTCCATGTGCTGATGATGCCAAGTAGATTGTCCCAATCAGCTGGTTGACCATTATCCATTGGCAAAATATCAAAAGCTCTGGCATCTTTGGTTAAGGTATTACCCAGTGCCATGCCCATCTTTTTAACCCCATAATCCAATGCCAATATCAACTTTGGCGTATGGGGTGATGCCATGTGGGCAGTACTCAGATAATCACTGTGATTTTTTGGGTTATTCATGATATGTGGTTTATGGCGATGTTGATGTCATGATGGTGTTTGTGTCATGATGATGTTTGTATTGTTACGTTAATAAACTGTATTAATGAACGTATGTGTTGTTTTAATGATTTTAAGAGTAACCAATTTTAAGCATGACCAATATCATCGCTGAAAAAATCCAAATCAACCCCCAGTCTTTGCCCAGCTTTATGCCAACGTTCATCATAGGGCGTATCAAAAATCAGCTGACTGTCAGCAGGGCATATCAACCAATCCCCTGCATCAATCTCCTTTTTTAACTGACCTTTTGCCCAGCTGGCATGCCCTAAAAATAGCTGAAAATGAGTAGGACCACCTTGATTGGCAAGGCTTTTTAAGATATCAAGGCTGGTGGTCAGACAAATATTTTCTGCAATAGAAAATGACGATGCCCAAACCGCTTGCCCCGTATGCAAAACAAAACCCACTTCTTCGTAGATAGGACCGCCCAACAAAGGATAACTGTGTCGCAACTTAGGAGCATTAACCTCAATGTCCAAATTATCAAATAATTGCCCCACCGTGGTGTCAATAATAGGAGCGTTAATCACCAATCCCAATGTCCCTTTATCATCATGATGACACAGATAAATGACACTTTGGCTAAATCTGGGATCAGGCATCTTGGGCGTGGCAATCAAAAAATGATGCGATAAATTTTCGGCTAACTTGTGCGTGTTGGCAACAGATTTTGTGTGTGTATGTGTGCTGTTCAATCGATGACCTAACTGTGATAAGTTGAATAACTAAATAAATAACTGGTAATAAGTCCTAAGCTTAATAAACCCCAAGCTTAATAAACCATAAATAAATACTCACATCAATGCTCAATATTAACAAGCAGACTGCGTGCGTGTTCTCGAGTCACTTCGGTGATGGTAACCCCACCTGACATGCGTGCCAGCTCTTCGACTTGGGTTTCTGCTGTAACAACGGTTAAGATACTCTCACTTTGAGTGTCGTGCTTTTTTTGTACCAAAATGTGTTGGTGAGCTTGAGCAGCCACCTGTGCTTGATGCGTGATGGCAAGCAGTTGCTGGCGTTTTCCCAACTTGCGTAACAGCTCACCGACCATCTGTGCTGTGCCACCACTGATGCCCACGTCCACTTCATCAAAGACCAGCATTGGGCGTGACTCTTGTTTATCGGTTTGCGTGGCTTTTAGCACTTGCATCACCAACGCCATGCGTGATAGCTCACCACCTGACGCAATCTTATACAAAGGCTGCATCGGCATGCCCACATTGGCACTGAATAACAGTTGAATGTCATCCATACCATCAGCATGGTACTCACTTTCATCTTGCAAGCGTATGAACTCAAACTCACATTGAGCATTGGGCAATGCCAATGGTCTGACTTGCTCTGCCAATTGTTCAGCAATGGCAGCCGCCGCCTTACGTCTTAACTCAGATAATCGCTCTGCCACTTCCACATACGCTTGCCATGCTTCATCTACTTTCACTTGCAAATCATTACTGCTTGGCTGTTGTAATAGTCGCTCAAGCTCTGTCTGCCATGCTTTTGATTCGTCAATTAACGCCTCTGGCGTGGTGTTATATTTACGAGAGAGTCGATGTGCCAAACTCATTAAATTATTCAGCTCATACAGTCTTTCAGGATCTGGCAATTGCTGGTCAGCATAATCATTCAACAGACCACTGGCTTCACTGATGTGTTGTTGAGCCAGATACAACAATTCAGACACCTGCTCAAAGGTGGCACTGACACCCACTTGATTATCACACAATCTGATGGCTCGACCCAATAGTCCCATCACATCAGGCTCATCTGCCCCATCATGATTTAATAATTGCACCGCCAATCCTGCTTCTTGCATCAAAGACTCGATATTGGATAATTCTTCATGTTCTGCTTCAATACTGGCGTAATCAACTTGCAACAAAGGTTCAATGTCAGCAAGCTGATTTTTCAGTAGGGCAATGCGGTCTTGGCGGTGTGCGTCCACCTCACTGGCATTTGCCTGTTGGCGTTTTAAGCGAGCATGGCGTTGATACGCCCGTTTGGTCTCATGGACAATCTTTTGAATGCCTGCCATGGTATCTAGCCAATCAATGATAAATTGTGGCTTAAGTAGGGCTTGCTGGGCATGTTGGCTATGAATATTAACCAACAACTGACCCAATGACTTTAGCTCTGACAAACTGACAGGTGAGCCATTCAGCCATGCTTTTGAGCGTCCATTACTGCTTAATTGTCGTCTGATAAGCAATTCACTGTTCTCAAGCTTGCGATCATTTTCTAAAAACCAAGTCTGTACCGCTTGATTGTCCATCACATCAAATTCGGCATAAATATCAGCATTTTCTGCCCCATGACGCACCATACTGCTGTCTGCTCGCTCACCCACACACAGTGATAACGCTTCTAATAACAAAGATTTGCCTGCACCTGTCTCACCTGTGATGACATTAAAGCCATCAACAAACCGAACTTCATGTTCAGCAATCAAAGCAAACTGATGTAGGGTCAGATACAGGAGCATGATAAATTCTCAATGGGGATATCATCTTTCAAATCGACTAAACAATTCAAACAGAATAAAATTCAAACAGACTAAAGACCAAACCAGCAACGTTGAAATGTCCTTGTCAGTTTCTTGCTAATTTAATGCCATTGCCAGTTTAATAACGGTATCAACCAATCGCAACGCTAAAGGCTATTTTGGGCAAAAGCTAAGTTTACTATAAATTATGGCCAGATACACCCACCACACCCACCGACCCATGCGATAATTTTTTGTGTTTGTAACATAAAGCAAACAAGTAGTATGATAAGATGACTTTTTGTTACTTAAATGAATTATCGATGAATTGTCAGTACATCATCAAACATCTTTGAAGATTAAGGAACATCAACATGTCTGTGGCAGAATATACCCAAGCATCTGTACTTACCAACGCCAACATTTCTTACGATGGTCGCTGTAGCAGTCATACCATCTTATTTGACGATGGCAGCAAAAAAATGCTGGGCATCATCTTACCCAATGATAACAACATCAGCGAATATCACTTTGAAACGCACACATCAGAACGCATCGAGATTTTAAGTGGAGAATGTCAAGTTAAAGTCAGCACAGAATCTGATTATCAAAACTACCGCCCAGGCCAATCATTTTTAGTGGCAGGGAACAGCAATTTTAAGCTAAAAACTGCCGACATCATTCAATACATTTGTCATTTAGAAGGCTAATGTCAGTCATATCAGTAGACCATATTAAATTTCTTATTCACATCAAATCGAGTACGCATCATGGCAAAACCTGTGTATTTTTATGGCATTCATGCCATCATGGCACTGTTAACACACCGACCCACAGATGCTCTAAGCCTATTTGTACAAAGTGGCAAACCTGACGACAAGAGCGTCAATGACATCATACAGCTGGCACACACCTTTGGAGTCAGTGTCCAAACCGCTCAAAAATCCAGCTTAACCGACCTTTGTGGCAGCCCACAGCATCAAGGCGTGGTGTTACATGCCAGACCGCTGACTTATGCCCCTGAACATGATCTTGCACATCACAGCAAGCAAGAAAATTGTCTGTTTTTGGTGCTTGACCAAATCACTGATGCTCACAATCTTGGGGCATGTTTGCGTACTGCCGTTGCCATGGGGGTAACTGCCGTCATTTGCCCAAAAAACCACACTGCCCCACTAACCCCAACCGTGGCAAAAGTATCCGTTGGGGCAGCAGAGTTAATCCCTGTCATCGCAGTCACCAATTTGGCAAGGTGTCTTAACGAGCTAAAAAATGCTGGTGTGTTTGTGTATGGCACAGCACTTAACAGCTCTGCCCAAGCGGTTGATACACCAGACTATCGTCAAAAAATCGCCATTGTCATGGGGTCTGAAGCAGACGGCATGCGTCGCTTGACAGCAGACAGTTGTGACCAAGTTGTCTATATTCCAATGGCTAGCATTCCAATGGCTCATGATAAAGATGCCCCAAATGGTCAATCACCCACACATCAAATCAAAAAACCCAAAATTGAAAGTCTAAATATCAGCGTTGCCACAGGCATGATACTGTATGAAGTGTCTCGGCAACGGCGATTGACCAAATTAACCAAAACCAACGCATAACAGATGATTGATTAGCTTTTGTTTTGTGCCAGTTGCAAATACTGCTGATGAAATGTCTGTAATTGTTGATACAAATCAGATGGACTGCCATCGTTGACTGCCACATCGTCCGCCCTTGCCAAACGCTCGGTGCGTGATAACTGATGTTGCATCACAGCTTTAATCTTCTCAACACTTTGCCCATCTCGACCACTGGCTCTGAACAGTTGCAATGTCTTGGGCGCATCTATCACCAGCACCCTTTGACACAAGCCAACAAGCCCTGCTTTATGGGCTTCAAACAACAATGGAGCAGATAAAATGACATACTCCGACTGAGCAGCTGCCAGTTGTTGTTCTGCTTGTTGCCTGATGACAGGGTGGGTAATGGCCTCTAGTGCCATCAGTGCATTGGCATCATTAAAGACAAATTGACGCAAGGCTTGACGGTTAAGCTCATTATTTTTGCCCAATACCCAATCACCAAATTGTTGCTGAATTTTAACCAAAGTTGGCGTGCCTTTAGCAACCACTTGGTGGGAGATGACATCAGCATCTACCACTTCAATGCCTTGCTTGGCAAACCAATCGCTTGCCAATGACTTACCACTGCCAATGCCACCTGTCAAACCAATAACGAGTCTGTTCATTGACGGTGTGGTTTGTGATGGTGCATTTTGCCAGTGCGTATGTTCAGTCACACAATCACCTTTTGACTTGCCAAAAATCACATCTGAGTTTTAGGGAGATTTAGGCATATAAGGATAAATACCAATTTAAAATATCATTACCAAATAACAAAGCCAATATCCCTGCCATTGCCAAATAAGGACCAAATGCAAATGGACGACTCTCTCCATGAACTTTCATCAATACCAGCCCAATCATGCTGCCTAGCAATGCTGATGTAAAAATAATGAACGGCAGCATACTTACTCCAAGCCATGCACCTAAAGCAGCAAGAAGCTTAAAATCCCCTTGCCCCATGCCTTGCTTTTTCATTATTAAATAAAATCCCTTGGCAACTACCCATAAAGATAAGAAGCCAAATAACAACCCCCAAATGGCAGTTATGGGCGACGCAAACACATCAAATGAATTGACTGCCAAGCCAATACCCATCAGCGGATACACCAATCTATCTGGCAAATACTGGGTATCAAAATCAATGCCTGTTAAAGCGATGAGTATCCAAACAAACATCAAAGCACAAATGCCTTGTATTGACACCCCAAACTGATGAATGACCAGCACCGATAGCACTGCCGTGATGATCTCAACCAATGGATAACGGATAGAGATGGGAGCATGGCAATCGCCACATTTGCCACGCAACATCAGCCAGCTGATGACAGGAATGTTTTCATACCAACGGATACGGTGCTCACAATGTGGACAACGTGAAGCAGGCAATGACAAGGTCATGCGAGTGTCCTTGGCAACTGCTTGAGATACCGACATTTTGACTGGCTCGTCAATGTCTTCTTGGTAAGATAAAAACTCCGCAATCTCATGCCGCCATTCGTATCGCATCATCAAAGGCATGCGGTGAATCACAACATTCAAAAAACTACCCACACACAACCCCAATACCGCAAAAACGGTTAATGCCAACCAAAGGTTTTGTTGCAGTTGCTGTAATGGCTCGATAAACATAGACAAAATAACTATCCCACAACTGAGCCCATTTGAAATATGGGTAAGTACATGGCAACAACCAAACCACCAATTACCACACCTAAGAATGCCATAATCATTGGTTCCATCAAGCTGGTCAAACCATCTACGGCATTATCCACCTCATTTTCATAATAGGTGGCAACCTTATCTAACATTTCTTCTAAACTACCAGCTTCCTCACCAATACCCACCATTTGAATGGCCATGCTGGGGAATAAATTGGTGGTACGCATGGCAAACTGTAATTGTTGACCGGTTGAGACATCATTTTTAATTTGTTGAGTGGCATTATAAAACACCACATTATTGGTTGCCCCCGCTGTTGAATCTAAGGCGTCAATTAAGGGCACACCGGCAGCAAACGTGGTTGATAAAGTGCGAGCAAAGCGAGCAATGACGGCCTGATAAGCAATCTTTCCAAAAACAGGGGCTTTTAAAGCAATCCTATCTAAAAGATCTCGGAATTTTTTACTGCGTTTTTTGGCTTCAGAAAAACCAATGACAGTCGCACCAATGCCAATAATTAAAATAAACCACCATTTTTTCATCCATTCGGACATATTCACCACCATTTGGGTAAATGCTGGAAGTTCAGCTCCAAAAGAACCAAATAGCTCAGCAAACACAGGCACCACCTTTACCAACAAAATGATGGTCACAACGATGGCAACCACGATGACGGCGATGGGATATTTCATCGCTTTTTTAATTTTCGCTTTAAGTAGCTCACTTTTTTCTTTATAAGTGGCAACCCTCTCTAGCATGGTTTCTAACGCACCTGCTTGCTCACCTGACTCCACCAATGAACAGAACAAATCATCAAAATAGCGAGGATGGCGACGCAAAGCCTCAGCAAATGTGGTTCCAGATTCAATGTCTGCTTTAAGCTCTAAGACCAAATCTTTCATGGTTGGGTTTTCAAGTGAATCTGCCACAATTTCAAATGACTGCGTCAATGGCACACCCGCTTTCATCATCGTTGCTAATTGTCGCACAAAAATAGCAATGTCAATCGCCTTGATTTTCTTTTTCATTTGAAAAAGTGGTTTGGGCTTTTTCTTAATGCTACTAACACTAATGCCTTGTTTACGTAATTGGGCTTTAGCAAGCTCTATATTGCGACTGGTGGTCTCACCTTTGACTTGTTGCCCACGGCGGTTAGTACCACTGTAGGTAAAATCTAGTAACATTTCAGTCTTTGCAGTTGCCATGACTGTCATCCTTTCTTTGTGTGTCTTTGTATGTGCTAAAAATCTTCGTGTGTGCTAAAAATGCTAAAAAAAGATTGCCATGATTTGGCTAGGGCGTGTTCCTAATTATTTATATTAATCACATTCGTTCAATCAAGTTAATTCAATATGCCTGTTAAGAACATGGGCCGTGATGCGTTATTCAGAAGTGACTCGATACATCTCTTGAATGCTGGTGACACCTTGCAAGACCTTCATGATGCCTGATCGGCGCAAATCTCGAAAACCATTTTTAAGGGCTGCGTCCTTAATGGCAATGGCGTTACCATCTTCCATGATGATGCGAGAGATGTCATTACTGACTTTCATGACTTCATAAATACCAACACGCCCTTTATAACCTTCACGGCATTGATCACAGCCAACAGGTTCATAGATGATATTATCAGGATTGCTCAAATCTTCTTCAGTAAAGCCCATTTCTAACAAACTTTGCTTAGGCACACTGGCAGGTCGCTTACAATTCTTACAGAGTCTTCTGGCAAGGCGCTGAGCCACCACCAAGTTGACTGATGTGGCGATGTTAAATGATGCCACGCCCATATTACGCAAACGAGTCAACGTTTCAGGTGCTGAGTTGGTGTGTAAAGTAGACAGCACCATGTGGCCCGTTTGAGCCGCTTTGATGGCAATCTCAGCCGTTTCAAGGTCACGAATCTCACCGACCATCACAATGTCAGGGTCTTGACGTAAAAATGACTTTAACGCACTGGCAAAGGTCAAACCCACTTTTGGGTTAACATTGACCTGATTGATGCCCTCAAGGTTAATCTCCACAGGATCTTCGGCGGTGGATATGTTACTTTCTACCGTGTTTAGGATATTAAGACCTGTGTATAACGACACCGTTTTACCCGAACCTGTTGGACCTGTGATGAGCATCATGCCTTGAGGTTTGTGTAAGGCTTCTAAAAACAGCTCTTTTTGGTCAGGCTCATAACCAAGCATGTCAATTCCGAGCATGGCAGAAGACGGATCTAAAATACGTAAAACGATTTTTTCACCAAACAGAGTCGGTAAGGAGTTAACACGAAAGTCAATGGCTTTATCTTTGGATATTTTAAGTTTGATACGCCCATCTTGTGGCACACGCCGTTCTGAAATGTCCATCTGCGACATCACCTTTAAGCGTGCGGCAATTTTACCAGCAATCTGGACAGGAGGGCTAGCCACTTTTTGCATCACCCCATCAATGCGAAAACGCACCCGATAGGATTTTTCATAAGGCTCAAAATGCAAATCCGATGCCCCCATGCGAATGGCATCTATGAGCATTTTATTAATAAACTTCACTACAGGAGCATCTTCTGCCCCCCCCTCTACATTGGTTTCATCATCACCATCGCTGTCAACATCAACATCAAAATCACCATCACTAAAGTCTTGAAGATTGGTCATCGAATCTGCAAAAATGCTTTCGATTTTCTTAACCAGCTTACTGTACTCCACCACCACCGTCTGCACTGACAAGCGAGAATTAAATGAGATGGCATCAATGGCATCAAGGCGTGATGGGTCACTCATCGCCACATACAAACGTTGCCCACGACGAAAAACAGGCAACGCACTGTATTTCTTAACAATCTTTTCATCAACCAAATCTTTAGGAACGCTGTCATCGCTCAGTTCAGCAATGTCAAGAAGAGGATCACCAAACTCATCTGCCACGATGCTGGCAACTTTCTCTTGTGTTGCCAGCTTATTGTCAACCACATAAGCAATTAAGCTGGTTTTCTCTTGTTGGACAGCACTCAATGCCGCTTTCATCTTATCGGGTGCAATCAGCCCTTCTTTGACCAGTCTTTGAGCAATGCCACTAAAGGACATATTCGATGATGACATATCTATAATCTCTAAAAAAACAATCTCTAAAAAACAGTCTGTAAAAATCTCTTAACCAATGATTTGTCAGTTTTTTATGGTCAAGTCATGTTCTGGTTAAGTAAAAATATTGTAACCAATCAGTTAATGTAAGTCACTATTATAAATCACCATTGTCATATCAACCACCATGATGATAACACGTTAGCAACCCCCCACCATCATAAAAACAGTCAAATTGGTCAAAAATGGTGATAAAAATAACCGTCATTTGTCATGGATTATCATAAGTCATAGATTATCATAAATTGCCATGAACGTTACTAAACTGACTTACTTTAAACTGACTTATTTATCAATGCTTATTTGTCAATGCTTATGGCAAATGGAAAAATCAAGTCCATTTTAACAGTAAAAATTTGCTGTTAACTTTGCTATAATACACAGCTTGGGTTAAAAACCAAAGAAAAAAGGTCAAGTTTTGACAATCGAGCTTTGACAATCAAACATTGAAATTGAGGACGGCACGTCATGCACGCTTGGGTCATTGCAAACTGGAAACAACACCCTGCCACTAAGGCACAAGCGGTGTCTTTAACCAACGAATTGACAGATAAATTGGCACAAACATGGCAATCAGTAGAGCAGCACTCAGTAAAGCAACACTGCCAATTAATGATTATTCCAACCCATCTTCACTTAGATGCGGTGATAACGACAGCCGCCAATGCTTTAAATAAAAACATCACATGGCCTCATTTACAGTTTGGTGTGCAAGACATCAGCTCTCATGCCATCAGCACAGGGGCTTTTACAGGGGATTGTTCAGCTGGGCAAGCACAAGATTTGGGGGCAACTTGGACATTGGTCGGACATTCTGAGCGTCGCCAATATCACCAAGAAGGCAATGTGCAGCTGTTTCATAAAATCCGCTGTGCCTTAAAAGTTGGACTGGGGGTTGTTTTATGTGTGGGAGAATCTTTATCAGACCATCAAAATGCCCTCACACAAGAAACATTAACCAAGCAGTTAGCCGTGTTCGATCACTTGACAACAGATGAACTAACCCAATTATCTTCTCGTTTATTGTTGGCTTATGAACCAGTGTGGGCGATTGGCACAGGCAAAGTACCAGACTTACAAGAAGTCAATGAGACACACCAATTCATCAAAACACACATAAAAGAACATTATCCAAGCTTGGCAAACGCACCCATTTTATATGGTGGCAGTGTCAATGAAAGTAACGCTAGCGAATTTGCCAGTAGCAAGCTGGTAGATGGTGTGTTGGTGGGTGGTGCTTCTTTAGTGGCTGACAAATTTGTGCAAATCGCTCAAGCATTCTTAAAATAACGCAACCACTTAAAACCCAAACACATTAAAATCGAACCACTTAAGTTAAGAACCACTTTAAGCTAAGACGCTATGATGGTTTTTATCACAAATGATTAAATATGAGGCGGTATGTACACATTTATTTTGGCGTTACACATCATCGTTGCCATCAGCATGATTGGGCTGATACTGATTCAACATGGTAAAGGTGCTGATGCGGGTGCCTCTTTTGGGGCAGGTGGTGCTGGTACGGTATTTGGGGCAGCAGGCTCAGGTAATTTTTTAACTCGTACCACTGCCATCTTGACTGCCATCTTTTTCATCACCAGCATGCTATTGGCAGTACATGCCAAAGAACAAGCCAGTGACCAATATCGTTTGGACGTGCCTGTCACCAACTCAATGCCTGTTCATGACACGCCCACAAACCCAACACAATGACGTTACTGAGTCGCCCTTAGCTTAACCAAAAGGTTTAAAAGAGTAAAATAATTTACTTGCCAACCCCCCTTAAAGACAGTAGAATATTGCTCTTTATTTGGGGCTTGTCCCCAGTTTGGTCATGTATCAAGTTATAGTCAATATGTGTTAATTGTTTTATCTACAACATGCGATCGTGGTGGAATTGGTAGACACGCCATCTTGAGGGGGTGGTGCTTCACGGCGTGAGGGTTCAAGTCCCTCCGATCGCACCAATGTTAATCACATCATCGTTAATTGCTTCATCATTGAGCAACCCAAAACATAAAAATACTTTAAAAATACCTTGACAAAACATTTTATAATCGCTAGTATATGCCGTCTAAATTGATGCGGGGTGGAGCAGTCTGGTAGCTCGTCGGGCTCATAACCCGAAGGTCGTTGGTTCAAATCCAGCCCCCGCTACCACTTATTTCTTAATCAAATTTATTCATATTTATTGATAAGTTTGATATGATGAACCCACCAATTGTCTGTGGGTTTTTTTATACCTTAAATAAATCCGTAAAACATTGCAATGGTGTGTTGTTCATCAATCAACAATACCCATAAGCTTGATGCTTGTTATCTTTAACAATACTTTTTAACTTTGATATTTATGAAGCTATCCAGTAAAGTCAGTGAATTAAGCCAGCTCATTGCCCCAGCGGTTTTGGCTTGCGATGTGGCACTGTGGGGCGTTGAGTTTATCCCCCAAGGGCGACACTCATTATTACGCATCTATATTGAAGCCCTGCCTGATGCCAAGGCACAAGGCGTTCATGTTACCATTGATGACTGTGCTGCTGTTACCCATCAAGTCAGTGGGGTATTAGATGTTCACGATCCCATCGCTGGTGAGTATGTGCTAGAAGTGTCTTCCCCCGGCTTGAATCGTTCGTTTTTTTCCGCTGAACAGATGGCAGATTATGTCGGTGATACGGTGCATTTACGTTTGATTAACGCCATTACTTCAAAAGCAGGTAAACGACGCAAAGTGGCAGGCAAGCTTGAGCGTCTTGATACGGACAGTTTACAGCTTTTGAGTGAAGAAGGTGAATCCTTACAAATCCGATTGGACAACATCGATAAAGCCAATCTGATTTATCAATAAGACATTTAAGACATTTTTTAAGTTTATTTTCCCAATTTTTAATCACATAGCAGGTTTATCATGAGTCGTGAGATATTAACGGTTGTAGAAACAGTCAGTAACGAAAAAGGCTTAGACCCTGAAGATATCTTTGAGGCACTTGAACAGGCGTTGGTGGTATCAACAAAAAAGAAAGTATATACTGAACAGCCTGAAGTGGCGTTGCGAGTCGATATTGATCGAAAAACAGGCGACTATGATACCTATCGTTATTGGACGGTGGTTGCTGATGAAGATCACGAGATGCCAGCTTGCCAACTTGCCATCAGCGACTTAGACCCAAATGAATGGTCCATCGGTGATGTTAAAGAAGAGCAAATTGAATCAATTAAGTTTGGTCGCATTGCTGCCACCCAAGCCAAGCAAGTCATCATTCAAAAAATCCGTGAAGCTGAACGTTCATTGGTGGCAGATGCCTTTGAATCACGTATTGGTGAAATGATTTATGGTGAGGTCAAAAAACAAACTCGTGATGGCTACATCATCGATTTGGGTGATAATGTGGAAGGGTATTTATTCCGTGACCAAATGTTGCCTAAAGAGCAGTTGCGCGTCAAGTCTCGTATCAATGCCATTTTGTATCATGTTAACCGAGACAATCGTGGTCCACAGTTGCTATTGTCACGCACGCATTCTGATATGTTGGTGGCATTGATGCAAAAAGAAGTGCCAGAGATTGCTGAACAAATCATTGAAATCAAAGACGTGGCTCGCATACCAGGATTGCGTGCTAAAATCTCGGTTAAAACCAACGACCACCGCATTGACCCTGTTGGGGCGTGTATCGGTATGCGTGGTACTCGAATTCAAGCGGTACAGCAAGAGCTGGATAATGAGCGTATTGATGTGGTGGTGTGGTCAGATGATTCTGCTCAATACATCATCAGTAGCCTTGAGCCTGCAGATGTCAACAGCATTGTGCTTGACGAGGATACCAAAACCGCTGACATCATCTTTAGCACCAATGACCAGCTTGCCAGAGCCATTGGCTCCCAAGGTCAAAATGTCCGCTTGGCATCTGAATTGACAGGTTATCGCCTAAACATGATGCTCGAAGAAGAGTATCTCAAAAAACAAGAAAATGAAACCAAAACCTACATACAACTATTTTATGACCGCCTAGAGGTCGATGAGGATTTGGCACAAGCTTTGGTAGATATTGGCTTTACCAGCATTGAAGAGGTGGCTTATGTGCCTGCTGACACCTTTTATGACATCGACGGCTTAGATGACGATGCAATTAACATGATACAAGAGCGTGCCAAAGAAGCTGTGATAGCTGATGAATTGGTCAAACAGCAAAACATCAAACAGCCCAGTGAAGCGTTGCTCAATCTTGATGGCATGACAGTCGCTTGGGCATATAAACTGGCAGAGCAAGACATCATCACGGTTGATGACTTAGCAGAGCAAGCCATTTTTGACTTACAAGATATCGAAGGTCTGGATGAAGACACCGCAGGCAGGCTGATTATGACGGCTCGTCAATCGTGGTTCAACGAATAAGCATGATGGCAAAAAATCAAGGGTAAAACATCAGTTTGCAACCCATCATTTGATAAGATTTTTGCTAAATTGTGAGTATTTAAATTGTGAATAGTTCACTGGCAAAAATTAACATTTAAAAAAATAGGTGACATTTAATGGCAGATAAAACCGTCAAAGAACTGGCAGAGATGGTAAGTAAAACCGTCAGTGTTGTGCAACAACAGCTGATGGATGCTGGATTGCCTGCTCGTGGTGAAGATGACTTGGTCTCAGAGCTTGAGCAAGAGCAACTGGTTGCGTATCTAAAAAAAAGCCATGGTCAGCAACAAAAAAGACGCATCAGCCTAAAATCTAAAACCACCAGCACCGCACGGGTGACAGGCAGTTCAGGTAAAGCAAAGAGCGTCAATGTTGAAGTGCGTAAGAAAAAGACCTTTGACAAACCAGACCCCAAAAAGCTGGCAGAAGAAATTGCCGCTCGTGAACAAGCCGCTGCCCAAGCCAAAGCCAAAGCCGAACAAGAAGCTCTTGAACGTGAAAAAGCCAAAAAAGAAGCCCAAGAGCGACAAGCAGCCACATTGGCAGCCATGCGAGCCAGCCTAGGCAGTGGCAAATCAACTGATGGCAAAAATGATGACATCACCACCAGTGTGGTGGTTAAAAAAGGCAGTCAGGTTGCCCAAAATGCCAAAGCTGAAATTGAAGTTAAAGAAAAGAAAAAATCTCTCCCTAAGCCTAAAGTTGAGACCGATGCTGAGCGTAAAGAACGTGAAGCGTTAGAAGCTGAAGAAGAACGCTTGCGTCAATTAGAGGCCGAAGCCCGCCGTAAAGCCGCTGAAGAAGCCCAAAAACGCACCCTTGAGCAAATGCGTAAAATGGCTGGAAAATATACAGACCAAGAGCCTATCGCTGAGGTGCGTAAAGATGAGCCACTTGCTAAAGGCTTGGTGGGTGAGGCACTCGAAGAATCTTTTGAAAAAGAACGTCGTGAAATCAAACGTGGCTCTAACAGCACTGCTGTCAAGGGTCGTCGTCGCCGTAATCAAGAAGAAAGAGAGATTCGCAGTCCAAGTCGTGGACTTAAGTCTTCGCAAGCATCAAAACACAAATTTGAAAAACCTGTGGAAAAAATTATCCACAATGTGGAAATTAGCGAACAAATCGTGGTCTCTGACTTGGCACAAAAAATGGCAGTTAAAGTCCGTGAAGTGGTCAAGCTACTTATGAAAATGGGCGAAATGGTCAAAGACAATGATGAAATTGACCAAGCCACCGCAAGCCTTGTGGTCGAAGAGTTAGGACATAACCCCATTTTAATCAGCGATACCAAAGTGGAAGACGATTTACAAGAAGCTGTCAACGAACGTAGCAGTAATGTTCAGACTCGTCCTCCTGTGGTAACCATCATGGGACATGTTGACCATGGTAAAACTTCTTTATTGGATAAAATTCGTGAAAGTAAAGTCGCCTCTGGTGAAGCAGGTGGCATCACTCAACACATTGGGGCTTACCATGTTCAAACAGAACGTGGTGTCATCACATTCTTAGACACCCCAGGTCACGCTGCCTTTACCGCCATGCGTTCTCGTGGGGCTCAGGCCACCGACATCGTTGTTGTTGTGGTGGCGGCTGATGATGGCATGATGCCACAGACTGAAGAAGCCATTGACCATGCTCGTGCCGCTGGCACACCCATTATTGTTGCCATTAACAAAATGGATAAAGACACTGCTGACCCAGACCGAGTGCTCAATGAACTGACTGCCAAAGAAGTGGTCTCAGAAGATTGGGGGGGCGACACACCCATGGCTCGTGTCTCTGCCAAGACAGGTCAAGGCATCGATGAGTTGCTTGAATTAATCAGCTTACAAGCTGAGCTGATGGAGCTAGAAGCACCAACTGAAGGGGCAGCTCAAGGCGTGGTCATTGAATCCAAACTTGAAAAAGGCCGTGGTGCCGTGGTCAGCCTATTGGTTAAAAAAGGCACACTGAATCAAGGTGATTTGGTATTGGCAGGTGAATACTATGGTAAAGTGCGTGCCATGACCGACGAAAATGGCAATCGCATCAAATCAGCAGGACCATCTATCCCTGTTGAAATCATTGGGCTACCAGAGACCCCTGCTGCTGGCAGTGAATTTTTAGTGGTGTCTGATGAGAAAAAAGCCCGTGAAGTGGCAGAGTTCCGTGCCACACGTGAACGTGAGCAACTGCTTGAGCGTCAAAATAAGATGCGTCTTGAAAACATGTTTGATTCCATGGGTCAAAATGACGTGTCTTTATTAAACATCATCTTAAAAACGGACGTGCGCGGTTCTTTAGAAGCCCTACTTTCCGCTTTAAACGAGTTATCTACCGATGAAGTTAAGGTCAAGGTCATCAGCTCAGGCGTTGGGCCCATTTCTGAGTCTGACGTGAGTTTGGCAGAATCAAGTGAGTCGGTTCTTCTTGGCTTTAACGTGCGGGCAGATGGGGCGGCCAAACGAGCTGCTGAGCAGGCCAATTTAGACATTCGCTATTATAGCGTTATTTATGGTCTGATTGATGATGTCAAAGCCGCCATGAGTGGCATGCTATCACCTGAGCATCGTGAAGAAATTCTTGGTGTTGCTGAGGTGCGTGATGTGTTCCGCTCTAGTAAGTTCGGTGCAGCAGCTGGCTGTATGGTAATTGAAGGCACAATTTATCGTAACAAACCCATCCGTGTTTTGCGTGATGATAAGGTCATCTTCACAGGTCAGTTACAGTCTTTACGTCGCTTTAAAGATGATGTTAATGAAGTGCGTGCTGGCATGGAGTGTGGTCTTGCTGTTAAGGGCTATGATGTGGAAGTGGGTGATAAGATTGAAGTGTTTAATATCCAAGAAGTTCAACGCACCTTGTAGTTGACATGATTTGATGTTGATATTTTGCATGCAAAAGACCTATCAGATTCATTCTGCTCAGGTCTTTTTTACGCCCAGTTGCCATTAATAACACTTATTGCCACAATGCACTGATTGCTAAAATTAAACAGGAAATTTTATGAACCAACGTTTACAACGATTGTCTGACCAAATCCAACGTGAGCTTGCCGTGCTTATCCGTGATGACATCAATGACCCACGTTTAACAGGTTTTGTGACCATTTCTACTGTCAAAGTCAGCTCAGATTTGGGTTATGCTGATGTCTATGTTACCATCATGGAGCCTGATATGGCAGACTCTATGAGTAAGCAAGCACATAAAAATAGCTTAGAAGTGCTCAATAATGCGTCAGGTTTTTTGCGAACCCAGCTTAGCCATATTTTAAATACTCGCACCACACCAAGATTAAGATTTCATTATGATGAGGTCACCGCCCACGGTAATTATATGATGGACTTAATCCAGCAAGCAGTGAACAAGTCAGATACCAACCCCCCATCTAAAAATGATAATGATGCTGAATAATTTGGAAAACCCTTTGTGAACAAAACATTCACTAAAAAAGTCGTCTCTGGGGTTTTATTGCTGGATAAGCCCACTGGCATGACTTCCCAACAGCTGGTGTCCAAAGTCAAATACTTGTTTAAATCTGATGAGCATGACAGTCGCAAGGCAGGACACACTGGCACGCTAGACCCTTTGGCAACAGGTCTGTTACCCATTTGTTTGGGTGAGGCAACCAAATTTAGCCATTATCAGCTTGAAGCCGTCAAATCTTATCATGCCATCATCAAGCTGGGTGAACAAACCGACACAGGTGATGTGGATGGTCAAGTCATTGCCACTGCTGATGTGCCGTCTTTATCGGCTGACCAATTACACAGGGTAAGTTACGATTTTATCGGTGAGCTTAATCAAACCCCACCCATGTATTCTGCTTTAAAACAACAGGGCAAAAAGCTGTATGAATTGGCTCGAGAGGGCATAGAAGTGCCTAGACAAGCCAGAGGCATTCACATTTTTGAGTTATCATTAGAGCGTCATCAACACCTGCACGACACTCAGAACATCTATCTTGGCTTATCCGTCACTTGTTCAAAAGGCACTTATGTGCGGGTGCTGGCAGAAGACATCGCTAAGGCTTTAGGCACATTAGGACATCTAACCGCCTTACGACGCCTGCAGACTGGTGGATTTATGGTGGCAGATGCCATCAGTTTAGAGCAATTAGAGAGGTTATCACATGTTGAGCGATTGCACCTGTTATTGCCCATACAAGCCTGTTTACCAAATGATATGATGAGCATTGAGCTGGACGACAAACAAGTCGAACGCATTTGCCAAGGCCAGCGTTTGAGGGTTTTTGATGACACACCAAGTAAGCCACACATCACCATTGCCACAGAAGTTAAGTTACTTAACAAGGCTCAAACCTTCATCGGTTTAGGGTTGTTAGAGCCGACAGGTCGGCTACAACCAAAACGGATAATCAATCTTTGAGCCAATTTTTGACACACTCCCACCACCAAACCCAGCGGTAGGCGTGAGAATCTTTGTGACCCATAACAACCTCAACTTAGATTGAGTTGTTACCTTTCGCCAGTATACTTACGCTGATAAGTATCATACTGGGGGAACTCTTTATACAACACTAAGTCCTAGTGCATCAGCTAACGCTTGATGGCGTATATTGCTTGCTGCATTGATATCACGGTCATGCTGTGTTTGACAGCTAGGACACGTCCAATGACGCACCGATAACGGCAGACTGTCTAATTTGTGATGGCAATGCGAACAAATTTTACTACTGGCAAAGAACCGATTCACTTTTAGAATGTTTTTACCATGCCAATTTGCTTTATAATTGAGTAGGGCAACAAACTGCCCTAAGCCCACATCATTAATCGCTTTGGCAAGTTTTCGGTTTTTTACCATGTTTTTGACACCCAAATCTTCAAGTGCATAACTGGTAGCTTGGTTTTCGCAAATCAGTTTATGCGTGATTTTGTGGTGTAAGTCTAAGCGCTGGTTGCGTACTTTTTCATAAATACGAGCAACGGCTAATTTTTGTTTTTGATGGTTTTTACTTTGTTTTTGTTTGCGAGCAAAGATTTTTTGCTGTGCAGAAAGCCTTTGACTGGCTTTGGCTAAATGTTTTGGGTTATCAAACTTGCTGCCGTCTGATAAGTTAAGTAAGTGGCTGATGCCTAAGTCAATACCAACAGTTAGGCTAGGCTCTATTGTGGTGGGTGTTGGCAATATGCTATCCGTATCTACTAAAATACTTGCATGGTATTTGCCTGTGGCTGTCTTAGTGATGGTAACTGTTTTTATATTGCCAACAAATTCACGGCTAAATACGGTTTTGATGCCTTTGATTTTGGGTAGGTTGATGATGCCTTGTTCAAAGTTTATGGTGCAATGTTGGGGGCATTGATAACTTTTTCGTGGGATTTTTCTAGATTTAAAGCGTGGAAACTTGGCACGACCTTTGAAAAAATTAGTAAAAGCGGTATGGACATTTAGCAATGCATTAAGTAGCGATTGGCTATTGACTTCATTTAGCCATGCAAATTTAGCCGTTTTCTTTTTCTTGACTAATTGGTTTTGTATTTGAGTACGGGATAATGACTTGCCAAAGATTTTGTAATATCTATTTTGTAATGCCAATGCCCAATTATAAACAAAACGAACACAACCAAAGTGTTGTTCAAACGCTATGGCTTGTTGTTGGTTTGGGTAAATTCTGTATTTGTAGGCTTTGAGCATGGCTTGTTAGCTGATGAAATATGGGTATAATTTAGCATTGTTTTTATTTGGTGTCTGTTTTTATTTAGTGTCTATGACATCGAAAAACAAGAACGCCCTGACTAGGTCGCCTGTGCTTACATCTCCACCTAAATCAAAGATTATGGGTGGAGATGTAAGCAGGATAGGTTAAATTCAGTCAAATAAATCACCCAGTTTTTCAAAGAAAGATTTTTTCTTGGGTGATTGTTGGTGTGGTGGATTGTCGCTGTCATGTTTATCCAAAGTCTCTTGGAATTGTTTGAGCAACTCTTTTTGTTCATAAGTCAAATTGACGGGCGTTTCTACCATGATGCGACAAATTAAGTCGCCTTTCATGGACGTACGCACAGGGGTTACGCCCTTACCACGCACTCGCAACAGTTTGCCACTTTGTGTGCCTTCACTGACTTTAATTTTGACTTTACCATCTAAAGTGGGAATTTCAACTTCTTTACCCAGAGCGGCATCGGTGATACTCACAGGCACATCCATATACAAGTCAGCCCCTTGTCTGACAAAGACAGCATGCTCTTTGACACGCACTTCCACAAACAAATCACCACTTTGTATGCCTGCCCCGCCTGCTTCGCCTTCACCCGCCAAACGCACACGGTCGCCATCGTCCACACCAGCGGGGATATTCACCTCAAGCGTGCGAGATTTTTCTTTTACGCCACTGCCATGACAATCTGAACAAGGATTTTTGATTTTTTTGCCAGAGCCACCACAGTCTGGGCAAGTCTGTTGAACGGCAAAAAAGCCTTGTTGCATACGGATTTGTCCTTGTCCACGACAGGTCGGGCAAGTAACCACATCAGACGCATTTTTTGTACCTTTGCCATCACAGGCATCACAAGGAGCGGGCGCTTTGAAGCTGATTTCTTTTTTTACCCCTTTAACCGCTTCTTCTAAAGTCAGCTCCAACACGTATCGCAAGTCTGCCCCACGTCTGGCCCGTCCGCCCCCACGAGCTTGCCCAAATATGTCACCAAAGTTACCAAAAATATCACCAAAGATGTCTTGAAAACCCGCCCCACCAAAGCCACCACCGCCCATGCCATTTTCAAAGGCAGCGTGTCCCATGCGGTCATAAGCAGAGCGTTTTTGAGCATCACTCAACACTTCATACGCCAAAGAAGCTTCTTTAAATTTCTCTTCAGCTTGTGGGTCATCTGGGTTGCGGTCAGGGTGATATTTCATCGCCAATTTGCGATAAGCGCGTTTAATTTCTTTTTCATCGGCATTTTTATTAACGCCCAACACTTCGTAAAAATCTCGCTTGCTCATCAGGTCTCCTAGGCGGTTAATGGTTGGTTAAATTCATGGTTGGTTAAGCCAATAAAACAATAAAAATCAGTCATTTGGAACGAATTTTGCAGTCTTATCAATAAAAATCATTGTTATAATGGAGGTATTTATTCATTTATCAAGGCATGTCATGATAAAAGCCCTGCCATCTTATCAAATTTTGGTTGCTTAACTTTTGGTCACTTCATTTCTCACTGTGCTTGTGAATAATTATGCTAAAATGGCTGATGATGCCTTGTTTATCCATTCAATTCATCTTATATTTCAATTCATCTTTGTTTAATTTGTCTCTAGGCGATGACTTTTACGGAAAATTATGACTAAACATAACTGGAATGACCCCAACGCCCAAGCAGAAGCCCAAAAATACGATAACCCCATTCCCAGTCGCTTGTTAATCTTGCAAACACTGATAGACAATGATTCAAAACAAGGTCTGACACATTCACAACTGGCTCAAGCATTTGCCATCGATGATGAAGAACGCTTTGATGCCTTAGGCAATCGCTTAAAAGCCATGGTCAGGGCAGGGCAAGTCAGCCGAGATGGCAGACCTTACCGCTATCGCCCCATTGATGACAGCGACACGGTCACTGGCACGGTATCAGCTCATGCCAAAGGGTTTGGTTTTGTGGTGTTGGACGACATGCCAGATTTATTTTTGCATGAAAAGCAGATGCGTTGGGTGTTCAATGGCGATACGGTCAGGGCAGTTGCCAGTGAGACCGATGGTCGTGGACGTGGTGAGGGACGGATTGTGGACATCGCTGAGCGTCAGCAAAGTCAGTTTATTGGCAGATTGGATAAGGCAGAGGACGGCTACTTTGTCAGCCTTGCCAGCCCCAATAACCATCAGCCCGTTACCGTCAGTGATGATGATGTTAAACAAAGTGGGGCAAAGCTTGGGCACCCTGTCAAAGTAAACATCATCGATTGGCCAAACCAGCATGAATTTGCCACAGGCAAGATTGTCGAGGTGATGGTTAATGATAATGACCGAGAAGTCATCATTGAAACCACGCTACTTAACTATGATATTCCCCACGAATTTAGCAAAGAAGTGCTTAAGCAAGCCAATGCTTATACTGAACCTAATCATGCTGACATCAAAAACAGAATTGACTTAAGAGATTTGCCACTGATTACCATTGACAGTGAAGATGCACGTGATTTTGATGATGCTGTCTATGCTGAAAAACGTGCTGGTGGTAACTACCGTGTGGTCATTGCCATTGCTGATGTCAGCCATTATGTGACCGCCAACTCACCGCTTGACCACGAAGCCTATGAACGTGGTACGTCCGTGTACTTCCCACACCGTGTTATCCCCATGTTGCCAGAAGTGCTGTCTAATGGGCTATGTTCATTAAATCCCCACGTTGATCGCTTGTGCATGGTCGCTGACATCAAAGTGTCCAGGACAGGCAACGTCACAGGTTATGAATTTTATCCTGCTGTCATGCACTCACAAGCTCGCCTAACCTACAATCAAGTCAACGCCTATTTTGATGATGACACAGATTCCAACGTGCCTAAAACGCTGACAGACAACGCACTCGTCAAAAAATCGGTTGATGTGCTGTATCAATTATATCAAGTGCTGTTAAAAAAACGTGAACAGCGTCATGCCATGGAGTTTGAAACTGCCGAAACTCATATCAAGTTTGATGAAGCAGGTGGCATTAGCGACATTGTGGCACGCACTCGTGGCGACGCTCACAAACTCATTGAAGAGTGCATGCTGTTGGCAAATACCTGTGCTGCCAAATTCGCCCTACAACATCATCTGCCTGTGTTATACCGCAATCATGACCGCCCTGATGCTGAAAAATCCTTGCGTATTCATGAATACGCCAAAAACTTTGGCATTAAATTCCCAGAAGAAAACCCAACACAAGCTGATTATCAGCGTTTAATACAAGCAACCAAAGACCGCCCCGATGCCGTCAGCATTCATAGCATGTTGCTTCGTTCGATGATGCAAGCCAACTATGCCCCAGAGAACATCGGACATTTTGGCTTGGCTTATGACGAATACAGTCACTTCACATCACCCATTCGCCGTTATCCTGATTTGATGCTACACCGTGCCATTAAAAATAAAGTTACAGGTAAAAAACAAACCACAACCGACTTTACGTTAAGTGAGGCCGCCACCCAAACATCAGATACCGAACGCCGAGCCGAAGAAGCATCTCGCTTTGTGGAGACATGGCTTAAATGTCACTATATGTCACAACATGTGGGTGAAGAATTTGATGGAACGGTCAGCACAGTGACCAATTTTGGGTTATTTATCACGTTAAACGAGCTGTTTATTGATGGCTTGGTGCATGTCTCGAATGTGGGCAATGATTATTTTGTCTATGACGAACGCCAACAACAGTTGATTGGCAAAGACACAGGGCTGTTGTTTGGCTTAGGTGACCAAGTGCGTGTGCAAGTTGCTGGTGTTAACATGGACTTGTTACAGATTGATTTTGAATTGCTTGCCAAATTAAAAGCAAGTGAGATGAACCAGTCAAAGGCAGATAAAACCACAAAGAGCAAAACAAAAAAACGCAACAATAAACATAACAATAAAACCAATCATGGCGGTCGCTCTGGCTCAGGGCGTGCTAAAAAAGCCAAAACAAAAGACTAGGGCGTGTTAAACATTGATAACATTTTATTGAGAATTGATATTATTGAGAATTTTAATCCATTTTTCATTGCAAATATCAAAGTTCAACCGCCTTGGCACAGCAACCAGCAAAAACAGAAGCAAAGCATCAATAATTGCGACAATCATCCACCTTAATGATGTCACTTTCTTTGCTCATGCGATAAATCATTCCAATGATAATCAAACACACCACCATAGATGTGCCACCAAAGCTAAAAAATGGCATGGTCAAACCCTTGGTGGGCATCAGGCCCATGTTCATGCCAGCATTCACCACCGTTTGCCCCACAAACATAATGGCAAACCCAAACGCCATATAGCTGATGCGCATCTGGTTACGTTTTAGGGCGGTGATGCTGATACGCATCATGCTTGCCACCAAAGTGGCTTGGAGCATCAACACCAACCCCACACCAAAAAAGCCCAACTCTTCACCTGTAATCGCCAGCACAAAGTCAGTATGGGCTTCAGGCAGATAAGATAACTTCTGTATGCTGTTGCCATAGCCAACCCCATGCCACTCACCCCGCCCAAAGGCGATTAAACTGCGTGATAATTGATAGTCTGAGCCACTTAAATCATCAAATGGGTCTAAAAATGACATGGCACGAATGCTGCGATAATCTGAAAAATAAATGGCGGTGGCGAACAAAAATACCGTCATGATGATCATGCCAATGTATAAACCAATCGGAGCGCCAGCAACATAGAATATTGCCAGCATGCAACCTGTGATGATGACCACTGAACCAAAGTCAGGCTGAGCCAAAATGATGGCAAACATCGTCCCTGAAATCAAAAACAGTCGCACCACCCCACCCCAGCTCTCACGCACCTCTGATGAACGCCTGACCACAAAGTTGGCAGTAAATACGATGATGGCAAGTTTGGCAAGCTCTGCTGCCTGTAAGTTAATGATGCCCAAATCCAGCCAACGTTTTGCCCCATTGATGGGCGTGGTCAATAACGTCATTACCAGCAATACCATCACAAAAAGTAAGGCAAACACCTCTAAAGTCAGATTAAACACCCACTTAAGTGGCACAAAAGTAACAACATAGGCTGCCACCATGCCAACCAAGATATACGACAGCTGTCGCCAAAAAAAATGTAGTTGGGTTAACGCCTCATGATGTAAGGTAAAGGGAATGGACGCAGATGTTACCATCAGTAAGCTAAGCACCAATAAGCACGCCACACAACTGAGCATCACCGCTCTGGCAGATGGCAGATACCAATAGTCAGATGGTTGATGTTTGAAAAAAGGAGTCAACTTAGGACGGTTAGGTGGATTGACAGACTTTGACATAAATTTTTGACACAACCTCAATTTTGACACGGCTTAGAATTGAAATCTTAGAATTAAAAGCTTAAAATTGAAAGCTTAGGATTAAAAACCCAGATTGGCAATTTGGGCGTTTAACACAAGCAAACAAACCAAACCACACAAACAAACCAAACAAACCTAGCTAACGCAATGTGCTTAATGTTCTTAACCTAAAAAAATGGCACAAACCCATATAAAAGATAAAGGCAACAGTTAAGATTCTAATAACGCTTGCACCAAAGTTACAAACTGCTCGCCACGGTCAACAAAGCCTTTAAACTGGTCAAAGCTGGCACAAGCAGGCGACAACAACACCGCTGTGATGTTGGTGGTGCTGTTTTGGCTAGCAAACTTAGCATCATTCACTGCTGTCGCCAAAGTTTGGCTATGCTGACAAATGACATTGCTCGCCAAACCAGCTTGCTTCAGCTGTTCTTCAATGATGTGAGCATCTTCACCGATAAACAGCAAATGACTGACATATTGATTCACCAAATCAACCATATCACCAAACGCCTGCCCTTTGCCTTGACCACCCAAAATCAGCATCATTTTGCCCTCTTGTGGCGATGTGTGAGTATGTTGTTGGGCATAACTTTCTCCCAGGCCTTTGATTGCCGCCATGGTAGAACCGATGTTTGTTCCTTTGGAGTCATTATAATAATCAACCCCTGCCACTTGAGCAACAAACTGACAACGATGTGGCAAGCCGTTAAAAGCAGATAGGGTGGTCAGCATGCTGTCCATTGGCAAGCCTGCCAACTCTCCCAGTGCCAGTGCTGACAACGCATTGATATGATTATGGCGACCCTTGATGAGTAAGTCATTGACATTCATCAATCGGTCATTGCCCTTTGCTAAAAAGGTCTGCCCATCACCATCAGTCATCAGTCCATACTGCCCCTTATCTGGGGCATGGTTACCGACACTGATTTTTCTTAACTCATCAAGCGTCAAATCATCAGCAACCAAGGGATAAGTTAAGGCATCATCACGATTGATGACCACCGACTTTGCTCCTTGAAAAATACGATGCTTGGCTTGATGGTAGCTGAGCATGTCGCCATGACGGTCTAAATGGTCAGGCGACATGTTCAGCACGGTTGCCACATGAGCGTTGAGATGACTGACCGCTTCTAGTTGAAAGCTAGACAGCTCAAGTACTGCCATCTCAAGCTTAGGGTCTGCCAACAGCTCAAGGGCAGGCGTACCAATATTGCCCCCCACGCCCACCTGCACACCCGCATCTGTTGCCATTTGTCCAACCAAGGTAGTGACGGTGCTTTTGGCATTAGAGCCTGTGATGGCGATGATGGAAATTGGTTTGCCATCGGTCGTTGTGCGATGACTTAAGGCATCACAAAACAACTGAATGTCATTGACAATGGGAATGCCTGCTTGTTTGGCATCTTGTATGGCGGTGATGTTGGGATTAACCCCTGGACTTATGATGATGCGACTGGCTTTTAACAACAACTCACCATCAATCTTACCAAACGGACGAATGCTGACCGCTTCAGATAACTGTGTTGCCAATGTGGGATAGCTCGCATCAGTCACCGCCACTTGATGACCTTGAGCCAGTAAAAACTTAACCGCTGATAACCCCGATGCCCCAAGCCCAATCACCACCTGCAAACCATCAACTTTGTATGACCACTCAGACCGACAAGATGGCCCAGATTGTGATGCGTTTGATTGTGATAAAGATGATAAGTTAGGTATGTCAGTGGTCAAATCAGTGGCAAAAAGGGCAGAAGATGGCATGATAAACTCTTAGTTGGCAGTGTGTGTTGATGGTAAGATGCATTAACGATAAGATGCGTGGCTGGTCATTGGCATGCTGGTGATAATTAAGGTATTATACCGCATTCACGCATGCGTTTTTCACGCATTCTTTTTTTAAGATTGACGCATTAAGATTAACGCATGGATTTGGTATTTTACAGTTAACATTTTAGTCGCAAGGCTGGTCATTATTCGTGCCACACCACACTCTAAAACACAACACCCTAAAAAACAGTACCCTAAAACCTGATGGCATCATCGCTTTTTTGGACGCACCTGACACCATCAAAACCATTTTGGACAGCAGTATTTGGGCAGCCCAGCGATTGCACAACCCCATTACCCTACTCTATTCACGCCCTGATGCCCAAGCCAAGCAAGATAGCAGCAAGCAGTTACTACAATCTGCCACTGTCTATTGCAATGAACACTGTTGTAAAGAACCCATTTATTCCCTACACCGCCATTGTAGCATGAGTGAGAGTTTGGATTATGTGGATACCAGTGCCAGCCTTATCATCACAGGGCGTACCCTGACTTGTCAATCAACGTTGGCAAACTTTATCCGCCCAAGCCATCGTCCGATTTTGGTTACCGCAGACACATTCATCACCCCAAGCTCAGCATTATTGGCATTTGACAACAAACCCACCTGCCATCGCTTGCTTGATTGGGTGGTCGAAATGCCGTTGTTACGTGGCATGACCTTGCATGTGGTCATGGTGGCAGAAATCACCAACAGCAACCAAGACGCACTCAGAGAAGCCTATGTCAAATTAACCCAAGCAGGCTATAAATGCAAAAAACAGCTGATTCATAGTCGACATGTGGCATCTGCCTTATTGTATTATCAACAAGAACACAAGCTTGATATGTTGGTGTCTGGTGCGTTTGGACAATCTCGCCTAAGACAATGGCTACAGGGCAGTGATACTGAGCATCTGTTGCAAGGCAGTGACACAGCGTACTTACTATTCCCTAAAGCTTAGTTTAAAGCTTGGTTATTCCCTAAAGCTTAGTCGATGTCATGGTTAGAAAACCTTAACTTTTTGCCTTGTTGTGAATACATTTGCCATGATGTTTGGCTATGATGATGACAGATTTATCACTTAAAATAACCTTATAAAACCATCAAGGAGCTGTCTGATGAAACTGGTAACCGCAATTTTAAAACCCTTTAAACTTGATGACGCGCGAGAAGCCTTATCAGAACTGGGAGTCAATGGTGTAACCGTCACTGAAGTGAAAGGCTTTGGACGACAAAAAGGACACACCGAACTGTATCGTGGGGCAGAATATGTGGTGGACTTTTTGCCCAAAATCAAAATTGAAGTGGCAGTGACTGCTGAGATGGTCGAGCCTGTGATTGATGCCATTACCAAGGTTGCCAGCACTGGCAAAATTGGTGATGGTAAAATCTTTGTGGCCCCACTTGAACAAGTCATTCGCATTCGCACAGGTGAGACAGGCGCAGATGCCATTTAATGCGTGTCATGCTTGTGTTAAGTCATCAGCGAAAAAGCAAAAACCGACGCAAGCGGCAACATCATCAAAGACAAAAACGGACACCCCATCACCCAGCGTGGCATTGACTTTGAACTGCTAAAACAAGAATTGTCGCATGCCATCATTGACGGCAGTCAAGAACGCTACTGCCTAAAAATTCATCACCAGCGAACGTGCCATCGCCACCGACCATGACAAAATCAACATCAAAGAGCGGTTTAAACAGCTTAGCCCCCATACGGACGTGCGTTTTATTTGATGAATGCCTGTATCCAGCAAAAAAATGACGTATAATAAATAAGGTTTTATTTTTACCTAATTTTTTACCTAACTTTATTTTTACTTAACTTGGGGTTGTTGTTGTGCTGGTATGGTTATTTGAGTGGCTAAGCCAATTTTATTCTCCGTTTTCAGCAGTGTCATCATTGACTTTGCGAGCATTGCTGGCGGTGCTGACCACACTTGCCTTTAGCATTATGTTTGGTGGCAGAACCATACGTCATTTACGTCAACTTAAATATGGTCAAGCCATACGTGATGATGGCCCACAATCACATTTGGTCAAAACAGGCACGCCAACCATGGGTGGCGTGCTGATTTTGTCCGCCATCGGAGTGGCAACCTTGCTTTGGGCAAGGTTAGACAACCCTTATGTTTGGATTTTAATGTTGGTGATGGTCATTTTTGGGGGGGTTGGTTGGGCAGATGATTGGCTAAAAATCAAGTATAAGAACCCACAAGGACTCATTGCACGTAAGAAATACGCTTTTTTATCGCTTGGGGCGTTGATTGCTGGTGGGGCAATGTATTATTGTGCCATACAGGCTTCTGACATTGCCACCACTCACGCCATGCAGGACTTACTCATTCCCCTATTTAAAGACTGGATTGTGCCTTTTTCATCAGTACCGTTTGGGCTTGGGTTCATCATTTTTACTTATTTTGTCATCAATGGGGCATCTAATGCTGTTAATCTCACCGATGGTTTAGATGGGCTTGCCATTTTGCCTGTGGTGTTGGTGGCAGCAGGGCTTGGGGTGTTTGCTTATGTGACAGGTGATGTTCGTTTTGCCAATTATTTGCATGTGCCTTATATTGTCCATAACTCAGAGGTAACCATTGTCTGTGCGGCCATGATTGGTGCTGGGTTGGGCTTTTTGTGGTTTAACGCCCATCCTGCTCAAGTGTTTATGGGTGATGTGGGGGCATTGGCATTGGGGGGCATGCTCGGTACGATTGCGGTGATGACTCGCCAAGAGATTGCTTTTGCCATCATGGGAGGGTTGTTTGTGGCAGAGGCCTTATCGGTGATGTTACAAGTGGGTTCTTATAAACTGCGTAAAAAACGAGTGTTTCGCATGGCACCTTTGCATCATCATTTTGAAGAGATTGGTTGGAAAGAGACGCAAGTGGTGGCACGTTTTTGGATCATTTCCATCATTTTGGTGGTGCTTGGGCTGATGACCTTAAAGCTTCGCTAAAAAACAGCACAAAAAATTGCCGTCATCAGTAGCCAGCAGCCATCAAAAGTTAAACCAGTTAAGCAGTCGTTATCATACGGCTGTTTTTTTTGTGGCAAGTTTTGTGGCAAAAATAGATGAACCACACCATCTGCCATCTTGACATATTTTGTTACATTTTATACATTAGACTTTTTTTTGGAGTCACAGATGAGTTACCTTGTTTTTGCCATATTTTGTAGTGTTGCTGTGTCAGTGTTGCTTAAAATTTTGCGTCAACACCATCTTGATATCAGACAGACCATCGTCATGGGTTATCCTGTGGCGTTTTTGTTAACGTGGATTTTGTTGCGTCCTGATTTGGCAGGGCTGTCGACACTGTTTAACAACCCCATCAGCTTGAGCATTGTCATGGCGTTGGGGGTGCTGTTGCCCTTGATTTTTGTGGTGCTTGGGCGTGCCATTGACCATGTGGGCATCATCAAAACCGATGCAGCACAACGCTTATCACTCATCATTCCCATCATATCTGCCTTTGTGCTGTTTGGTGAGAGTTTAACGCCCCAACGTGGCATCGGCATTGGTGTGGGATTTTTGGCATTACTGGCGTTGGTATATCGCCCACAAGCCATGTCATCTGTACCATCTGTCAAGCGTTCTGCGTCTGCTGGCTGGTTATTGATGGTGTGGCTTGGCTATGGGGTGATTGATATTTTATTTAAGCAGGTTGCCAAACAAGGGGCAGTATTTTCATTGACGTTGTTGGTCAGTTTTGCGTTGGCTGGCACGTTGCTATTGGCGTATCTGTTAATCAAGCGTATTCGCTGGCAAAAATCTGCCCTATTGGCAGGGGTGCTGTTAGGGGTGCTGAATATGGGCAATATCTATGCTTATGTTAAGGCCCATCAAACGTTGGCAAACTCGCCCAGTGTGGTGTTTACGGGCATGAATGTGGGGGTGATTGCGGTTGCCAGTATGGTGGGTATGGTCATTTTTAAAGAACGACTGTCGGGCATCAATGTGTTGGGCATTGGGCTGGCCATCGGCTGTGTGTTGCTGTTGTTTATGGGCGGTTAGTGATGGGCTTAGGTCGTTGATGGGTGGCAAAATGTATCAACATCGTTCAAATTTCTGTTATCATAACCACCGCAACATTTTTATAATAATACTTTGTTAATCACATGTCTGTTATCACACATCATTGGAGATTTTTTATGAATGACGACCAACAGCAACGTATCCAAAACGGCACAGGCTTTATTGCTGCTCTAGACCAAAGTGGTGGTAGCACACCAAAAGCCCTTGCCATGTATGGTGTTACTGAAAAGGAATATCATGACGACAAGGAGATGTTTGCCAAAGTGCATGAAATGCGTACTCGCATCATGACATCAGATAAGTTTGATGGTGAGCGTGTGCTTGGGGCGATTTTATTTGAAGACACCATGGACAGACAAGTCAACAATAAGCCCACCGCTAACTATCTGTGGGAAGATAAAAACATCGTACCATTTTTGAAGATTGATAAAGGTTTGGCTGAGCAACAAGCCGATGTGCAAGTGATGAAACCCATTCCTAATTTAGCAAGTTTGCTACAAAAAGCCAAAAATTACCCCATCTTTGGCACAAAAATGCGTTCGGTCATTCATGCTGCCAATGTGGACGGCATCGAAATCGTGGTACAACAGCAGTTTGACGTTGCTAAGCAAATTTTGTCTGAAGGTTTTATGCCCATCGTTGAGCCTGAAGTCAATATTCATGCCAAAGACAAGCAGGAAGCTGAAGTTATCTTAAAAGCTCAAATCTTGCGTCAGCTAGAGCGATTGACTGATGACCAGCAAATCATGCTGAAATTGACCTTACCAGAACAGGCAGGCTTTTATGATGAGCTGGTTAATCACCCCAAGGTATTAAAGGTGGTGGCGTTGTCTGGTGGCTATTCTCGTGATGATGCTTGTCAGCGTCTCAGCGAAAACAAAGGCATGATAGCCAGCTTCTCTCGTGCCTTTACCGAAGGCTTAAGTAAGGGACAGACAGATGCCGAGTTTGATGCGACCATGGATAATTCGATTCAGCAAATTTACCAAGCATCTCACGTTTAACCAAGCCGTTGATATTGAATAAGAATGTGCTGCGGTTCAAGGCTGTCTAACATGGTCACATTCAGTTGTTGCTCACTTAGCATGGCACACAATCTGTTACCCAGCGCCAAATAACGATAGCAAGATAAATTGGCATGGTCAACCAATCGCTTATCATTTAATGACTTATGTGGTTGCGTTTGCAACCACCTTTGCAACCACACAGACAGATTTTGACAAATCTTTTGCCAATGCTCAAAACTTTCACCACTGCTAATCAGCACGGTGGCCAGTGCGTCTGTTTGCTCCGTACGGTCATCATTTGGCAGATGAGTTTGTGTTACCCAATCAGCAGTTACCCAATTCACAAAGGTGGCTTGCGTCTGCTCTGGCAGTTGACGTTGGTAAAGTGGCACGGTATCTACTTGCACGCCCCGCTTGTTTAACGTATCTATCAACAATTGCCGACCACCAACCCCACGACAGATAAGCACTCGCTGTCCTGCTTGTAGCATGGCAATACAAGGCATCGCTAACATGCCTTCATTATTGTGTGTCGTGGGAATTTGTATGGCGTAACCTTGTTGCTGCAAACCTTGTTGTTGCAACACGTCTGCTGTGGCGTGTCCAACTGCCACCAATATGGGGGGTTGGACTGACATCGATGTTTTTGCCAAGCTTGTTTTGGCGTTTGTGCTTGTTGAAAAGTTGGCCAAATGTTGCAAAAACAGCTTGGCGGCGGTTGGGCTAACGACAACCATCACATCATAATCATGCCATTGCTTAAGTGTGTGATGGTCAACATCGCTGAGCGTGCGTGGTTGTGTGGCAAGCAATGGCAACTCTAACACATCAATGCCTGCTTGACGCAGATGCCTGGTTAATGGCTTGGCCCTATCTGTTGGGCGTGTGTTAATCAACGTCATTGCTGGCGGTAAATCTCTTTTAAAATATCATCTGCTCCTTGAGCCAGTAACGCTTTAGCCACCGTGATGCCCATGGCGTTGGCAATGTGTTCATTTTCCTGAGCATCATCAGTTAAGGCATTGGTTTGTTGAGCTTTGAGTAACACGTTGCCATCAACACTGCCCACTCGCCCTGTTAATGTGAGCTTATCATCTTCAATCACGGCAAACCCTGCTATCGGTACTTGGCAGCCCCCTTGTAGGTGGCGATTCATCGCTCGCTCAGCAAGCACACACAGACGGCTTGGCTCATGGTTAAGTGGCTTTAATAAGTTCAACACGTCCGTATCATCAGCTCTACATTCAATCGCCAACGCTCCCTGCCCCACGGCTGGCAAACTGATGTCAGTATCAATCTCATGACAGATACGCTCAGTCAAACCCAGTCGCTTTAAGCCACTGGTCGCCAAAATAATGGCATCATAGTCGCCATTATCCAGTTTTGCCAAGCGTGTGCCAACATTGCCACGCAGGCTGATGATGTTTAAGTCTGGACGGTATTGCTGAATTTGACATTGACGGCGTAAGCTTGATGTGCCAAGCGTTGCCCCTTGTGGTAAGTCATCAAGGGCAGAAAACTTATTGGACACAAAGGCATCTGTCGGTTGCTCTCGCTGGCAGTATGCACCTAAAGTTAAGCCATCTGGCAAATCCATTGGCACATCTTTTAAAGAATGCACCGCAATATCGGCTTGTTTTTCATATAAGGCTTGCTCTAACTCTTTGACAAACAAGCCTTTACCCCCGATTTTTGCCAATGGGGTATCTAATATTTTATCGCCTTTGGTAACCATGGTAACCAGATTAATGCTAAGTTGTGGGTATAACGCTTGCAATCTGGTTTGAATGTGTCTTGCCTGCCACAGTGCCAAGGGGCTTTGGCGAGTGGCAATGTTTAAGGTGGTGGGGGTTGTCATGACCATAAAAAATTCAGCCTATCTGCCTACATGTTTTGCATTCTTTCACGCAACATTGGCAAATGTCGACGGCTGACCGCCAATACGTCATCAATGCCTTTAAAACGCACCTGATATTGTCCTGCATCGATACTTTCTAGCATTTGCATGTGATTTAGGTTAATTAAGGCATTGCGGTGAATGCGAAATAATTCATGTTCAAACTCTTGCTCAAGCTCTTTTAGCGTATCATCAATCAACACCATGCCATTTTTATGACGCAGTTTGACGTACTTTTGGTCAGCGGTAAAATACAGCACATCGGCTAAAGCAATCAGCTCAACGCCACGATGTGTGCGAGCAGCGATGTGTTGGCGAGCAGGTTTGTTATTTGATTCTTCCATTTGTTTGATGGCAAACATCTGAGCGGCGTTGAGTTGTTTGGCTTGGCTTAATATCTCAAGCAATTCATCTTTGTTGACAGGCTTGAGCAAATAGCCGATGGCGTTGGCTTTAAAAGCTTTAATGGCATAATGTTCAAAGGCGGTAACAAAAATGATGGCAGGGGGATGTTCAAATTTAGCAATCTCGTTGGCGGCTCGGATACCGTCTAACTCTGGCATTCGCACGTCCAAAAGTAGCACATCGGGGGTATGTTCTTTGACCGCATCAATGGCTTCATATCCTGTCTTTGCCATGGCGACGACTTCGTGGCCGCCTTCTTTGATTATCCTTGCCAGACGCTCACGTGATAACGGCTCATCATCGCAGACCACTACTTTCATAGTTCACTCCTATTCATACGTTACTTTTCATGCGTTACTTTTATATGTATTGATGGCATGTTGTTTGCTGATTTTTTTTAAAACTTTTTGACCATTTGTTTTTATGTCATCAGATAGGTTACGAGATGTTAACAACAGATGCAACTTTATTTTTATTCATGATTTTTTTATCTGATTTAGCCTTATTCCATCTGCCATGTTTTGCATACGTCATTGTCAACCGCTGTGTCAAATAGGCAATATTGAATATTGGTAACGATGTGATTGTCATGGATATTGGTGATGATGCTCGCTTGATTACCAAAAAATACCTGTAATTTTCTTTCTTGAATGGAGAAATCCAACCGATCCAATAAATCATGACGCATCATCAGCAAATCTTTAGGCAGTTGTAGGCTTACGTCGATGTTAACTTTATGATTCTGCCATGTCATGCTGATGATAAGCTCAATCTCTTCCACCGTGTGTTCCACCACTTGGTTGAGCAGTTTTTCAATGATGCTTTGTAAGGTCATGCCACAGATGGTCATGTCATATAGTGTGTCTTCATCAGGTAAATGCCACTTAACTTTCAGCTTATTTTGAAATCGCATGTCATCAATTTCTAAAAATACTTTACACACGTGAATTTCAGTGTCCATGCCAATTTCTTTAAACTTAGAAAAGCTGGCACGAAACAGCTCAGAGACATTGCCCAGCATGATAATGGCTTTGTCAGGATTGGTCTCCACCAACGAAACCAAACCATTGATGGTGTTAAACAAAAAATGCGGAGCGATACGAGCTTTGATTTGGTCATTTTGCATCGCAACTTCTATATCAAACATTTTTTGTAGCATCATCAAATCTTGATGGCGTTTAAGATAATACAATAAAAACAGGATTGTGATGCCAGTGGTTACAATAATGTCAATCAGTATGTTAACGATAGCATAAAACACATCAGCAACATGCCCATACATCAATAAAGGCAATGCAACATGTGCCAAAAGCCCCACAAGTAATGCACTGACAATAAAGATAAGTGTTACCCAAACGCACGCCACTAAATGATGTAAATTGAATAACATGGGTCTGATGCTTTCATACACAAACAGCCCAATATAAGCAATCAAAGAAAGCAACAGCATGTCAATAAATAACGTTGATAAAAACTCCATATGGCTAATTTGTATGTCATGAGCCAGTCTGACTAACGCCATCAGCAACCCCCACAACGCACCATAAATGGGCAAATAAAATGACCGCAACAACGCTTGCTGACTGGGTAAAAAAAACGCCAATTTTTGCATTAGCATTTCTAGCTCATCGTTTGCTATACTCAATGCACCATTTTTTTTATTAAGCTTAGATTGATATGACTGCCAATAACTTTTCACACCCAACTCACCTTATGAACGATTACCGCTTAGATTCTAACACAACTGCCAAGGTTTCTATGTCCGCTTTACCCACAAATACGACAAACCCATCTAATATGTGGGGTGGGCGTTTTCGTGAAGCGACAGATGGCTTTGTTGCCCAATTCACCGCATCGGTTAATTTTGATAAACGCATGGCAAATCATGACATTGATGGCTCTATTGCCCATGCCACCATGTTGGGGCATTGTGGCATCATCACAACCGATGAAAGCGATAAAATCATAGATGGTCTACAAAAAATCAAACAACAGATTGCCAATGGACAGTTTGATTGGTCGGTGGCGTTAGAAGATGTGCATATGAACATAGAAGCTCAACTGACCAACATGATAGGTGATGTCGGTAAAAAACTGCACACAGGGCGAAGCCGTAATGACCAAGTGGCGACTGACATTCGGCTTTATTTGCGTGAGCAGACCGATGTGATTTTGGGATTATTAAAACGCCTGCAAATCGGCTTGCTTGATTTGGCAAGCCAGCACACCGATACCATCATGCCAGGATTTACCCATTTGCAAACCGCTCAACCTGTCAGCTTTGCTCATCATGTGATGGCATGGTTTGAGATGCTGATTCGTGACAGTGAGCGTTTTATTGCCACTCGCAAACGCATCAACCAAATGCCATTGGGCAGTGCAGCCTTAGCAGGAACGCCTTATCCGATTGACCGTACCATGACAGCCAAGCTTTTGGGCTTTGAGGGCATTTGTCAAAATTCACTTGATGCGGTGTCTGACCGTGATTTTGCCATTGAGTTTGCCAGTAATGCCAGTATTTTAATGATGCACCTGTCTCGTATGAGTGAAGAGATTATCTTATGGATGTCGGCTCAATTTGGCTTTGTGCAAGTGCCAGACCGCTTTTGTACAGGGTCATCTATCATGCCCCAAAAGAAAAATCCTGATGTGCCAGAGTTGGTGCGTGGCAAAACCGCACGGGTGTTTGGTCAGCTGACCACCTTGCTTGTGCTGATGAAAAACCAACCCTTAGCATACAACAAAGACAACCAAGAAGACAAAGAACCGCTGTTTGATTGTGTGGACACTCTGACAGGCTCACTTTTGGCATTTGCAGACATGCTCCCAAACCTTGTGCCAAATAAAGACAACATGCGACAAGCCACGTTAAAAGGTTATGCCACGGCAACCGATTTGGCGGATTATTTGGTCAAAAAAGGCTTACCCTTTCGTGATGCTCATGAAGTGGTGGGAAAAGCTGTGGCACTTGGGGTAGAAAAGGGCGTAGATTTGTCTGAGCTGTCGCCAGATGAACTGGCCAGTTTTAGTGAGTTGATTGCTGATGATGTGTTTGATTGTTTGACATTGGAAGGCTCATTAAACGCTCGCAATCACATCGGTGGCACTGCCCCCAATCAAGTAAAACTGGCGATTGAGCGTGGGCGTGAGCGGGTTGAAACATTGTCATAAACATTGTCATAAACATTGGCGTAAGTAGGTTAGAACGTTGGGTGGCAAACACCAATGGTGAAATTCACAACCCAACGTTTTTTCCCTAACGTTCTTTCCCTAACGTTTAGGCTCTTTTTGCTCTGGTAAAACGAGCCATCAACAGGGACAAATCATCCATCAACGTATACACCACAGGAATGACCACCAAGCTTAAAAACGTTGAAGTAACCAATCCCCCCAACACCGCCGCCGCCATCGGTTGACGAAATGTGGGGTCATGGTCGCCAAATCCCAATAATAAAGGCATCATACCTGCTCCCATGGCAATGGTGGTCATGATGATGGGACGAGCCCGTTTATGGCAAGCATCAATCAACGCAGGCAACCTTGCTAACCCATATTCGGTTTGGGCAATGATGGCATAGTCCACCAATAAGATTGAGTTTTTGGTGGCGATGCCCATCAGCATGATAAAGCCAATCATCGATGGCATCGACAAGCTAGAGCCTGTCAACAGCAAGCCAACAAACGCCCCTCCAATGGACAAAGGTAATGCCACTAAGATGGTAAACGGTTGTAGCACCCGATGAAACAGCAACACCAACACGCCAAAGATACAAACTATCCCCACACTCATGGCGATGACAAAACCTGTGAACAATTCTGTCATGTTCTCCGCTTGCCCTTCATCAATCATGGTCACGTCATTGGGCAGGGCTTGTAAGCTGGGTGTGGCTTTTACTGCTGCTACCAAAGGACCCAGCTCACCTGTGGCAGACTGCACGGTAATGCGTATGGCACGCTCTCTGTCAAAACGGCGAATCTCAGCAGGCCCATTGCCAAATTGTAGTTGAGCCACATGTGCCACTTGCACGCCTTGCCCCATCGCTCGGTTACTGGGAATATACAAATCACCCAGCTGATTGATGTTGGCTTTTGCATCATCAGGCAAACGCACCACAATGGGGATTTGTCGAGTGTCTAAGTTGAGTTTAGACAAACGTTGTTCATAATCTCCCAATGTGGCAATACGTAAGGTATCAGCGATGCTTTGAGTGGTTATGCCTTTATCTGCCATTGCCAAACGGTTGGGTATGACAGTCAGCTCTGGACGGGGTAGACTAAGATTACTGGTCACATCGCCTGCCAGCGACAGCTGACGAATGTCATTCATCACCTGTTGAGCGTACTGATTTAACAGAACAGCATTACTGCTGGTGAGTTGAAAGCCATAGCCACTTTCACCACCACTGGACAAACCCACCGTAAATCTTGCCCCCGGTACTTGGCTGATGGCTTGGGTTATCTGCTGTTCTATGTCAGTTTTACTCATTCGTTCGCCACGACGCTCAAGGATAATGTCAAGGCTTGCGGTATTTTTGGCTTGTCCTGAACCACGGTGAGGACCTAAGTGAGTTTGTGGTTGACCGATGGCAGCCATGATGCTTGCAACGCCATCAATGTGTTTAATGGCATCTATCGCCCTATCACTGACCGCTTCGGTGTCTTCTAAAGTGGCATCAGGGGTTAACTCAATGGCAACACGAGTTTGATTGATGTCATTATCAGGAATAAACGCACTGGGCAACAGTTTTGCAAGACTGACTGATGCCACAAAGAACACTAAGGTAAAACCAAGCGTCAGCCAACGATGACGCAATGTCCAGTTAACTACCTTCAGATAGCCTGTCATCAACTTGCCATCTTTTTCAACTTTATCAGGCTCTGGTTTTAACAAGTACGCCGCCATCATTGGGGTAATTAAGCGTGCGACTAACAGTGATGCAAAAATTGCCATCGCTGCTGTCCAACCAAATTGGCGAAAAAACTGCCCAACCACGCCATTCATAAATGCCGTGGGTAAAAATACCGCTATCAATGTGAACGTGGTGGCAATCACCGCCAACCCAATTTCATCAGCCGCTTCCATTGCCGCTTCATAAGGCGACTTACCCATGCGTAAATGACGAATGATGTTTTCAACTTCCACGATGGCATCATCAACCAAAACGCCCACCACCAAAGACAATGCCAGTAAGGCAATGATGTTCAAACTAAAGCCAAACAACCACATGCCCAAAAATGTCGGAATGATGGACAATGGCAACGCCACGGCTGCCACAATGGTTGCTCGCACATTGCGTAAAAATAAAAACACCACCACCACCGCCAAAATACCACCTTCTAATAACATCTGCATCGATGCCTGATAGTCTTCTGCCACAGGCGTGGCGGTGTCAAACACTTTATCCACATGAATGTGTGGCATGTCTTTTTGTAGCTGTGCCAAAACAGCATCGACACGTGTCGCCACATCCACCTCACTTGCCCCTCGTGAGCGACTGATATTAAATGCCACCACGGTTTTATCATCAAGTTTGGCAATCGATGCTGGTTCTCCTGCACCATCGGTGATGGTTGCCATGCTCGCCAAGCTTTGAGCATCGCCTGTGGGTAAGGCAACTTGCACATTACCCAATTGTTGCACATTATCCACCGCTCCTAAGACTCGGATATTTTGGGTGCGTTTGCCCACTTTGGCTTCACCGCCTGATGTGTCTTGCTGCATGCCTGCTATTTGCTCAGACAGTTGACTGATGGGCAGTTGCAGGGCATTTAGGCGATTTGGGTCAACAGCGACGGTTATCTCACGGTTAAGACCACCAATACGCGCAATCTGCCCCACCCCCTCGATGTCTGATAAATGCTTAGCGATGGTATCATCAACAAACCAAGACAAATCTTCCACGCTCATGTTGTCTGCTGACACGGTATAAGTCAGAACAGGAAACCCTGCGGTGGTTATTTTGGTGATGATGGGGTCATTGGCAGCAGCAGGTAACTCGCCTTGCACCTCACCCACAGCAGACCGCACATCGTCCACCGCTTCTTGAATGTCTTTTTCTAAAGTAAATTCAGTACTGATGGTGGCAGCCCCTGTTTGTAGCACCGTACGCATGTGCTTGACACCCTCAATATTGGCAATTTTGTTTTCAATTTTTTTGGCAATGTCATTCTCAAGTTGACTGGGGGCAGCACCTGGTAAGGTTACGGTTACCACCACCCCAGGAAAATCAATGTCAGGAAACTGTTGGACTTTCATCTGCTGAAAACCAAATAAACCACCCAAAGTCAATAACACAAATAATAAAATCGCCACCAAAGGGTTACGAATGGAATAGGCAGAAAAGTTCATCAGTTGCCTACTCCCATTGATTTAGAATGTGTTTGAGCTTGTGCTTGACCAGTGGCTTGTGCTTGAGCAGCATTGACATCAGTAACCACTCGTACTTTATCACCGTCATTTAAAAACCCACCACCTTGGCGGATAATCAAGGCATTGTTTGGTAATCGTGAATTGACCACCACTTGCTTATCTATTTGCTTACCCAATTCAACTTTTAGGCGTTCGACCGTGCCTGTACGACTGCCATCTTGGTCGCTGATGTCTTTCACCAGCATCAGATACTCATAACCATCATGACTAACCACTGATGCCACTGGCACAACCGTCTGTGGCTGGCTGTCCATGACAAATTCACCACTTAATAACATGCCCGCTTGTATTTGTCGGCTATTTTCTAAAGTGGCGGCCACCATCATGCGACGGTCATCGGCAACTTTTGGGGAGATGCGAGTCACTTTGCCATTAATCCAGTCATTGCTTGGTGTTTTGACGATGACGGGCATGCCGACTTGGATAAGCTTTAACTGTTCTGGGTCAACCTTAGCTTGCCATTCCAGCACGCCTCCTTCGATGATGCTAAACAATGCCTGTTGTGGCACACTGCCAATTTGTGCGTGTTTATTGCTGATGATGCCACTGACAGGGGCAATGACTTTGCTATCACGCAAGGTCAACTCAGCCCCATTTAGACGAGCTTGGGCAGAAACCAAAAGTGCTCTTGCCTGCTCAGCGGTACTGACATAGCGATCCACTTCTTGCTGACTGACAGCGTCAATGTCCAATAGTGGTATGACCCGCTCTGCATTGGCAACCGCATTGGCATGGTTGGCTTGGGCTTCCACAACGCTTGCTTGGGCTTCGATGACATTTTGCTCAAGTCCTTTTGCATCGAACACCGCCAACGTCTGCCCTGCTTTTACCCAATCACCTTCATCAACCAATATTTTTTCAATGGCAACCCCATTAACTCGCCCACTGACGTTGGCAATGCTCTTGCCTGCCACCGTGCCATCTGCCAACAGGTTGTTGTCCACATCTTGGCTTGTGGGTGAGATGACTTCCACGGTCAATACCGCAGATTTATCAGTGCCAGTGGGGTTGACGGCTGTTTTGTCTGTGTTGGCCATCGCTTGATTGGAATTTTTGCCTTGCTTACTGCCCCAATGATGCCCCAGCCCCAAGCCCACCAACAACACGGCCATCAAACCAAGCACATACGCCCAAAGATTGGGGGCGGATTTTTTAAATCCATGATGTATGGGTTGAGTGTGATGGCTGATGCTCGGTTCATGACGGGTTGCGTTATCATGCTTTGGCTGTTCAGCGGATGACTGTGGACGTTGTGGCTCGTGCATGGTCGCTTCCTTTATGTGTTTTATGTGTATGTGTGTGTTGCTGATATGCGTGATATGTTGCTGATTGAAGGTTCTGACTTGATTAAAATAAGGTTGCCGTATCACCAAAGGGCATCACCTTGACTTGATGGGTTTCTAATACCGCCTTGTCTTCTGGAGTGTGTGCTGGCCAAATTTTATTTTCATATGCCAATATCCATTGATACAAGGGTGTTTTGATGTCTTTCATTGACACGTTAAGCACTTGCCAACCTTCTTCTTGACAGTGAACAGACTGTGATTTTTCTTCTTCACTAAAACACGCATTATAACTGTAATGACCATCAAAAGGCACATTGGTAAGTACCTGCTCATGCTTGCCGTTGGGCAATAACTGGATAAAGTCTGCTGACCGTTCACGGGTTACCCCACCGTCAAATGAGATGTCTATTTGATTGATTAAAGCGATGGCCGTCTCAGTTTGGTTAATTGGATACAGATTTGGGGCAATAAACAGCAGCGGGCTGTCAGTTTTTATGCCAGTGTTGTCGCCAATACCATCACCAATATTATCGCCAATATTATCACCAATGTTGTCATCGCTCACACGTTGATGCAAATAATTGGTAAATTGCCACTGTCCCAGCAATTTATCATCTTTGTCTTCCACACCCTTAGCGGTCATGTGATGGTCTTGCATTTGTAGTTCCACAAATTGCGGTGTACTGTCAATCAAATAATAATGATTTGGTCGCTGTTGGTTAGGCAGTTGCCACAGTTTGGCATCAGTGGCACAAGTCATGTTAAAACGTTGGCAAATCCCTTGCACCCCACTGTCTTTCAATTCATGACCGTCTTTCAATTCATGATTAAATTCAACCGCCACCAAACCAATCGGCTCAATGGCATGACTGAACATCGGCAACATGGACCATGGCATCAACACCGAACAAATGACTGGCTTAAACCATTTTTTAGACAGTTTTTGCCTGATTTGCCTGACGAATGATTGGAGAATAACCGCATAAAAAGTGGCAAATAACACCATATTATTCATGGATTGATACCTCTGGATTTTTTCATACTTTTGTTTGTTTTCATGCTTTTATTTGTTTTCATCTTTAAACATGACCAAAACGGCTTGCTTTTGGTATCCAACGTTCAATCAGTTTGATGATGGCTGGGTGGTTGTCTTTGTTTGCCAATAACCGTTTTGCCAACTGCGTGGCCAAAGTCAATAGCGTTTCATCACGAGTCAAATCTGCCACATAATATCCCACATTGCCTGTTTGTCGTTTGCCAAGCAGCTCCCCCGGCCCACGGATTTGTAAGTCTTTTTGGGCAATGACAAAGCCGTCATTACTGTCTCTTAGTACATTGAGTCTCTCAATTCCTGTGGCAGACAATGGCATTTGGTACAATAGCACGCAAAAGCTTTTTTGACTGCCTCGCCCCACTCGACCTCTGAGCTGATGTAACTGCGACAGCCCCAAACGCTCGGCATTTTCGATGACCATCAGTGACGCATTTGGCACATCTACTCCCACCTCAATGACCGTTGTCGCCACCAATAAATCCAGCTGACCTGCTTTAAATGCCTGCATCACCGCTTGTTTTTCAACCGCTTTCATTTTTCCATGCACAAGACCAATGCGAATGTCAAGACGCTCACATAAATCGGCATAAGTCGCCTGAGCTGCTTGGGCATCAAGTGCGGTTGATTCTTCCACTAAAGGACAAACCCAATAGGCTTGCTTACCCTTAGCACAGTTGGCAGCGATTCGCTCTATCACCGCATCACGGCGGTTACGGTCAATGGTAACGGTGGTAACAGGCGTACGCCCTGGGGGCAACTCATCGATGATGGACGTGTCCATATCACCATAGGCACTCATGGCAAGGGTTCTTGGAATGGGGGTGGCGGTCATCACCAGTTGATGTGGTGTACTGCCCATGACCCCTTTGTCAGTCAAGGCTTTTCTTTGTTCTACCCCAAAGTGATGCTGTTCATCAATGATGACCAAGCCCAGTTTGGCAAAACTGACCTGCTGTTGAAATAACGCATGCGTACCAACCACGACCTGCACATCATTATCAACCATGGCTTGTCGCATTTGTTGACGCTCTTTACTGCCTTGCTTGCCAGCCAACCACCCAACACCGATACCTAACGGCTCAAACCAATCTTTGAAATTATTAAAATGCTGTTCTGCCAATATCTCAGTGGGTGCCATCATCGCCACTTGCCAACCACTGTCAATGGCATGACACGCTGATAATGCCGCCACCAACGTTTTGCCTGCTCCCACATCACCTTGTAGCAACCTAAGCATAGGAACAGACGTGGTCAAGTCATTGACAATCTCACTGACCACCCGCTGTTGTGCTGATGTCAGCAGATATGGCAACATCTGAATCAACGCATCTGCCGACGGACTGTGAAACTGGCATTTGGGTGCTTTATGAGTGTGCAATTGTTCACGCCGTTGCAACAAACTTAACTGATGGGCAGTCAGCTCTTCTAAAATCAGTCGCTGACAGGCAGGGTGAGTGCGTTCACGGATTTGGCTTAAAAGTCGCTGTTGATGCCCGATATTGGCATAAATGGGCGGTGTGTGTAATAACGTCAATGCCTCAAACAAACTCAAATCAAACAAGCCATGATGTTGAGAATGTTGAGCCATATCCATGCCCACACGCTCATCGGTGAACAGATTGAGCATCTGTGACTGATTTTTAGCTTGTGATGCCCAAGTTGCCAATGCCAATCGCATCAATGTGCGAAGTTTGTTTTGGTGCAAACCTTTTACCGTCGGATAAATTGGCTGTGGCCCTATCTGTGGTAACGGACTGCCAATCACCACTTCAGTGTATTCAGGGTGGTGCATCTGTGTGCCATAACGGCTCATCTTCACCTCCCCAAACACTCGCAACCGATTGCCCACCTGCATGGTCTGAGTAAGCCCACGATACACCTTAAAAAAACGCAACTGTAACTGCCCACTGGCATCTGCCAAAATCACCGTCATGCCACGCTGGTTATTGTTCACATGCAGGATTGTTCCTTCCACCAGCACCGACTGCCCCGACTGCACACCATCAATGGTACACAAACGACTGCGATCTTCATAATCTCTGGGCAGATGTAAAAGTAAGTCAAATAAACGGTGAATACCCAAATCAGCCAACTGTTGGGCAACCTGACTGCCAACCCCTGTCAAAGCAGTAACAGGCTTATCAATGACATCAAACCACTCAACCAAAACGACTACTCAACCACCACACGATAGCTGACGTTGGCAGTTTGGTTAAGCCCCACATCTTCAATTTGCCATTGTAGGGCTTTATATTGACCTAAGAGAATGGGCTGAATTTGTCCACCCACTTGCGTACGCAAAGGCATGGGATAAAAGTTTTGTCCATCAACACTGCCCATGGTCGCTTCTGGGCTAACCGCTCCCAACAGTTGAACACCATTGGAAATGGTGATATTGGCTTTCATGGTACGGATACGGTCGTTATTGGTGTTGGTTAAATACACATGATATTCAATGACATTACCCCTGACCAGTTGGGTCTGTGCATTCAGTGGCATAAACACTTCTTGTCCGTTATCATTACTGACAAGTTGGGCGGTGGTGTTTATGGTGATGCCATTAACCCCACCAGTACCACCATTTGACGCATTTACCCAATTGGTTGCAGGTTGGGTGCTGGGTAGCGGTTCTGCTGTGGCTTGACTCATCATCAATGCAGTGGCAGACAGCATACCCACTGCCATGACCACGGAACGATGTGCCAAAGAACGTAACCAGCTTAGAGAATTTAGCGAACTTAAAGAATTTAAAGTAAAATTGGGGTTAAGAATTGGGATAAGAGGTGAAACATGGCGGTTCTGATGCTTCATGGTGGTATCCTTAATATTAATAAAATGAATGTTGATAAAAACCAATAAAAATTAATCACAGAAAAGAAATGCTAACCATCATAACAAACCCAAGCAAAGCTTAGGCAACATAGTTGTGTGCGTTATGTATCATATTCACCTCTTTAACTTCACTTCTTTAACGAAAGTGAATGATGAGAACGGAAATTAAACACAAATAATTAAACACAAATACAGTGGCATCATGGACGCAACATGACACAAAAACGCCCAAAAAACGCCAAATCATGTTGGCGTTTTTTAGGCGTTTTTTGCTGATGTTGTTGGCGTTGTTGACACAATCCAACCCACAAAACGATTAAGCAGAGTGAAAGTCCAACAGTTCAACCTTAAATATCAACACACTATTGGGTTCAATCCCCGGATTACCCGCCTCACCATATGCCAAATCAGACGGAATATAAAGCTCGTATTCTGCCCCTTTTTTCATCAGTTGCACGCCTTCTGTCCAACCAGGAATGACTTGGTTTAATGGGAACTCAATTGGCTCACCACGTTCATAAGAGCTGTCAAATACCGTGCCATCAATCAGCTTGCCTTCATAATGTACCTTAACCATATCAGTCGCTTTTGGTGATGCACCACTACCTTCTTTGACCACTTTATATTGTAAACCTGAATCGGTGGTCTGTACCCCTTCTTTGGTTTTATTCTCTGCCAAAAACTTCTGCCCCTCTTCTTTATTACTGGCGGCTTTGGCTTCCATCTCTTTTATCAATTCAGCTTGTTTTTTCTCTTGATAACTCACCAACACCTGTTGCATCTGCTCTTGGGTAAGAGCGGATTCTTTTTCTTCATAACCATCACGAAAACCTGTCTCAAAGGCATCAAGGTTTAAATCATCAACCTGACCTTTATTACCTTCTGCCATCATATAACCCAAGCTATAGCCCACTTTTTCAAGCTCAGGCGACTCATTGGTGATGGTCATGGTGCTTTTAGTGGCTTGGGCGGTTTGGGCTTGCTGACCACCATTGTTACAACCAAATAAAAACACACTGACCCCCATGGTCATTGCTGTCAAAACTGATTTATTACGCATAGTTTATCCTTAATGATGCCCAAATGACCGCTGATAAACACACCCTTGATAAAAAACAAAAAAATGGCCATCAAACGCCTTTTGGCATATAAACATTTAGCAAAATTTGCTGTACAAAACTTATCAACATTTATCAAACCTAATATTATCAAGCATATTTTGACAACATCAAGGTGAGTTGTCAAAAAAAAGTGTTGTAAAAGTGTTGTCAAAAAGTGGCGTGATGAGTCATCAAATTAGAGTCAGCAAGCAAGTCAGCAGGCTTTATTTGCTTTTTTGTCTGCCTATTTTTTGATAGAACCATGTTAGACAACTTTTGATGACTTTTAAGTAAGGAATTGTTGTGATTGACTGACCACACTGACCACTAAAAATTTTATCAAGTTTTTTTAGCCTTGCAGTATTAATGATGGCAGTATGTCAGATGCTAGTGTTTGGAACATCACTCTGTTAAAATCGTCAGCATAACCACCATCATATGTTGATACGCATGATGTGTTGATATCATGACACATGGATATATGACACATTGATATATGACACATATGTTGACACATTGACAAACTCTGTCAAACCCCATCGTCAAACATTTCACCGTCTTACCCCATTTTAGATGGCAAATTCTCATTTGCCCATCAGTTCGGTTAGGACAACTTTTTTTTAGCAATAAGTTTTTTAGCAACAAGTTTTTGAAGCGACAAACTCATTTTTGGAGACAGTATGAACAACACATTGGGTTGGTTTAACCACAACCTGGCAGGACCCATCGGCTCTGTGATTGGGGCAATTGTAATATTCATCTTTGGCTGGATTGTTGCCATGATTGGCGGTGCGTTGATACGCAACGTCTTGGCAAAGGTCAATCTCAATCAACGCATCAATTCATCAACAGGCAAGCAACACGACATTGAGAACATCATCTCTAAGGTGGTGTTTTGGTTTATCTTTATCATCGCCATTTCTGGGGCGTTAAATCAGTTGAATCTTGATTCAATTTCTACCCCATTTGCCAATATGGTCAACCAAGTGTTGTCCTTTATCCCTAATTTCATTGCCGCAGTTGCCATTGGCGTGGTCGGCTGGGTTGTGGCGACGGTGGCTCGTACCGCCATCAGCACCGCATTGTCTAAGACCACCATGGATGAGCGATTGAGTGCCGAAGCTGGCATACAGCCTTTGAGTAGCACCATCTCTGATGTGGTGTATTGGTTTATTTTATTAATATTTTTACCCATGATATTGGGGCAGTTGCGTTTGACTGGCTTGCTTGAGCCTGTCAGTGGCATGGTCAGCAAGATGCTAGACTTCATTCCCAATATGGTCATCGCCGTGGTCATTTTTGGCGTGGGTTATGTCATCGCCAAAATTTTACGCAGCATCGTTACCAACTTGGTATCCACCCTCAATATCCAATCAGTTGCCAATAAAGCAGGTGTTAGCAACGACACCAGCATTGCCAATATTGCAGGGACGTTGGTGTTTTTGGTGGTTATCATCTCATCGTTGATTGCGTCTTTAGATGCCCTAAAAATTGAGGTCATCTCACGCCCTGCAACCAACATGCTTAACCAAATCATGCAAGCCATTCCTAACATCATTGCTGCCGCTGCCATTTTGGGCATTGCTTATTATGTGATTAAGTTTGTTGCCAACATTGTTGCTAACTTGTTAGTCAACACTGGCATTAATGAATTACCTAACAAAGTTGGTGTGCAAGACATCTTGGGTGAAAAGCGGGTATCTGATTTGGTTGGTATGTTGCTGGTTTTTTTCACCATGTTATTTGCGTCTATCGAAGCGTCTAATCGCTTAGGCTTTAACCGTGTGAGTGACTTAATTTCTCTGTTCATTACTTTTAGTGCTGACATATTGTTGGGTGCGGTTATCCTATTTATTGGGTTTTGGCTGGCCAACCTCATCGCTGGCATGGTTGAACGCTCTGAAAAAGGCTCACAATTTTTAGCCAACATCGTGCGTGTGCTGATTATGGGCTTGGTACTTGCCATGGGTCTAAAAGCCATGGGCATCGCTGACTCGATTGTTAACTTGGCATTTGGTCTAACCTTAGGTGCGGTTGCCGTGGCATTCGCTTTGTCCTTTGGGTTGGGTGGTCAAGAAGCTGCCGCTCGCCTATTACGCAACATGCAGGATAAAGCCGAGCGTGAAGCCAACAAAATCAACAATGCGTCTGAGTCCACCCACATCACTCAAGGCAATGATAATGTTCAAGGTGTAAATGCCACATCAACCACGTTTCATCAAACCAGCTCGTTCAACAGCGAAGACCTAAAATAAACATCAGCGGTTGATGCAATGTTGATGCCATAAAGCTGACACAATAACGTTGATACAAAAAAAAGGGAGACTGTGGTCGCCCTTTTTTATTTGTCATTTTCTATTTGTCATTTTTTATTTATCATCAACGTCTGTGCATTGACATGATTAACCTGATAACCTGATGAAAATACAAATACCTTATTATTGACGCACCTTTTCTATTCATTTCTCTCTTCTATTTATTCATATCTTGCAGAGGCTTAGACATTTTATTGACATGTTTGCCCTGCACACCACGATAATAGTCATAAATTTTTGGTAAATCTGCGTCAATATCACCAGTTGGATAAAATAATGGCATAAAACGCACCTGCTTGGTTTGATAATCCATCGCCACAGGTAAGATGGGTACTTTTGCCCCCAATGCCAAATAATAAAAGCCCGTTTTCCAGCTTTCGGTGTAATCCCTAGTGCCTTCTGGGGCAAGTCCGAGCCAAAGCTGGTCTTCTTGCCAAAAACGGTCAATGGTCATTTGTAAAGTTGAGCCTTTTTGTTGCCTGTCTATGGAGATGATGCCCGCCCATTTTAAGAATTTACCCATCACAGGCACTTTAAACAACTCTTTTTTGCCCAATATTTTGATATCAACGTCTAATGCCAACAAGGTGGGAATGGCATAAACACCATCAAAGTTAGACGTATGTGGCACGGCAAGCAACACACATTTTTTAACATTGGGAATGTTGCCAACAATGTCCCAACCCAGCATTTTTAGAAATTTATCGGCATATTTGGCAATGATGGGGTTATGACGGCGTGGCACGTTGTCGCCAATGGCATTAGGGTCAATGGACGACATTGTGAAAGATAAGCTGGGCATGGGGTAAATACTCGGTTATAAAATGTGATTGACCTTTAGGCTATCATATCAACCTAATCACATAAATGGCAATTGAGTAAAAATCTGCAACACCGTGGCGTTGATGATATCCACAAAAAATGCCCCCACCATCGGCACAATCAAAAATGCTTTGGGCGATGGGGCATAACGGTCAGTGATGGCTTGCATGTTGGCGATGGCAGTCGGTGTTGCCCCTAAGCCAAAACCACAATGCCCAGCTGATAAGACAGCCGCATCGTAGTTTTTGCCCATCACACGGAAGGTTAAAAAATAAGCAAACGCTATCATCATCACCGTTTGTACCAATAAAATAATCAACACAGGACCTGCCAAATCTGCCAATTCCCACAGCTTAAGCGAAATCAACGCCATCGCCAAAAACAGCGATAATGACGCATTGCCCAACACATCAATGGCACGGTCAAACATATCAAAATTAAAGAATGTGGTCAGCACATTGCGAATGATGACCCCACCACCCAACGCCCAAACAAACGTCGGCAATTCAAACAAAGTGCCTTTAGCAACATCGGTCATGATGCCTGCAAATGCCAACGCCCCAGCGAACATCGCCAAAGTTTCAATGGTTGATGATGCGGTGATTAAACGAATGTTATCAGGTCTTTCAAAGATTTCTTTGGCTTTGCCATCATCATCTTCATGATGGCGGGTGCTATATAGCGATTGCTTTCCTGCCAACTTTTCGACATCAGTCTGATCGGTTTGATTGTCCTGATTCATCATTGGGCTGATGTTTAGATTTTTAATCAAGCGTTTGGCAACAGGGCCACCTATCAAACCACCTGCAACCAAGCCATAAGTTGCACAAGCAATGCCCAGCGTGGTCGCCCCAGTGATTTGATATTTTGACTCAAACACCGCCCCCCATGCTCCTGCTGTGCCATGCCCGCCTGTCAACGAAATTGAGCCTATCACCAAGCCCATCAATGGCTCAAGCCCCACAACCTTTGCCATTGCCACGCCGACGACATTCTGCACGATGATATAACCTGAGACCAGCACCAAAAACACCACCAACGGCTTGCCGCCTGCTTTCAGTCGCCCAAAGTCAGCACTTAACCCAATGGACGCAAAAAACATCAACATACAAGCAGTCTGTAGCTCTTTTTGAAAATTAAAATTGTATCCTAAGGTCAAATTAAGCACATAGACGATTATGGCAGCAACCAAGCCACCTGCCACAGGTTCTGGAATGTTAAAGTCAGATAAAAATTTGATGCGTTTGACCAAAAATCGCCCTAATAACAACACCAAAGTGGCTAAAATCAGCGTGTAGTAGCCATTTAATTCAAATTCCATAATTCATCTCATCATGATAAGTTAAAGTCAGCGATACGTTAAAATAAACTCAAACCGAACCACTCTATCAATAAAACAAGCCCCAATCAACATGGGGCTTATTTTAAACAAAAAGTGAATGTTACTAAAGGGGCATGGCTTAACCACCGAAGTCATCCAATAAGATATTTTCATCTTCCACCCCCAACGAATGCAACATGTCAATGACAGCAGCGTTCATGACAGGTGGTCCACACATATAAAATTCACAGTCTTCAGGATTTGGGTGGTCTTTAAGATAGTTTTCATACAAGACAGTGTGGATAAAGCCAGTGTATCCGTCCCAGTTATCTTCAGGTAAGGGGTCAGACAACGCCACATGCCATTCAAAGTTGTCAAACTCTTCTTCTAAGCTGTCATAGTCTTCCACATAGAACATTTCACGAATGGAGCGGGCCCCATACCAAAAGCTGATTTTACGGTCAGAGCTTAAGCGTTTAAGCTGGTCAAAAATGTGTGAACGCATCGGTGCCATGCCCGCACCACCACCGACAAAGACCATCTCAGCTTTGGTATCTTTGGCAAAAAACTCGCCATAAGGACCTGATACCGTTACCTTATCACCAGGTTTTAGACTAAACACCCAAGACGACATCTTACCAGGAGGAATGCCCTCAGGACCTCTTGGTGGAGGGCTTGCGATGCGAATATTAAACTTGATGATGCCTTTTTCGTCTGGATAGTTTGCCATGGAATAGGCACGCACCACCGTCTCATCAACCTTAGAGACATAACGAAACATGTTAAATTTTTCCCAGTCTTCACGATATTCTTCATCAATATCAAAGTCTTTATAATGCACTTCATGCGGAGGGGCTTCTAGTTGCACATAACCACCTGCACGAAAGTTGACCTCTTCACCCTCTGGAATTTTTAATACCAACTCTTTGATAAAGGTGGCAACGTTGTCATTAGAGACAACCTCACACTCCCATTTTTGCACATCAAAAAATTCTGGATCAATCTCAATTTTCATGTCTTGTTTGACCGCCACTTGGCACGCCAAACGCATGTTGTCACGGATTTCACCTTGGGTAAAATGCCCCTCTTCGGTGGGTAAAATTGAGCCACCACCTTCATTCACTTTACAGCGACATTGCCCACATGTGCCACCCCCACCACATGCCGAAGATAAAAAGATGCCTTCATTAGCAAGGGTTTGTAGCAGTTTGCCACCAGCAGGAGTGACGACATCATTATCTGGGTTATCATTAATGCGAATGGTGACATCACCAGAGCTGACCAATCGTGAGCGTGCCATCAAAATGATGGCAACCAAGCTCATGATAATCAGGGTAAACATGGCGACACCACCAATTGCAGTACCGAACGATTCCATGATACTTATTTCCTTAATTTATCTGAGAGTAAGGGGACAGTGCCAATCAACATCAATCAACCCTTACCAACATCAATATAAATGGCTAAATTATATGGACATACCGCCAAAAGACATAAAGCCCAGTGACATCAACCCAACGGTAATAAAGGTAATGCCAAGACCACGAAGCGGTGCAGGCACGTCTGAATATTTTAGCTTTTCACGAATGGCAGCCAACAAAGCAATGGCAATCGCCCAGCCCAAACCTGCTCCCACACCATAGGTAAGCGACTCGCCAAAGTTGTAATCACGCTCAACCATAAACAACACACCACCCATGATGGCACAGTTCACCGTAATCAAAGGCAAAAATACCCCCAAAGCGTTATACAAAGCTGGCACAAACTTATCCAAAAACATCTCTAAAATCTGTACCGTGGCAGCAATCAAAGCAATGTAACTCAGTAAGCCTAGAAAACTTAAGTCCAAGTTAGGGAAGCCTGCCCATGCCAACGCCCCATCTTTTAGGATAAATTGAAAGAGTAAATTATTTAACGGCACCGTAATCGCCATGACCACCACCACCGCCACGCCCAAACCTAGGGCAGTAGAAACCTTTTTGGATACTGCCAAAAAAGTACACATGCCCAAAAAGTAGGCAAGTGCCATGTTCTCAATAAATACTGACGTGATAAATAAACTGACATGAGCACCCATTAGTGACTTCCTCCATGAGACAAGCCTTTAGATTGTGGTTTCATCACAAACTCTGATTCTTCAACCTGTTCTGGCTTCCACAAACGCACCACAACAATGAACAAAGCAATGATAAAAAATGCTGACGGTGGCAACAATAACAAGCCATTGGGAACATACCAACCACCATCAGTGGCAGGATTTAATAGCTGAATACCCAACCAACTGCCTGCCCCCAACAGCTCACGGATACTGGCAACAAAAATCAACACCGCCGAATAGCCAAGCCCATTACCAATGCCATCTAAAAAGCTTGGGATAGGTGGATTGCTCATGGCAAAGGCTTCAGCACGACCCATGACGATACAGTTGGTGATGATTAAACCCACAAAGACGGACAAAGACTTACTGACATCATACGCCACTGCCTTAAGCACTTGGTCAACCACAATGACCAAAGAAGCGATGATCACCATCTGTACAATGATGCGAATCGATGAAGGAATCTTGTTACGGATAATGGAGATAAAAAAGCTTGAAAATGCCGTTACTAACGTCAACGCAATACACATCACCAACGCATTGGTAACGCTGGTGGTTACTGCCAATGCCGAACAAATGCCCAATATTTGCAACGCAATGGGGTTGTTATCAAATATGGGTTTGGTCAATATACTTTTGGTATCCGCCATGCTCATATCTCCTTATCTGTGCTTGAATTTATGCTGTTAGCGGTGGCTGCTGAAATTTGACCTTCTTTCATGTTATCCAAAAATGGCTTATAACCCCGCTCAGACAGCCAAAATTGAATGAAATTATTCACCCCACGCCCTGTCAACGTTGCTCCACTGATGCCATCGACATAATTTTCTTTATGGTTACCTGCTTTGGTCACACCAGTGGCAACATTGCCTTGTTCATCATAAGCACTGATGCCTTTCCATTGGGCCCGCCATTGAGATTCTTCAATGCGTGCGCCCAAACCGGGGGTTTCTTTATGAGAATAAAAACTGATGCCTTCGATGGTGTTCATGTCTGAGCCGATGGTCAAAAAGCCATAAATCGTTCCCCACAACCCATAACCATAAACGGGCAATACCACCGCCTCGGTTGCACCATCTGTCCCCTCTTTAACATAAACTTTGGCAAACTTAGGCACACGCCCAATATTGGCAGGGTCATCATCACCCAAGTCATTGCTCAGATTGGCTATCTTTGATGCCGAACTGGTGTCATAAGCGTTGACATCCTCAATGCCTGCTTGTTTAAGCTGTTCATCGGTGGCAACTTTGCCTGTCTGTAAATCAATGATGCGTGGCTCAAAGTCAGCAAACTTTTGCTTAACCACTTCGCTGTCATCTTCTTCTTGCAACTCACCTGCTGCCAATAAGATGTTTCTGTTACGGTCAAGATTAACATTTTCAGTTTGTTTGGGTTTTAACCCCACTGCCACTGCCGATACCAACACCGAACAGACCAAACACAAGGTTAAGGCAACGGCAATGGTACTTAAGTTATTACTTTTAGACTTATTTTTGGGCTGAGACATGACTCATTCTCCGTGCATTTTGGCGTTTGATGTTGGCTTGGGTAACAAAATAATCAAACAATGGGGCAGATAAGTTGGCGAGCAAGATGGCTAACATGATCCCCTCTGGAAAAGCAGGGTTAACCACACGGATAAGCACGGTCATAACACCAATCAAAATACCATAAAGCCAGCGTCCTTTATTGGTTTGGGCCGCTGACACAGGGTCGGTTGCCATAAACACAATCCCAAAGGCAAATCCACCCAACACCAAATGCCAATAAAATGGCATGCTCATCATCAGATTTTCTTCTGAACCAAACACATTGAACAGCAAGGCAGTAACCACCACGCCAATCACGCCGCCAGCCATGATCCGCCACGATGCGATGCGAGTCCAAATCAATCCAACCGCCCCAAGCAAAATCGCAAGGGTGGAGACCTCACCAATACTGCCTTGCATGTTGCCCAAAAAGGCATCTGTCCAGCTGATGGCTTGACCATAAGCATTGCTAAATTGCTCTGGTGTCACACCAATGGCCGCCAAACCCAATGGGGTTGCGCCAGAAAAGCCATCGATCGCCGTCCAAATGCTGTCACCTGACATATAAGCAGGATAGCTAAAGTACAAAAATGCCCGACCTGCCAAGGCAGGGTTAAGAAAGTTTTTACCTGTACCACCAAACACTTCTTTGGCAACCACAACCCCAAAAGTGATGCCAAGTGCCACTTGCCATAATGGAATGTCAGGGGGTAAACACAAGGCATAAAGCACAGAGGTGACAAAAAAGCCTTCATTGACTTCATGTCCACGCACCACCGCAAAAATAATCTCCCAAAGAATACCAACCACAAACGTAACAATGTAAATGGGCAAAAACTGCATTGCCCCATAGACAAAGCTTGCCCAAATGCTATTTGGGTCATAACCTGCCATGTTGGTGATGATGGTACGCCAACCTGTTGGCTCAAGCCCCAGCTGAGCGATTGCCATCAAGGCTTGATGACCAACATTGTACATTCCAAAAAACATCGCAGGGAAAGTACACAGCCACACGGTAATCATGATGCGTTTTAGGTCAATGCCATCACGCACATGTGCTGCTGAATGGGTGGTTGTGCCAGGTTGACGAAAAAAGGTATCAAACATCTCAAAGACAGCATAGTACTTCTCGTACTTACCCCCTTTTGAGAAAGCAGGGCCCATCTTATCAAACACATTATGGATAAACTTCATTGGATTAGCCCTCCATCTCAATGCGTGTCAAATTGTCACGCAATATGTCACCAAATTCATATTTACCTGGCGACACAAAGGTACACAATGCCAAGTCTTCTTCATCCAATTCTAACGCCCCAAGCTCCACCGCTTGTACGATGTCTTCAACAATCAAGGCTTTGAGCAACTGAGTGGGCAGATAATCTTGTGGCATCACCTCTTCAAACACCCCAATCGGTACCATGGCACGAGGTGAGCCATTCGACGATGTGGTGAAGTTGAATTTTTTCTTCATAAAGTGCGACACATAAATCGGCAATTTAGAGAAGCGATTTGCTCCCAAACTAAAAAAGTGCAAGGTAGGGCGTTCATACCCTTCTTCTAGCACGCTGACTTGATTGTGAAATCTGCCCAAATAGGCTGTGCTGGCAATGGTTTTACGCCCTGATAGCACCGAACCTGAAATAATGCGGTTATCGCCTGCCTTAAGCTGACCTTGGGTAATTTCATCTAACGCCACACCACGGTCGGTCGCCACCAAATGCGGTGTGGTAACCTGAGGCCCTGCAAGGCTAATCAAGCGTTTGGTAAAAAGTTTACCTGTGGTAAATAATTTACCAATGGCAATGACATCTTGATAGCCAATCGTCCATACGGTGACATGACGGCTAACAGGATGCAAAAAATGAATGTGTGTGCCTGCCAAGCCAGCGGGATGCACGCCAGCAAAGGCGTGGTATTCAGTGCGATTATTGGGTGCTGTTTTATCAATGCCAGATAAATTGGCATCGCCATGATGGCACACATAGGTGATGGGGGTCAGTGTTGAGATGACTGCCAAGCCATCATCAAAAGCTTGTCGTTCATGATTGATGAGCGTCATTGGGTTGACTGCCAAAGGGTTGGTATCCATTGCTGTGACAAACACCGCCTCAGGTCTGGAACCAATCTCTGGCGTGCGACTGTAAGGACGACTGCGAAATGCTGTCCATTCGCCTGATTTGATAAGCTGTGCTTCGACAACTTTTGTGTCCAAACTGGCAAGCTCATCACTGGCAAAGACATCAAAGGTAATCTCTTCACCATTTGGGTCAACCTCAATGACCAAGCTTTCAAACACACGACGCTCACCACGGTTAATGGCAATCACTTTGCCAGCGGCTGGGGCTGTGTAGATGACCCCCACCCGCTTTTTGTCTTCATAGATGGGTTGCCCTTTAGCAACCGTATCGCCTTCCTTAACATTCATGGTGGGCTTCATACCGACATAGTCGTAGCCCACTAAAGCAATATGGCGTGCCGTATGCTCAGTAATCTGATCGTTTGGCTCACCAGCAATGGGCACATCGAGTCCTTTTTTGATGGTAATCATAAGCAAACACTTGTTCTAACTAACTTAAAACACACCAGCCAAACCACTTACCAACCACTTAAAAAAAAGCTGAACGACTTTTAATATAACTCATTTTAACGTAACTGGAATAATGCCAATGATAACGCTGACCTAAACGCCTTGACAGCACGTTAAAATCAACTCGGTGGCGACTGACAACCAAAATATAAATGTAATATCATCTAGGATTATACGATAAATTCACCTAAAATTACAGTCAGATGTTATTTTTCATCATTTTTGTCTCAACTTTAGTCAATGCACGTCTAAAAACTGCCCATCTAAAAATAATGCTTTAAAAACAACACTCAAGGAAATCATCATGTCAATGTTGCCACCATCACCCCAATCTTGCCCCATCATCATTCCTGCCATTGACCTAAAAGATGGCAAATGTGTGCGTCTTAAACAAGGACGCATGAATGATGACACCATATTTAGCAATGACCCTGTGGCGATGGCAAGCCGCTGGGTGCGTGAAGGAGCAAGACGGCTACATTTGGTGGATTTAAATGGGGCGTTTGACGGTGTGCCTGTGCATAAAGAGGTGGTGGCAGACATTGCCAAAGCTCACCCAAAGTTGCCCATTCAGTTAGGAGGTGGCGTACGCAGCTTATCCACCATTGAGCATTATCTGAATGCAGGATTAACTGACATCATCATTGGCACAAAGGCAGTAGAAGAGCCAGCATTTGTCAAAGAAGCATGCCGTGAGTTTGCAGGGCATATCATGGTGGGGATTGATGCCAAAGATGGTATGGTCGCCACGCATGGCTGGGCAACGGTAACCGACATCAAGGCAGTGGAACTTGCCAAACACTTTGCGGATATGGGGGTGTCATCTATTGTCTATACTGACATTGCTCGTGATGGCATGATGCAGGGGGTTAATGTGGAGCAAACCATTCATCTTGCCAAACAAAGCGGTCTGCCTGTCATTGCTTCTGGCGGGGTAACCGACATCAGCGACATTCACACGCTCAAACCACATGCTCAATACCTTAAAGGCATCATCACAGGGCGAGCGATATATGAAGGCACGCTAGATTTGGGTGAAGCCCAAATGCTGTTGGACGCAGACTAAGCTGATATGTCATCAGCAAAGACACCGTTTTTTTGTGGTGTTATGATTAATGTTGATTATTAATATTAAATTTTATATTTATGCAAACAACATAAAATTTGACATAAATTTGACATCGCACAATTAAAATACAGTATCATAAAGAGATAAAAAACCACCCATTACCCATTAGCCATGAATAACTCATTAATGCGTCAAACTTTATTATCTTATCTTACCACCGTTGTGTTCATTGTCAGCAGTGGGCTGTTTGCCCCATCTGCCCATGCCGTTGCTGAAGAGCTATTGATGGTGGATACCATATTATCTGGCAATCAGTTATCTGGCAATCAGTCATCTGATGACCAGTTAGCCAACAACACAGCAACCGCCAATGATGACACAAGCTTACCCACGCCAACCGATGACATCGAAATCAACGGTACAATTGAAAGCAACCCTGCACTGATTAATGATGATAAGATTGCTGAACGCATTCGGGGGATTTTTGCTGAAGTAGATGGGCTGATGGCGGTCACAGTCACCGTCAATGAAGGGGTGGTAAAATTAAGTGGTGAAACCGCCAATGAAAAAAAAGCCACACAAGCGGTGAAACTTGCCAGCCGAGTCAGCAACGTGGTCACGGTGGAAGATGGCATCAGTCGCACGCTGGACGTACAAGACAACGTAACCCCCGTACTTAATAATCTATACATCAAAGCCAAAGGTTGGCTAAGGGCGATGCCTTTGATGTTAGTGGCCATATTGGCGTTTGGATTGATGGCATGGTTTGGCGGTTGGCTTGCCAATCGCAATAATCTTTGGCAACGCATCACGCCCAACCCTTTTGTGGCAGAACTTTTGGCTCAGACCGCCAAAGTGATTTTTATCATTTTGGGGTTAATATTGGGCTTAAGCTTGATGGGAGCAGAAGCCATCATCGGCACTCTGTTAGGCGGTGCTGGGGTGTTGGGGATTGCCGTGGGTTTTGCGGTGAAAGACACCATCGAAAATTACATTGCGTCGTTGATGCTCAGCATCAGGCAGCCATTTCGCTCTCGTGACCATGTGGTGATTAATGACCATGAAGGCATTGTGGTGCGTTTAACCAGCCGTGCAACCATTTTAATGACATTAGACGGCAATCATTTACGATTACCAAACTCAGAAGTATTTAAAGGCACTATCCTAAATTACAGCAAAAACCCAGAAAGACGTTTTACCTTTGAGCTGGGTGTAGATGCCAACAACGACCCATTAGCCGCCATTAAAGTGGGATTAGATGCCATTGATGGGTTAGAATTTGTGCTAAAAGAACCCAAAGCAACGGCCGTCATTAAAGAAGTGGGGGATTCAAACATCTTACTTGGCTTTCAAGTTTGGGTAAACCAAACCACAACTGATTTCTCAAAAGCACGCAGTGTCGCCATTCGTGAGACCAAACATGCCCTTGAAAATAATGGCTTTAATTTACCCGAGCCCATTTATATGATGAACTTTGACCAAACATTAGAAGATGCCATCATTAATCTTGCCAGCCACTTTACCACCAATCATTCAATCACAAGCGACAAACCCATCGCCCCATCAATGAACACAAATAAGACAACACTTAGCACAGCAACCGACAACAACCAAAAACAACTTGCCAAAGAACGTGCCAAGAAAATCTTGGCATGTCAAGACATTGATGCGGTATTAGACACCGCCCCTGACCCCAATCTGTTACAGAAAGTGGAAGCAGAAATCCAAGGCAATGATGGAGAAAAAGATTTACTCAGTCATCATAGCCCACAAGAATAACGACCTATAAGAATAACAGCCCATAAACCGTATGGGATATTTAATGTGGGATATTTAATGACTGTAAACCGCTTTTAACTGCTCATACGCTTGTCTTTGTGCATCATTGTCAATGGTTGGGGCGGTGATGTTTAAGGTGAGATACAAGTCGCCCACGTCGTTGGCAGGAATGCCCTTGCCTTTAAGCCGTAAATTACTGCCTGACTGACTGCCTGCAGGAATGGTTACGCCAAAACTGCCTGCTGGTGTCTGCACGGTAATGTGTTCACCCAACGCCACTTGCCAAGGGGTAACGTTAATGGTTTGATACACATCTGCTCCATCAATGCGTATGCCATCAGCCTGTTTTATTTTTACCTTTAATAACAAATCGCCATTTGAACCACCGCTTAAACTGACAGCCCCTTGTCCTGTCAGGCGGATTTGCTTACCTTCGGTGATGCCTTTGGGAATTTTAATTTTTAGCGTCTTGTCTTGATTTTGGATATGACCGTCAGCCCCACGTGTGGGAACGCTTAAGCGAACATGATAATCATCGCCTGTATACACTGATGCCAATTCCACTTCAATCTCAGCATGCTGGTCTTGACCACTGTCCCCAAAACCATATGAACCAGCTGGGTCAAATCCTGCATCAAAATTAAAGCCGTTTGCTCTTGACCCAGCAGACCCAGATTGTGATGATTTACGTCTGCCAGAGCCAAATGCAGATAAAATGTCATCAAAGCGAAAACTACCACTGGTAAACGGTGAATTTTCACCAAACTGGTCCTTTAAATCTTCCCATTTAAATCCGCTCCCTTGTGTGCGACCGCCAAAACCAAAACCACCGCTTTTTGTGCCACCAAACCCGCCAGCTCTGGCAAATGGATTAGACAACATGGCATCATATTCGGCTCGTTTGTCTTTGTCCTTTAGGGTTTCGTAAGCGTTGTTGATTTCAGCGATTTTTTCATCGGCATCAGGAGCATCGCTGACATCTGGGTGATATTGTCGCACCAGTTTGCGATAGGCTTTTTTAATGTCAGCTTCGGTGGCGTTTTTACTCACCCCTAGGCTGTCGTAGTGGGTTTTATCACTCATAATTTTCCTTTTTTTCTTCATTTTAATTCATCATTCAAATCCGCTTTCCATCTCTTCAAGCTCTGTCATTGCCATTAACAATGCTTCTTCTTGCTCGCTGTGCTGCCTTTGTAGCTGTTTTTGCTTATCCAATAGTGTCAATAATTCTGCTTTACGGCTGTCGTCATAAAGCTCCGTATTGCTAAGCTTATTTTCCAAATCAGCAAGCTGTTTATCCAAGACTTCAATGCCATTTTCAGCAGTTTCAATGCGTTGACGAATGGGAGCGGTCAGTTTGCGTTGCTCAGCGGATTTTTTGCGTTGTTCTTCTTTTGATACACTTAAATTGGCTTGTTCAGATTTTTTTATTGTTTCACATGCGCCATGATGGAGGGTTTTGCTTTGCTCTTTTCGCACTTGCGACAGCCACACACCATAAGACGCAATGTCATCATCAAAAATTTCACATCTGCCATCATGCACCAAATACAATTCATCACAAACCGTGGCCATCATCTCTCGGTCATGTGACACCAAAATCACCGCCCCACTAAAGTTTTGTAAAGCAAAGCTTAACGCTTGACGCATCTGTAAATCCAAATGGTTGGTAGGCTCATCCAGCACCAACACATTAGGGCGTTGCCACACAATCAGTGCCAACGTAAGCCTTGCCCGTTCGCCGCCTGAAAACAGCTTGATGGGCGTGTCAATCCGCTCACCACGAAAGTCAAAACTGCCCAAAAAAGCCCTTAAGTCGGCATCAGATGTGTTGCCTGCCAATCTTTGTAACATCAACATGGGCGTGGCTTCGCTGTCTAATGCGTCCATTTGATGCTGATTAAAATAGCCAAGTGCCAGACTGTCTGCAACAGTGCGTGTGCCTATCACGCCTTTATGGTTTGATAACAGGTCATTTGGTAACAATGGCAACTCACCAACCAAACCTTTAATGACCGTTGATTTGCCTGCCCCATTCATACCCAATAGCCCAATTCGACTGTCAGGGGTAATCTGTAAGCGAATGTTTTGAATCAATGGCACGCCATCATAGCCCACGCTGGCATTGTCCATCACAATTAAAGGCGAGGTCAGCTGTGCAGGTTCATAAAAAGCAAAGGTAAACGGATTGTCTGCCATCACAGGAGCAATCTTACTCATACGCTCCAGTTGTTTGATACGGCTTTGGGCTTGTTTGGCTTTGCTGGCCTTGGCTTTAAAACGGCGGATAAAATCCTCTAAATGGGCACGAGTGGCTTGTTGTTTTTCATAAGCTTGTTGCTGTTGAGAAAGCCGTTCACTGCGAATGCGGACAAATTGACTGTAATTACCTGTGTATAAAATCATTTGCTGATATTCGATGTGTAAAATATGCCCCACACAAGCATCTAAAAAACTTTGGTCATGTGAAATCAATAACACCAACCCATCAAATCCAGCAATCCACTCTTCCAACCATAAAATGGCATCTAAATCCAAATGGTTTGTTGGCTCATCAAGCAACAATAAATCAGCTCGACTCATCAAAGTGCGTGCAAGATTTAATCGCATTCGCCAACCACCTGAAAATGCCTTAACCGCATGATCATGCTGATGCGTGGCAAACCCCAACCCAGCCAAAATCTGAGCCGCCTTAGCAGGTATCCGATAACCGTCAATCTCATCAAATCGCTGATGCAACTTAGCTATCTGCTCACCATCAAGCTCAGACTGTGCCAACAACTTGGCATTCAGCTCATACCATTCTTTATCACCTGCCAACACATAATCCATCGCCAACTCATCACTGGCAGGCACTTCCTGTGCCATATGGGCAATCTGCCAGTTAGGTGGCATGCTCACCTCACCTGTATCCACACCAAGCTCACCCAACAACACCGCAAAAAAGGACGATTTTCCCGTGCCATTGTTACCAATTAAACCCACCTTTTGCTTAGGGTGTAGCTGAAAGCTGACATCTTTAAACAGCACACGCCCATCTCGACGCACACTGACATCATTAAATTCTATCATTTGACCTGACTACTCATGACTTTATTAAAACACAACCTTATTAAAACGCAATCGCATTAAGACACCTAATTAAGACGCTTGATTTATGGAATTATGATACTATATTACATCATCATAATGACACCATCATGATTGCCAAATTGATGCCACATCAAAGCATAAAAGCAATCGTCCGTATCAAAACGCCATATCAAAGAGACCATGCCATGACAAGCCCTACCATGATACTAACTGACAACGCCGCCGACAAAGTGCGTCGCCTACGCATCGAAGAAGGCGATGACAGCCTGATGTTGCGAGTTTATGTTACTGGTGGTGGTTGCTCAGGATTTTCTTATGGCTTTAACTTTGCGAACGAACTTGGTGATGATGATGCCAGCTTTATCAATGACGATGTTACCTTGGTGGTTGATTCATTGAGTTACCAATATCTACAAGGTTCTACCGTTGATTACACAGAAGGGCTAGAGGGTTCACGCTTTACCGTGACCAACCCAAATGCCACCACCACGTGCGGTTGTGGCTCATCATTTTCAATTTAGTTTTATTTACCTTAATGTAACCATTGATAAAAATAATTGGATAATCATGTACGATAAATGGTAGCAAATAGCGACCAAATCAACAAACCATGGTTTTGCTTGATTTCCCATGACTTAAAGCTTTATTCATTCGCATCATTAACCAGTCAATCAACCGTTTACTCACTTTATCAGATACCCCCTTGCAACCAAGCCCATTATTCGGTATATTTTCTGATGTGGGTTGAGACATTAATAAATTTCTTAACTTTCTGTCCATATCAATGTTCTCTTAACCAACATGTCGTTAAACAGGTTAAATAATTTGTTATCTGTTAATAAGTTTATAACCATAGACTGAACTATCATTTACAAACAAAATTAACAAGTAATTATTATTTATATTAACGATAATTTTAATTTAATCTTTTAAAAGGAAAATTATCATGGCTAAATTATCTTTAGACGCACTAAACCAAGTTGATGGCTTCATCGCTGCTGCCCTAGTTGATAGCGAGTCAGGTCTTGCTTTGGCTACTTTAGGTACTGGTTTGGATCTTGAATTGGCTTCTGCTGGTAACACAGAAGTTATCCGTGCTAAGCGTAAAGTCGCTGATGCCTTAGGTCTGAACGAATCTATCGAAGACATTCTAATCACACTAGGCAAGCAATATCACTTGCTACGCCCATTGGTTCGTAATGAAAATTTATTTTTGTACCTAGTACTTGACCGTCAAAAATCAAACCTTGCCATGGCTCGCCATAGCTTGAAAGGGTTTGAAACTGAGCTTGATTTTTCTTAATCAATCGCAAAGCTCATCATATAGAGCTAAGAACACCCACCTTTTGGTGGGTGTTTTTTTGTTGCTTATTCAATAAGGCATTAAAACATTGCCAGCTTATCATACACATCATCGGTTAAATAGGATAAAATCTACGCCATACACAGTTTTTGCTGTTTTGATGAATAAACCTTATAAAAAGAGTCTCCCATGCCCACACACACTTCTGCTCAACTTGCCCCTTTATCTGCTCCCATATCTACCCCCATGTCCCAAGCTGATATGACCTTTACGCCACCTGATTGGTTAGATGCTGATTTGACCGCCAGCATGCTCCGTGGCATCGAAAAAGAAGGCTTGCGTATGCAGTCCAATGGGTTTTTATCACAAACCCCCCACCCCAAAGCACTGGGTTCTAAGCTGACCCACCCTTTCATCACCACAGACTATTCAGAAAGTCTGCTAGAGCTGATTACTGAGCCTAAGTCATCAGTCAAAGATGCGTTAAACATGCTTCGTCAACTTCATGTTTTGGTACAGCAGGCATTGCCAGAAGGTGAGCTGATGTGGCCTTTGTCCATGCCGTGTATGCTGTCATCTAATGACGATGACATTCCATTGGCAGACTATGGCACATCTAACAGTGGTAAGCTTAAGACCTTATACCGCAGTGGGCTTGGGGTGCGTTATGGCAGGCGTATGCAGACCATCGCAGGATTGCACTATAATTTATCTTTTGGCGATGATTTGTTTGTCGCTTGGCAACGTGATGTGGGCAGTGATGATGATTTGACCAGTTTTAAAAACCAAAAATATCTTGGGCTTATCCGCAATTTTAAACGTCTGACCAGCATGGTTCTGTATCTGTTTGGGGCAAGCCCCAGCGTCTGCCCATGCTTTTTAAAAGGGCGAGAGCATGATCTTGAGCCATTAAATACTAAGACCTTTTATAAACCCCATGCCACATCTTTACGCATGGGTAAGTTGGGCTACACCAACAGCGTGCAGGACCAGTTAGACATTCGCTACAATCATTTGCCTGAATATATCCAAGGCTTGCGACAAGCGATTGGCACGCCATTTGCTCAGTTTAGCGATATTGGCGTAGATGATGCTGATGGCAACCCCATTCAAATAAATGACCACATTTTACAAATTGAGAATGAATACTATAGCCCCATTCGTCCCAAACAAGTGACCAAGGTAGGAGAAACACCTACCCAAGCGCTTGAAAATCGTGGCATTGCTTATGTGGAATTTCGTGCCATTGATTTAGACCCTTATAGCGATGTGGGCATTCGTTTATCCAGTGCGTGCTTTTTGGAAGTGTTGGCGTTGTACTGTCTGTTAACCGATTCACCCATGCTGTTGCCACAAGAAGACGATGAGCTTGCCATTAACCTTGAGCGGGTGGTTAATGATGGCTTAAAAGAAGACTTGACCATTTTGGTTGCAGGTAAAGAAATCTCACTACACACTTGGATGAACCAGCATATGAATAATATGTTGCCTTTAGCAAGTCTGTTGGACGCTAAGCAAGGTGGTAACGAATACCGCACTGCCATGGCACTGATGCAGGGTAAAGTGGGCAACCCAGAGCTGACTTTATCGGCACAACTGATGGCTGACAGCAAACGTTTGGGCAGTACATGGCAGTTGGGGTATGATTTGGCGTTGCATCATCGTAAGCAAATATTGGGGCATGCCCTAAGCCCCCATCTACAAGCAAAATATGAAGTGCTGGCAGAGAAGTCGCTTATGCAACAAAGCGAGCTAGAAGCTGAGCAAACACAAGCGTTTAATGAATTTATCAAACAATATCGTTAATCAATTTAACTTGCTTAATTAACTTAATTAAATAAGGCGCTCACCATGCCACATGTTTTAACATCTTATCGCAGTATCAATGCGTTTTTGCTGTTGATGTCTGTGGTTGCCATGAGTTTTGCTTTTTTTTATTTACAAAAACATTTGGGATTGTATCCGTGCGAGTTGTGTGTTTTTCAGCGGATTGGGGTGATTATCATGGGTATATTTGCCTTATTGACACTGCTCATCAATCCTAAAAAACGCTGGATAAAGCTCACGTTATGGCTGGGCAGTTTTGCAGGGATTGCGTGGGCAACAGGGGTGGCGTATCGTCATGTATACATGCAGTGGTTTCCGTCCAATGATTTGCCCAGTTGTGGGGCTGGGCTTGAGTACATGGTCAATACCCTACCATTGTTTGAAGTGATTAAACAAGTGTTCCGTGGCTCAGGAGACTGTAGGGCAATTAGCTGGACGTTTATGGGTTTATCAATTCCTGAGCAATCATCTATTTTGTTTACCCTGTTGACGTTGGTGCATGTTTATTTATTATTAAGGATATTAAAATCCGATGTGTCAGTCTCATGATTTAACTCAGTCAATCACCCTGCGTCATCATCATTGTTTTTTAGATAATGACCAGCAAACACAGCAAACTCATGGTATTCAACATATCAACAGCCCATTGGGGCAGTTACAAGCCCAATGGATACTGTCAGACCATGCAGAGAACTTAAAACCACATTCAAAGCCACACTCAAAACAACACTGGGCATTGTGTCGGTTGGATTTTATCAATGCAGTCTATTGCCAACAAACCGCATCACCTCACATCATCAATTCAATCGCCAATCCAGCAACTGAACTGATAGAGCAAATGGATAACTTAGAACACCAGCTAAGGCAGTATTTTACTGGTCATCGCCAAACGTTTGACATTCCTTTGCTTTTACAAGGCACAGTTTTTCAAAAACGAGTATGGCAAGAATTACAACGCATTGCTTATGGGCAGACCATCAGTTATGCCAAGCAAGCCTTGCGTATTGGCAAGCCCACCGCCACCAGAGCAGTTGCCAATGCCAATGGTAAAAACCCCATTTCCATCATCATTCCTTGTCATCGAGTGATTCGAAGTGATGGCTCACTGGGTGGCTACACTGGGGGGATTGACAAAAAACAAGCGTTATTAAAAATTGAAACATGACAGACAAGACAAAACACCAAAACAAAAAAAAGAAAACCAATCAGTTGATTATTAGTAGGTAACTTTGTTGTTGGCAGATAACGTTGTTAGCGGATAACTTTACCTGTGATGGCATCTTTGATTTGACTGGGCTTATGGTAACCCAAAGTATCACCTTGCAAATAGCCGATATCATCGCCAAAATAGCAGATGGCTTCTGGCAAAGTTTTGGCAGGTGCTTGTCCAGATGGGTTGCAACTGGTGGAAACAATAAAACCAAAGGGATTATCGGCTGACACCATGTGCCGACACACCTGCTGTATGATTGGGTGGGCAATGACTCGCACTGCCAAACTGCCATGCTCACCAGTCAGCCAATGGGGCAGGTTAATGCCATGGGGTAAGGGCAATAGCCATGTGCTGGCTTGCGTTTGTGCTTGTGGGGGTTGGTCTTTTAGGTGTTGGGCTTGCCAGCTTTTTTCAAGTTGCTGGCGTTGCTTATTGGTTAAAGTAACCAGCAGTGGAATGAGTCGCTCAGTGGTGTCCGTCAGCACAATCAAGCCTTTATTAACATGACGCTGTTTGATGGTCAGTATCTTGATGACAGCTTGCTCGTTCATGGCATCACAACCAATACCCCACACACTCTCAGTCGGGTATGCCAACAGCTCACCTTGTTTAAGCCATTGACTGGCAATCATTGGCTCAGTGGTGATGCAAGATGGATATGATGATGACAACAAAGGTTGGGTGGTGGTCATTGGGTGTCTGTCCATTAAACCAAATTAAACTTGGCTAAACTCTTAGGTAGCGTCCACCTTGAGTCATGACCAGCCCCATCAGCTCAAGCTCCATCAGTTGTACCAGCAGGGTTTGGACATCTTTACCCAACTTAACCGCTAAATTGTCTAGGTCTATGCCTCTCCAGTCAATGTGGGCATAGATTGCTTGTAGGTGTGTGGGTACAGTGATTTGTGATACAGAGGTGGCACTGGTGATGGTTGAAGTCGATGGTTGGTCAGTGTTGATATTTTCTGGTGGTTGATTGATGTGCGGTTTGTTGGTTTGATGCTGATGAGCATACGTTGGCGGTTGAGTATTGGGCTGGCTAATACGGCTGATGATGTGTCGCTGTGTTTGTACATCTTCGATGACTTGCTCAGGGTGATAGATGAGCGTTGCCCCTTCTCGTATCAAATGGTGACAGCCTTCAGCGTTGGCATTATCAATGTGACTGGGTATGGCAAAGACCTGCTTACCTTGTTCACTGGTCAGCCGTGCGGTGATGAGTGAACCACTTTGGACGGTGGCCTCGGTAACAATGGTGGCAAGACTTAAACCTGCAACCAAACGGTTACGCCGTGGAAAGGTGTGCTTACTGGCGGGAGTGCTGGGTAACAGCTCACTTACCAAACAGCCCCCTGTCTGAACAATACGCTCAAACAGCAAAGCATGACTGCTGGGATAACAGACATCAATGCCAGTGCCCATCACACCCACAGTGCGTCCAAGTTGTTCAGGTGAACTTTGTTCTAACGCCCCAAGGTGAGCTTGCTTATCTACCCCTTGAGCCAAGCCACTGGTGATGACATAGCCCCGCTCAGCCAAATATTGTGCCATGTCAAAGGTGATTTTTTGTGCGTGTGGCGTGGGCTTGCGACTGCCAACAATGGCAATTTGGGCATCTTGCAAGCGTGCTACGTTGCCTTTGACAAACAGCAACGGTGGTGGGTCATATAGATGGCTTAATTGTTGAGGATAATCTTTGCCATCAGCAAAGACTAGCTGATACTCACCTTGATAAACAGACCGCTCAATCTGCTCTAACACCTGCTGACTTTTATCTGTGTCTTGATGGCGAGCCACATGTGTGGCATGAATGCCAATCTTTGCCCAAGCCTGCCCACCAGCATCAAGAGCCGACCTTGCTGACCCAAAATGGGTCAATAGTTTGTGATAGGCAGTCAATGACGCATTGACTTGTTGCCAAAGGCTCAATATCGCTTGCTGTTGATGGGTGAGTATCACTGTCATAAATCAAAACCATTATCAAAAATATGCCATAAAAACATAAAAATAAGGCAGATAACATTATCTGCCCGATTGATGCGACATGGGAGTAAATGGCAATGTGATGATTAAATACTTAAATATAAGGTGGTGGCAATAACTTATCACCCACATCTAACGGCACTGTTGAGTCAAGCACATACGCATAGCTGATGTTATCAAATGTTTTAAATATCATCACGTTGCCAGCAGGCTCACTGGGTAGGCGCACTGTTGCGTCATCATCTCGTATGTCTCGCACCAATGCCCCACTGCGATAAACCGTCAGCACATCACCAGGATTTGCCCCTTGTAGTGCACCCAAGTTAATAGACACCACACTGCCTTGCCCAGCATAGTTGATAGAATCCATCACCCTTAAAATACGACCGCCACGGCTGACTTGAGCAGGACGAAGATTAAACACAGGAGGAACAAAATTACCCAATTCGACAAAGACACGATCACCTTCACGCACTTCTTTATCATAGTTTTTTAGCAACTGTAGGCTAGATATGCCATTGCTCGCCACATCAGTAACGATGCCTGATGCCACTTGTGTAACCTCTAAGCCCATGACTTGATTGGTTAATGGGTCTACATACGGCTGACCTTCACGATACACACCATATCTTTGACCAACAATTAACGGAACACCTTTGACATAGATTTTATCCCCTTCTGCGGTAAGCAGATTGCGATTTTTAGATGCCAAGACATACGGTGTGGCTTCATAATTGGTTGGGTCGACGATGACGGTCTTATCCAACCAATGACGAATGGTAGATAACGGAATGGCAGGAATGCTATTGGCAACATCAGTAACAACAACAGAAGGGGTTTGGGTAACTTGAGGGGTTTGGGTAACTTGACCTGTAACGTGTTTTTCTACCCCTGCACAGCCTTCACCTGTATCAATGCCAACCATGGTCTCACCACGAATGACACACAAAATTAAAATATCCCCGGGGTAGATAAGATGGGGGTTTTTAATCTGTGGATTGGTTGCCCAAATCTCACGCCAACGAGCAGGGCTTTCAAGGTAACGCCCCGAGATGTGCCAAAGGGTATCGCCTTTTTTTACCACATAACGGTTGGGGGCATCTGCCTTAAAGGTCGGTGGGGGATTGTCCGCTTGAGCAGGAATGGCTGACAGCAACGTGGCTGCCATGACACTGCCAGTAAGCATTTTTTTAACAAAGCGAGCGGTGTTTTTCATTGTTGTATCCATCATAAAATGACATTGAGCATAAAATGAAACTGAACTGGAATCATTGCAATCATGACCAAATAAACATTGTATCTCATTTACATATCGTCTAACAATAACATAATATCAGCAAGATTTGGCAACAAACTGACAAAATGAGCCATTTTTTAGCTAAAAATTCAATTTTTGCCCATCATTTCGCCACGACAAACTTCTCAATCTGCTCACGCACTAACTGGGCATCATTGTCCAATACCGTAACGTGCTGTGGCAAGGCTTCAATGCCTTTGGTATGCTCAGGTCTAGGAATGTCAATCTCACCCACCGCTTCATTGATGGTTTGAGCAAATTTAGCAGGCAGTGCGGTTTCAGCACAGATGATGATTTCATCATCTTGACGCACTTGACGAGCCACTTTCACGCCGTCTGCCGTGTGTGGGTCCAGTAAGTCATCATCACTTTCATAGACAGATTTAATGGTGGCAATGCGGTCGGCGTGGGTGGATTTACCTGACGCAAAGCCGTATTTATTGTTAATATTTTCTAATAACTCTTTTAAGTTAAAACCTTGCCCGCTGTTCACATTTGCCCAAAGTTGGCTTAATTTTTCACCATCTTTGTCTAACAACAAATAAATAAATCGCTCAAAATTAGATGCTTTAGAGATGTCCATTGATGGGCTAGATGTCACATAAGTCTTATCAGCGGTGCGTGGGGTGTATTTTCCTGTGGTAAAAAAATCATTCAAGACATCATTTTCATTGGTCGCCACAATTAGTCGCCCAATGGGCAAGCCCATTTCACGAGCAATGTGTCCTGCACAAATATTGCCAAAGTTGCCCGATGGCACACAAAAACTGACCTTTTGACCATTATCGGTGGTACTGGCAAAATAGCCTTTAAAATAATACACGATTTGAGCCAAGATACGTCCCCAGTTGATGGAATTGACCGTGCCTAAGTCATATTTGGCTTTAAAGTTGGCATCTTGTTGTAAGGCTTTGACAATGTCTTGACAGTCATCAAACATGCCTTTAATGGCAATGTTATGAATGTTTTTATCGTCTAAGCCATACATTTGGGCTCGCTGAAACGCACTCATTTTGCCATACGGCGACATCATAAACACTTCAATGTTGTCTTTGCCACGCAAGGCATATTCAGCGGCACTGCCTGTGTCGCCTGATGTTGCACCGATGATGGTCAGACGTTCGCCTTTTTGTTTTAGCACATATTCAAAGGCATTACCCAAAAACTGCATGGCAATGTCTTTAAAGGCTAACGTTGGGCCATTGGACAATTCAAGAATTTTGATGCCATCTTTTAATGTACGAATGGGCGTGATGTCATTTGTACCAAAGGTTTGGGCAGTGTAAGTTTTGTCAATCAAATTTTTTAAGTCCACTTTTGGTATGTCAGTGGCAAATAAGCTCATAATTTCAAAAGCCAAGTCTTGATACCCTGTTTTTGTGGTGCTAAGTTCACGCCATTGAGTTAACGTGGCATCATCAATCTGTGGGTAGCTCTCAGGGAGCATCAAGCCACCATCTGGGGCAAGTCCCATCAGTAACACATCACTAAATGACATTTTTTCGGTATTGCCACGGGTGCTGATATAGTGCATTTGATTTTCCAATGATTAATTAAAGTTCATACCATTGATGGCTTACTGTGGTCGGTTTGCTGTGGTTGCCCAAACACATCGTCGCCAACACATTATCACATTCTTTTATTTAACAACACATAATAAAACCCATCACCGCCATTGGGGTTAATGGGTAAACATTGATAACCAATGTCTCGTTTGATTTGGTTATTTAAATTCAACACAAAATCCACCACATCAGCATTTTGATTTTTGCTCAAAAAAACTTGGATTTGCTGTTCGTTTTCTGCTTTTAATAACGAACAAGTAATATACAACAAATACCCCCCAACCGCCAAATTTTGCCAACAATTTGCCAAAATTTGCCGTTGCAAGCTCACCGTTTGTGCCACATCATGTTCAGTACGAAGTAGGGCAATGTCAGGGTGTCGACGTATCACCCCTGTGGCAGTACATGGAGCATCTAACACAATGACATCAAAGGGCGCATCCACAACAAAGGTGGTGGCATCATCGCACACCAATGTTACTTTTTTATTCTGTAACTGCAATCGCTCAAGGTTTTCACCCACTTTTTTTAGACGTTCTTTATCATTATCAAGTGCAACAACTTGTGCAAATTGTTCCACATGAAACAACTCTAATAAGTGAGTCAACTTCCCCCCTGGAGCCGTGCAAGTGTCTAGTAATGTCATCGGTTTTGCTAATGGCAATTCATGCAAAATATAACCACCAAGCTGGGCATGCAAATCCTGTATACTGACCCAGCCATCATTAAAATGAGGTAATTGGGTGATTTTAACGTTATCAATTAGGCGTATGGCTTGGGTGTCATTAAAGCCTGTTGTGACAATATCAAAGTTGATGTTTTGTTCATTCAGCAGTTTGGCATAATCAGCCATGGTGCTAAATTGGGCATTGACTCGCAAAAAAATCGGGGCAGATTGGCGTAATGCTTGCCCCAATTCACCATAATACTCACCCCAATCTTGCTTAAGCTGTTGGGCAAGCCAGTTGGGCAAACTGTGGTTTTTGGTGATTTTTTTGTGGAATTTAGCAGGGTTTTTTTGTACTTTTCGTAAAATCGCATTGACAAGCCCTGCACCGTAACCTCTATTCAGTTGCTTTATCGCTTCAACCGTTGCACCAATCGCTGCATAATCGGGCGTATCCATATATAATAGTTGGTATAAACCAATATTCAAACCTGCCCAAACACCTTTATCACTGACCTCTCTTTCAATCAGGCCCTCGCCAATGCGAGACAATGCCCACCATTGACGCAGTGTGCCAAGTAACAATTCATGAGCAAACCCTTTATCTTGGGGCGATACGCTACCTAGTAAATCATTCAATAATGTGGCAAGCGATTGACCTTGTTGGATTTTCTCAAGGATTATAATGATTTTGGCACGAGTACTAAGCAAGGTGCCAGACGAAGGATTAGACGACATGCTGGGAGCATTGTGGCACATCATACAAACATATCTCCATCATTTAACTTATCCCCATTGGCAATTTGCTCGGCAGTGAGTGGTTTACCACCTGCCCATTGCATTTTGGTGATGTTAATTAGCCTTTGCATACCATCTGCTCCTTTACCACAAGCAATCAAAATCGCATTACGCCCCACACTCACCACATATCCTGCTGGATAGGTGGTGGTTTGCTCAGGCTTAATGGGCTTGGCTTCCAGTATTTTTATTCGTGCATTGTGGTCTTTATCGTTATCCAAATAACTAAAGGCATTTAACGCTCGAATATGACGTTGAATGGTGAAAGCATCTTCTTGCCAGTTTATTTTGCCTTCTTCGGTGGTGATTTTTTTGGCATAGTTGGCAACCGTGTCTTCTTGTTTTTGAGCATTTTCTTGATAATTTTGCAACTCTGCCAACACAGTAACAATCGCTTTGCCACCTAATTGTGCCAGTTTGTCATGCAAGGTTTGGGTGGTGTCGGTATCGGTGATTTCACAACCCACTTGATATAGCATATCACCTGTATCCAGTCCTTTTGCCATTTGCATGATGGTAATGCCTGTTTTAGCATCACCTGCTAAAATGGCTCGTTGAATGGGGGCTGACCCACGCCAACGTGGTAACAAAGAAGCATGAATGTTTAGACAACCAAAGGTGGGCATGTTGAGCACACCAAGTGGTAAAATCAAACCATACGCTGCGACAACCATCACATCAGGGCGGTAATTTGCCAATGTTTCACGTGAAACTTGACCACTGATGCCATTGTCTGGTTGATACTTTAGGCTAAAACTGACAGGTTGCTCCACAGGAATATGATGGGCAAGGGCCAATTCTTTAACAGGACTTGCAGTCAGCTTTTGTCCACGCCCTGCCTTGCGGTCAGGTTGGGTATAGACAGCGATGATGTCAATGTTTAGCTGATGTTGATGGTCAATTAAGGTTTGTAAGGCAACTTTAGCAAAGTCAGGCGTGCCTGCAAATACCACTCGAGTTTTTTTGGTTTTTTCTTGGGCGGTTTTTGCTTGTAAGGTGCTAACAGGTGGGCTTGAATTCATAACGCTTACCTTTATTTAATTTAACTTTATTTAATTTAACTTTATTTAATTTAACTTTATTTAACCTAACTTTAACTGATGCCGAATTTAACTGATGTGGCTGATGTCATATGTCATGTTGATGCCCAAATTTCAATGTCCACACAATTTTTGTATCCTAAGTTTTTGTATCCTAAGTTCTTGTATCCTAAGTTTTAATGTTTGGATATCTTAGATTGTAAGTCATACTTATTCAATAACGGTTCTAGATTTTGCACTCTGACGGGCTTGGTTAAAAAGTCGTTCATGCCTGCTTTTAGGCATAATTGTCGGTCTTCATCGCTGGCATTAGCGGTTAAAGCGATGATAGGAATGCTGTCACGTTTTTGGCGAATTTCTTGAGATGCGGTCAACCCATCTTTGATTGGCATGCGACAATCCATCAGTACCAAGGCGATTTTCTGCCGATGTTTTGCCAATAATTCCAATGCTTCTTGCCCATTGTTAGCAACAATGACGTCATAGCCCAGTTTATTGAGTACTTTTTTTGCCACCGTTTGGTTGATGGGGTTGTCTTCTGCCAACAGCACATTGGGACGAATATTGGCGATGATGGCGTGTGTGCTTTGATGGTCTTGACTTTGGTTTTCTTGCTCTTGGGCTAAATTAGATTGGATTAAGTCAGATTGGATTAAGTTAGATTGGGCATGGCGTTCCATAAAGGCATTAAACTGCGTCTGTACGGCAGACAGTCGGGTATCCACACTGTCAAAATATTGATTTGGTCGGGTCAATCGCATTAACTCAGACACCAAATCACTGATGTCTAACGGCTTATTTAAAAAACCATCAAACTCATCAAGTAAGTTCAAGCCAACCATGCGTTCAGGTTGCATGCTCAGTAATATCTTTGCCATGTTTTGATAATCGGGCAATTGACTAAGCAGTGTCAATGATGTGTCATTCAGTGCTTCATGTTCTATCAACAGCACGCTTTTTAATGTACCATCTACTTGTTGTTGTTTGTTTGTAATATCGCTTAAGGTTTTGTCATTGATGCCCACACGCACAAACGCAGGCAATGCCATGTCATTAAAAATTTGTGTCAAATATTTGCCACTAATGGCTTGACTACTGATGACATATAAGCCAATTCCCGTAAAATCAGTCGAAAATTGATAGACAGGCTGGTTATGACGTTGGTAAGGCAAATAGACGCTAAAATCGCTGCCTTGACCCACAATGCTGGTCAGTTTAAGCGTACCGTGCATCATTTGGACAAAGCTTTTAGAAATCGCCAGCCCCAGCCCTGTGCCACCAAATTGACTGCTGATGCTGTTATTGGCTTGATTAAAAAAGGTAAACAAATGGCGTTGTTCTTCTTGACTGATGCCAATGCCCGTATCTTGTACTGAGAACCTAAGCCAAGGCTGATTGCCATCTTCTTGTTTGTCTGCTGTGTGCTGTTTGCCTGCTGTGTGTTGCTCATCAGTTGGCAGTTCATCATAACTGATGATTAACGCAACATAGCCTGTTTTTGTGAACTTAATGGCATTACCCAACAGATTCATCAGCACCTGACGCAATCGTACCGAATCTGTGCTGATGTATCTGGGAAAACTGGTGTCAAAATAACACAACAGCTCAATGCCCTGCTTGCGTGCATTACCAACCATCAGCTCACACACTTGCCGACACAAGGTCAAGATGTCAGTGATTTCGTAATTAATTTGTAATTTACCTGCATCCATCTTTGCCATGTCTAGCATGTCATTGAGCATGCCCAGCATGCTCTCTGCCGTCCGCTCAACCGTCGCAAAGGCTTCTTTTTGTTCATTGTTTAAGCTGTCTTTACCAAACAACTCCAGCATGCCCAAAATACCCGACAAAGGCGTTCTTAACTCATGCCCCATCATTGACCAAAGTTTGTCAAACGATGACAAACGAGCACTGAGTTGCTCAATCACTTGCGTATCATCAGCTGTCTTAATAACCAACTCATGCACATCAGTAAAGCTCACCATGATGCCCTGCATCTGCCCATGCTCAGAAAACCACGGATTCATGTTAAGCAGATAATGACGCTTATCAAAGCATCCCACCACCATCGCCTGCTTAGATAATGGCACGTCTGTCAAATGATTAATGAATCTTTGTGCCGATTTGTCTGCCCCCATGATAAAATCACTCACATACCGCTTGGCATCATCGATAACCTCCAAATGAAACACGTTACGGAATTGAGCATTCACATAGCCAATATGCCCACTGCGACACACCAACGCCATGGGAATGGGAGCATGTTCCATCAAACGCTGAGTCAATCTTTTGTTAACAAGCAAAGCACGACGCTGACGCTGTGTCTGCAAAAAAAGACGACTGAATGCGGTGGATAAGCCGTCAAACGCATCACCCAAATGCTTATTTGGCATCGACAAACATTGATAAGATAAAGGCGACTGTGGCGATGCAATCGCATGGGCATCGTCAATCACCATTTGCCATTGTCGGTTACGATGACATGACACATAAAGCCCCAATAACAACAGTGGTAACGCCAACATAATCGGCAACCAAAACCCCAACGCCTGTGGCTGATAATCAATGGGACGATGCTTAACCTGCACCATGATGCCATAACCAAAAGACAACGGAATATAGCCTGTGAGCTGTTCACCATCGATGACATAAGCATCATGACTTTGTTTAGCATGTTTTTGTTTAAAAAAAGCAATCTGAGACAAATCATCAAACTGATTATCTAATCCTTGGTGGCTTAAATTGATGGTCGCTTGTGGCTTAAGAGAGTGATTTTGACTTAAATGAATATTAAAAGTGCTGCCTTGTAGAGGTGATGATTTTTGCAAGTGGCTAAGAATATTGACGTATTGCGTTTTTATGCTCTTAGTATCGGTCATTGCAACCTGTTGATAACGCTTAACAATTTCAGCATCGATGACCAAGGCAGTTTGTGACATCAACGCATAAATCAGCTTAGATTGTTCGACTTGGTATTGTCTTGCCTTGGCAATCCACACATAATAATACGCTCCGACCAACACCATGATGGACAACATATAATAAAAAAAACCACCGTAAATCGTGCGTACTGGTCTCATTCACAACTGCCTTTTGCGTTACCGTCTGTCCTATTTATTATTATTTAGTCTGCTTTGTCTACTTGTCTATTCTGCCTTATCCACCTCACCAAAACAAGGTATCCATAGTGGTGGCATATGGTGATAATAGGTGATAGTAGGTGATGTCTCACCACACATTACCATTACCATTGTCATTGTTACTGTGTTACTGTCATGACACCAGCACCATAAAAAAACGCACCCCTTAAGATGCGTTTTTCATTAAAAATACATTTTTCAAAGACATGTTCTTTACCAAAATTGCTGCAACAAAACAGATTATTTATCGTCTTTAACCTCGGTAAACTCTGCATCCACCACATCATCATTTTGTGCATTGCCCGTATCTGCACGCCCTGCCTGTTGCTCAAATTGACTTGGGTCAACCCCTTGAGCACCTTCACCTCCAGCGTAGATTTTTTGGCTCACAGGCAAAAAGGCATTATCCAAGGCTTCAAGTTTTGACTTGATGTCATCATGGTCATCTTCTTTGGTGGCAAGCTCAAGCTCACGAATGGCATCTTCGACAGATTGCTTGTCTTGTTCTGTTACCTTATCACCAGCATCTTTGATGGCTTTTTGTACCGCATGGATACGCCCATCAGCCTCATTACGCACCTGAGCAAGCTTAGCAAATTTCTCGTCTTCTGCCGCATTGGCTTCAGCATCACGCACCATTTGCTCAATTTCTTCGTCCGATAGACCAGAATCGGCTTTGATTTGGATACTTTGCTCTTTACCTGTGCCTTTATCTTTAGCAGAGATGTTCATAATACCATCAGCATTGATGTCAAAGGTGACTTCAATTTGTGGCATGCCACGGGGTGCAGGTGGAATGTCAGTTAGGTTAAAGTTACCCAACAACTTGTTTTGGGCAGCGATTTTACGCTCACCTTGATACACCTGAATGGTTACCGCAGGCTGATTATCTTCAGCGGTTGAGAACACTTGTGATTTTTTGGTGGGTATCATGGTGTTCTTTTCGATGATTGGTGTCATCACACCGCCCATGGTCTCGATGCCTAAAGTCAATGGTGTGACATCAAGTAGCAACACATCTGTCTTATCTCCTGACAACACCGCACCTTGAATGGCAGCACCCATGGCGACCGCTTCGTCTGGGTTGACATCTTTGCGTGGCTCTTTGCCAAAGAATTCTTGTACTTTTTGTTGTACCAAAGGCATGCGAGTCTGACCACCGACCAAAATCACATCATCAATATCACTTGCTGATAAGCCAGCATCTTCCAATGCGATTTTACAAGGGGCAATGGTACGCTGTACCAACTCTTCGGTTAAGCTTTCAAGCTTGGCACGGCTGATGGTAACCACCAAGTGCTTAGGACCTGAGCTGTCTGCGGTGATATAAGGTAGGTTGACTTCGGTACTTTGAGCTGATGATAACTCAATTTTGGCTTTCTCAGCCGCTTCTTTTAGACGTTGCATGGCAAGTGGGTCACCTTTTAGGTTAACATCTTGCTCTTTTTTAAATTCCTCAACCAAATAATCAATCAACGCCAAGTCAAAGTCTTCACCACCTAAAAAGGTATCACCGTTGGTTGAGAGTACTTCAAACTGCTGTTCACCGTCCACATCGGCAATCTCAATGATGGACACGTCAAACGTACCACCACCTAAGTCATAGACAGCGATGGTCTTATCACCTTGTTTTTTGTCCATGCCATAGGCAAGGGCGGCAGCGGTTGGCTCGTTGATGATGCGTTTGACATCTAAGCCTGCAATTTTACCTGCATCTTTAGTGGCTTGGCGTTGGCTGTCGTTAAAGTAAGCAGGCACAGTAACCACCGCTTCGGTTACTTTTTCACCAAGGTAGTCTTCTGCCGTTTTTTTCATTTTCTTTAATACTTCAGCAGAAATCTGTGGTGGTGCTTGTTTTTTACCATTGACTTCTACCCACGCATCACCATTGTCGGCTTTGACGATTTTATATGGCACCATGCCAATGTCTTTTTGTACCACTTTGTCATCAAAACGACGACCAATCAATCGCTTAACAGCAAATAAGGTGTTGGTTGGGTTGGTAACGGCTTGACGCTTGGCAGATTGCCCAACTAGGGTTTCACCATCTTTAAAGGCAACAATAGATGGGGTGGTTCTTGCCCCTTCAGCATTTTCAATGACTTTAACCTTATCACCCTCCATCACTGACACGCATGAGTTGGTTGTGCCTAAATCAATACCAATGACTTTCGCCATAATAAATTCTCCGTATTTTTTTAATAACTGTTTAATCACTGATGTTTCATTTTACTGATGAAAAAGAACTTTTAAAAAAGAACTTTCATCGTTTTTGCTTGCTTATCTATATCGGTTTTTTACAGATTTTTTCAAGGGGTAAAACAATATTTTTGTTATTTTCATTCTAATTTTTATCCCTTTTTTACCCACCTACTTTTTTTTACCCACCTACTTTTACCATGGCAGGACGGACAGAGCGACCATTTAAGGTATAGCCCTTTTGTAACACTTCGCCCACCATATCAGCATCAGCATCAGTGTCAATGCCCACGGCTTCATGATATTCAGGGTTAAATTTTTCACCTTGTGGGTCAACCACTTCGACGCCATGTTTGTTTAATACGGTTAATAAGGACTTATGAGTAAGCTTCACCCCATCCATGATGGCATCATCGGCATTATCATCATTTTGTACGCTGATGATGGCTCGCTCTAGGTTGTCTACCACTTCTAACAGCTCTTTTACAAATTTTTGCAAGGCAAATTTTTTGGCTTTATCTGTTTCTTGTTCCATGCGTTTTTGGGCGTTATAAGACTCAGCATTGGCACGAGCTTGCCCTTCTTTAGCGGCTTTGACTTCGCTTTCTAGCTCAGCAATGCGAGCTTTAAAGGTATCTAAGTCGATGTTGTTTTTGATGGTATCATCATCTTGGTTGTGCTGTGGATCAAATTCATTGATGGTTTGCTCCAGCACGGTCGCTTGTTCATCTAGGTTGCTATGATTGGCAGATGGCTCGTTTAGATGTTGTGCTTGCTGGTTTTTGGGGGTGGTGTCATTCATGATTGCTCCTTTTTTGACCAAATGTCATCTGTGGACTGTGGACTAACTGTCGTTTTATTAAATACTGTTTATTAAATACTGTTTATTAAATACTGTTTATTAAATACCGTCATTTTGACTTAACTATCATTATACCGCCTACTTATCGCTTGGCTTATTCATCACTTTGCTGGGAAAACAAATGGTGGGCAGGTGATGGACAGTGGTTGTGTTGTTTGTATTGATAATGGTCATGGGGCAGATTTTCAAGATAATAGGGGTATTTTGTTGCATAAATTTATTTTTATCAATTTTGTGAGTCATGACAGGTTAAGGTGTGTTGTGGTTGTGCAACTTTATGTTGCTTATTAGACAAGCGGTAAGATGATTAGACAAACGGTAAGATGATGGGTTGGAATGGATGGTATTTTGTGATGGTATTTGTTATTCTGATAAAGAGTTGGTTTTTATGCTTTAACCACTAACCACTCTTACTCTTAACTCAATCACTCTTAACAAATTTTATCAATTACAAGGAACAGTGTATGTCACAGACCAAATTTGATGTAAAAATTTCTGATAAAGATAAAGCCGATGAAATCGTTAAAAAGACTGAAAATGTGCAAGGCGTTAAGTTTGTTAACGTCAATTTGGACAACTGTATCGTGGTTACCCATGGCGATGACTTCGATGAAGCCGCATTTAAATCAGCGGCAGGTATCTAAACGTTGCTTTTTAGGCGTTACTTTTTAAACATGTTTTTTTAAACATGACGTTACTTTGTCATAGTATCAAAAATTAGCGTTATTAAAAATCACAGTGAACAAAAAGCTGGCAGTTTGCTGGCTTTTTTATTGTTTGTTTATTGTTGAACTTTGATTACAATGGACATTTTGACAACGTATTAATTGACAACGCATTGAATTTTTACAACGTATTGAAACATATTGAGATGCTGATATGCACATTCATATTTTAGGGATTTGTGGCACGTTTATGGGGTCTCTTGCTTTATTGGCAAAAGAGCTAGGACACACGGTAACAGGCTCAGATGCCAATATCTATCCACCCATGTCCACTCAGCTTAAGCAAGCAGGGGTTGAGATTATGCAAGGCCATCATGCAAGCCATCTACAGCCTGCTCCTGATTTGGTGATTGTGGGTAATGCCATGAAACGGGGCATTGATGCGGTTGAATATCTGTTAAACACACGCATTCCTTACACATCAGGACCGCAGTTTTTGGCAGAGCATGTCTTGCAATACCGTCATGTGTTGGCAGTGGCAGGTACGCATGGCAAAACCACCACCACCACCATGCTTGCGTGGATTTTACATTATGCAGGGATTGATACAGGATTTTTGATTGGTGGTGTGCCATTGGTAAGCACCGATGACACACGCTTGCAAAACACCTTTGCTTACAGCAGTTATTTGGGCAAAAACTCAACAGATGACCAAGATGGTTATTTCGTCATTGAAGCGGACGAATACGACAGTGCGTTTTTTGATAAGCGGTCTAAGTTTGTGCATTATCGTCCCACCACCGTGATTTTAAACAACCTAGAATATGACCATGCCGACATATTTCCCAATTTGCAAGCCATTCAAACTCAATTTCACCACATGATACGCATGATACCATCAAGTGGTCGCATCATCATGCCAAGCCATAGTGAAAGCCTAGAACACACCATTAATAAGGGTTGTTGGACACCGATTTGGCGGACAGGCATTGACACTGATATTAACATTGGCAATGAACAAACCAATGAACAAATTGACTGGCAAGGCAAATTGGTTAAAGAAGATGGCTCAGTGTTTCATGTGAAACATGGTGATACGGTCGGTCGTGTTGAATGGTCAATGAGCGGTGTACATAGTGTCAATAATGGCTTAGTTGCCATTGTGGCTGCCCATCATGTGGGAGTAAGCATTGAAACAGCCTGTGAAGCCCTATGCAACTTTGCAGGCATCAAACGCCGTATGGAACTGGTCGGCACAATTCATAAAGGTGAACACACCATTGACGTGTATGATGACTTTGCCCACCACCCAACGGCGATAGCAACCACGCTTGATGGGGCAAAAAAACGCTTTACCAACCGCCCCAAACGCAACATCTGGGCAATCATTGAGCCACGCTCTAACACCATGAAACTTGGCACACATCAAAATTTGCTTGCCCCATCTGCATGTCTTGCTGACCATGTGATTTGGTATCAACCTGCCAATTTAGGCTGGTCAGTGGTTGATGCCATTGGCGATGCTGTTAATCAGCAGGTGATGACCACGACCGACGAGATTATCCGTTATGTTTGCAAAAATATTGGTGATGATGATGCGGTAATCATCATGTCAAATGGGGATTTTGAAGGCATTCATGGGCGATTGGTTCGGGCGTTACAAACCCATACCCAGACATTTAAGGCAGACACTTAAAGCAAGCACTCAAAACAGATACTTAAGTTAACATAAGTTACCATAAACTTACCATAATCTTGCTTAATCATCATAATAGACAATCAATATCAATATGAATGATGATGACGCATGTGCTAGTATGTCCCAACAACATTTAAGAACCTTATTAAGAATTGGTAAAAACCAACATTGGTGGAAACCAACCAATAAAACATGATAATACAGGAGTGATGACCATGATGAGTTTTATTTGGATGTTAATCATTGGTTTGGTGGCAGGTCTGCTTGCCCGAGCCATCAAACCTGGTAGAGATGCCATGGGTTGGGTGATGACCATCATATTGGGTATTGCTGGTGCGTTTGTTGGCGGACTATTGGCAAGTGTTCTTGGCATCAGTGCTGATGGCGGTATGGTTGGTTTGATATTTTCTGTGATTGGGGCGATTATCTTATTATTTGCCTATGAATTCATCACAGGAAAGCGTCGTATTGGTTAGGTATTCGTACTTAGCTTATTTTGTGATTGGTTGATTTTGTACTTAAGTTTTGGTGGTGTTAATGGTTTTAATGTATTAACCGCCATATCCACTGTGTCCGTTGTTTCCGTGTCCACATCTGCTGACAGTGTGAACAAGGCTTTATTGGTATTGATTTTTCCTTTAATCAGTTTGCCGTTATCATCAGCACAGTTATTTAAACACAGTTATATAGCAAAGTCATCATAAGCCTCTTGCCACCTTTTTTTAAGATGGCAAGATTTTTGTTATTTGTGTCATTTTTTTTTATAATATGGGCTGATTTTAATGATTCATCTTTTTTTTATTAGGTAATATTATGGCTCTACTTCCCATCTTAAACTATCCAGACCCACGCTTGCGTACCATTGCCAAACCTGTAGAAACAGTCGATGCTGACATACAAACATTGATAGCAGATATGTTTGAGACCATGTATGAAGCCAATGGCGTTGGGCTTGCTGCCACGCAAGTGGACCGTCATATTCAACTGATTGTCATGGATTTATCCAAAGAGCGTCATGCCCCAAGAGTGTTCATTAATCCAAAAGTAACGCCATTGATAGAGGAAAAAGCCCCTTATGAAGAAGGTTGTCTGTCTGTCCCTGATGTGTATGACAGCGTTGACCGCCCAACCAAAGTCAAAATTAATGCCTTAGATAAAGATGGTCATGCCTTTGAAGAAGAAGCTGAAGGCTTATTGGCGGTGTGCATTCAACATGAAATCGACCATTTAAATGGCGTATTGTTTATCGATTATCTGTCTACGCTTAAACAATCTCGCGCCAGAGATAAGGTGCGTAAAGTGGTCAAACAACGTGAAAAAGAAAAACAAGCCAGCTAATGTAAGCTGGTTTGGTTTTTAATTAATTTTTATTTTTATTTAACAAAGCCTTTAAGTTAAAAGGAATGTGTTTATGATTAAAATAGAACAATATTTTGACCAAGCTCAATGGCAAAAATTCACCAAAGCTTCTGAAGGCAGACAAACGCCGTTTTTGGTGGTGGACTTAAGTCGCATCAAAACCAAATTTGAAGAAATGGTTGAGCTGTTCCCCAAAGCCAAAATCCACTATGCCATGAAAGCCAGTCCAGCCGTGGAAGTGATTGAGTTATTGGCAGGTTTGGGTTCTAACTTTGATTGTGCATCGATTTATGAGTTAGATAGGGTATTGAGTGTTGGTGTTGAGCCAGAACGCATCTCTTATGGCAATACCATCAAAAAAGCCAGCCATGTTAAGTATGCCTATGATAAAGGTATCCGCTTATACGCCACTGATTCAAAAGCCGACTTACAAAATATTGCTGAACAAGCCCCCGGTTCAAAAATCTTTGTCCGTATCTTGGTTCAAGGTTCAGAAACCGCTGAATGGCCATTGTCTCGTAAATTTGGCTGTCACCCTGATATGGCAATTGACCTTTTGGTACAAGCTAAACAATTGGGTTTAGAGCCTTATGGCATCAGCTTTCATGTGGGCAGTCAGCAAAAAGACGTGGCCGCATGGGACGATGCCCTAGCCAAAGTCAAGTACATGTCCGACTGGATGAAGTATGAAGAGGGCATTAAACTTAAAATGATTAATTTAGGGGGTGGTTTTCCCACCAACTACATCAGCGAAGTCAACCCCATTAAAGTCTATGCCGATGAAATTAACCGCTATTTGGCAGAAGATTACGCAGATGAAGAAGACATGCCAGAAATCATTTTAGAGCCAGGGCGTTCTTTGGTTGGTGGCAGTGGTGTGCTGGTGTCTGAAGTGGTGCTCATCTCTCGCAAATCTCGCACCGACTTGACCCGTTGGGTATATACCGATGTGGGGCTGTTTCAAGGATTGATTGAGACCTTAGGTGAGGCCATCAAATACCCTGTGTACACGCCAAAAATGGAAACGTCCACTGATGCAGGTACTGTGGTGTTGGCAGGTCCTACTTGTGATTCAACCGACATCATGTATGAAGAAACCAACTACAAACTGCCACAAGAGCTTGAGATTGGTGATAGAATTTATTGGCTCACCACAGGGGCATATACCAACTCGTACTCATCAGTTGAGTTTAACGGTTTTCCGCCATTGGAAGTGGTGTATATTGATTAGAGACATTTTATGACATCAGCAAACACAACCCAAACCACTCAATCGCTTGTCAAATTCGCCCACCGCATCGCATCTGTTGAGCGTCATACCGCTGAAACACACATCAACATCAAGGTCAATCTGGACGGCACAGGACAAGGGGTGATTGACACAGGTGTGCCATTTCTTGACCATATGTTAGAGCAAATCAAGCGTCATGGTCTGTTTGACTTAGACATTCATTGCACAGGTGACACCCACATTGATGACCATCATAGTGTTGAAGACACAGGCATCAGCTTAGGGCAAGCGTTTGCTAAAGCCTTGGGGGATAAAAAAGGCATTCGTCGTTATGGGCATTTTTATGCCCCACTTGATGAAAGCTTAAGCCGTGCGGTGGTGGACATCTCAGGTCGCTCAGGGCTACACATGGACATTGCTTTTACTCGATCGCATGTGGGCAGTTTTGATGTGGACTTGTTCAGTGAGTTTTTCTTTGGCTTTGTCAATCATGCGATGATGACGGTGCATCTGGATAACTTAAAAGGCAAGAACAGTCATCATCAGATTGAAAGTGCCTTTAAAGCTTTTGCCAGAGCGTTACGCATGGCGTGCGAATATGACCAAAGAGCTTTAGATACCCTACCATCTACTAAAGACGCTTTATGATAAAAAAGCTTTATGATAAAAGGAAAATAAAGCAATGACAAAAGTTGCGTTATTGGATTATGGCATGGGCAATCTGCATTCAGTGGCGAAAGCCTTGAGCCGTGTGGGGGCTGATGTCAGCCTAACTTGCGACCCAAGACAAGTTGCTAAAGCTGACAAGATTGTATTCCCTGGCGTGGGGGCAATGCGTGACTGCATGGCAGGCATGGTAGAGACTGGCATTGATGAGATGGTGCGTCAAATGGTGTTTAATAAGCCCATGATGGCAATCTGTGTGGGCATGCAAGCCTTGTTTGATGAATCAGAAGAAAATGATGGAACAACCGCATTGGGCATATTATCAGGTCATGTTCGACGCTTTGACGATAATTGCACAAATGCCAATAACACAACTTTCAATAACACAGCCCTTAAAGTGCCACATATGGGTTGGAACACCATTTACGATATGGATTTAACACATTCTCTTTGGCAAAACATCCATGAAAATACCCACTTTTACTTCATACACAGCTATTACTGTCAACCCAATGATGCCAATTTAACCGCATCTACTTGTGATTATGGTCAGCCGTTTTGTGCCAGTATCATCAAAGACAATCTGTTTGCCACCCAATTCCACCCAGAAAAAAGCCACACCGCAGGGTTACAACTATTAAAAAATTTTGTTGATTGGCAAACCTAACACCACATAAAAACCGCCACAAACCTTTTTGTGGCGGTTTTTATGGTTATGTTTTGGGTTTTTACTTGCTGGTTTTTTACTTAACTAACCGTAGTTGGTCTTGCCAGTGCTAAAGGTAAATGAATGTGATGTTTTAGGTTTGCCATCTACAGAGATGTCAAAGCTGACTTGATACTTGGTGTTGGGATATAAACCACAACTGTTGGCTTTAAAACTGTCACCTAAGAGTTTTAATTCATTGGCATCACAGCTGTTACGGGCGATGTCATCAGTCAACGGAATGATGAACATTTCATTGGCACGAAGACGTTTATTTGGGTCATTATCTTTTGTCAGCTCATGGGTTTTAAGCGAGATGTTTCTTTGGATATCAAAGAATTTAACGTTGGTCACAACAATGTTATTGGCAGTTGGGTGATTTATCCATATGGGTTGTCCAACTGGTCTTTTATTCAGATCACGTGTGCCTTGAAATGGATTCGGACTTTCTGAATAAAGAGCTGTCTGAGTGTTTGTCACTCCCTCACAAGGATAGGTAATGATACCATCACCATTTATTCCTTGTATGGTAGTATGATGATTGGCATCATCACGATGAATACCAGCCATTGTCTCTAATATATGACCACGATTCTTTTTAGAATCTGTTTTATATGGTGTATAAGCAATCAATGACGCAGCCCCCTGAGTCCAGCGACTATCCATAAGACCAGCCAAGTGATATGGAGCTGCCAATAAACCATTCAACATAACCACAGCATGGTCAGTGTTTTCTTGAAAATGACCTAAAGAAGAATAAGACCAACTCTTACTAAGATTTTCTGTAAGCATTAAAGACAAATAACCAGCAGATTTAGCCCTGTCACTTGGTTGAATGCCTCGGTAATATGGGTTTTTCTTCCCAGTTACATGAATATAATATCTATTTTCATGTTCACCATGACTATTATAGCCATAGCCTTGAATTTGAGCATTGGTATACAGATAGGCAAGATAAGCAGCATGTTGATTAGACGCATCTTGTAGGTTATCTTGTGGTTTGACTGCTTTTATCCCACATTGCATGCGACGCATATTCCATTCATTCAATACTGCTAAGCTGGCAGATTTATCTATTAGTTGACTTGCCTCTGATACTCCTAAAATAGGCGTTAATGGCTTGTTCGTGTTGGTTGTATTTATGGTGGTATCTTGAGATGTTGGTGATGGTTTTTTGGGTGTACTAGGTATACTGGGCTTGGTAGGTTTGGTGGCAACAGAAAGATCAGATGTGTGATTTGATGGTGTTGATGGCTCTGATGGCTTTGTTGACGTAGAAGAAGATGTGGGATTAGATCCACCTCCCCCACCACACGCCATTAGCGTTGCTGACACCATGGCAATGACCGATAGTTTTATGGGTGATTGCATGGAATGTATGGAATGTTTCATAAAAATATCACCTTTGTTTTATTACTCAATAACGACAACACTGCTTGTCTCAAGTAGGAACATAACACCATAACGTAAGCCATATGAGAATATAAATAAAGTTGTTTTTAGACAAACGGTTAAAATAACTTCTAATCGGAAAAATAACTCGACTGGTGTTTGGTGCGCCCTTATCTTTTAAAGCCATTATCCGCCAAAAAAGCTTCAGTCAATGTACCTAAGTGATGTGATGTGCCGTGATTCTCCACCATCAACAACCGCTCAAGATAGCGTGCCACCACGTCCACCTCAATATTGACATCAGCACCTAGGTGCCAATGTTTGCCAATGTTTGTAACCTCTGCTGTGTGTGGAATGATGTTCAGACACACCACATTATCTTTAACCAAATTGGTGGTTAAGCTGATGCCATCAATGGTGATAGAGCCTTTGGTTGCGGTGTATCGTTGTAGCTCTTTTGGCAAGCTGATTTCAACATAAAGAGAACGTGCGTCTTTTTTTACGGTGCTGACTTTACCCACACCGTCCACATGTCCTGACACCATATGACCACCAAAGCGAGTGGTGGGCAACATCGCCTTTTCTAAATTGATAACATCACCAATTTTCCAGTGAAGCAAAGTGGTCTTATCAAGTGTTTCACGTGAAACATCAACCGCATAGCAACTGGCTGATTTATCCATATCCACCACAGTCAAACAGATGCCATTACTGGCAATAGAGTCGCCCAACTTAACATCAGAAAAATCCAAATCATATGATTCTATAATCAAACGAGCATCACCTTGAATGGGCTGAATGCTTTGAATAATGCCTGTGCTTTCGATAATGCCTGTAAACATATTATTTTCTCATTCAAATCAAAATTATCAAATTTGCCTGTGGATAACTTAAATAATCAGCCCATAACAACGTCAATTAAACACGCATTATCAAAGTTATCCACAGATTAACCATGAACAACATGATGGGCATTGACGATTGTCAGTCACACAGATGTTTCACATGAAACCATTGATATCATCAACTTTTTAATAAAAAATGACGGTTGGTGATGTTTCACATGAAACCAATCATCGCTGTTTTACCAAAATTTTTAGCAAGTTATCCACAAGGTGTCAAATTTACCCTGAGCATGTTGAGCCAACTGCCGAAAACTTACCCACTGTGGGTGATGGACGTGGCGTGTAATGTTAATTTGACGTCTTGTCCCAAACGCTCATAAGACATCAACTCATATCGCTTTTGCTGAGCAAGCGTATCAATACAAAATTTTGCCATTGCTTTGCCATGATGACCCAACAAACAAGGGGCTTGATAGATGATCAACTCATCAAGCAAATCCTGCTCAATAAAACCACCTGCCACTGTGCCACCTGCTTCTACCAGCACATCATAGCATTGATAAGTGCTGACTAAGTTTTTTAATAAGTCTGTTAGGTTACCTGACCAAAATAAGGTATCATGACGCTGACAAACTTGATAGGGGCTATTGGCATTTAGCCGTTTTTGACGGTCTAATATGACCACTTTAGGCTGTGGTATTTGTGTGGCATCAATGTCTGCATCAATGCCCAATGAATTTGAGCGAACGGTTAAACTGGGATCATCATCAATGATGGTTTGACTGCCTGTGATGATGGCAGCTGATAATGCTCGCAGATGTTGCACATCGTGGCGTGCGGATGTGCCAGTTATCCATTTTGATTCACCTGATGCCATGGCGATACGACCATCAAGGCTGATTGCCATTTTTAATCGCACATATGGCAAAGCGGTACGCATTGCTTTTAAAAACCCTTTATTTAAGCTTTCTGCCTGTTTTTTTAGCACACCCACACTGACATCAATACCTGCACGCTTTAGCATATGAATGCCACGTCCTGATACCTTAGGATTTGGGTCAAGCCCTGCCACCACCACACGAGCAATTTTGGCGTCAATCAACGCCAACGCACATGGCGGTGTGCGACCTGTGTGGCTACACGGCTCTAAAGTAACGTAAGCTGTCGCACCATGGAGCTTATCTGGATACTGGGTTTGGGCTTGACGCAAAGCAAATACTTCGGCATGTGGCTGACCTGCTTTTGGGTGATGACCCATGCCAATAATCTGACCATCTTTCACAATCACACACCCCACCATGGGATTGGGACGAGTGGTGTAACTGCCCTTTTTGGCTTCACTGATGGCAAGGTGCATATAATACACATCTTGTGAGCAAGTATTTTGACCAAAGACGCTGTTGATGGTGGGTGGATTGGTTATCATGGTTTGCCTTTTGGCTGTTTGTGAAAGGATGTGAATGACCTTTATTGCTTATCTGGGTGCCGATTGTCTAAGTACTGTATATCGGGGCGAATATTTGCCAACTCTTTTTGAAAAGCAGCAATGTCTTGAAAGTCTCGGTACACACTGGCAAAACGCACATACGCCACATCATCAACTTCCTTTAATTCACTCATGACAATCTCGCCGAGCACTTTGCTTAAGATTTCACGTTCACCCATTTGCCTTAGGCGTTTTTCAATGCGGCTAATCATGGCATCTTGTTCATCAATGGTAATGGGGCGTTTTTGTAGAGGTAGCATGATGGAACGGCGTAATTTATCAGCGTCAAATGGTTCAATTTTACCGCTGGATTTGATGATGCGTGGCATCACCACCTCAACCACCTCAAAAGTGGTAAAGCGTTCCTGACAATGATTGCATTGTCGCCGTCTGCGAACCTGAGACCCTTCGGCAGCCAAACGTGAATCAATGACTTTGGTATCTTGAGTATTGCAATAAGGGCAATGCATGATGGTGTCCTATGGTCTATTTGCCAATACAAAAACTGCCAAAAATCTTACCCAATAAATCATCAGCAGTAAATTCACCTGTAATCTCACTTAAGCTAAGCTGAGCTTGTCTAAGACTTTCTGCCACCAATTCACCTGCATGATACACAGACAACTGTTCATCAGCTTCATTGACAAAGCTCAGCGTACGTTTTAGGGCATCAACATGCCTTGTGCGAGCAATTAAGCTGTTTTCAGATGGGTGAAAACCAACCATATCACACAGCTGACGTGTCAACTCATCAATGCCTTGTGATGTTTCACATGAAACAT
>NZ_MUYT01000002.1:125432-159677 GCF_002014765.1 Lwoffella lincolnii
ATGTTTCATGTGAAACATCATAAGATTGACCATCAACCAAATCTAACTTATTACCAATCAATAGCAGTCGCTTGGGACTTGGCAGTTGTCCAAACAGCTCTTTAGCAACAGCCAAGGCATCAACATCACGGCTTAAGTCATACACCAACAACAGCATGTCTGCTTTATTTATGGCATCTTTTGCACGCTCAATGCCAATGCGTTCAACCGCATCTTCTGTGTCTCTTAAGCCTGCGGTGTCCGTTAAGTGTAAGGTCAAGCCATTAATGGTAATGGTTTCTTGTAAAGTATCTCGTGTCGTGCCAGCCACATCAGTAACAATGGCACGCTCTTGCCCTGCCAAGCGATTGAGTAGACTTGATTTTCCCGCATTAGGACGACCTGCCAACACCACATGAACGCCATCTTTAAGTAATTGCCCTTGTTTGGCAGTGGCAAGCACGGCAGTCAAACGATGTTGTATGGCATCAATCTGTTGACGTATTGCCCCATCTGCCAAAAAATCCACATCTTCTTCATCAGGAAAATCAATGGCAGCTTCCACATGTAGCCGTAAATGAATCAGTTGCGTTAACAATTGATTAATTTGCTCACTAAACTCACCTGTCAATGACCGCATGGCAGATAAAGCCGCCGCTTCGCTGGTAGCATCAATGGCATCACTGATGGCTTCAGCTTGTAGCAAATCTAACTTATCATTATCAAACGCACGGTAGCTAAACTCACCTGCTTGTGCTTGCTTTGCTCCCAACTCAAACACACGAGCCAGCAATAAATTTTGTAGCACTGCTCCACCATGTCCTTGCAACTCTATCACATCTTCACCTGTAAATGAGTAAGGAGCATTAAAATACAACAGCAAACCTTCGTCCAAAACCACACCTTTATCATCATAAAAGCGACAAAAATAGGCATGACGGGGGGTAAAATCATGTTCACGCTTGGTTAAATGTTTGGCGATTTGATGAGCAGTTGCACCTGATAGGCGAATCACCCCAACACCACCACGACCAATGGGAGTGGCAATGGCAGCAATGGTGGGTTGCTGGTGGATAAGTTGGGTATTTTGCTTGGTCATTGAATTATTGAATCATATTAACGGTGAATTGGAATGTTTTAGGCATTGGGATATATTAATATTTGTATTTTAACATTTGTAAAGCATGTTTATGGCATAAAACCATAAAAAATTACCGCCCAAATGGACGGTCATTTTTTGATGGATAAGAGCTGTTAACGAACGGTTTTTGTCTGTTTTTGCACCTGCTCTTTTTCCACTTTTTTATTGATAACATGTTGCTGAGTCATGCTAAATAAGTTATTAACCGTCCAGTAAAGTACCAAACCTGCTGGGAAAAACAGCATAAACACCGTAAAAATAATCGGTAAGATTTTCATCACCTTAGCTTGCATGGGGTCGGTGGGCTGTGGATTTAACTGCTGTTGTATGAACATCGACACCCCCATTAACAGTGGTAAGATAAACCAAGGGTCCATTGACGACAAATCTTGTATCCAAAATATCCACGGAGCATGACGCAACTCAACCGACTCAACCAACACCCAATACAAGGCTAAGAAAATTGGCATCTGCAAAAAAATGGGCAAGCACCCTGCCATTGGGTTGACTTTTTCTTCTTTGTAGATATTCATCATCTCTTGAGACATTTTCATGCGATCATCGCCATATTCATCTTTAAGTGCTTGCAGGCGAGGGGCGATGGCTCGCATTTTTGCCATGGAATAATAACTTTTATTAGAGATGGGCATTAAGGCAATCTTCACCAATAATGTCAAAACAATGATTGCCCAACCCCAGTTACCAATAAGATTATGAATGCCTTGTAAAAAAGCAAACAACACTTTTGATATCGGCCATAAAAAACCATAATCAACCGTTTTATTTAAGCCTTCGGCAACATCTTTTAGGCTCTCTTGTACCTTTGGCCCTATATACAAAGTGGCAGACAACGTATTTTGTTTACCAGCAGCCACACTCAGCGGTTGACTATTAAAACCAATGTAATAATCAGCATTATTCTCTCGGCTAAAAAACTGCCCTGAAAAATTATTGGGTGTCCATGCAGAAACAAAATAATGCTGAACCATGCCTACCCAGCCTTCTTGACTGCTGGCAGTCAGCTTACCATCTTTAAAATCACCGAATTTAAGCTTATTATAACTATCATCTGGCGTGCCCCACGCACCCCCCAGATAAGTTGCCATGCTCAATGCGCCTTTATCAGCCAAACCTGGGTCTTTGCTGTCATCACGTTTTAGCTGAGCAAACAGCTGTCCTTGCCAAGGCTGGGCAGATGCGTTATTGATGTTATAACTGACTTCAATCGGATATTTGCCTTGAGTGAAGGTATAGGTCTTGGTGATGGTCACACCATCATCAGTTTTGTAAATTAAAGGCACACTCAGGGTTTGTTGTCCCAAACCTAAAACATAATTATTAGAGGTGGTCTGATAAATGGCTCGACCATCTGCCGTGTCAATGCCATTTTGACCTATCAACCCTGATTGAGCCACATAAACTCGGTTTTGGTTATTTTCTAATAAGACAAAAGGTTGCTTACTATTTAAGGTAGCATCGTACTGCTTTAAAGCAGCATAAACCACATCGCCACCAATGGGGTCAATTTTGATGTCATAAAGATCCGTACTGACCTGAATCAAATTTTTGTCTTGATTGGCTTGATTACCATCATGTGTGGCGTTGGTAACCGCTGTGCCTGCGATGCTGGCAGCAGGAATATCGCCACTGGCAACTGCCGTATCACTGGGAATGTCACTGGTGTTAGAAGTTGTCAGCGTCGTGGAGGCATGATTGGTAGGGGTATTGGCGTAATCATCTCGCCAAGCCAATATCAATAAATAAGAAGTGATGAGCATTGCAATGATAATCAGCACTCGTAAAATCTTTTGCATGAAGATACCTTACAGTTGACTGGTTAACGTAATGATTGTGTGACATCAAGATGAATAACACAACTGACGTATCCATTAAACTGGTAAATAAAATGACAGACATTTTACTAAATTTCATTGACAAATGATATAAGAAAAAAGCAAGCATCATTCATCAAAATCAATCAAATCGACCACTCAACCAATGATTGAGCATGGCAGAATAATGATAATTTTCCAGATAAACCCCTTTAAATTTATCCGTAGAATGTAAAAACTTAACGGGATAAAACTTAAAACGACGTAACGGTAATGGCACAAAATCCACCCCCGAGCCAGCCAATGGATGACAACGGCTGATGCGTTTGATGGTCAACCAACCACCACACACAGCACCATGCCATTGAATGGCTTGCATACCATACTGTGAACACGTTGGATAATATCGGCAACGAGCAGGTAAAATAGGGCTGACTATCCGCTGATAAAAATGAATCAAAGTCAATAATATGTTTTGTGCTAAGCTCATGATTGACTCAATATCATCTCACATTAAGGCATGAGCGTTTGCTGATTTTTTGCAACAACAGTTGGATTTCAGCAGTCAACTGCACATCAGCAACATGATTTGGCGACTGTTTGACAATCACCACCATATCGACGGCTGGCAAGTTATGATACAAACGAAAGTTTTCTCTGATGCGTCGTTTTAAACGATTACGAGCAACGGCAGTTGGCACTTTTTTTTTGGTGATTGCCAATCCAAGACGAGCTTGTTCTTGGTCGTTGCAGACAACAAACGCCAGTAAGTGTGTGGTATGTGCTTTAAATTGAACCATATCAAACACCCGTTTAAATTGTTTTGCTGTTAATAGGCGATGAGCTTTTGGGTAGGTGTGTGATGTGTGGGGGTGTGATGTGTTGCTGTCTGTAATCATAAGATAATCATTTAGAATCAATAAAATAAGACATGACCAATATAAAAACTACTGACATAAAAAAAGCGTCCACCCTATGGATGACGCTTTTTGTAACTTTAAATCATAACATCAGTCATCATAACATCGGTAACAGATGTTAGGTGATTTACACAGTCAAACGATGACGACCTTTGGCACGACGACGTGCCAATACTTGACGTCCTTTTTTGGTTGCCATGCGTGCACGGAAACCATGGGTGCGTTTGCGTTTTATGATGCTGGGTTGAAAAGTACGTTTCATAAGTCACCTGTAATATGTGAGAAAAATATGAGAAAAAAGAATGTATGAGTGGTCAGTTCAAAACTTTTGAAATTTTTAAAACAATCGTTGGTATGGTTGTCACTAAAAATTTGCCAGTTTTTGCCAATCCAATTTTTGTCAATTGAGTGAACAATGACTCAGCAAACAATTTAGTTAAATAAATGCAATAACTTAATATAATAACAATGTTAGCCTTACTGTGTCAACCATGTTATGGTTTGCGTCATGTTATGGTTTGCGTGATGGTTCTGTGTTTTTTACCAATCATTTTTATCAGTCATCTGTTAGCACAATGTACTGTTGACAACAAAATCAGATGATGTTTGTTGGATGTTTGCCATCAAGTTAAACGTTGATTTTAATGGCAGTGAAAGGTGGTAAAAATCCACTTATCCACAGNNCTGTGGATAAGTGGATTTTTCTTATTAAAATCAATAACTTAGCTTGTGGAATACTCTGTTGATAACTTGTGGATTAAATGTGTATAAGTCTTTTTTGAAAATTGCTTACAGACTTATCCACAGACTTATCCACAGATAAATACAGGTTTATCCACAGGCTGTTTTATGGTAAATTATGCCGTTATAAGACAAGGGTAGAGCTTGATTGAGTGTAAATATTGAGCATAAATGAGGTAGAGATGAACATGTCATCTTTATGGGAAAAGTGTTTGGATGAGTTGAGATATCAAGTTAAGGATAACGTCTTTACCATGTGGTTAAGGCCATTGAACGCCACTGTCATTGATGCTTTATTGGTTATTAAAGCCCCCAATGAGTACTTTGTCAGTTATCTGACGCACAATCATTTAAATGAGATTGAGCAGTTGGCCAAAAAACACAGTAATCACCAAATTGATGGCGTCAGTATTGTGGTTGATGGTCAGCAACCACAAACATCATCCATCTTAGCTTTAGATGTGCCTGATGACATGCCCATCAGTCGGGATGTCAAAGGCGTGGTAACACCCAGTACTCATCGTGGTGGCAAGGATGTCAAGGATGTTTTGCTGGTTGGCTCCTCCGACGATTTACAAAAATCGCTAAGTTATCTAAATCCTGAATTTAGTTTTGATACCTTTGTGACAGGTAAATCTAACAGTTTGGCTTATAAGGCTTGCCATGAGATATCCAAACGCAACCCACAAACACGCCATAATCCTTTATTTATTTATGGTCCTTCAGGACTTGGTAAGACGCATTTGATACATTCGGTTGCTCACCGCTATTTAAAGTCAAATCGCAGTTTTTATTATTTTACATCAGATAAATTTGTCAACCAAATGGTTGCTGCCATACGTAATGGCAAGATTGAAGAGTTTAAGAAAAAAATCAAACAAGTTCACTTACTCATCGTTGATGACATTCATGTATTGGCAGGTAAAACCAAGACCAGCAGTGAATTTTTATCCTTATTTGCAGATTTTACCATGGGGGATAAACAGCTTATTTTGGCATCTGACCGTCACCCATCGCAGTTAACCGAGTTTGATGAGCGGTTTCGTTCACGCTTTAGTTGGGGGTTGTCTGTGGCGATTGAGCCGCCAGAAATTGATACTCGCATGCAGATTTTACAAAAAAAAGCTGAGATTCTTGGTATTGATTTGCCCAAAGAGTGTGCGTTATTCATTGCTCAAAACGTGGTGTCTAACGTGCGTCGGCTTGAAGGGGCATTAAATCAAGTGGTTGCCAATGCTAATTTGACAGGTGCTCCAATTACTTTAGAAATGGTGCAATACGCTTTAAAAGACATCATTGCCATGCGGGTGCAAGCGGTCAATATGGATAATATCCGTAAAGTGGTGGCAGAGTATTATGATGTTTCTGTTAAAGATTTAATGGGTAAAAAGCGTACTCGCAGTATTGCCCGACCCAGACAAATTGCCATGTCATTGGCACGAGAATTGACAGGAGATAGCTTCCCTGATATTGGGCAGTCCTTTGGTGGGCGAGATCATTCTACTGTGATGCACGCTTGTGATAAAGTTGCCAAATTGCGTGAACAAGATTCTGTGCTGGATAAGGAATATAAGGCGTTATCCTTGATGCTACAAGCAGGCTAAGGTTTGTCAGTTCATTGTCATGGGGTTTGTTGTCATAGATTGTCATGGCGTATTTTATGATGATGTTTTTATGGTCGCAGAATAAAATAGGTGTACTTAGATGCAATGCCAGCTGAATTTGGCTATACTATTCATCACTATTCATCGCATTACCAATATGTTTAAGATTTTGCCATAGTTTAATTGAGTCTGTAGTTATGCACTTATCCATCAACCGTGAATTATTTTTAAAAGCCATCAGTTTGGTTGTCAAAGCGGCAGACAAACGACATAACATGGTCATCTTGGGTAACTTAAAGTTGCAACTTACCGATAGCCATTTGGTATTGACGGCATCGGATTTGGAAGTACAGCTTACTGTGGCGGTTGATTTGCCACAGGGTGCTGTCATACAAACTGGTGACATCACCTTGCCTGCCGATAAGCTAAGAGACATCTGTAAGTTATTGCCCAGCAATGCCCAGATTAATCTTGTGACTCAAAGTAATGAACGTTGCTTAATCACCAGTGATAAGAGTAGGTTTACTTTAGGTACGTTGCCTGCAGGTGACTATCCCATATTAGGTGACCCTGAAAACATCACACCCATCACCATCACTCATAAAGACTTAAGTGAGTTGATAGGTAAAACCCAATTTGCCATGGCAATCCAAGATGTGCGTTATTATTTAACGGGCATGTATTTTGACATTTCTGAGCGTAAGCTCACCACGGTTGCCACTGATGGACACCGTCTTGCCCTAGCTCAGCGAGCCATTGAAGTTGCTGATGACCATAAGTTAGAAGCCATTTTGCCACGCAAAGCCGTCAGTGAACTGGACCGTCTGCTTGGTGAGCAAGGTAAATTGCTAAATAGCCCAGAGAATCAAATCACCCTACAATTTGGGCGAGAGTTTATGCAGGTGGTGTTGCCTTTTGGTAATGTGGACAGCACAGGGCAGATTGACAGCAGTACTCAAGTTACTTTTACTGCTCGCTTAATTGATGGTAAGTTTCCTGACTATCGCCGTGTCATGCCATCTAATAGTGACAAACAAGCCATTCTTAATCAGGCACACTTGACTGATGTTCTACGTCGTGTGTCTATTTTGAGTAATGAAAAATCTCGTGGTGTTATCTTTAATTTTGCCAGTGATGGCATCATCGAAGTGCGTGCCAATAACGCTGAGCAAGATGAAGCCATTGAAAAGCTCACCGCCAAATACACAGGTGAGTCACTGGAGCTGTCGTTTAATGTGCAATATGTGCAAGATGTTCTTGATGTGTTGCAAGGTGATGTTGTCATTCAAATGAGTCAAGCCAATGCTTCTGTTTTGGTAACTCAGCATGGTGATCACCTACATCAATATGTCATCATGCCCATGCGTATCTGATGGACATGCACTTGATGGCACAACACTGTTGATTATGATAACTCAACTACACATCAACCATCTAAGAAACCTAAATCATGTCAATTTGCCATTAACCCAATGTAACCTTATCATTGGGGCAAATGGCAGTGGTAAGACCAGTATTTTAGAGGCATTATTTTTATTGTCTAGGGGTAAAAGTTTTCGCAGTCATCAACCCAAACTCTACATCACCCACAAACATTCCCATTGTACTGTCTTTGCTCGTCTACAAGATGGTAGCCGTCTTGGGATTGAAAAGCACAGCGATGCCAGCACCATATTAAAGCTGAATGGTCAAATACTAACTGCCCAAAGTCAGCTGACCGCTCGTCTGCCCACCACGTTGATTGACCCTGCATCTATGGACATTTTGGAGCAAGGCAGTAATTTACGCCGTCAATTATTAGATTGGTTGGCGTTTCACGTGAAACCTGACTTTTATCCACAGTGGTTGGCGTATCAAAGATTGTTAAAACAACGCAACAGCCTACTTAAGCAATCACGTCATCTTAACGACCTTAACCGTCAGCAGTTGCAAGCATGGGACAATATGCTTGCTGAACATGCCAGCTGTATTCATCATTATCGCCAGCAAGTCTTTGGCGCTTGGCAACACAGTTTTAATCATGTGTTGGCTTTGTTGTTACCACAGTACTCTTATCAGATTGAGTTGAATTATCAGGCAGGATTTGACCCCAACATTCCCCTACAGCAAACGCTACACGATAGGTTACAAAGTGATTTAAAGTTAGGCTATACTCGTGTTGGCAGTCATCGAGCTGACATTCAAGTGCTATGGCGTGGCAGTCAAACTGACGTTGCAGCTCAAGATGCCTTTTATCAAGATGGTTTTGATGAACGTGGTCAGATTGATGATGGTGAACAAACAGGAGATGGTGGACAAACAGATGTTAGTCGCCAACGCATGCGTCATAAAATGTTGGCTACCAACGTTTTGTCTCGTGGTGAAAAAAAACTGCTGATAACCGCATTGAAGTTGTCCCAACTGCCATTATTGCCAGTTAACCATTCTTCTTATGGTCTTATCAGTGGCTCTGGTGGTCAACTCACCAGTCGACCCATTGTTTTGCTTGATGACATTGATGCTGAATTAGATGCCAATGCCATGCAAGTTCTGCTTTCAACCTTAGCAACTGTGCCTTGTCAGCTATTTATCACCAGTTTGAGCAAAGATATCCTTCCTATGATTGAATCACATTGGCAAGAGTTAAGTGTGTTTCACGTGAAACATGGCAAGGTTGATGGCGTGGTTTGATGCCATGAATAACCCAAAATATGATGTGTCAGGCTTATCAATTCTGCAAAATACCCTAAAAAATGCTATAATGGTTCACCCATTTTTGCGTATCAATTTGTATCAATGCGTGTCAGTTTGCGTAGAAAAATGGGGCGACCAACACTTGATAGGGAACATACATGAGTCAGTCACAAACCAACCAAGCCACCGAAGCAAATGATGTTGACTTACCAGCACCGTCCACTCAAAAAGACCATGAATATGGTGCAAATAAAATCCGTGTGTTGCGAGGATTAGAAGCCGTGCGGGTGCGTCCTGGTATGTACATTGGTGATACAGATGATGGCACAGGCTTACACCACATGGTGTTTGAAGTGGTTGATAACGCCATTGATGAAGCTTTAGCAGGGCATTGTGACCAAATTGACATCATTATCCATGACGATAATTCGGTGAGTGTGCTGGATAATGGGCGTGGCATTCCTGTTGACATTCACCCTGAAGAGGGCGTGTCAGCAGCACAGGTCATCATGACGGTGTTGCATGCTGGCGGTAAATTTGATGACAACAGTTATAAAGTCTCAGGCGGTCTGCATGGGGTTGGTGTGTCGGTGGTGAATGCCTTATCGCAAAAGCTTGAGTTAAATGTTTGGCGTGAAGGACATCACCATCGACAAACTTATACCAATGGCGTACCAGATTCCCCCATTGAACAGTTAGAAACCACGGATAAGACGGGTACGCAGATTCGTTTTTACCCCAGTGTGGGAGAAGAAGGCAGTGATGCCATTTTTAAGGGTGTAACCACGTTTGATTATGATGTTTTGGCCAAGCGGTTGCGTGAGTTGTCATTCTTAAACTCAGGGGTTCGCATTGTGTTGACCGATGAGCGGTTGGATAAACGTCAAGAATTTGAACACAAAGGCGGTTTGTCTGAATTTGTTACCTACATCAATGCAGGCAAAGAATCTTTAAACGATGTTTTTCACTTCACCAGCGAAGAAGATGGCATCAGTGTGGAAGTGGCATTGCAATGGACAGACAGTTATAACGAAAAAGTGCTTTGCTTTACCAACAACATTCCTCAAAAAGATGGTGGCACACATTTGACAGGTTTTCGCTCAGCATTGACTCGTTGTTTGAGCGGTTATATGGATAGCGAAAACTTGCTAAAAAAAGAGAAAGTTGCTGTTACGGGTGATGATGCTCGAGAAGGCTTAACTGCCATCGTCTCTGTTAAAGTGCCCGACCCCAAATTCTCTAGCCAAACCAAAGACAAATTGGTGTCTAGTGAGGTCAAATCCGCCGTTGAGTCTGCCATGCACGACAAATTCAGCGATTATCTGCTAGAAAATCCAGGCTCTGCCAAATCCATCGCCAGTAAAATCATTGATGCTGCCAAAGCCCGAGATGCCGCTCGCAAGGCTCGAGAAATGACACGGCGAAAAACCACTTTAGACATTGCAGGCTTGCCAGGAAAACTGGCAGATTGTCAAGAAAAAGACCCTGCCTTATCTGAGCTATACATTGTGGAGGGTGACTCAGCGGGAGGCAGTGCCAAACAAGGACGTAGTCGTAAGACACAAGCCATTTTACCATTAAAGGGCAAAATCTTAAACGTTGAGCGAGCCAGGTTTGATAAAATGTTGTCATCAGCTGAAGTGGGGACGCTGATTACTGCTTTGGGTTGTGGCATCGGTCCTGATGAATACAACCCAGACAAAGTGCGTTATCACAAAATCATCATCATGACCGATGCAGACGTAGATGGCTCACACATTCGCACGTTATTATTGACATTCTTTTTCCGTCAGACTCCAGAGCTGATAGAGCGTGGCTATGTTTATATCGCCCAGCCACCACTTTATAAAATCAAAAAAGGCCGTCAAGAGCTGTATATCAAAGATGATGAAGCCCTTAAAGCCCATCTGTTGTCATCAACCATTGATGACACCCAACTGCATTTAAGCCAAGATGCCCCTGCCATTAGTGGCACAGCATTGGAGTCTTTATTAAACAGTTATCACCAAACACAACTGATAAAATCTCGTCTACAGACCAAATATCCTGCTGATATATTAGATACGCTGACACGAGTGCCTAAATTAACCCTAGAGCAAACGCATGACAAAGTTGCCATGCAGGCATGGGTAACTGCCTTGCAAGACGCATTGCAACAAAGACACCCAAAACTTGCGCCGAAAGTGAGCATTGATGACCCACTTGCCACGCCTAAGCCAGTCCATCAAAACGATGGACTGTCGTCATCAGACACAGAGCAAAAACCACAACAATGGTTGCCAAAAATTACCATTCATGTGCATCAACTGCTACAAAATTATTTACTTGATGCCAGTTTTATCAGTTCTGGCGAATACAGTAAGCTGATTAAGCTTTCTGATGAGTGGCAAACCCTGTTAACACCAACTGCCTTTATCCGCCGTGGTGATAAAAATATTGCCATCAAAGATTTTGATTATCTGTGGCAACAGATGATGGATGATGCTCGCCGTGGGTTATCGATACAGCGTTATAAGGGATTGGGCGAGATGAATCCAGAGCAACTTTGGGAAACCACCATGGACCCAGAAAACCGCCGTATGTTGAAAGTCACCATTGAAGATGCCATTGCTGCTGACCATTTGTTCACGTGTTTGATGGGAGATGATGTTGAGCCAAGACGAGCCTTTATTGAAGAAAATGCCTTGTCAGTGACGCAGTTGGACATATGATGTGATTGATATTAAATTGATGGTAAATTGATGTTAAGTGAATTTTATATTAGATGGATTTTGTATTAATTGGCTTAACTTAAGTTGTTGATATGATTAAAGACCGTCATCATTTGGCGGTTTTTATGCTTAAGAAAAACCAAATCAGCATAAGTTTCACGTGAAACAACATTGTACATAAAACAACATTGTACATAAGAATGGATGTAAAAAATGTCAGAGCTGATATTGTTGGCAATGGCTTTACCAATGGATGCGTTTGCTGTGTCGCTTGGACTTGGGGCAAAAAAGCGTGAGCATGCCGTGCGTATCGCTCTATTGGCAGGTGTGTATTTTGGCGTATTTCAAGGAATGATGCCATTACTTGGCTATCTGAGTGGGCGTTCTGTGTTAGGGTTCATTGAAAATATTGCCCCTTGGGTGGCGTGTGTCATCTTGCTTGGTCTGGGTGGTAAGATGCTGTATGAAGCGTTTGGTAAAGACAAAGATGATGACAAAAATGACAGTGATGACCAGCATAAACCATTCATGAGCCAAAAAACCATGCTCATGCTTGCTGTTGCCACCAGCATTGATGCCATGGCGGCAGGTTTTACGTTAAATTTGATGCCCATCAATCCTTGGCTGGCATGTGCAATCATTGCGGTTGTAACAGGTGTCTTGAGTTTTGTTGGGGTGTTTTTGGGTAGTCAATCTGGCACATGGCTTGAGAGTAAAGCTGAAATATTTGGTGGGTTTGTGTTGATGTTTGTTGGGCTAAAAATGGTGCTTTTGAACTAAACTGCATGGGGTGGGTTATTTGCTTTTTTACTTAAACGGTTTGTGCTAGATTGAGTATATTCGTCATATTGGCAATCCAAATGATATTTTGTAAGGAACATCAATCATGAGTGTCACAGATAACCAAACATCTGATGAAATCATCAGCGAAAAAGACAACAGCAACGGTTTTATTAAAAGCATGACAGAGCAGTTTTGGCAGATGTATCAATTAAGCCGACAGCAAGGTGATGTCAGTTGGCAACACCGTTTGCATCAGTTAGAACAGTTAAAAAAGCTGATATCGGATAACACCGATGCGATTTGCCATGCCATCAGTCAAGACTTTGGGCATCGCAGTCATGATGAAACCATCATGGTGGATATTTTTCCAAGCCTTGAGGGCATTCGTCATGCTAAAAAACACGGCAAAGACTGGATGAAACCGCAAAAAGTCAGCACAGGAAAGTGGTTTTTACCTGCCAGCAGTCACATTCAATCACAACCACTTGGGGTGGTGGGCATCATGTCTCCGTGGAATTATCCGCTCAATTTGGTGGCAGGTCCTTTAACCGCTGCGTTGGTGGCTGGTAACCGAGCCATGATTAAGGTGTCGGAGTATTCACCCAATTTTGAGCATTGGCTTGCCAAGACTTTGCCAGTTTATTTTGATAAAGATGAGGTATGTTTGGTGCAAGGGGAGTTGCAAGTCGCTCAAGCATTTAGCAAACTGCCCTTTGACCACTTGCTTTTTACAGGATCAACATCGGTGGGCAAGCACATCATGCGTGCTGCAGCGGACAACCTGACCCCTGTGACTTTGGAATTGGGCGGTAAATCCCCTGTCATCATCATTGATAAAGACATCTTGCCCCATGCCGTGAACCGAATATGGACAGGTAAGATGATGAACTCGGGACAAACTTGCATTGCTCCTGATTATGTGTTGTTGCCTGATGGCTTGCAAGATGAGTTCATTGAGCTGTCGAAAAAATGGATGAGTAAACATTATCCCAAAATTGGCGATAATGAAGACGTGACTTTTATCATTAATCATAAACAGTTTGACCGCATTCATGACCATCTCAAACAAGCCCAAAAGCAAGCTTGTGTTCATAAATTGACCACTGCCACAGAGAATCGTGCCACAGGTTTTATGCCTCCTGTGGTGGTGACAGAGTTGTCACAAGACAGTTTACTGTTAACAGAAGAGATTTTTGGCCCTGTGTTACCATTGGTGGGTTATGACTCGTTAGATGATGCCATCGATTATGTCAATGCTCGCCCTCGTCCATTGGCATTGTATCCTTTTGGGCAAGATGATGACATGATAGAGCGTATTTTACAGCGTACTGTCAGTGGTGGGGTGAGTGTTAACGAGACCATTTATCATGTTGCTCAGCATGACTTGCCGTTTGGTGGGGTGGGAGCATCAGGCATGGGACATTATCATGGCAAACATGGATTTGACACTTTGAGCCATCAAAAAGCGGTGTTTAGGCAAGCCAAAGTGAACTTTGTGGATATATTACAGCCACCTTATGGCAAGGTGTTTGATAAACTGATGAAAGTGGCGGTGCGTTGGTGATGTGTTGGTCACTTGGCAAGTAACAAATAGCAAACAAGGTTGCTTTATGAAAAAAATCATGACCCTGCTGTTTATCGTGTGTTTATTGGCGGTGGGGGTATATGCTGGCTCACCTTATTATACGGTTTATCAGCTCAAGCAAGCCTATGACAACCAAGATGGAACCACATTGGCAGCAGCCATTGACTATTCACAGTTGACAGTCAATCTAAAGACGCAATTAAATGGCAAATTTGCCAACACGTTAAGCCAATATCCCATGGTGGCACAGCTTGGTGGTGATGCTTTGGTGGAAGCTGGCATGGAATTCATTAACCGTTCGGTTGATGGGGCAGTGACCGCAGATAACATTCAAACCTTAATAAATATGCAAGGACAATCCAATCAAGTCAATCAATCCACTCAAGAGTTGGCAGCAGCATGGGCAATCGCCAGCAATCAGGTGAACCTGACCATGCTTATTCAAGATTTGATTGTGGAGCGAGGAGATGTGGATAAGGTGGTCAAAAAGCAAATGCAGTTGATGATGGACAAGCAAACTTTGCAATTGACTGCCCATACTCAAGCAGGTACTGACAGCGAAAAGCCACAGCTTAGCTATTGTGGGATTGATTGCTTTAGCATGTCAGGGCAAATCAAGGGCTATCCGCTCACCGTGCGTATGCAACGTCAAGGCTGGATTGACTGGAAAATTGTCGATGTGCAATTGCCATAAAGTGTGCAATTGCCATAAAGTGTGCCATGGTCATAGATTTGTGCCATTGGCTTGGTTATTGGTGGTTAAAAAAAGTGGTCAGGTTGTGAACCTTGTATGTCTGTGGATACTGGTGCTGGGTTAAAATTGCTCAATCTCTTTTGTGGTTAAAAATCGGCTTTCACCTTTTTCTAACCCATCAAGGCTGATGGTGCCGATGTGTGAGCGGTGTAGTTCGGTAACTCGATTGGCAAAATAACCCATCATGCGTTTGACTTGATGGTATTTGCCTTCTGTTAAGATTAAGCGGGCATGGGTGGCATCGATAAACATCAGTTCAGCAGGGCGGGTTTTGTGTTGCTCCCCTTCAAGCAGTATCCCATTTGCCAGTTGTTTGATGGCATTATCCTGTTCTTGTATGCTCATGGGATTAGCCAAGGTCAGCTCATATGTCTTACTTTGGTGATGTTTGGGGCTGGTTACTTTGTGTAGCCATTGGCCATCATCTGATAGTAACAACGCTCCTGTGGTGTCTACATCCAATCGCCCTGCGATACGCAAACTGGCAACCTCAGGCACGGCAATCAACTCAGTAACGATGGGGTGTTCTTTGGGCTTTAGTGTGCATTCAAAACCTTCTGGTTTATACAGCAAAATATAGCGATTGCCTGTGGCAACCGATAATGGCTCACCTGCCCACATCACTTCGTCATTGAGTGCATTCACATGCACACTACCATCTTTGACGATTTCATCGTTGACGGTGATTTCTTCAGCATGCAAGATGCGTTTGGCATCTTTGCGTGACAGTTCGGTGGCTTTGGAGATGAATTTATCCAGTCGCATGATGATACCCTAAATGTCCTACTCATAAACAAGGTGATATTTTAGCACATTCTTACCCTTGGCATTCACTCAGCGTTCATTGACCATTTATCCAAATTCATGACATAAAGTGATTATTAGCACACATGACCTATTTTACTCTAACCAAACCATGCACTGCCCGTCTTGACATTAAAAAGTCAGAATTCATTGCTCATGCTTATCCTGTGGCTGATCGTGAACAGGCCATGTTTCACGTGAAACAACTAAAACAAACATATTCAGACGCTCGTCATCATTGTTGGGCATATGTCATTGGTGATCCAAATAATACCACCAGTGCAGGTTTTGATGATGATGGTGAGCCTAATGGTACAGCAGGCAGACCGATACTCAATGTGCTACAACACAAAACCATTGGCAATGTCATCATCATTGTGGTGCGATACTTCGGTGGTATCAAGCTTGGGGCAGGTGGTTTGACTCGAGCGTATGCAGGGTCAGCCCAAGCGGTGGTGGATATGATGCAGTTGACGGCTTATGTGGCTAAAGTTGATGTTTGCATTCATACTGACTTTGCCAATGAATCATATGTTCGTTATCTGGTAGAAGACAGTGGCGGTAAGGTATTGACTGTCAATTATGGCAAGTCAGTTGTTTTAAAGGCTCAGGTGTCCAAACAAGCGAAGAAAACGCTGGCGGAGCGATTGGGTGCTGTGGGCAAGCTTGTGGAAAGAGACCTTATGGAAAAACAGTGAGTGGTAGAAAGACAGTGTGTGTTCAAAGGCGAACAACGAACAATGGCTAACCAGTGTTTGGTATGGGTAATGGGCATATTTGAGTTATCATATGTTCACTCAAATGATTTTTTTTATGATTTTTTTTTATTATAATGGACATTATTTTATTGACTGGTAACGCATATGATGATTTCTGCCCCTGCTCACCCACAACATTTTACAGTGCAACCTTTTACTCCCCCATTTTGGCTTGCCAACCCCCATTTACAGACGATTTTGCCCAAGTTTTTGGTGAAATATCAGCCGAATTATCGCCGTGAGTTGATTAAAGATTCTTTAGATGAAAGTCAAATAGCGTATGATTTTGTGGACGCACACGATGAGCAATTGGCTGGCAAATACCAAAAACCATTGGTGATATTGTTTCACGGCTTAGAAGGCAGTAGTAACAGCCACTATGCCAAAAGTTTGGCTTATGCCGTTAAGGAGCAGGGTTGGCATTATGTGGTGGTGCATTTTCGCAGTTGTGGGGGAATCCCTGTGGCAGGAAACGTGTTTTATAACGCTGGCGATACCAGTGAGCTGGTACATGCGTTAACCCAACTTAGCAACCGCTATCAACATCTGTATGCAGTGGGCATGTCATTGGGTGGGAATGTGCTGGCAAAATATATGGGTGAATATGGTGATAAGGCAGTTTGTGGGGCAGCGGCGGTGGTCAGTGCGCCTGTGGACTTGGCATCATCTGCCATTGCGATGGAACGGCTGATGGGCAGACGTATCTACACGCCATATTTGCTGAATCCATTGGTTAAAAAGGCTTTGGAAAACAGCTTGTCAAGTGAAGAGATGCGGGCTGTGCGTACCAGCAGTCGCATCAGTGATTTTGACCAAATTTTTACCGCCCCTCGTCATGGTTATCGCTCAGTCAATGACTATTATCGCCATGCGTCATCATTGCCTTATTTGATTGACATTGTTAAGCCGACCATCATCATCACTGCCAAAGATGACCCCTTTTTAGGCATGACCGCTCGCCAAAGCGATGTGTCAGAATCGGTGTTATTGCTCGATACTGAGCATGGTGGGCATATGGGGTATCTTAGATATTTGCCACATCATAAGCCTAGGCTAGATGTCAGTTGGTTGCCTGATACCATTGTTGAGTTTTTTAATGCTCAAATGACTGGCAGGTAAGTCAAATTCATGCTTATTGATGATATAAACATGCTAGGCTGTTATCTTTTTGTAAGAATGAATGTTGTAAGGACGAATGTATGTATCCGATTATTCGACTGGGTAAAACCATTTTTGATGCTGTTAAGGACACCAAGGGTGGCACCAGTTTATCCATCACTGATACAGGACGGATTGAGTTTACCAGTAGTCCGACCGATATGGATAATTTTTTTGAGATGAACAATGGTCGCATCATCACCTTGTTTGATTTGGGACGCACCGATTTTGCCATCCGCACAGGGCTGGGAAAAAGGCTGTTAACCAAGCGTTGGGGTTTGGTAGTGGCAGGCAGTAGCGTACAGTATCGCAAGCGGGTGTTTGTGTTTGAGCCAGTGACCATCACCACCAAAGTGTCGGCATTCGATGACAAATGGATTTATATCGAGCAGACCATGTGGGTAAAAGACACGCCCACTTCATCGGCACTTTTAAGAACGGGTGTGACCAAAAAAGGGCGAGTCATTCCAACCAAAACTGTGTTTGATGCCATGGGTTTGGGAGATATTGACATGCCACCCACAGGCTATGTCAAGACATGGATAGAAGCAGAAGCCAAGCGACCTTGGCCGCCCAAAGAGTGATGACATCTTAAATCATTCGGTTTTAACTGGGCATCAGTCCCATTCAAAATGGCAGTTTTCTACGCATGATTCGTTTGATGAATCTTAATTTGTCTTTGGTAGAAAAGCCCTTAAAGGTGGTCTGGCTTGTGCCTTTTGTGAAAGCGGTTTGTTTGCTGTAGTCGATGTTGATGTCCACAATGACAGGCTCACCCTTTTTGCTTAAGGCGTGGGCTTTTTTGAGTGATTTTACCAAGTCCTTGTTACGTTTGATGGCGATATGCGTCGCTCCTGTTGCCATTGCCACACCTTTTAAATCAACATTGGGCAAGATGGTGCAGGTTTTTTGTTGATAGGGAAGCTGTTGGGCTTGAGCAATCTGCGACAGTTCACCATCACTAAACACACAATATAAAATACCCAATCCGTTGGCTTTGGCGGTCAAAATTTCCATACAAGTCATGGTGAAACAACCATCGCCCACCACCGCCACCACATCACGCTCAGGATTTGCCAGTTTTGCCCCAATGGCAGCAGGCACGGCATAGCCCATGGCGTTGTAGTCGGTTGGGCTAATCAGTAAGCCATCTTGATACACAGGATACAACTCTGCCGCCAAAAAGGTATGATTGCCATCGTCCAGCACGGTTATGCTGTCAGCAGGCATGATGTGTCGCAATGCGTCAAAAAAACGAATGGGGTTGACTTTATGGCGGTTGTCAGCTTTGTACCAAGCTTTGCGATACGCTCGTTTGTCTTTGGCGATTTGGGCTTGGATTGTTGTGGGGCTTTTGGCGTTTTTGCAAATGCTGGGCGACTTGACATTCAGCTGGGCTTTTTGTTGTTTTAAGTTTTTTAATAATAACGGTACGGTGTGAATGACATCACCGACCACACCCACTTGTGTGGGATAGTTTGCACCAATGACAGCAGGATCGATATCAAAATGCACCAACGTTTGGGGTAAGCAGTCATCTAAGCCAAAACTGCCTGTGGGTATTTCAGCAAATCTGGCACCGATGACCAGTAAGACATCACAATGGGCAATGGCGTTTTTGCCACTGGGGACAGCCGATGGGCTAAAACCAAACCCTGCATGTAACGGATGTTCGTGCGGAAAACTGGATAATCCTTGTAAGGTGGTGGTAACAGGGGAATTCAACAGCTCACTGATGGCAATGAGTTCTTTTTTGACCATTCTTGCCCCATAACCGACAAATAAGCCCACCTGCTTGGCGTTGTTCAGTGTTTCTGCCGCCAGTTGTAGATTGTTTTGTGTTTTTTGAGAAAGTGGGTTCTGTTGCTGCTGATAGGCGTGCCATGTCATTAAGGAGGTAACAGTTTGTGGAAATAATTGTAAATCCACAGGAATTTCTACCAAAACAGGACCTGGCACCCCACTGGTGGCGATGTCATAGGCTTGATATAAAGTTGTGATCACATCGTCCATGTTGTTAATGCGAAATCCTGCTTTAGTAAAGCCTTTAGCCACTTCTAGTTGGTCAATGTCGTGCAGTTTGTATTGGTAGTTGGTGTCTCTGCGAATACCTCCTGTCAGCACCAACATGGGAATGCCATCTAAATACGCTTCACCGATGCCACTGGCAGCATGGGTCAAACCAGCGGCTGGAACGATGACAAGTGTGCCAATATTGCCAACTTTGTGTTTGGCAAAATGTTGGCTATGGGTTGCCACTCGGCTCATGCCGTCAGCGATAAAACTGCCCCCTTGTTCATTGGTAACCAGTATGGGTTTAATGTGTTTGGATTGGCTTAAGGCATCGTACAGTTCGGTGTTATGCACCCCAGGAATACCAAAGGTATGGGTGATTCCCAGCTGTTCTAAGGCATAGACGGTAAGCTCAGCGGCCGTTTTTTTCATGATAAATTCCTTTTTATCGTTCGCTTTATCATTAGTAGCTTGTTTGGTCATCAATGATTTGGCGATTCATTATTTTGCGGTGCTGATGGCAAGCCCAGCTCGGCGACCGCTATAAATACAACCACCCAAAAACGTGCCTTCTAACCCTCGTAAGCCATTCATGCCACCACCACCAAAACCAGTTGCTTCTCCAGCTGCATACAGTCCTTTGATGGGTAAGCCTTTGGGGGTCAGTACTCGACCACTCAAATCAGTTTGTATGCCACCCAAGCTTTTGCGACTGACGATAAACTCTCGAATGGCAATGTAAGGGGTGGCATTGGGGTCGTCAATCTTTTGGAATTTGCAAGTACGCATCTTATCACCTCGCCATTGTCGCACCAAAGCAATGCGTTTGAGCTGTTCATCGGTGAAGTTGCCCTCACCTAAGTCAATTTGAGCGTCGTAGGCTGTGATGACTTTTTGTACGTTTTCTAGTTTAACCTTGTCATTGCCTGCCAAAGCATTCATTTTTTTGACCAACTCTGGCAAGCTGTCAGTAATGACGATGTCTTGACAGTTTTCGATGGCTTCATTGACCAAGACCTTATTACCACACAAAATGTCTTTTAACAGTTTAAATTTACTGCCATCACGAATGGCAGGATTGAACTCTGAGCCTGAGATGGCAAATTCTTTTTTGGCAATTTTGTAATTGAGAATTTGCCAAGAGTAGCCATCAGGGTGTTTGCACACTTGCGTGACCAAATCACGAGTGTCAAAACCTGTGATTAAAGGAATGTCGCCAATGATGCGATTGCCATCTGGGTCAAGCCACAAAGCAGAGCGAGCAGGCACAAGCGACAGCCCATGATTGGGCATCAATGGCTTCCAGTGGTGCACGCCAGCGGCATAGTTCCATTGGCGGTCTAAAAAGGTGATGTTAGCCCCCAAGCCTTTGGCAACTTTATGTAGCGTGCCATCAGCGTACCAGTGAGCCCCATTTAAAATGGTTTTTGGTGGATTGCCCCAATCTTTGTGCCAGTGTTTTTTGACCATCTCGATGTTGCCATTAATGCCCCCTGACGTGATGACGGTAATTTTAGAATGTGCAACAAAAGCATGCTGGTTGGCATCATGACCTTGACATCCGATAACGCCAGTTTTGTTACTTATCATATCGGTAACATGATGCTCAAACGCCAGTTGCACATTGCCACGCTTGGCATGTTGTTCAAAGGTTTTAATCAGCTGATTGACCAATCCAAGCCCTGTTCCCCAAACCACATGCCAGCGTGGCACAGAGTTGCCACCAGCCTTTTTAACCACCGTACCACCACCATGATTGCCACGCTCCACCCATAATGGCATCGGTAAAAAACTGACCCCACGTTGTTTTAGCCAATCATAAATCCACGTTTTAGAATCATAGACATAACGCTCAGCCCACGCCCACGCCCAACGCTCTTTTTTGGGATTTTGTCCAAATTCACCAAAGCTGTACCAATCTTTTAGGGCGATGGCAGGACTGTCCTTAACTTTGGCTCGCTTCTGCTCAGGCGTGCCAACAAGCAAAATTCCCCCAAAGCTCCAACGTGCCAACCCTCCAAAATGGGCTTGCACATCTCTATCTAACATTAAGATGTTATGATTTGTGCCATTTTTAACATCGTTATCCATGATTTCTAAGGCACACACCAAACCTGCAATGCCAGCTCCGATGATGATGACATCACTTTGGTAAGTTGTTTGCAAGTTTAATAGGGACTGTGAATTTAATGGGGGTAAGTCTGTGGCTTGTGCGGTCATGGCAGGGTCTCTTTAAGCAGACAAATGAAGGCAGTGTTTGCTAAATTAGGTTTGCTAAATTAGATTTGCGAAATCATATGATTGATTGCGTCATGTTTGGCTAAATTTACCTAAATTTGGCAGGTGAGCCATTTCCTATTCCCATTCAATGGTGGCAGGTGGTTTACTTGACACATCATAAGTCACACGAGACACGTCTTTAATTTCGTTCATGATGCGATTAGACACCGTTTCAATCAGTTCATACGGTAAATGGGCAAAACGAGCGGTCATAAAGTCCACTGTCTCAACAGCCCTTAAGGCAATCACCCACGCATAACGGCGACCATCACCAACCACACCCACGGATTTGACAGGCATAAACACCGCAAAGGCTTGGGAGGTCTTATCATACCAATCAAAGCGTTCCAATTCCTGCATAAAGATGGCATCGGCTTTTCGCAGAATGTCAGCATACTGCTTTTTGACTTCACCCAAAATCCGCACCCCCAAACCAGGGCCAGGGAAGGGGTGGCGATAAATCATCTTATGTGGCAAACCTAACGTAATGCCCAGCTTACGCACCTCGTCTTTAAACAAATCTCTGAGCGGTTCAACCAACTTAAACTGCAAATCTTCTGGCAGACCGCCGACGTTGTGATGACTTTTAATCACATGAGCCTTACCTTGGTGCGACTTTGCTGACTCAATGACATCAGGATAAATCGTCCCTTGAGCCAAAAATTCAATACCCACACCACTATCTTTAGATAGCTTGCGTGCGGTATCAGCGAACACATCAATAAAGGTCTTACCAATCACTTTGCGTTTATCTTCAGGGTCAATTTTCCCCGCCAACGCTGATAAAAATTGCTCTTCAGCATCTACACGGATAACCTTAACCCCCATATTCTCAGCAAATATCTGCATCACTTGGTCGCCTTCATGCAGACGCAACAGTCCATTATCGACAAACACACAAGTGAGCTTATCACCAATCGCCTTATGAAGCAGTGCTGCCACCACTGAACTGTCTACCCCACCTGACAAACCAAGTAACACCTCTTTGTTCCCAATTTGCTCTTTGAGTTGTGCCACACGCATGTCAATGATGTTATCAGGCGTCCACTCATTGCCACAACCACAAATGCCATGCACAAAACGGGACAAAATCGCCTCACCTTGTAAGGTATGCGTTACCTCAGGGTGAAATTGCAAACCATAATATTGACGACCATCATCTGCCATTACCGCAATCGGACAGCTTGGTGTGCTTGCTACCACCACAAAGCCATTGGGTGCTGTTATCACCTTATCACCATGACTCATCCACACATTTAGGGTCTGAGATGAATCCTCAATACCCTGTAATAGCTGACACTCTGTTGTTACCTGTATTTGTGCTGCCCCAAACTCACGCACATCACTGGCATGGACTTGACCACCAAAGTGGTCTGCCATTGCCTGCATGCCATAACAAATGCCCAACACAGGCACACCCAACTCAAACACCGCATCAGCAATCTTTGGACTGCCCTTAGCATGAACACTCTCAGGACCGCCTGACAAAATCACCCCTTTTGCCCCAAAGTCTCTGATACGCTCATCAGCGATGTCAAACGGATACATCTCACAAAATACCCCAGCCTCACGCACCCGACGGGCAATCAGCTGGCTATATTGTGAGCCAAAATCTAAAATTAAGATGCGGTCTTGCTTAATGCTTGCGGTCTGTGTAGCAAAATGGGTCATAATCGTATCACTTTAGCCAATGATGAAAAACAAACGCCATTTTAGCAAACCTAAGCGAAGCAATCAGCTTTTTTGTAAAAAAGCCACGTTGCCCACACATTCTTGGCTTTTTATTCACCTTGTTTTTATCCACCTTGTTTTTATTCATTGATATTGACTTTGGCATACGCTTTTTTACCTGCCTGCACCACCACCGTTTGCCCTTGTTCTAAGGCAAAACTGCCATCGACCACTTGACCGTCCACTTTAACCGCCCCACGAGAGAGCATGTCCTTAGCCTGAGCAGAGTTTTTAGCAAGACCCGCTTGGTTTAAGACTTGGGTGATGAATAATTTATCTTGACCATTTAAAGATAAACTTATCTCTGGCAAATCAACAGGCAACTCACCGTCTGCCAAGCGATTACCTGCTGATTTATGGGCATTATCAGCAGCATCTTTATCATGAAAACGCTCAATGAGTTCTAGGGCTAAAATGTGTTTGACTTCTTGAGGGTTACGCCCATTTTTCATGCCATTAAGCAACGCATTGACCTCACTCATTGGCTTAAAGCTTAAAAACTCAAAATAACGTGCAATCAGCTCATCTGGCATGGATAAGATTTTTTGATACATTGTCCCTGGAGCATCATCAATGGCAACATAATTGCCCAATGACTTGCTCATTTTATTCACACCATCTAACCCTTCTAAGATTGGCATGGTGATACACACTTGTGGCTCTTTACCATAGCGACCTTGTAGCGTTCTGCCCATCAATAAATTAAAGGTTTGGTCAGTTCCGCCCAGCTCGACATCTGCTTCCATGGCAATGGAATCATAACCTTGTACCAAAGGGTATAAAAACTCATGAATAAAGATGGGGGTCTGTGATTCATAGCGTTTGCTAAAGTCATCACGCTCAAGCATACGAGACACGGTCAGCTGACTGGCAAGAGCAATCATGTCGCCAGCGTTCATGTTGCCAAACCACTCTGAATTAAAGACAATTTTGGTTTTGTCTTTATCCAAAATCTTAAACACTTGCTTGGCATAAGTCTTAGCGTTATCAGCTATCTGCTCATCGCTCAATGGCGGACGAGTGGCATTTTTGCCTGATGGGTCACCAATTTTGGCAGTATAATCGCCAATCAAAAACAGCACCTCATGCCCCAAGTCTTGAAAATGCTTCAGCTTATTTATCAACACTGTGTGTCCCAAGTGCAAATCAGGGGCGGTGGGGTCAAAGCCTGCCTTAATGCGTAAGGGGCGGTTTTGTTTTAATTTATTAACCAAATCTTCTTCAGAGATGATTTCGTGTGTGCCACGGCGAATGTGAGCAAGTTGCTCTTCAATGGGTAAAAATTGGCTCATGATGGGTTTCTGTTCTCTACTTGACAAAACAAATCTTAAAATAAATCTCGCATCTTCAACAATAATTTTAAATCAGTCGTTATGATTAATCAGTCATTACCATGATAACCACGACAATCATGATAACCACGACAACTACGACAACCACGAAAACCACGATAAAAAACACGTTACCATAACATTATAACCATATGTGGCTTTCAGATACCAGTTTTTGACGATGAGCAACTGGCAAACATAAAAAACGCCCAAAGCAAAAGGCTTGAGCGTTCTAAAGTGAGCCATACCAAGATAAGTGGATAATTTATTGATTTCCCATTAAATTGGCAGTTATGGACTGACAGTTAACGATTACTCTTCGACACCAGCATCTTGACCTTGATATTTGGCATTGGCATAATCCCAATTAACCAGCTTATCTAAGAAAGCATCAACATAATCAGGACGACGATTGCGATAATCGATATAGTAGGCGTGTTCCCACACATCGCAAGTCAACACAGCAATCTTGCCATGTGCCAAAGGCGTATCAGCATTGGCGGTCTTCATGATGGATAATTTGCCACCAACACCATCAGCAACCAACCATGCCCAACCTGACCCAAATTGAGACGTGGCAGCATTTTTAAACTCTTCACGGAATTTATCATAACTACCAAAATCTTCTTCGATTTTACTTTTTAGCTCACCAGTGGCCTCACCACCCCCATTTGGGGTCATGCAGTTCCAATAAAAAGTGTGATTCCAAACTTGAGCCGCTTGGTTAAACATGCCTTGCTTGCCATCATCTTTGGCAGTGGCTTCAATGATTTCTGCTAAGGTTTTGCCTTCTAACCCCGAGCCGGGTAACATGTCGTTTAATTTGCTGACATAGGCATTGTGATGTTTGTCATGGTGAAACTCTAAAGTTTCAGCACTGATGTGTGGCTCAAGTGCATCTTTGGCATAAGGTAAGTTTGGCAAAGTGATGTGTGACATAAAAATCCTTTATTATCAAAATAAATCATCAGAATAAATGAGTTAATCAATGGGTTTTGATGGTGATTACGGTGATTGCTAAGTAAAATAAGCAAAATAAACAACCTAAAATAAAACACCTTTAAGTCTAACAAGGGCAGTAGGTAATAACAATTACCGATTGTTAATGTTAATAATGATTATCACTTAGCAATAAAACACTTAGCAATGAAAATCTAGCAATGAAAATCTCTTAGGAGCTAAAAGAACCATGCAAAAATGGGTATTGGCAAGCAATAACGCAGGCAAACTGCAAGAGTTGCAACAGTTATTTAACCAAAAACAACTGTCCGTCAGTCTTGTACCACAAGCACAGCTTGGCGTAACAGAAGCGATAGAAGACGGTCTTAGCTATATTGAAAATGCACTGATAAAAGCACGTCATGCCAGTAATATGAGTGGGTTGCCTGCCATTGCTGATGATTCAGGTTTGAGTGTGCCTGTGTTGGGTGGTAAACCTGGCATTTATTCAGCACGTTATGCCAGCCAAAGTGACCGAGAAAGGCTGGGTATCGGTCAGAATATTGACCAAGACACCGCCAACATCACCAAACTATTGGCAGAATTGTCGCCACATCGACCGAGTTTGACAAATGCAGATTTTACAGAGCAACGTGCAACCAATCACCACAACTCACCGATAACTGCCATGTTTGTGTGCGTGTTGGTCATGGTCAGATATGCTGATGACCCCTTGCCTTTGATTGCTCAAGGTTTTTGGCATGGGCAGATAACCGATAAGCCCATGGGTGATCAGGGGTTTGGCTATGACCCTGTGTTTTGGTTGCCACAGCAAGGCATGTCAGCGGCACAATTAGACCAAGCGAGCAAAAACCGCTTAAGTCACCGTGGGCAGGCCTGTCACAATCTGTTGCAACAAATTTGCACTTTTATTGACTTATAAAGTATACTACATCACTTTATAAAAAATCACTTTATGAGAAATTCATCTTTTTTTTACATATTGAGACGGTCATTTTTAATTCAACGTATTACTGTTGGAACGTATTATTGTTAGTTTGGTATTATTAGATAAATATAGGTAATTTTATGGCAAACGATTTACAAGTCACATCGAATAAGCTTTCTGATCAGCAAGTTCAATTGATAGTGAAAGTTCCTGTTAGCAACATTCAAAAAAAGGTCGAGTCTCGCATTCGCCAGACTGCCAAAACTGCTCGGATTGATGGCTTTCGTAAAGGCAAAGTGCCTGTGTCGCACATTCGCTCACAATATGGAGCAGGTATCCAACAAGAAGTCATCAATGATGAGATACGTGATACTGTGTTTGATGCCATTCGTCAGCAAGACATCATGGCAGTGGACATGCCCAACATTGATGAAGTCAAGTTAGAAGATGACTTTTTGGTGTATCAAGCCACGGTGGATATTTTCCCAGAGATTGAAGTGCAAGGTCTGTCTGATGTGGACGTTGAGCGACACATTGCCAGCATCAGTGATGATGATGTGGATACCATGATTGAAAGTTTGCGTCAACAACGTCAAGAGTTTGTTGAAAAAGATGACAAGCTTGCTCAAGGCGACCAAGCGACTTTTGATTTTGAAGGCTCAATTAATGGTGAGACTTTTGACGGTGGAACAGCTCAAGATTTTGACCTTGTGATTGGTAGTAACCGCTTTATCCCAGGGTTTGAAGAGCAAATGGTTGGCATGCAAGCAGGTGAAGAGAAGGTCATTGAGGTGACATTCCCAGAAGATTATCAAGCTGAGAACTTAGCTGGTAAAGATGCCCAATTTAAAGTGGCAGTAAAATCAGTGAAACAAGCCAAATTGCCTGAGCTAGACGACGAATTTTTTGAAGTCTTTGGCGTAAAAGAAGGTGGTCTGGATAAACTGAAAACTGACGTACGCAAAAACATGGAGCGTGAAATAAAAAACGCATCACGCAATCAAGTTAAGCAGGCAGTCTTTGATGCCCTGTTAGAAAAAAATGAATTTGACATCCCTAAAGCCATGCTAGAGCAAGAGATTAATCGTCAGCGTAACATGATGATTCAGCGTTTTTCTCAGCAGTTCGGTGCTAACCCCAATAACTTTAGTGGTGATATGCTACCTAATGAGTTGTTTGAAGATCAAGCTTTGCGGAGTGCCAGATTGGGGGTGATTGTATCACGCTTGATTAACAGCCAAGAGCTTAAAGTAGACCAAGAGCGAGTCGAAGAATTTATTAAAGAATCAGCAGAGAACTATGAAGACCCACAAGAAGTGATCGACTACTTTACCAATGATGAGCAACAACGTGCCAACATTGAATCAGTGGTGCTAGAAGACCAAGTGGTTGATTATGTCTTATCACAAGGCAAAGTAACCGATAAAGAGGTTGGCTATCAAGAGCTGATTGCCAGCCAACAACAAGGCATGATGTGATTGGTTGATAAGCATTGGTTGATAAACAACAAAAAAGCCCATGCCATCGCTGGGCTTTTTTTGCCCATGGCATCAACGACGCTTGAAAATACTTGATTATCACCCTATTTACATCAGCGTATCACATCAAACTGATGGTTTAATAAATGCCACTGAGTGCTTAATTAAATATTGATTGGTTAAGCACTCAGGAATAAACACCCAAGGACATAAAGTAAGGACATAGAACAATGATTGACACCCAGTTGATGCAAGACAGAATTCATCAAAATCCGCATTTTGACCAGTTACAATTTGAGCAGTTTCAATGTAACCGATTACAAAGCGACCAATCACAAACTGTCGCACCACAAAACGCATTGGTTCCTATGGTCGTCGAGCAGTCTTCTCGTGGTGAGCGTTCGTTTGACATTTTTTCTCGCCTACTGCGTGAGCGAGTCATTTTTTTGACAGGTCAAGTTGAAGACAACATGGCAAATCTGATAGTCGCTCAGCTGTTATTTTTGGAGGCGGATAATCCAGACAAAGATGTGCATCTGTACATCAACTCACCTGGTGGCGTGGTTACCGCTGGCATGGCAATTTATGATACCATGAATTTTATCAAGCCTGATGTCTCGACCATCTGCTTAGGCCAAGCAGCATCGATGGGGTCATTTTTGTTGTCAGCAGGTGCAAAAGGCAAACGCTATGCCCTTGCTAACTCTCGAGTGATGATACATCAACCATTGGGTGGGTTTCGTGGTCAGGCATCAGACATCGAAATTCACGCTCGTGAAATCATTGAGCTAAAAGCCAAGCTCAACCGCCTGCTTGCTGAACATACAGGTCAGCCTGTGGAGCGTCTGGAAAAAGATACCGACCGTGATAACTTTATGAGTGCTGAGGCTGCTAAAGATTATGGCTTGGTTGACCAAGTGCTTGAGCGTCGCCCAACGATTAAATAAGCATGATGACATACTTTGGTTTTGGTGATACCCAAGCCCATTTTGGCAATGATTAAGTTAAATAACCAACGTTAAATAATTAACATTAAACAACGTTAAACAACTAAGTTAAATAGATAAGCCAAATAAAGCCTAAACCAAATACAACATTCATAAAAACAGAATAAGTCAAAAACAAAAGGAAGTTTTTTATGGCAAAAGATGACATGCCATGTTGTTCATTTTGTGGTAAAGCAAAAAATGAAGTCAAACAGTTAATCGCTGCTGATGATGCCAATATCTGTAACGAATGCGTGGCATTATGTGCAGATTTGATAGAAGATGACAGCCAGCAAATCACTGATTTTATTGATGATACAAATCCAAATAGTAGCTGGCTTAACAAAAAACTGCCCACCCCAAAAGAGCTAAGAGCTCACTTGGACGATTATGTCATTGGGCAAGATGTTGCCAAAAAAGCCCTATCTGTGGCGGTGTATAACCACTATAAACGCTTGAAAGTGAGCCAACAACTGGCACACGACCGCAAAAAAGCCAAAATCGGAGCAGACGATGCGATGGTTGAATTGGCAAAAAGTAACATTTTGCTCATAGGTCCAACAGGCTCAGGTAAGACACTTTTGGCACAGACATTAGCACGAATATTAGATGTACCCTTTGCCATGTCAGATGCCACAACCTTGACCGAGGCAGGCTATGTGGGGGAAGATGTTGAAAACATCGTGCAAAAGTTGTTACAAGCCTGTGATTATGACGTTGCCAAAGCTGAACAAGGCATCATCTATGTGGATGAAATTGACAAAATCAGTAAAAAAGGAGAAAACGTTTCCATCACTCGAGATGTCTCAGGTGAAGGTGTGCAACAAGCATTACTCAAACTGATTGAAGGGACGGTCGCTGCCATTCCCCCACATGGTGGACGTAAGCACCCCAATCAAGAGCTGATTCAAGTTGACACCAGTAATATTTTAATCATTGTGGGTGGGGCGTTTGCAGGACTCGATAAGGTCATTCAACAACGCACCGAAGAGACGGGCATTGGCTTTAATGCTGATGTGAAATCAAAAGATGAATCCAGTCGCCTCAGTGAATTGTTTCGTGAAGTTGAGCCTGAGGATTTGATTAAGTTTGGTCTTATTCCTGAGCTGATTGGGCGTTTACCAGTGATTGCCACACTTGAAGAGTTGGACGAAACGGCATTGATTCAAATTTTAACCGAGCCAAAAAATGCCTTGGTTAAGCAGTATCAGTATCTGTTTGACATGGAAGATGCCCAATTACAGTTCACTTCTGAAGCCCTAACCGCCATTGCCAAAAAAGCAGTCGAGCGTAAAACAGGGGCTAGGGGTTTGCGTTCCATTGTTGAGAATGCCCTGCTTGAGACCATGTATGAGTTGCCATCAATGCAAGATGCTAAAGTGGTTCAGGTAACCGAAGCGGTGATAAATGATGGTCAAGCTCCCAAGATATTGGGTGCTTAACGAAACCTTCGATGACGATGCCATGGTTGATGATGCAATGCTTGACGATGCAATGCTTACGATGTCATGACATGATTGGTGGAGGCATGGTTTATGGAGCATGATTTATGTAGTATGGTAAGAAAAGTAGTATGGTAAGAAAAATGGCTATTGACCCAATGGCTGTTTGCGTCTTTGCTCCACGATGATGCTATCAATCCCGTTATTTTGTAGTCGTTGTTGTGCCAAAGCAACCGCATTGCGATTGGACATTGTCACAGAAATGACCTGAAAAATTTCTTGTCCATTGCCCGTCACATTTTTAACCACTTTGGCATCTACCCCAGCCATCAGCACTTGAGCTCGTCTACGGTCGGCTTCATCTGCATTGCCAAAGCTATTAATTTGCAAGATATAAGTGGTGGCAGGTTGGTTACGTTGAATGCTGGCACTGGATTTGCCGTCATTGATGATGTCAGCTTGATTGTTGTTGTTATCCATGCTGTTGCCATCAATATGGGGCAGGTTGGTGGTCTCAGCTGAATTGTTGTCTTCAGGGTTTAAGATAGTTTGTTCAGAGATGCCATAACCACCGTCTTGATTGGCTTCGTTATTGGCATTTTGATTGATGGCGTCTTGTTGCTCTTGCAGTTGTTTTTTGGCGGCTTCTTCTAGGCGACGCTGTTGTTCAACGACCACATCGGGCTTAAATGACATCTCTGAGCCATCACTCTGATTATTATTGTGTTCTTCAATCACAGACGCATCAGGAATGGTTATCATCTGTTGGTTGGGTAACACATCATAAAATTCATAGTCGGTGCTGTTGGTATCCATATTAACTTTGGGTTTTACTTGATAATCAATGGCTGTGGTGGGGGTACTCTGCTTGGCAAAATCAAAAAAAGGCGACAGATAAGCAAACACACCCACCATCACTGCCAATATTGCTCCGACAAACATCCAAAACAAACTGAGCAAACCGCTGGATTTTTTTCGCTTTTCAGTTGCCCCTTTGGGTTGTTTTGTCAGCATAGACACGCTCCCTTTCCTTTTTTAACACAAATTTATTTTTAACTTGGTTTATTAAAAACTTGGTTTATTAAAAAATAACAGCAGCCATCACATAGACTGTGGTGCAGACAGACCAAGTAGGGTTAAACCGTTACTCAGTACCTGTTTGATGGCGAATGCCAGTCGCAATCGTGCTTGTACTAATGCCCAATCGGTTTCACCTTCGTCAGTGGGCAAGATGCGATTGTCGTTGTACCAACCATGAAAAGCACTGGCTAACTCTTTAAGATAGTTGGTCAATAGATGTGGCTCTCGGTTGTTAGCAGCACGTTCGATGGTGTTAGGATAAGCAGTCAACAACTTGAGTATCTCGCTTTCACTGTCGCTGTCTAATCGTGTTTGCTGGGTGGTCGCCATCGTTGCATCATACTGCCAGCCTCGTTCTGCCAGCTTGTCAAATAATCGGCAAATGCGAGCATGGGCGTATTGGATATAATACACTGCATTGTCTCGGCTTTGTGATTTTGCCAGTTGCAAATCAAAATCCATATGCACTTCTGGCTTTCTGGCGACATAATAAAAGCGGGCAGCATCGTTACTCACGTCTTCACGTAACTCTCGCAGGGTAACAAACTGCCCTGAACGAGATGACATGGCGACTTTCTCTTCACCCCGCCACAGTGATACAAACTGCACCAATATCACTTCAAGTCGATGTGGCTCAATGCCCAATGCTTGTAAGGCGGCCTTGATACGAGCGATATATCCATGATGGTCTGAACCCCAAACGTTAATCACGGTATCAAAACCACGGTCAAACTTATTTTTATGATAAGCGATGTCTGATGCAAAATAAGTGGGTTGACCATTGGCACGCAGAACCACACGGTCTTTTTCGTCACCAAATTCGCTAGATTTAAACCATATGTTGCCATCTTTTTGGTACAGATAGCCTTTGGCATCCAATTGGGCTAGGGCATCGTTGATGTCGGCTTGTACTGATTTTTCGCTAAACCACCGCTCATAATGCACCCCAAATTCATTTAAATCTTGCTTGATGTCTGTCAAAATACTGTCCAAAGCGGTGTCTAAAAACAGCTGGTAACCTGCATCACCCAGCAGTGTTTTGGCATTCACAATCAAGCCATCAATATGGGTTTCTTTATCACCAGAAATGAGGGTTTTTTCACCTTTGTCATCGGTTGTATATACGGCATCGGCAGGTACGTTGTGATACAGCTTGCTGATGGGGTGAATATAGGCATCGCCATGTTGGGTTTGTAGTGTTCTGGCAATGTCGTTGACGTAATCACCTTGATAGCCATTACTTGGAAAGGTAAATTCTGCCCCTGCCAACTGTAGATAACGCAAATAAGTACTGGTTGCTAAAATGTCCATTTGCCGTCCTGCATCATTGACATAATACTCTCGACAAACGTCATAACCCACTGCTTGTAATAGGTTGGCAACACTCATGCCAAAGGCAGCTCCACGCCCATGCCCAACATGTAAACTTGAAGTTGGGTTGGCAGAGACAAATTCGACTTGAATGCGTTTGCCAGCGTGAGCCTTTGACAGACCAAATTTATCCGCTTGTTTGGTGATGTCATCTAGCACAGCAAACTTGGCATCACTGCTTAAAAAAACATTGATAAATCCCGGTCCTGCGATTTTCGCTTTGGCAATTAAGGAATTTTGTGGTAGGGCATTGATGAGTTGCTCTGCCAATACTTTGGGATTGGTCTTAGCAACTTTGGCGGCGGATAATGCCAAATTACTGGCATAATCTCCATGCTCAGGGTCTTTAGGGCGGCTAATTTGCCCATTATTTTGCCAATCGGTAGGCAATACGCCTTGGCGTTGCAATTGAGAGACAGCTTGGGCAAATAAGTGTGCAATGGCATCACTTTGTTCTGCCACAGGAGCTGATGTGCTGGATAGGGTGGTATTCGATAGGGTGGTATTTGACATGGTATTTTCTTAATAGGAATGATTGTCATGGGACAAAAATTTTTTATATCAATTTGATTAACCCATCAATATAACAATTTTTTGTAAAAATTGCATCTACTTCGCTCGCTTTCACTTTTTGTTTGTTTTCACATTGGTCATGTTTGATGTCTAAGATATTGAACCCATGTGTCGGTTTTAAATTCATGCGTCAGTCCTAAAAATAAAACAGCTTCCCCACATTAACCAGTGAGTAACCCTTTATGACTACCATATCATCTGTGTTCTTGTTACACTGGCACATTCAGCCAACACGCTGATATTCACAAGATGTTTAAGGGGACTATTATGTTTGCCATTTCAGCAGAAACCGTTACCAAATGGGGCATGAATGTGCTACTGCCCTTATTCATTGCCTTTTTGTTTTTTATCATGTGGGATTTGTCAAAGAAAAATAACGCAGGCAAACAAGGCACATTTTGGATATTTTTGGCATTGGGTGGGGGATTTTTTGGCTTTTTGATTAAAATGGTGATGGAGTGGTATTTTAGTAAGACCTTGTAGTTGGTAAAACGTTGTGGTTGGCAGTTTGTCATATTCTAGCCAAACAATGACCATTACACAGATTTGTGTTCATTGTTTTCTTTTGTCAGCTGTTTTATTCCATAATCTCTTTTATTCTATAATCTCTTTTATCCTCCGTTGCCGTA
>NZ_MUYT01000020.1 GCF_002014765.1 Lwoffella lincolnii
ATTTTGTTTGTGGGGTGGTTGTTATGTTGTCTGTGGTTTATCGGTTGTAATATTTGGTTGTTTTATTTTTTTATTGAGCGTTCACATATGATTATTCAAGACCACGTTGCCATTGCACCTACCACATTTCAAACGTCACAAAACGGCTTTACGCTTATTGAGCTGATGATTGTGGTGGCGGTGATTGGGGTGCTGGCAGCAATTGCCTACCCCAACTATCAAGAGTATGTCAAAAAAACCAAACGCACCGATATGATGGTGGAGCTGGTCAATCTGGGTAATCAGATAGAATCTCAAAAGCTGTCTAAAGGCAGTTATTCCAACATCACCACCACAGATTTTAGTGGTAACTATCCTAAAAATGGCACAGCCTTGTATGCCGTAACACTGAATCTAGATGCCAATGCTGACGGTAATCAAAGGGATTGGATACTGACTGCTACTCCAATTGCCTCATCAGCCATGGCAAGTGATGGCACGCTCAGCTTTAACCATCAAGGCAGAAAATGCCGAGACAGCAAATGTGGGCAAGGCGATGCGTGGAAAGATTGATGGGTTTTTTGCTAAATATGCACATCAAACCAGCAAAATAAACGTAAACAATATTGTAATTATTATTGTTTAGTATCGGAAAAAATTACGGCCTATCAGTATCCTAGCTGCCA
>NZ_MUYT01000021.1 GCF_002014765.1 Lwoffella lincolnii
AAGCAAACAAGTCTAGTGGACGACACAGACGCAACTATATAACAACGAACCAAGAAACAACTTGTGTGGATTTTTACTGACAAAAAAATGGCTTTTAAAGAAACAGTCTTAAGCAAAGCTGACTTAAGCAAAAGCTTAAGGCAAAACAAACAAATCATTCGAATCAGTAAATAACCAAGTTAATTCATATAAATGAACAAACGAAGCGAATTTGCTAGTAAGAATGAGTCGATTAAACTGAAGAGTTTGATCATGGCTCAGATTGAACGCTGGCGGCAGGCTTAACACATGCAAGTCGAACGAAGAGGTCTAGCTTGCTAGACTGATTAGTGGCGAACGGGTGAGTAACATTTAGGAATCTACCTTATAGAGGGGGATAGCTCGGGGAAACTCGAATTAATACCGCATACGACCTACGGGTGAAAGGGGGCGCAAGCTCTTGCTATAAGATGAGCCTAAACCAGATTAGCTAGTTGGTGGGGTAAAGGCCTACCAAGGCGACGATCTGTAGCTGGTCTGAGAGGATGATCAGCCACACTGGGACTGAGACACGGCCCAGACTCCTACGGGAGGCAGCAGTGGGGAATATTGGACAATGGGCGAAAGCCTGATCCAGCCATGCCGCGTGTGTGAAGAAGGCCTTATGGTTGTAAAGCACTTTAAGTGGGGAGGAAAAGCTTATGGATAACACCCATAGGTTCTGACGTTACCCACAGAATAAGCACCGGCTAACTCTGTGCCAGCAGCCGCGGTAATACAGAGGGTGCAAGCGTTAATCGGAATTACTGGGCGTAAAGCGAGCGTAGGTGGTTTATTAAGTCAGATGTGAAATCCCTGGGCTTAACCTAGGAACTGCATCTGATACTGATAAACTAGAGTAGGTGAGAGGAAAGTAGAATTCCAGGTGTAGCGGTGAAATGCGTAGAGATCTGGAGGAATACCGATGGCGAAGGCAGCTTTCTGGCATCATACTGACACTGAGGTTCGAAAGCGTGGGTAGCAAACAGGATTAGATACCCTGGTAGTCCACGCCGTAAACGATGTCTACCAGTCGTTGGGTCTTTTAAAGGCTTAGTGACGCAGTTAACGCGATAAGTAGACCGCCTGGGGAGTACGGCCGCAAGGTTAAAACTCAAATGAATTGACGGGGGCCCGCACAAGCGGTGGAGCATGTGGTTTAATTCGATGCAACGCGAAGAACCTTACCTGGTCTTGACATAGTGAGAATCTTGCAGAGATGCGAGAGTGCCTTTGGGAATTCACATACAGGTGCTGCATGGCTGTCGTCAGCTCGTGTCGTGAGATGTTGGGTTAAGTCCCGCAACGAGCGCAACCCTTTTCCTTAGTTACCAGCGACTTGGTCGGGGACTTTAAGGACACTGCCAGTGACAAACTGGAGGAAGGCGGGGACGACGTCAAGTCATCATGGCCCTTACGACCAGGGCTACACACGTGCTACAATGGTAGGTACAGAGGGCAGCTACACGGCGACGTGATGCCAATCTCAAAAAGCCTATCTTAGTCCAGATTGGAGTCTGCAACTCGACTCCATGAAGTCGGAATCGCTAGTAATCGCGGATCAGAATGCCGCGGTGAATACGTTCCCGGGCCTTGTACACACCGCCCGTCACACCATGGGAGTTGATTGCACCAGAAGTGGTTAGCCTAACTTAGGAGGGCGATCACCACGGTGTGGTTAATGACTGGGGTGAAGTCGTAACAAGGTAGCCGTAGGGGAACCTGCGGCTGGATCACCTCCTTAACGAAGCATTTAGGTAAGTAAAAATCCACAACAAGTTGTTTTTTGGTTAAAAGACTAAGTTAAAAAAAGAGCACAAGCACTTTTTAAGTTCAGACCAAAAATCCTATTTAAAGGATTTTTGGCTCAAGCCTAAAATTGCGATGCAATTTTTTAACGGCTTTCGGGGTCTATAGCTCAGCTGGTTAGAGCACCGTGTTGATAACGCGGGGGTCATAAGTTCAAATCTTATTAGACCCACCATTTATGGGGCCATAGCTCAGTTGGTAGAGCGCCTGCCTTGCACGCAGGAGGTCAGGAGTTCGACTCTCCTTGGCTCCACCAGGCAAGCGAACAAAAACAAAGCATACATAAGCAATTTAAATAAGATTTCTTATTTATGCTTTTACAAAATAAACTGATGAAGTTTATCACATACTATTTAACAACATAGAAATGAGTCTGGGTTAATAAATTAACCAACGTAATTTATTAACCATGGTGATTGTACCCAATACAATCACCTAAAGTAAAGAGAACTGAATCAAGCGTAAACACAGGTAAAATCGTTACTACAATTACCCAAACAAGACTAATTAGGATTGTATGGTCAAGTAATGAAGTGCACATGGTGGATGCCTTGGCAGTCAGAGGCGAAGAAAGACGTGACAGCCTGCGATAAGCGTCGGTGAGGTGGCAATATCCTGTGACCCGGCGATTTCTGAATGGGGAAACCCAACCAACACAAGTTGGTTATTACACAGTTTACTGTGTAAGGCAAACCGGGAGAAGTGAAACATCTCAGTACCCCGAGGAAAAGACATCAAAAGAGATTCCCCAAGTAGCGGCGAGCGAACGGGGAGGAGCCGATCAATTTTACAGTAGCAAAATGGCATGGGAAAGCCAACCATAGTAGGTGATAGTCCTGTATGCGAAACTGTTTAAGCGACATATCAAGTAGGGCGGAACACGAGAAATTCTGTCTGAAGATGGGGGGACCATCCTCCAAGGCTAAATACTCCTGACTGACCGATAGTGAACCAGTACCGTGAGGGAAAGGCGAAAAGAACCCCTGTTAGGGGAGTGAAATAGAACCTGAAACCGTGTGCATACAAGCAGTCGGAGCCCGACCACTTAATCGTTTTGAGGATAACAATGAATTTTTACTACGTCTATGTCATACAAAACATGGATAATCATGATGAGTTTTATGTTGGTTTTACCACCAATTTAAAACAAAGAATTGATGACCATAATAATGGCACAACTTACTCAACCAGAGCAAGAACATGGCGTATTGTTTATTGTGAAGCCTACATTAACGAACAAGTGGCAAGAAAGCGAGAGCGAACCATAAAAAATAATGGTCGTATGAGAACTTTCTTGATGAATCGTATCAAATCACAATTTGACAATCAGAACGATTAAGTGGTCGGGTGACGGCGTACCTTTTGTATAATGGGTCAGCGACTTATATTCTGTAGCAAGGTTAACCGAATAGGGGAGCCGTAGGGAAACCGAGTCTTAAAAGGGCGAATGAGTTGCAGGGTATAGACCCGAAACCGAGTGATCTATCCATGAGCAGGTTGAAAGTGCCGTAACAGGCATCGGAGGACCGAACCCACTGTCGTTGAAAAGCCAGGGGATGACTTGTGGATAGGGGTGAAAGGCTAATCAAACTCGGTGATAGCTGGTTCTCCCCGAAAGCTATTTAGGTAGCGCCTCGGACGAACACCATTGGGGGTAGAGCACTGTTTCGGCTAGGGGGTCACACCGACTTACCAAACCGAGGCAAACTGACGAATACCGATGAGTGATATCCGGGAGACACACGGCGGGTGCTAACGTCCGTCGTGGAAAGGGAAACAACCCAGACCGCCAGCTAAGGCCCCAAATTCCTAGTTAAGTGGGAAACGAGGTGGGAAGGCACAGACAGCTAGGAGGTTGGCTTAGAAGCAGCCACCCTTTAAAGAAAGCGTAATAGCTCACTAGTCGAGTCGGCCTGCGCGGAAGATGTAACGGGGCTCAAACTAGGAGCCGAAGCTGCGGATTTAATTGTTTCAATTAAGTGGTAGGGGAGCGTTGTGTAAGCCTGAGAAGGTGCACTGTAAGGTGTGCTGGAGGTATCACAAGAGCGAATGCTGACGTGAGTAACGACAAAACGGGTGAAAAGCCCGTTCGCCGGAAGACCAAGGGTTCCAGTCCAACGTTAATCGGGGCTGGGTGAGTCGACCCCTAAGGCGAGGCCGAAAGGCGTAGTCGATGGGAAATCGGTTAATATTCCGATACTTGTTTATGATGTGATGGAGGGACGGAGAAGGTTATGCCAGCCTGGCGATGGTAGTCCAGGTGGAAGGATGTAGGTAGGTTTGGTAGGCAAATCCGCCAAACTAATACTGAGATCTGATAGCAAGCGGTACATGTACCGTGAAGTGGCAAATACCCTGCTTCCAGGAAAAGCTTCTAAACGATGGTCATAAACGAATCGTACCCGAAACCGACACAGGTGGTCAGGTAGAGAATACCAAGGCGCTTGAGAGAACTCTGCTGAAGGAACTAGGCAAAATGGTACCGTAACTTCGGGAGAAGGTACGCTGCCGATGGTGATAAGACTTGCTCTTTGAGCTGTTGGCAGTCGCAGATACCAGGTGGCTGCAACTGTTTATTAAAAACACAGCACTCTGCAAACACGAAAGTGGACGTATAGGGTGTGATGCCTGCCCGGTGCTGGAAGGTTAAATGATGGGGTTAGCGTAAGCGAAGCTCTTGATTGAAGCCCCAGTAAACGGCGGCCGTAACTATAACGGTCCTAAGGTAGCGAAATTCCTTGTCGGGTAAGTTCCGACCTGCACGAATGGCATAATGATGGCCACGCTGTCTCCAGCAGAGACTCAGTGAAATCGAAATCGCAGTGAAGATGCTGTGTACCCGCGGCTAGACGGAAAGACCCCGTGAACCTTTACTACAGCTTTACATTGAACTTTGACCTGACTTGTGCAGGATAGGTGGGAGGCTATGAAGCAGATACGCCAGTATTTGTGGAGTCAACCTTGAAATACCACCCTGGTCATGTTGGGGTTCTAACTTAGATATTCACAATATCGAGGACAATGTATGGTGGGTAGTTTGACTGGGGCGGTCTCCTCCTAAAGAGTAACGGAGGAGTACGAAGGTGCGCTCAGAACGGTCGGAAATCGTTCAAAGAGTATAAAGGCAAAAGCGCGCTTAACTGCGAGACCCACAAGTCGAGCAGGTACGAAAGTAGGTCTTAGTGATCCGGTGGTTCTGTATGGAAGGGCCATCGCTCAACGGATAAAAGGTACTCTGGGGATAACAGGCTGATACCGCCCAAGAGTTCATATCGACGGCGGTGTTTGGCACCTCGATGTCGGCTCATCTCATCCTGGGGCTGAAGCAGGTCCCAAGGGTATGGCTGTTCGCCATTTAAAGAGGTACGCGAGCTGGGTTTAGAACGTCGTGAGACAGTTCGGTCCCTATCTACCGTGGGCGTTGGAAATTTGAGAGGATCTGCTCCTAGTACGAGAGGACCAGAGTGGACGAACCTCTGGTGTTTCGGTTGTCACGCCAGTGGCATTGCCGAGTAGCTATGTTCGGATGGGATAACCGCTGAAAGCATCTAAGCGGGAAGCCCACCTCAAGATGAGATTTCCCTAAAGAGCCGTTGTAGACGACGACGTTGATAGGTTGGGTGTGGAAGTGTAGTGATACATGTAGCTAACCAATACTAATTGCTCGTTTGGCTTGACCATACAATGCCTAATTGGTTTTATAGGGTAATGTGGTTGATGTTGATTTTACCTGTGGTTTTATGGCTTTGATTTGT
>NZ_MUYT01000022.1 GCF_002014765.1 Lwoffella lincolnii
GTAGTGTCAAGGGGTTTTTTTGGTTTTTTTTAGATTTTGTTATTTTTTAGATTTTATTATGTTGTTAGAATGGGATTATGATGGGTGGTGTTGATTGTATGTTATTTTATTATGACTGTGGGAGTATTATGATGATGGGAGTGTGTGATGACTGGGTTGTTAATTTTTGACTTGGATGGGACGCTGATTGATAGTGTGCCTGATTTGGCGGTGGCGGTGAATGCGATGCTTGATGAGTTGGGATATGAGCAGGTTGATGAGTCGGTGGTGCGTGGTTGGGTGGGTAATGGGTCTTTTAAGTTGGTGGAACGGGCGTTGTTGTCGGTGAGCAAGACGGTTGATGAGAGAACAGATGGCCAGATAACCATGGCGACAATAACGACGATGGGGCCATTAAGCGATGTGGTGCAGATGGCACATAAGGTGTTTTTGCGTCATTATGGTGCGTTATGTGATGGTGAGTTGTGTGCGATGCAGACAGTACCTTTTGCTGGGGTAGATGATGGGCTTTGGCGGTTGCGTTCGGCTGGATTTGAGTTGGCGTTGGTGACTAATAGGCCAATGCGGTTTGTGCCTAAGTTGTTAGGGCTGTTTGGTTGGGAAGATTTATTTTCGGTGGTGTTTGGTGGCGATAGTTTGCCAGTGAAAAAGCCTGATCCGTTGCCTTTGTTGATGGTGTGTGAGCGATTGGGGGTTAATGTGTGTGATGCGGTGATGATTGGGGACAGTAAAAATGATGTGTTGGCTGGTCAGTCGGCTGGAATGGCAACGGTAGGGCTAACATATGGTTACAATTATGGTGAGCCAATTGCGATGAGTGAACCAACATGGGTGTTTGATGAGTTTGGTGGGTTGGTTGAGCATTTATTATCCTCGATAGCTTAATGCTTCGGTTAGGTGAGGGGTGTCAATCTGTTCACTGCCTGCCAAATCAGCAATGGTGCGGGCGACTCTAAGTACTCGGTGATAACTGCGTGCTGATAGGTTTAGGCGTTGTTGGGCGGTTTGTAACAGTGTTTTTTGAGCATCTCCCAGTAGGGCATAACTGTCCAGCTCGCTTGAGGTAAGCTCGTTGTTGACTTTGCCTTGTCGCTGTTGCTGACGTTGATGGGCTTGACTGATTCTTGCTCGCACACTGGCAGAAGATTCACCTGCTTGGGTGGTTTGTAGGTCAGTTATGGGCATGGCAGGAACGGCGATGTGTAAGTCAATGCGGTCAAGCAGTGGTCCTGAGATTTTGTCTTGATAACGTTGAATGGCTTCAGGTCGACAATGACAGCGTCCTGATGGGTCTCCATAATAACCACATGGGCAAGGATTCATGGCAGCAACCAGTTGAAAATTGGCTGGAAAGGTGGCCTGCTGATTGGCTCGGCTGATGGTGATGGTTTTGGACTCAAGAGGTTGACGTAAGACTTCTAACACTTTACGGTTAAATTCTGGCATTTCATCTAAAAATAGCACGCCTTTATTGGCAAGGGTAATTTCACCTGGCTTTGGGCGTGAGCCACCACCCACCAATGCCACCGCACTGATGGTATGGTGAATGGCACGAAAAGGACGTGTGCCATAAGCATAATCGGTATCAGCGACTGAATAGATGCTTGCCACTTCTAAGGCTTCGTTATCGGTCAAATCAGGCAAGATACTGGGCAGTCTTGATGCCATTAGGGTTTTTCCTGAGCCTGGTGGCCCTTTAAACAGTAAAGAATGACCACCCGCTGCGGCGATTTCTAACGCTCTTTTGGCATGCAGTTGCCCTTTAACATCGGCTAAATCTGGCTGATGATGGCGTGTGTGTTGGCTTGGTTTGGCGACAACAGGGGTTAGGCGATGCTTGTCATCATCGTCTGTTAATGGGGCAAAAACCGCTTGTAAGTGTTGGCAAACGGCTTGTAAGCTGTCTGCTGCAAGCACCGTAATATCTGCCACTCGACTGGCCTGTGCGCCATTGGCTTGGGGAACGATAAGGGTCTTTAGGTTCTGGGTCAGAACAGAAGAGTGTGTTTTATCCGCTTGTTGATTGGTTTTGTGTTGGCTGGTTTTATGGTTGTCTGATTTGATGGCTCGTGCCACTGCCAATGCCCCTGATACAGGACGCAAATCACCGTTTAATGCCAATTCACCAATGAATTCATAATCGGTCAGCCAGTTTGGGTCAATCTGCCCACTGGCGGCTAAAATGCCCATGGCGATGGGCAAATCCAACCTTGACCCATCTTTTGGCAAATCAGCAGGGGCAAGGTTAATGGTAAGACGACGATTGGGAAATTGAAAGTTAGAGTTGATGATGGCAGAACGCACCCGATCTTTGCTCTCTCGTACGGCAGCTTCTGGTAGGCCAACAATGGTCAAGGCAGGCAAGCCCTGAGACAGATGAACTTCAACCATGACAGCAGGGGCATGCAATCCCACGACCGAACGGGTACTTACTTGGGCAAATGACATAGGTTTCCTTAGACCAGATTTGATTAGTCTCCGATGAATGGACTAAATTTGCTATAATAGCAATAATTTTACCGTCTAACCACTGATATCCCAAGGTAGCCAACATGCAAGAACACGCCTTTACTGAGCGACAAGATGATAGTAATGTCAATCCTTACGCTCGTCAAAACACCCAATTTACTTTAGAAAAAAATCTATTTAATGAAGAACTGATTCATAAATATAATCGCTCAGGTCCCAGATACACATCTTATCCAACTGCCTTGGAATTTACTCCAATTAAAAATGGGGTGGAAGAACAGATTTTACAAAATAGGGACACTCGTGTGCCATTATCGTTGTATTTTCATATTCCATTTTGTCGACATTTGTGCTACTACTGTGGCTGCAATAAAATCATCACCAAAAAAAACAGCGATGCGGGGAATTATTTGGCCTATTTGTTTGCTGAGATTAGACATAAACGCCAGCTATTGGGAAAAGAAAAACCCATCGTCAAACAGCTACATTTAGGTGGTGGTACGCCCACATTCATGCAAGATGATGAGTTGGCTCAATTATGGACATTTTTACAAACGCAGTTTGACTTTGTGCCAGAAAAAGAGGGCGATTATTCCATTGAAATCGACCCAAGAGAGTTAACTGACAACACGCTGATCGTATTAAGAGAGCTTGGCTTTAATCGGGTGAGCTTTGGTGTGCAAGACTTAGAAGAGAACGTACAAATTGCGGTCAATCGAGTACAACCAGAAGAGCTGGTGCGTAAAGTGATGGACGAAGCTCGGCGATTGGACTTTCATTCCATTAACATTGATTTGATTTATGGTTTGCCCCACCAAACCATTGCCAGTCTTGCTAATACAGTGGACAGAATTATTGACATTGCGCCTGACCGTCTGTCGATATTTAATTATGCCCATTTACCAGAACGTTTTAAGGGACAACGGCAAATCAAAGAAGAACATTTACCAAGTCCTGCTGATAAACTGACCATGCTTGGCAACACCATCAATGCGTTAAGCGAAGCTGGCTATCAATACATTGGCATTGACCATTTTGCCAAACCTGACGATGAAATGGCGGTGGCTCAACGAGAAGGCAAGTTGCATCGTAATTTTCAGGGTTATACCATTTTGGGAGATTGTGATTTATTAGGTTTTGGGGTATCTTCCATCAGCCAAATTAATGCCAATGGTCATCGCCATGTTTTACAAAATGACACTGATTTACAAAACTACCAACAACTGATAGATGAGCATAAACTGCCAGCGGTTAAGCACATTGATGCTGGCATTCGTGATCAGTTGCGTGGTTATGTCATCATGAATTTATTGTGCCATGATTATATTGATTTTGCTGATGTCAATCACCGATTTGGTATTGATGCGCTGACGTATTTTATTGAAGAAATCCAAGCGTTGAGGGACATGCAAACCGATAAATTGGTAGAGATAGATGCCAAAGGCATTCGAGTGCTGCCAAAAGGACGCTTATTAGGGCGTAATGTGGCGATGGTATTTGATGACTATTTGGAGAAAAAACATACAAATCGGTTTAGTAAAGTGATTTAGCACAACCACAAATTTAAATCATTCCAAAATCAATTTTCAATGCTTAAATATCGATAAAAAGCTCCAAAACAAAAAACAGCTCCCATTAAGGAGCTGTTTTTTTTAATCATTTTTATGGTGTGTTAGAATTTCACATGAGCACCGACGCTCATCAATTTGGCATTGCCATTCAACCAATCATAGCCAGCTTCGATGCCAACATTTGGTATGGGTTGAAAGCCTACGCCCACGCCACCTGCCAATGAAGTTTTGTCTTCAGTGTATTTAAAGCCTGTGGCACTGCCATCGACTTTTGTCTTGGCAACACCCAGTTTGCCTTTGGCATAAATGCCTGTGTTGGGAACACCATAGCGGTATGTGCCATAGACACCGTATGTTTTGGCATCAAATTTACCTTTAACACCATCATGGGTTAAGTCAGCTTTACCAGAACTAATAAATTCAGCTTCCACACCAAAATTGGGGTCAAAGTTATAGCCACCATAGATGCCATAAGCCATTGGGTCTTTATTGGTAATTTTTTTATTGCTTTTACTATTACTATTGATTTTAACATCTAATTTACCAGCTTTAGCACCAACATAAGGCTGACCATAAGCTGTTGAATCATAGACAGCAGCTTGAGCACCTGCGGTCATGAGACTGCCAACAGCTAGGGTGATAAGGGTTTTATATGATGTTTTCATCGTTGTGTCTCCTAATGGGTTGATGATGCCAAACTGATTGAACGGATTAACACGTTCTAAAATCATCTTGGCTAACGATGGGGAGTATAGTAACAAGATATTTCATGCTGTATGTGCAAGTTTTAAGAGAGCTGAGTTAAGTTTTGCAAGTAATATCATAAACCATGTAACAATCGAGTGTATTTGAAATGTTTTGTTAATTTTTATTGCTAAAACATGCCATATGCGATATCTAATTGATGAGATTGGTGTGCTTGAATGCCATACTTGGACACTATAAATGTGAGCCATCTATCATGACTGGACGTGTTGCCAGCCAGCCCATGAACACATTAAATACCATCAAGACAAATAAAATGACCAATGGCACATGCCAACTGCCCAAATATTCATGCAAACTGCCCATGCCCAAAGGACCAATGATGGCAATGCCATAACCAATTGTCTGTGCCATGCCAGATAGGTTACTTGCTTGCTCAGTGTCATAAGTTCGCATTCCTATCATCATGATACACATGGTGAATATCATTGCCCCACCCAACCCCATACATGCTGTCCATAACCAAGCCAAACTTGGTGAAGCAAATGCCAAACCAGCCGTTCCCACCACATTAATCAACGCTGCAAACATCGCCAATGGACGCACCCAACGTCGACGCCCCATGAATACCGTCAATGCCAAAGTTGCCAAGGGTGCCATCACTTGATAAACCATGCCTATATTGCCTGCGGTGATTGGGTCTAGCCCTTTACTTACCCAAATGGTTGGTAAAAAACTGGCAACCGTATAAAACAGTAACGACTGCAAACCCATAAAGACAGCAATCTGCCAAGCCAACGGGGCTTGCCACATACGAATGTTTGGCAAATTGCCCATGGCAAATGAGCTTGATGCTGTGGCATTAGCAGTTATGCTGGAGGCGGTTTTGTCAGCCAACCTTGAGCGTATGGGCAACCATAACAGACACGCCATGATGCCCAATACTGCCCAACTGCCCAAAGCCCACCGCCAACCAAGCCATTGTTCAATCGGCAAAACCACCCCTGCTGCCACCCCTGCCATCACTGACATGCTGGTACTGAATATGCCTGTTAGCAAAGGAATGTGCCTTGGTGTTAATTGTTTAATGGCTGGAGCAGCCAAAGTATTGGCAATGGATATGGCAAAGGACAACAGCACCGTACCAAATAAAAACGGCCACCACCCCACCCACAACACTCGCCATAAGATACCCACTGTCATGAACACAATAGACAACAGTAATAAATTGCCCAAACCAAACCGTTTGGCAAGCTTAGGTGAGACCAACGCCCCAAAGGCAAATAATACCATTGGCACTGAACCAAGCCAGCCCACCTCAACTGCACTGATGTTGAGTGCCTCTTGGATCACATTGACCAAAGACCCCAACGCCACGATGGGGCTGCGCATGTTGGCTGCCAACAATATCATGCCAATCAATACCAGCCAAAACTGACGCCGACTGACTGTATCTGCCCCAGATTGCATTTGAATGGGGTTAGGGCTGGGGTTAGGCGTTATGGGCGTGGACATAAGATGACTTTTGATGATAACCACCCCACAAACAAAAT
>NZ_MUYT01000023.1 GCF_002014765.1 Lwoffella lincolnii
ACTTACGCAAACACAACCGAAGGCGACTTCAACTGCTCTCGCAAATAATTGCTCAGCAAGCCATATTTAACTTGATACAACGTTTGCTTTAATCTTTTAGCCTGTTTGGCTAACTGCACCCAAACAAGCATAGAACAACAAATGTGATTACGCCAAATACGAGCCTTACGACACTGATTGTTTTCAATGCCAGTTAATTGCTTGATTTCTCGGTGAAACTGCTCAATCTTCCAACGGATGGCACACACCAGTCGTGTGTCATCTGATGAATCTTGAGTGGTGTCATTGGTGACAATCCAGTCCGTGCGGTTGTCATTGTAGAGCATGATGTCTTTGGTAGCGTACCATGTGTTCATTAGAACATATTTGAATTGAAGTTGTTTGTGTTCAATACTGTGTTTTAGCATGTCCTTTAAATGGTCAAGTTTGCTTTTGCTATCGGTGTTTTTGTCATAGATGCGGTAGTCAATGAGCCAATACTGCTGCGTCTTTGGATTGACGTAAATACAGTTAACGATACAGATGCCCTTGATGATGCGATGGGCGTTACCACTATATTGATGGTTAACCAGTTCGATTTTATGGCTGTGATTCTTGTCTAAAATACTGTCGTCAAAGATGAGTATGCCTTCGTTATCTGGTAGGATGTCTTGTTTGACTTTCTCCCAAACGAGTTTTGGGGTAAGTTTGTCATCTCGAAGATAGCGATTAATGCGGTCGTGGCTTATTTCTTCA
>NZ_MUYT01000024.1 GCF_002014765.1 Lwoffella lincolnii
TTGCCATACGCATGGCTTGGCATGGGAGATAATCAGGTGAGATGTGGGGACATCAGTATCCTAGCTGCCATCGCTCTGCCTGCGTATCAGAATTACATTGCCAAATCTCAGCTATCAGAAGCTTTTACCTTAGCTGATGGTGCTAAAACAACGATTGCCACCAATCGTGAACGTAACTCTTGTACTTCTACAGAATCGGCTGCCAATACACTAACTGGTAAATATGGCACATTAGTGATCGACGGTACACCCGATCCAAAAGCTACGGATAATAAAACAGGTTGTACATTAACTTATACAGTAAAAACTGATGCCTCTGATCGTATCTCTGGTAAAGTGTTGGTATTGGATGTATTGCAAAATGGATCTGTTAAGAAAAATTCTTGGGGTGGTGATGACGAACTTCTGCCCACAGCTGTAAAATAAGCCAACAGTTTAAGCTTAAACAAAAAAGCCAAGATTGTTATCTTGGCTTTTTATGTTATTTATCAATAGTTTGGGTGTGTTATTTGTAATATTAACGACCAGTAATTGCAGTTGCACTCAATGAACAATTACCACCTGAAGCGATGTTACAAACGATTTGTTTGTCACCAGGGGCTTTTGGAGTGAATGTGATGGCTGCTGTATCAAGTTTTACCTTCTCATTACCAACTGTAGCAATAGCTGCTGCTGATGTTGTTGCCTCAACTTTTGCTCCTGTACAGGCACTGTTATTAGTATAGACAGTACTTAGTGCAGTACCCGTAGTACCTGTAGTTGATGAAGGGTCTTGTAGTTCAATCACAAGCTTACCAGCAACGGTTTTGGCTTCTGCCAAACAAGCACTATTAGCAGAACGTTTGGTATAGTTCTGATACGCAGGCAG
>NZ_MUYT01000025.1 GCF_002014765.1 Lwoffella lincolnii
TCGGTTGTGTTTGCGTAAGTTCTATTTATTTATCTAAATATATAATAAAGGAGTTTTTATGAGAAGTTTTATGATTATTTTGCTTAGTATTAGTTTGCTCACAGCCTGTACGCAAAGCAACTCTAACCATCCATCCCCACCGCAGACAGAACCAAATCCACCAACAATGGACTTACCAAACAATGATAAGGAGAAAGACAAAGTGGATAATCAAGACCATCTTGACCGAACCAATACATTGTTAGGCACAGATAGCAATAATAATGGCATTCGTGATGATATTGATGCGTATATCGCAAAAAAATATACAGACCCTGCACAAAAAAAAGCAGTAGAAAATATGGCAAAAGCCATGCAAAAATCGCTGACTGTCGGTATGATAGCTGATGAAGAAACAAGACGGCTTGAAGCAAAAAAACTTTCTTTAGAAATAGGAAAAGGCATAGACTGTGCTTTTTACATGAATAGCATTAACCCAAGTTTTGATCTTGATATTCTTGATCAAATAGAATCTCTCACAACAAACACAAAAGAGAGATTACTTGCCTATCTAGCGTATGATAAAGCATTAGATGGCACAGTTCACGCTCTAACCGACCCAAAAGGAGATTGTTATGAATAAAAGAACAGCAACATTTGGTTTAGTATTTTTTATCAATACTTATTTGTTTACACCTGTGGTATATGCAGAAACTATATCACCAGAAAATAATATTTGCCAATCACAAGGGATAATATTTGGGTTTTTAAATGGCGTTCAAACCACATCACGTCAAGCTCGTATCAATTTAAATCATATGAAATACTTATATGGTAATACAACACCAAAAGGTGAAGCTATCAGATACGAGCTACTTTACAATCAAACAAACGGTTTTTCAGATTTTGTAGAAGTATTTGAACAAAGATTACTTGAGCAAGATATTGCCTTAAAGGGTAGATTTGAATTATTTTTTGAAGCTCTACGTGATGAAGGTACTTTTTTAGATAAAATTAAAAAAGCTGTACCAAATCTAACAGATATTTTTATTGCCTTTAAAGACAGACAAAAAGTATGGATGGCTCAAAAACTTACAACGCTATTCGGTAATCCACCAACATTAGAAGACTATAAGGAACATCAATCTAGAATTGACACATGGGCATTAGAGGGTTATAAAGTGTTATTTTTTGCCCATTCTCAAGGAAATTTATTTGCCAATTCTGCCTATCAATATGCAAGAACAAAAATGGACGCATCTTCCGTACATATCATACATGTTGCTCCTGCATCGCCAACACTCAATGGAAATCATGTGTTGGCTGATAAAGACTACGTGATTAATGGTTTAAGATTGGTAGGCTCTGTTCCACCAGTTACTGATGTAATTCCGACATTCTTACTGAGACCTGCAGGATTGAATGGGAAAAAAGATTTTTTAGGACATGGACTATTGGAAATTTATTTAAATAAAAGTTTAATAACCTCTGTCAAAATAGCCGATTATGTAAATACTTCTTTTAATACGTTACAAAAACCTGTGGCTCAAGCATCTTCTGGCTTTTTCACAACAACATTAACATGGAATGGTACTGGTGATGTAGATTTACACACATTTGAACCCAATATGCAAGTATTCTATCGTAATATGCAAGGTAAATCAGGCTATCTTGATGTGGATAATACGCACGGTTTTGGTCCAGAACATTATTTTGCAAGTTGCGATAAAACCAAACTCCAAGAAGGTACTTATACAATTAAACTTGCAAACTATAACCGAGCTGATGGACGTACTGCCACAGTCCAAATCGCCACCAATAAACAAGGCGTTGTTTTGACCAAAAGTGCTGTAATGGGTGAATCAACAGAAGATAACCCAACTCACTTTATTGCCAATGTCCATGTATCAAAAGATGATATGGGCAATTATCACGCAAAAGTTGAATAAAATGATGATAATACAAGAAAAGCAATCCTAACAAGATTGCTTTTTTTAAACTTCATCATCAAAACCGATTTTCACCTGCTTTTGCGATGGCTTTTTGGTAAGCAGGACGAGCATGACAGCGTTTTAACCAATTATGAATATTGGCAAAACGTGGCTCAAGTTGGCGTGTGGTTTTCATTGCATTAATCGCAAATTCAAGCTGAATATCCGCCCCTGTAAACTGCGAACCTGCCAACCAATCATTGCTTGACAAATGTTTGTCTAACATATTGAGTTCTGCTTCAAGGGTTTTATTTACATACGATTCGTTCACGCCTTTTTTGAGCAGTTTGGCAACTTGTTTGATACCAATCGGTGATTTTTTAATCATTTTGCCAAACAAAAGCCGAATAATTAACAAAGGCATGAGTGAACTTTCGGTAAAATGCAACCAATAGCGATAATCTTCATAAGCAGGCGTGCCATAATCTGGGCGAAATTGTTTATTTAGCACCATTTGGGCGATGAGTTCAGGATTTTGCTCACCTTTGGCATCATAATTATCAATCAAATATTCAATCATGATGGCAGATTCAATCAATGTCTTATCACCATCTTGTAAAATGGGGGCTTTTCCCATTGGGTGAACCTGTTGCAGGGCTTTGGGAGCAAGACCATTGACACGCTCATACGTGGTTAATTGATAAGTTAAATTTAACTCTTCTAGTAGCCAAATGATACGAAAAGAGCGAGAACTTTGTAAATGATGTAAATGTAGTTTTGACATAAAAATAGGACTTACGCAAAACCAATAAATTTGCGTAAGCGGATTAAAATATAGTAGCATAAAAGAATGCAAGCAAAAGCCATCACCCGACTAGACTACTGCCAATACTTACTGGTAAGCCAAAATAACTACACACTTACCCACTATGCCAAGCATCATCTTGAAGAAATAAGCCACGACC
>NZ_MUYT01000026.1 GCF_002014765.1 Lwoffella lincolnii
TGGCAGCTAGGATACTGATAATCGTTTATAATTGATTGATGGTGTCTTCATTTAGCCCTGTTGCTTGGATAATGACCTCCATGGACAGTCCTAGGGTTTTTAAGTTTTTGGCCGTGGTTAGCGTGGCTTGCTCTATGCCTTTTTCCATACCTTTTTCCATACCTTTTTCCATTCCCTGTTTCAACCCCACATCTCGCCCCTCTTGCCAGGACACTTTGGCCAAATAAGCATCCGCTGCTGTATTGTCTCGGTAAGTTTTTAGGCTGTGTTCATATCTTGCCCATTCTTCTCGGTTCATGTTTGCAATTTTGGCTTGTTCAAAGGCTTGTTGAAATAAAGTGTCATTTTTAAAAACATTGGGTATCATTTGTAAGTCCTTTAGGTTTTTTAGGTAAAATAACCATTTATCCAGATGGGTTGTCAGTTCATTTTGGGTTTTGTTAAAACTTGGCATCTCAAGATAGATGAATGTTAATTTATCATAAAATACCTGATTATGCTGATTCTTTAATTGTATGGTGTGTATCACATCAGAAGAGATGATGTCTAAATAAAAGTCCAAAATGCTGATGCAATATACAGCACTGAGTTTATATCCCCAGTCTTTGCCTTTTTTGGCTTGTTCAGTGATGGGGAAGGTGGCATAGTATAATGTACGATCTTTAAAGAATTCTTGTTTGATGCGTTGCAATTCAACAATAAACTGCTCGCCTGTGGTGCTGTGGCAATAAATATCATAGATTGCTTTGCGGTCATTTTGTGTCAAACCCAATTGTTCGGTATTTTTAAATGCCAGCTCAGCAATCTGATGATGGGGTGGTAAAATGCTGTTTAAAAAATCCATCAAAAAAGGTTTGCTCGCTTCGCTGCCAAATAATCTTTTAAAGCCAAAGTCTGTGTAGGGATTGATGTATATTGCGGTCATTGTATCTTACCGTTAACCAAAAGGAATGAGTGATAATCATAGCTGATGATGAATGCAATTGCCATA
>NZ_MUYT01000027.1 GCF_002014765.1 Lwoffella lincolnii
CCATGGCCAAAGAGAAATTTGAACGAAACAAACCCCACCTAAACGTAGGCACAATTGGGCACGTTGACCACGGCAAAACCACCCTAACAGCCGCCATCGCTACTGTTGCTGCTAAGCACCATGGAGGCGAAGCCAAAGACTACGCCGCCATCGACAACGCCCCTGAAGAAAAAGCCCGAGGCATCACCATCAACACCTCACACATCGAATACGACACCGCCAACCGCCACTACGCCCACGTCGACTGCCCAGGGCATGCCGACTACGTCAAAAACATGATTACCGGTGCCGCCCAAATGGACGGAGCCATCTTAGTCGTATCAGCCACCGATGGACCAATGCCCCAAACACGTGAGCACATCCTACTATCACGCCAAGTAGGCGTACCCTACATCATGGTATTCATGAACAAATGCGACATGGTAGATGACGAAGAACTCCTAGAACTGGTTGAAATGGAAGTACGTGAACTGCTCAGCGACTACGAATTTCCTGGTGACGACACCCCAATCATCAAAGGATCAGCCCTAGAAGCCCTAAATGGCAAAGACAGCAAATACGGCGAACCAGCCATCTTAGAACTACTAGAAACCCTAGACACCTACATACCAGAACCAGAAAGAGCCGTTGACAAAGACTTTCTAATGCCCATCGAAGACGTATTCTCAATCTCAGGGCGTGGCACAGTCGTCACAGGACGAGTTGAATCAGGCGTCATCAAAGTCGGCGAAGAAATCGAAATCGTCGGCATCAAACCCACCACCAAAACCACCTGCACAGGTGTTGAAATGTTCCGCAAACTACTGGACGAAGGACGAGCAGGCGAAAACTGTGGCGTACTTTTACGTGGCACCAAACGTGAAGAAGTACAACGTGGGCAAGTACTGGCCAAACCAGGCTCAATCACCCCCCACACCAAATTTGACGCTGAAGTCTACGTACTAAGCAAAGAAGAAGGTGGACGTCACACCCCATTTTTAAACGGCTACCGTCCACAATTCTACTTCCGTACCACCGACGTTACTGGAGCAATCACCCTACAAGAAGGCACTGAAATGGTCATGCCAGGCGACAACGTCGAAATGAGTGTTGAGCTAATCCACCCAATCGCCATGGACAAAGGATTACGCTTCGCCATTCGTGAAGGCGGTCGTACAGTAGGTGCTGGTGT
>NZ_MUYT01000028.1 GCF_002014765.1 Lwoffella lincolnii
CAACGGTTTTGGCTTCTGCCAAACAAGCACTATTAGCAGAACGTTTGGTATAGTTCTGATACGCAGGCAGAGCGATGGCAGCTAGGATACTGATGGATACATGAATATCGCAGTAAATACTGATATAATTGTGACAATTATTTTTTTGAGAAGTTGTCTATGGGCATAAAAAAATCCCTACCAATCGGTATCGAAACCTTTGCCAAAATACATCATGACAATCATTACTATGTTGATAAAACACAGCTAATTATTGAGCTTATCAACTTTAGTGATTACATCTTTTTATCCAGACCCAGACGATTTGGCAAAAGCCTAACCATTGATACCATTGCAGAACTCTTTGATGGTAATCAAGCGTTGTTTTATGGGCTATATGCCCAAGATAATTGGGATTGGTCACAAAAGCACCCCATTATCCGTCTAAGCTTTGTTGATGGGGTAAAAGATGGGTTGGATAGACTCAATAAAAACTTGACCAACCAACTTAATGAGACTGCAAATCGATATCAAGTGACATTGTCTGATGAGGCATACGTCGCCATTCGATTTAGAAATCTTATTACCATACTATATCAAAAATACCAACAAAAAGTAGTTATCTTAATTGATGAATATGACAAACCAATTTTAGATAACATGGTCAGTCATGACCCTAAGCAAGCCAAACAAATGCGAGATGCTTTAAAAGATTTTTATTCCATTATTAAAGGGCAAGATGCCAAGTTGCGTTTTGTCATGCTGACAGGTGTATCCCAGTTTAGCAAAGTTAATCTATTTTCTGGTTTAAATAATCTGACAGACATTACGTTATTGAAGCAATTTTCTGCTATTTGTGGTTATACTCAATATGAGCTTGAAACAGTTTTTGCTGATGAGCTAATGGATGTGGATTTACAAAAAATCAAAGATTGGTACAACGGTTATAATTGGACAGGTGATAAAGTCTATAATCCATTTGATATTTTATTATTTTTGGCGGATAAAAACCGAGTATTTCAACCATTTTGGTTTGCATCAGGTACTCCTGATTTTTTATTAAAGGTGCTTGATTATGAGGGTGTGGAAAAGTTTGACATTCGTCAAATGACAGCTGATAAATTGCAATTATCTAAGCTGGATATTGAAGACGTTCACCCAATTGCATTGATGTTCCAAACAGGCTATTTAACCATTAAAAAGGTATTCACCGTACTTGATAGCCCTTATTATCAGCTTGGCTATCCCAACAGAGAGGTACGACAAAGTTTAAGTAAACTGTTATTGGCTAAGTATTTACACAAAAAAAACGAACAAGCTCCAGCGGTTTTAGTAACGCTACTTGCCACCAATGATTTTGATGCCCTAAAACAACAACTCAAATCCTTTATCGCCAGCATTCCTTATGATTGGCACAGAAATAACACCATTGCTCATTATGAAGGATATTGGGCAAGTGTGCTTTTTAGCTACTTTGCCAGTATTGGTTTTGACATTACTTTAGAAGACATGACCAATCAAGGTCGTATTGACATGACCATAAAATTACAAGACAGTATCTATATTTTTGAATTTAAAGTATTGACCAAGCATAGACAAGGGAGTGCCACAAGCCAAATTATTGATAAAAATTATGGTGAAAAATATTTAAGTAAAAATAAAGCCATCTATCAAATAGGTATTGAAATCAATGCACAAATTCGACAAATTCAACATTTTGAAGTTACCAGTCCAAGTGATATAAAGCGTTCATCAGTATCCTAGCTGCC
>NZ_MUYT01000029.1 GCF_002014765.1 Lwoffella lincolnii
GGCAGCTAGGATACTGATGATAAAGGTTGCTTACATCAGAAATCAGCACCATTTATCTGCCCATTTTTGACTGACCATAAACAATCAATAGATGTTATGTCCAAAAAATGTTATCCAAAAGTGTCAATATGGACAGTGTGATAACAAAAATAGTTACCGATTTACCCATCTATCAATCATTTATCGGTTTTAAACCACCTTTGGATAACAACCAATATCAAAAATCGCCAATTTATGAGTATATGAATGTATAAAATATGCAAAAAGGTGTAAACTGGCATGACGCATGCAACAATTAAGACATAAGAAACAAAAGATTAATCATTTAGTCTGACACATTACCTAATCATGTATCGCTAAATGATTAACCATTCAACCAATATGGGGGCATCTACTCTATGCTCATCATGACACAAAAGGAGTTCATTATGAACGCTCAAAAAGGTTTTACTCTTATCGAATTGATGATTGTGGTTGCCATTATCGGTATCCTAGCTGCCATCGCT
>NZ_MUYT01000003.1 GCF_002014765.1 Lwoffella lincolnii
TATCGCATTTAACAATTGCCTTATATCCACCGCCTGAAGGCGGTGGATATAAGGCAACGGAGGATAAAAAAGTACGATGTCTTGATACAATCTTAATACAAATTGTTATATACTTAAAAACTGTTATACGCTTAAAAATTGTTATATGCTTAGAATGAGTGTTTATCAGTTTCACATCATCAGCGTTTTGGCTTAGCTTATCTATTTTCAACGCTCATTTATTTTCAACAAAGAAAGTTTAAAGAAGGGAGTCTTTTATGAAATTTTTCACTCAATCCGCCATTGCCCTTGCCACTTTTGCGCTGACCACTGTTGTCATGGCGAATGACCCACTTGCCGATACCATGTGGCAAACATTTGATAACGGCAAACCCAAAGCCACCGTTCAAATCACCCAATCTGGTGATACTTTCTCTGGTAAAATTATTGACACCAACCGTGAAGAGGGTAAAAAATTCGTTGGCACAACCGTCTTTACAGGCTTAAAAGCTGATGGTAATGGCAAATACAGTGGCGGTAAAATCACTGATCCAGAAAATGGCAAAACCTACAAAATGTCTGCCACTCTCAAAGCAAATACCTTGGCAGTGCGTGGTCATTTAGGTCCATTCCATCGCACACAAAACTGGAAAAAGAAGTGAAGTTTTAGGACATATTTCTAATAATCGCATCTTTAATAACCGCACCCCTAATAACATTGCATCAATAATATTGCGTCAGTTTTAACATTGCGTCAGTTTTTAATCCAATGTTTAACCCAACGCCATATGATGCCCTTTTTTTATCTGATGCTAAGGAGAGCAACATGCTTATCGGCATTCCAAAAGAAATCAAAAATAACGAAAACCGTGTCGGTCTTACCCCAAGTGGCGTTCATGCGTTGGTCGCCTTTGGTCATACCGTAAGGGTTGAGACCAATGCAGGCAGTGGCTCACAGTTTGCTGATGCTGACTATGAAGCGGTCGGAGCAACCATCGTACCCAATGCTTCCATGGCATGGGATGTGGACATGGTCATTAAGGTCAAAGAACCGTTGCAAACTGAGTATCCATTTTTTAAAGAAGGTTTGACGCTATTTACCTACCTGCATTTGGCAGCAGAAGCCCAGTTAACCAAAGCTTTGGTAGATAATAAAGTTACAGGAATCGCTTATGAAACGGTACAGTTGGCAGATGGTTCATTGCCACTTTTGACCCCCATGAGTGAAGTGGCAGGGCGAATGAGCACACAAATCGGTGCTCAATTTTTACAAAAATTTTATGGCGGTAAAGGCATCTTACTTGGCGGTGTGCCAGGGGTACAAAAAGGCAAAGTTACCATCGTGGGCGGTGGGGTTGCTGGCACAGAAGCCGCCAAAATGGCGGTTGGTTTGGGTGCGGACGTAACCATCTTAGATTTAAACCCAAGACGCTTAAAACAGTTGTCTGAGCTGTTTGGCAACAGTGTACATACCTTAATGTCTACCCCATTGAACCTTGCCCAATGTGTCAAGCAGAGCGATTTGGTCATCGGAGCGGTGCTTATCCCAGGGGCATCTGCTCCCAAACTGGTTACCGATGCGATGATACAATCTATGCCAGCTGGTGGTGTGGTGGTGGACATTGCCATCGATCAAGGTGGCTGTTTTGAGACCACCGATCGCATCACCACCCACGATGACCCCACTTATACCAAGCATGGCATCATTCATTATGCCGTTGCCAACATGCCAGGGGCTGTGCCACGTACGTCCACCATGGCATTGTCTAACGCTACGTTGCCTTATGCCCTTGCTTTAGCAAACAAGGGTTATCGACAAGCCTGTCAAGACGACATTGCCTTGATGAAAGGCATCAATACGCTTGGCGGTGAAGTCACTTATCAAGCGGTGGCAGATGCATTAGGATACGAGTATGTGAATGCCAAAGAGTTGCTTTTAAGCCATTAATACCCATCGACACACACCCATCTAAAACAAAAACAAAAGACACCACATAAAATACATCACATAAAAAACCCAATGCCGTGCGCATTGGGTTTTTTGTCATTGTATGAATCTGCCATCAAGTGAAATGACGGCAAATTACGGTGTTGTGGTTGAGTTGTTTGAGCCATCACCACCTGATAAAGTGTCATTCATTGTTATTGTTATTGTCATTGTCAGTGGCGTGGTTGGTGTCGGTTGAATTTAAGTCCACTTCACGGTCAATCACCCCACTCACCACTTCTTTAACCGCATTACCAGCCACATGAATGGCATCATTCACTTTGGTGGTGTCTGCAATGGAAGTTGAGCCAGATTCTCCATTGCCAATCACCGCAACAGACTTACCATCTGACATCACACCAAATTCAATGCGACGGTTGCGAAAGCGACCTTGTTCAGTTGAATTATCAGCAATCGGCTCTTCTTGACCTGCACCGATGGTGGTTAGATGCTCAGCATTGATGCCTTTTGATATCAAATATTCTTTGACAGAAATTGCTCGACGTTCTGATAAGTCTTGATTATACGATGCTGGACCTTGTGTGTCAGTATGTCCTGTAATTTTTAGGTGAGCATCTGGTAGTTTTTGCAAAAGTTCAGCGGCTTTATCCAAGATGACTTTATTTTCTTCAGGGATAATGGCTTCATCAACCGCAAAGTTAATGATTTGTAAGTTCAAAGCACGGATTAAGTCATTGATGTTTGGAGCAGCGGTTAAACGGTTTAAGGCAGCTTGTGAAGCGGTGATGCTTTGATTGACCGAATCGCCTATATTGAGGTCAGGCTCAGCTTCTACGATGAACGCTGGCAACAAAGCTTGTAATTGAGCAACCAGTTTATCACGAGCATCGGTATCTGGTGCATTGACACGGATGGTCTCACCTACGATGCTGATGCTGGCATTGGGTACGCCTTTGACCACGCTTAAAATGTCAGTGAGTTTATCCCCAGCAGGCATGTGGGTGGCGAGATTTGAGTCAATATCAACCATCAGTTTGTCAGCTGCTGGTTGCCCAAAGACATTGACAATGGCGGATTTGATGCTGTCAACAACACCTTGATCACCTGCGGTAACCGTGGCGGTATAGACATTTTCGCCTGTTTCATCGACGGACAGACGTAACACAGAAGGTGATTCATTCACCATCTCTTCAATAGGAGCAACCGTTTGGGCAGATTGTTCGGTGGCGGTTGCCACAGGAGTGCTGGTTGTGGGTTCTTGACAACCTTTTAACAACGCCCATGCCAATGCACCCAAGATAATCAAGCCAATGATGGGCAGTAAAGCCTTCATAAAACTGCCAGATGGCTTTTTGGTTTTGACCAATGGGTCGGTTGAGATGGTTTCAGAGATGCGAGAATCAGCAGGCTCTGGTGTGACATGAGCGGGCGGCGTTACGTGGGCAGTTGCTGTGCTGGCAGTACTGCCCAACAACCCTGCTGGTAACATCGCCAATGCCCAATTCGGAATATGATCAACAAACGCCGTATTGTGATTGTCTTGACTGTGTTGTAAGCCACGCAGATAAGTTGGGACAGGCGTTTCTCCTGCCAATGCTTCTACTTCTTGCACCACCAAAGGTGAAGCGGCTGCCATCATCTGCTGTACGCTGTTAATCTCCAACCCATGATTGATTGCCAACTGCTCAGCCACATATTTTGGGTCGTCTGTATTGTTCCAGACTATGGCATCAAGCCCCGCATTTTCTGCCACCAAATTTTCATCTAACAGCTTAGCGTACGTGTTGTCATCTGCTAAGCGTGCCAAAAAAATGGCATAGAATTGCTCAAGCATGGAAGTTTCACTGCTGGCTGTGGCATCAGACAATACAGCAGGGGTGATGGTGTTTGATAAATGGTTGATGATATTCATGCTAACTCCTTAATCATAAAAACAAGAATCATAAAAATAAGACAACAATGAGTTAATGGGTGGTTGAATGGTTGATAGCTGGCTCAGCAACGATGGTTAAGTTCGCCAAATCATCTAACTCTTGAGTAGACATGCCACCATAACCATGGTTATTGTTCATAGGCTGGGAATTGCTAAGGGGATAAATCAAATCGCCACTATCCCCAGTGTTCATTTGGTCATTAGGCACAACATTCATATTTTGCATATTTTGGTTCATTTCTTGATTAAATGGCATGTCATTCATCATATCAGGTGTTTGGGTCATTTCTGCATCATCATTCATGCTTGACATGTCTGTGATGTTGAGCGAACGCTGGTTAAGTGTTGGTATGTCTCGATACCAAGCCAAATCACCTTGAGTCTGATTATAAACAGCAAACTCAATACGACGATTGCGAAAACGTCCTTGCTCAGTTTCGTTATCAGCAATTGGATATTGCTCACCCATGCCTTTGACCATCAGCTTACTGGCATCGACACCTTTGGCGACCAAATACGCTTTGATTGCTGTTGCACGCTCTTGTGATAAAGCCACGTTGTGGGCATTATCAGCAGTGGCATCGGTATGCCCCATGATAAGCAAGCTTATGTTAGGCAGACCTTTGATGATGTCGGCAGCTTTATCAAGCAGTGGCTTATTGACTTCAGGAATGATTGCTTTATCCATGTCAAAATTAATCACCTGCAAGCTCAATGCACGAGCCACATCAATGGGATTTGCATTGCTTGACAAACTTGCCAATGCAAGCCTTGATGCTTCTAGACTTTGATTGATTTGGGCTTGTGAATCTAAGGGTTTGGCAGCCAATACTTGAGCGTTATTTGCCAAGGCTTGTACGTCATTAACCAACTGTTGCAATGCGGTAGGATTGGGCGCATTTAACACAATTTGATTGTCCGAAAATTCTGCCGTGGCAAATGGCACATGTTTCATCATTGCTAAAATGCTTGCCACTCGATCCATCGCAGGCAATTTGGTGTCATAGCTTGGCGACACATCAAAGAAACAACGGTTTGATGACAGGGTAAACACATTTTCCACCGCCTTTATCAGCTCAGATTGGATAATGGAATTGGCAACACCACCACGACACGCATACAGCTCACCTGATGCCCCAATGGTTACGGTGAAGTTGGCAGGTAACAAAGTGACTGCCACAGGGGCAATGTTTGGCTGACTGTTGCTATTTGGTTGGGCAAGTGGTTTAGGGTCTTTTTGTAAGTAATGCAAGGCTGTCCAAGCCAATGTGCCAAGCAACACCAAAGCCAAAATGGGCAACAATGCCTTGATAAAACTGCCTTGTGGACGCTTGTAGGTAGGTGGCGACTGTGGGTATGCCTTTTGTTGATATGCCACTTCTGAGACAGGCTCTACTGTGGGCTTGGGCTTACTGGTCATATTTGAGACAGCATTTGAAGCAACGTTTGAAGTGATGTTAGGGGCAACACTCCCCAAAAGATAAGGCGGTAACACCATGTCCGCCCAAACAGGCAAATAAGGACGGATTTGTTGCACGTGTCCTTTTAGATAAGTGGCAACAGGATGGCCCCCTGCCAGCGATTTGATATGTCGATACGCATTTGGCGTAACGGCATCAAGACAATCATCAACCGTCATTTTATCAACATCATGGGCTTGTGCCAGTTCAGTGCTGATGATGTTACGTTCAGTGGCATTCCAAAGTTGAGCATAAACATCACCATCATTTGCCATCATGACTTGCTCAATTCGTGTGGCAGTTTTATCATCTGTCAACAATGTGGTCAACAACGCATAAAACCCATCTAACATATACGACAGCTCAGTGTCTGACAATGTTGTCTCTGGCTGAGCATGTTGTTCATTGAATAAGGTTGGCGTTACCGTCTGTCTTAGATGACCGACAATGTCTGTCATCGCATCTGTTGTCATATTATCCATTTATTAAAGATTATCCAGTTACTAAAGCCAATTAACCAAATTTCACATTAACCAAATTTCACAAAGTCAAAAAACCATCGTTAACAAAAACCATCGTTAACAAACATCATTGACGATTAATGACATAAGATACCCTAATTCTCAATAAATTTCGTTATGATACAGTAAGTAAACCGTCATAATACTGTTACCATGGTTGTAAAAATCAGCAAAAAACCACCAAAAAAAAGCCACCAAATTTGTCAGCATGTTTTTTTAGAATTCTTTTTTAGCTGATTGCCCTTAATTTTTAGGAGATTATGTGCCAAATCATACCACCATCATCATCATCGTTACCGTCATCGTCAGCCTGATGGCTTGGCAAAGTCGTGCTTTATACAATCAGTTGATATTTAACCCCGTTTGGGTAAGCCAAGGGCAATGGCATCGCTTAGTCACTTATGGTTTAATCCATGCAGATGGCACGCATTTGTTATTTAACATGTTTACTTTGTATTTTTTTGGGCGTGCCATTGAGCAGTTTTATAACCAATATGTGTCAGGTTTTGGGTTTGTGGTGTTTTATGGGCTTGCCATCATCGCTTCGATATTACCCAGTCACACCACCAATAAGGGAAAGTTAAATTATTTTAGCCTTGGTGCTTCTGGTGGGGTATCAGCGGTGCTGTTTGCGTATATTTTAATCAAACCTTGGAGCATGTTGTATCTGATGGCGATTATCCCAATCCCTGCCATCATATTTGCCGTCGCTTATGTGGCTTATGGCCTATATGCCAATAAAAAAGGCAATTCACGCATCAATCATTCTGCCCATTTGTGGGGCGGTGCGTTTGGGGTGGTTGCCACCATTGCCATCAATCCCAACATTATGTTGCACTTTTTTGATGAGTTAATGCACCCCAAATTTTAACATCAGGGTTTAACATCGTGTTTTAACATCGTGTTTTAAAATCGTGTTTTAAAATCGAAGTTTAACATCGTGTTTTACAATCACAAGCTTAACATAAGATTTTAAGCTTGTGATGTGGTTGTTTTATTTTTTGTTATGGTCGGTGTTGATATCGGTATTTATATTTACAGTGTTTGCATTGATTTATCCAGCAGTTGGGTGATAATGATGAATCATGTCGTCAGATGTTTTTTAAATGACAACAAGGCATCAAACCATCAGCAAAAGGAAGATAGGCATGGTTAAAATTCGAGAAGGCTTACCTTTGGTTGACGGACAGACAGCACTTGCTGACAGTGCCAGTTTGACCGCTCAATTTGTCTATGATTCTCGCCAACCTTTATTTCATGTATCTAAAAGTAACACACAGGTTGGGTCAAGCAAAACCGATGCTAATGGTCATCATAAGATGACGTTGTCGTCATTTCAGTGGTCGTTTATTGGCGATGGCAATCATGTTGTTAAGCAATGTACGTATCCCACTTTTTTAACCATGCTGTCTTCTTTGAATTTGCCATATGGGGCATCAGCCACAGGTGTTCACGGGCAAAATGCTCACGGGCAGGGCATTCACGAGCAGGGTGGTGATGGCCATTTGCCAACCACTCATTTAAATACCGCTTCTATTGATATCCAAGCATGGTTGGATAAGGTGGCTCAACGCATTCATCAAGATAATCTGACTCAGTTACATGCCGCTTTGGAGCTGGTCAAAAAGGTGAATGCCGTCAGCCACAACCAACGTTCTGGTGTGTATGCCACAGGCATTGGCATGGCGGATATTTTAAGCTATTTATATCATGATGAGCGGGCGTTGGTCGCTGCCATGCTGTTTCGCAGTGTGCGTAAAGAGTTGCTTAGCCTGCAAGAAGTACAAGCGCATTTTGGTAAAGAAGTTTGCCAACTGGTACAAGACACCTTGGCGATGGGACAACTGACCGAAGCCATCGAAAATAACAAACGCCTAGAAGACCATTTTATCAACAACCACCGTGAACAGCTCACCAACATCTATAGCATGCTCATCGCTGTGACCAATGATGTGCGAGTGGTGTTGATAAAGCTTGCTGAGCGTACCTTTGCCATGCGAGAGTTATCATTTGCCAGTGAAGCCAGACAACAGCGTGTTTCTCGTGAAGTGATGAACATTTATGCCCCACTTGCCCACCGTTTGGGCATTGCTCAAATCAAATGGGAACTTGAAGATTTGGCATTTCGCCACCTTGCACCAGAACGCTACAAACAAATCGCCAAACTGCTGGCAGAAAAACGCAGTGAGCGTGAAGATTATATCGAACAAGTGCGTAGACAACTGTTACAAGCCCTTGAGCAATCAGGCATTCAAGCCGATGTCAGTGGTCGAGTGAAGCACATTTATTCGATTTATCGCAAGATGAAACTCAAACAGCTGTCCTTTGACCAACTATATGACATTCGTGCCTTACGAGTGCTTGTCAATAGCAACAGTGAGTGTTATCACGTTTTGGGATTGGTGCATGGACTATGGCGACACATTCCTGAGCAATTTGATGACTACATTACCAACCCAAAATCCAACGGCTATCGCTCACTGCATACCGCAGTGATTGCCAAGCATAAATCACTGGAAGTACAAATCCGCACCCACACCATGCACTATGAAGCTGAGCTTGGTATGTGTACCCATGTGACCTATAAAGAAGGGGGCAAAAATGATGCTTATCTCAATCAACGCATCAACTCATTACGACAACTGTTGACTACCAACAAAGACCACCCACAAGCCAATATCAACATCAACTCAGTCACTGACAATGCGTCAGCACCATTCACCCTTGACAATCAACAGGACAACCACCAACCTGACAACCGCCAAATTGACAATCATAACGCAGAAGAGCAACTGGCTGATTTTGAAGAATTCGAACGCATTTATGTGTTTAGCCGTGATGGTGACATCACCGAGTTACCCAAAGGAGCAACCGTTCTGGATTTTGCCTATTATGTGCATACACAAGTGGGCAATCATGCTCAAGCTGCTCGTGTCAATCAACGATATGTGCCACTGACTTATGAACTAAAAACAGGTGAACAGGTAGAAATTATTACCAAATCCAACCGTGAGCCTAACCGAGATTGGCTAGTACCCTCACTTGGCTATATTCATACCAACCGAGCCAGAAGCAAACTTAGACAATGGTTTAACAAACTTGACCGCAGTAAAAACATCGACATCGGCTGGCAGATACTTACCAAAGAGTTGGAGCGATTGTCCGTGCATGCCAACAGTGTGAATCTTGCTGGCCATATCGAACATTTTCGAGTAAAAAGTTCAGAAGATATTTTGGTGGGTTTAGTAACAGGCGACATCAGCTTACATCAACTCACCAACCAAATTTTAAAACAGCTGGACTTAACGCCAGAGCAAGACCATCGGAATTTTAAACCCAGCATTCACCCAAAAGCGACTGGCAAGCTGGATGCTTATCAAATCTGCGTTGATGGATTAGACAACATCGATATTCATCTGGCAGGTTGCTGTCAAGCAGTCAGAGGTGAGCCCATCGCAGGATTCATTACCCAATCTCATGGTGTCAGTATCCATCACCGAGGCTGTCCTGAATACGCTCGCTTGATTGAACGTGAGCCTGAACGTCAAATAGATGCCACTTGGTACTCAGAACAAGGCAATTTGCAACCTGTAGAAATCTTTATCGAAGCTTACGACCGCCGTGGTCTGCTCAAAGACCTAACACAAGTCATTGATAAAGAAAACATCAACATTCGTAAAGTAGACAGCGTCAGCACCGATGAAGACATCGCTGAAATGCGTATTCATTTGGAAGTAACAGGATTGGCACAATTATCCAAACTACTTGCCAAGCTTGAGCAACAGCATGGCATTTTGCAAGCTTACCGTGCGGTTAAATAACAGCATGTTGTTAAACACATGTTGTTGTTAAATAACAGATAGCTTTTCACATTAACATTAACATCAAGCAATCCCCATCAATATGCCTGAATTACCTGAAGTTGAAACCACCAAAACCAGCTTAACCCCACTTATTGGCAGTAACGTTATCCGTCTGCAAGCATATCAACCAAAGCTTAGGTGGCAAATGCCAGCAGATTTATCACAGCTGACACAGCACCGTCTGACTGCCATTCATCGCCGTGCCAAATATTTATTATTAGACTTTAACGGACAACACCCACGTTCGCTGATTGTCCATTTAGGCATGTCAGGCAGTCTACAACAGCACCCACAAGGGTTTGATAAACGTAAACATGACCATCTTATCATCGACTTCATCAATACCAAAGGACAAATCACCCAACTACATTACCATGACCCAAGGCGTTTTGGGGCAGTGTTATGGGCAAAAGATTATCAACATAAATTGCTTGACCATTTGGGTGTTGAGCCATTAAGTGATGACTTTACCGCTCAATATCTACACACGCACATTCATCGTCTTAACCACACTGATGATGGCACTCAAACAACCCAGCCAACACTCAAAACGCCCATAAAACGAGCGATTAAATCCGTCATTATGGAACAAACGCTGGTTGTTGGAGTGGGCAACATTTATGCAACCGAAAGCCTGTTTTTGGCAGGCATTCACCCTGCCACACCTGCTTATCTGCTGTCTTTAGCACAGCTTGAAACATTAGTAAGTCATATAAAAACCATCTTAGCCCAAGCCATCGCCAAAGGTGGCTCTAGTTTGCGTGATTTTACCGTTGCCAATGGAGTAACAGGTTATTTTCAGCAGACACTGTTGGCTTATGGGCGTGAAAATCAACCCTGCCCCACTTGTGCCAAACCATTATCTAAGCAAAAAATCAACGGACGTGCCAGTGTGTACTGCTCAAACTGTCAGCCCCTTTATGGATAAATCACGGATAAATAACAAGTAAATAATGGGTAAATAACAGCGTGGCAATGTCTTTAAATCATTGCCTATGACTCACTGCTGTCAATTTATTAAAAGATTGTTACTTTTCTGCTTGCCATGACTGGCATAACTTGGTTTAATAAAGGCAATCATTTGTAAGTTCCTATCATTGTCAATCTTATCATTGCAATTAGGAACACACCCTAAATACATTGTCAACCCATCACAAACACATCATAGGTATTTTATTTAAGGATAACACCATGTCAAAACGTACCTTTACTCGCATTACAACTCACATCGCACTTTCCACAAGCTTAGTCACTGGCATGTTACTTAGCTCAGCATCTCAAGCTGCCATTGAAATCAATGAAAACGACTTTGGTCCTACCTATGAGTCCATGGTGGTGGATACTGTGGTAGGTAAGCCTTTGCAGTTGGTCACAGCAGTGGCAGGCACAGTCGCTTATGTGGCGAGTCTTCCCTTTTCTTTTGCTGGTAACAATCATCAACAAGCTCAGCAAAAACTGGTCAGCGAACCTTGGGAAGCAGCATTACAACGTTGCTTAGGTTGTACCGTTGCTGAAGACAAATACTACAAATCACAAGACAGCAATAACAACACTGTACGTCTTGTTGTTGACAAACCATCTGAAGTCATCATCAATACCAACGATACCGTGGTGGTGGTTGACTAAGGCATTAAAATCAACCACAAAAACCAACCGCATCAAAAAAGCCAACGTCATTTAACGCTGGCTTTTTTATTGATAAAACAATCCAATTAACTGTCTTTTTTACGACCATGGCGTTTACGCTCATTTTCGCTCAGATAACGCTTACGGATACGCACCGATTCAGGTGTTACCTCAACCAACTCATCGTCTTCAATAAACTCTAACGCCTGCTCAAGGCTAAACTTAATCGCAGGGGTTAAGATGATGTTTTCATCACTGCCAGACGCACGCACGTTGGTTAATTGCTTGGCTTTGGTTGGGTTAACCACCATGTCATCACCACGAGAGTTGATGCCAATAATCATTCCCTCATACACTTCCAAACCTGGCTCAGCAAACAGCTTGCCACGTTCTTGTAAGTTAAATAAAGCATAACCCAAGCAAGTACCTGATGTCATTGATACCAGCACCCCATTAATACGACCACCCACATCACCCACTTTTTGAGTGCCATAATGTGAAAAGCTAGATGTCAAAATTCCCGTACCTGATGTCATGGTCATAAATTCAGAACGAAAACCAATCAACCCACGAGCAGGCATCACCGCCTCGATACGCATTCGACCTTTGCCATCTAGCTCCATGTTAGTCATCTCGCCTTTACGCAAACCGATTTGCTCCATCACTGAACCTTGATGCGCCTCTTCAATATCAAAAATGACATTTTCAAAAGGTTCTTGTTTTTCACCATCCACCTCTTTGATAATCACTTCAGGACGTGATACCCCAAGCTCATAGCCTTCACGACGCATGTTCTCAATCAATACGGATAAGTGCAACTCACCTCGTCCAGAAACCTTAAATTTCTCGGCGGTGTCAGTGTCTTCTACTCGCAAAGCCACATTATGAATTAGCTCACGCTCAAGACGCTCACGAATGTTGCGTGAAGTGACGAACTTACCTTCACGTCCTGCAAATGGTGAGTCATTGACCTGAAAAGTCATAGAAACGGTTGGTTCATCAACGGTTAATGGGGGCAGAGCTTCAACCTCACTTAAATCACATATGGTGTCTGAAATATTGAGCAAATCTAACCCTGTCACACAAACAATATCACCTGCTTGGGCATTATCCACATCCACACGCTCAAGACCATGATAACCCATGATTTTTAAGATACGACCATTGCGTTTTTTGCCATCTTTATCAATCACCACAACAGGCGTGTTGGTCTTAATAGAGCCTCGTTGAATACGCCCAATGCCAATCACCCCCACAAAGCTATTATAATCAAGGCTTGAAATTTGCATCTGAAACGCCCCTTTTGGGTCAACTTGGGGTGGTTGTACGATGTCCACAATGGTCTCAAACAATGGGGTCATGTCATCAGCAAGCTCATCAGCCTGTCTGCCAGCCACACCATTTAATGCAGACGCATAAACAATTGGAAAGTCCAATTGTTCATCGGTTGCCCCCAAATTATCAAACAAATCAAACACTTGATCCATCACCCAATCAGGACGAGAACCCGGTCGGTCAACTTTATTAATCACCACAATGGGTTTAAGTCCTTGCTCAAATGCCTTTTGGGTAACAAAGCGAGTCTGTGGCATCGGGCCATCTACTGCGTCTACCAACAACAACACACAATCAACCATTGACATGACCCGCTCAACTTCACCACCAAAGTCAGCGTGTCCTGGGGTATCAACGATGTTAATGCGATATTCTATGCCATCTTTTGGGTTGTGCCACTTAATGGCAGTATTCTTAGCCAAAATGGTGATACCACGCTCTTGTTCAAGGGCGTTTGAATCCATGACTCGCTCAATCTCACCAGTTCTTTCTCCCAGTGTGCCTGATTGTTGTAATAATTTATCTACCAGTGTGGTCTTACCATGGTCTACGTGAGCAATGATTGCGATGTTACGCAGATTTTGAATGTCATTTGCCATAAATACTCTTAAAAAATACGCTTAATAAAATATGCTTAAAACAAGGGTGTATAAAAAACAGCGGCTAGTATAGCATCTTAATGAGATAAAATGATGACAATATGTCATGCACAATAAAAAAACGCCCTCAAATGAGGGCGTCTTTCATTCATACCAGCACATGCAATTTATTAGCACATGTGGTTTGGCGAATGACCGAACCAAGACCAAACCATTACTGAATCATATCTTTGGTTTGTTGTACGGTCACTGTCTTATCGCCACTGATGACAGCATAAACACGACGGTTCATGGCGCGACCTTCTTCAGTGTCGTTAGGAGCGATTGGGCGATCATAGCCATAACCAACTGTACTCATGCGGTTAGGTGCAACGCCGAATTCATTGACAAGCATTGACTTAACAGCGACAGCACGAGCTTCTGACAGACGTTGGTTGTAAGCAGCAGAAGGACCTGTCTTAGAAGCATGACCTTCAATGCGTGCGGTTGCGTTTGGATATTCACCCATTTTTTCTGCCACTTTGGCAACTTCTGGGCGGAATTGTGGCTTGATGACCGACTTATCATTATCAAAGAACACACGAAGCTCCATGTTCAATTCGTCAGCAACTGGCACTTCAATCGGACAACCACGGGCATCAACAACCAAGTTACGTGGTGTGCCAGGGCAAGCATCAAGTCTGTCAACCACACCATCACCGTCAGAGTCGATGTCCACTGGCTCTTCCACAACAACCACTGGTGCAACAGGCACTACTGGTACTACTGGATCGACAGGAGTGACTGGAACAGGTTCGGCAACAGGAGCATCAGGAACAGCAGCACCTAAATGACCACCCAAAACCACTTCAACACCTGCCAATGCCATGCCTTCCCACCAGTTATTATCAAAGTTGTGGATGGCACGAGCTTCACCACGTAGGCTTAAAGCATCATTAACACGATACATTGCACCAAGACCTAGGTTACCGATGGTGTCTTTAGATTCGGCAACTTCAGTACCAGCAGTAATATTTCCATTTTTGCCAGTTTGTGTGGCTTGATTTGTACCTGTGTTATAAGCTTTTTGATTTTCTACAGAAATTTTAGATTGACCAGCACCCACCAACACGTATGGCTTAAATGGGCTGTCAGTCACGCCAGTAAACTGTTCTGTACCAATTAAAAGGTTACCAGATAAAGTTTGTTGTTCAACATCAAAACGATTTTCAGGAGTTTTTGCTGATTCTTTAGAAGCTCGACCTTCAGTATTGCTAACACCGTATTCTACTTGGAATTGGGTAGATGGAGTCAGCTCAACACCTAGTGCCACTCCAGTGTATAATCCACTTTGTTGAGCAATGCCACCATTTGGGGTTGAATCCGATTGTTGTGGTTTTAAATCTTTACCTGTGTTAAATATTTTGCGTTGCTCTTTATGAGCTTGATTGGCATAGTGGTAACCAACCTGTGGAGTAACAGTCACACCAGCTTGAGCTGCTAAAGGAACGGCAGATGCCGCCAAAACAGCCATTGCGATTTTATTGAATTTCATGGAATTCCTCCAAATTAGATTAAATCAGATCATCATTCATCATGACTAAGTGTTACCAAATCTTAGGTTACTAAGTTTTAGCAAGTTTTAGTGACTGATGGCAAACAATCTCTTGAGAGATGACACAACGGCTAAAGTTTAGCCTTAATAAGCACAGAATACAACACTTTGTGAAGTAAGGGTACAGATAATTACATTATTATAATATACTGAATTATAATATGCTGACAAGCACAAACAGTGTACTTGATAAGACAAACAGCCTTGCATTTATCTGAAATTTTAAATCCATTGTAGCAAAATTGGCTTATTTTTGAGCATCGGCATACAAATAGTAACGAATTTTTTATATAAATACCACTGTTTCGTTTACATATTGGGTGATATCTTGCTATTATTGTATTAGCTTGACTTCAATAATGTGAGATTTCGATAAATAACAAGAACATCACGTTCTCATGTCTTCCATGCTCAATCATAAGCCACAGTATCAAAAACCACACTCACCCAAGCCATTTAGTCATAGACAGTCTAAGCGTACAAGCCCATTAACCCTTATCAACCCCATTCAAGGCTTTACTTTAATTGAGATGATGGTAACGGTGGTGATTTTGGCATTGGTGGCGGTGATTGCGTATCCTTCTTTTATGCGCCAGCTTGCCAATATGGAAGCTCGGCGTGTGGCAAATCTGATCAGCACGTCATTATCAAGTGCAAAAGTTAATAGCTTTACCACACGAAAAAATGTGTTTGTTTGCATATTAGATGACAGTGGAGCTTGTCATCGTGATGGACAGCATGCGTTGCTGTTGTTTGATGACATGAACCGTGATAACCAATTTGATGTTCATCAAGACCGTGTGATTGAACAGCATCATTTGGGCTTAAAATACGGCCATGTGATGTTTCGGGTATCATTGGGGAAGCATTACGCCAAGTTTTGGGGGGATACGGGTTTACCTAGAGGTCATATTGGACATGTCAGTTATTGCTCAAATACTGCTTTTAATGACAACCATTATCAGATTTCGTTTAACACGCAAGGCATTGTGCGTTATAAGACCGCTCCCCAATATGCGTTAGATTGTTAGTTGATGTGTTCTGCTGTTTATTGGTATTGATGTCTGCGTTTATGTCTGTGTTTGTTTTGCCAGCATCACCACATCTGCCAAAAATCCGTCCATATCGCATACTTGTGGCATATACCCCCATTGTACAAACTCAAGCCGTTTAAATAACGCCAAACTTGGCTGATTGTGAGCAAAAATCAGTGCCACCACGTTTTTGATGCCAAGTCCAGAAGCTTGCTGTAACATCCACGTCAATAAGGTACGACCGATGCCGTTTTGTTGATAATCAGGGTGCAGATAAAGGCTAATTTCACTGCTGATGTGATAAGCAGGACGAGCATACAAATCGCTAAAACTGCCCCACCCTACCAAACGCCCTTTACCCCCATCAACGCCATTATCTAATTGCTTAAGCACATAAATAGGACGCTTAGGATTGTGCAAATGCTCATGAAACCAAGCGGTACGCATGTTGGTACGGATTGGGGTTAAGTCTGCGGTGATTGATTTGCTGGGAACAGCCATGTTATAGATGGCGACAATGTCGGTAAGGTCATCGATAGATGGTAAAAAAATACCCATCTTATTTGGTGGTTGACCAGACTTAGTTGATGATTGATCAGATAAACCAGTTTGCCAGTGATATAAGCAATTGTTTGTATTTTTGGACGATGGCATGTTTTTAGATAATGGCATGTTGTTTGTGTTAAGTTGGGTATGTTGGGAAAAATAGCCTATAATACGCCATATTTTTGTCATAACCAATGTCATACTGTCATCTCACCCTACAATCTTACCCCATAATCTCACACTGTATAGCCACATGATACCCACATGCAAATCTTACTATTATCCGACTTATTAGCCAGCAACCAATCTGCTCAATCACTACCGTCATTGCCACTGCCTTGTGTGCTGACCATTGGTAATTTTGATGGGGTGCATTTGGGGCATCAGACCATGATTTATCAAGTACTCGATACGGCAAACTCACAGGGTCTTGCCAGTGCGGTGATGGTGTTTGAGCCACAACCCAGAGAGTTTTTTTCACCCAGCAATGCCCCTGCTCGTTTGACCAATTTGGCAGAAAAACAACAGTTACTATCGAACTTGCAACACAATGGCAAGGGATTGGATTATTTGATTGTGGCAGGGTTTGATGATGCATTTCGTTCGTTGTCTGCCAATGAGTTTGCTCAGATTCTGCTTAAACAACTGAATGTCAAAATTTTGGTGTTGGGTGATGATTTTAGGTTTGGACATGACCGCACAGGAGACAGTGAATTTTTACGTGCGTTTGGCTTTGTTGTCAATAATTTACAAACCATTAAAGACATGAATAACGATAACCGAATCAGCTCAACCCACATTAGAGCGTGTTTGGCAAAGGGTCAGTTAGACCATGCCCATGCACTGCTTGGGCATGAATATTTTATGTTAGGGACGGTAACCGATGGGGATAAAATCGGGCGGACATTGAACTTCCCCACCGCCAATATTGCCTTAAATCGGCTAAAACCTGCGGTGCATGGTGTGTTTGGTGTGTCTGTGAGGGCAACCGATGGTACGGATTTATCAAGCCTAGGCAAACACGGCAGTACTGGGCTGGTGGGTTTGAGTAAAGGCAGTTTGTTTGGTGCATGCAATGTTGGCACTCGCCCAACGCTTAACCAACAATATCAATGGCGACTGGAGGTGCATTTTCCTAAGTTTGATGGTGATTTATATGGACAAGAGTTACTGGTTACTTTTTTGCATTTTTTGCATGGGGAGAGACGTTATTCATCGCTTGATGCGTTAAAGGCTGGGATTGATGCAGATGTACACGCTTTGTTGGCATGGCGTGAAGGGCCAGCATGGCATGAAAGGTTGCGTTGATGCGTTTTTAACTTCAGTTTTTAACGTCACATCAAGCCACGTTAAACGTGGCTTTTATGATGGATTTTTTATGGTTTTTTATGATAGATGGCTATTTTTGACAAATATAACCTTAGCTTTTTAATACGTCTGCCATGGCATTTGCCACATAGTCGATGTTGTTGGTGTTTAAGCCTGCCACACACATGCGAGAGTTACTGACCATATAAATGCCAAAGTCTTTTTGTAGGCGTTCGACTTGTTTGGGAGTGAGTCCTGTAAAGCTAAACATGCCGTTTTGCTCGGTGAGATAGTCAAAGTTCTGCTCAGGAATTTTGGCTTCTAACGTGGCTTTGAGTTTTTGTCGCATCTGTTTGATGCGATCACGCATGTCATAAACTTCACCCAGCCATTGTTGATATAATTCATCATCATTCATGACGATGTCAACGACATGTCCACCATGTGATGGCGGGCTTGAATAGATGCGACGCACGGTAAATTGTAGTTGGCCAAACACTCGTTCGGCTTCATCAGCGGTGGGGCAAACCACTGACAGACCACCCACTCGCTCACCATAAAGCGATAAGTTTTTAGAAAATGAGTTACTGACGATAAGCGTCATGCCCATGTCCACCGCTTTGCGAATGGCATAAGCGTCACTGTCCATGTCTGTGCCAAAACCTTGATAAGCAATGTCCATAAAAGCAATCAGCCCACGCTGCTTGATGACTTCTAGTACGGTATTCCATTGCTCTTGTGTCAAATCACGCCCTGTTGGGTTATGACAGCATGGATGCAATAAAATGATGTCATCTTTATCCAAGTTTTGTAGATAAGCAATCATATCGTCAAATTTGACACTGCTGGTGGCTTTGTCGTAATAGGGGTATTTATGAACTTCGATGTTACTGCCTTCAAAGATGGCAATGTGGTTACCCCATGTGGGGTCGCTGACATGGCATTTGGCATGGGGAAACCATTGATGCAAAAACTCCGCTCCCACTTTTAATGCTCCTGAACCGCCAATGGTGGCGATGGTGGCGACACGCTGTTCTTGTAGCACTTGAGCATCTTTACCAAACAACAGATTTTGACATGCTTTGCGATACCCAGCCAGCCCTGCCATTGGCAAGTAAGGGCGTGGTTGTACGGGGTCAGCAAGGCGTTTTTCAGCGGTTTTGACGCATTCTAGGACGGGTAATTTACCGTCTTGAGTGTAGTACACGCCCACACCAAGATTCACTTTATCCGCTTTGGTGTCATTTTTGAATTGTTCCATCAACCCCAAAATGGGGTCGCCTGCATAAAAATCGACATTTTTAAACATGGTATCTCCTTGAACTTAATGGCTAAAAAAATATAAATCAGTTTAACATTGAAATCAACGGCTGTTTTTTATGATGATAAAACCTTAACCCCGACCTTATCGCCCATTTGTGGTATCGGCCAAGACCCATCAGCCGTCGCAACAATGTGGGCATAGACCATCTCTTGGTTGCCCAGTTTAAGCTGACAAAGATGATACGCCCCTTTAAACTCAGTGTCTACTACCGTGGCGGTGGTGGTGTGGGCATGATGAGCAACACCGTCAGCAATATTGACCACTTCTAGCATTTCTGGACGTAAGAGCAATTTGCCTGTTTGTTCTGTTTTGCCTTGTTCTGTATCGGTAAAATAAGGATATTGCGAACCAAGTTTGCCTAGGACAGTTTGATAGCTGGTGCTTGCATCATTGCCACTGATTGGTGTGGCATTAAGCCAAGACCCTTGACCGATAAACTGTGCCACAATCTGTGTCTTGGGTTGATGATATAACTCACTGGGAGTTGCCCATTGTTGTAGCACACCATCGGCTATCAGCCCCACCTTATCCGCCATGGCAAAGGCTTCTTGTTGGTCATGCGTGACCATGATGGCTTGAGTGTCTTGTTGCTTTAACAGCTCTCGCACTTCTTTGGCAAGGCTGGTTCTTAGCTCAGCGTCAAGACTGGAAAACGGTTCATCTAGCAAAATCAGTTGTGGCTTAGGAGCTAAGGCTCTGGCAAGTGCCACACGTTGTTGTTGTCCACCTGACAGCTCATGTGGGTAACGGTTATGGTAAGTGTCTAAACCGATAAAATCCAAAAGCTCAGCAATGCGTGTCTGCCTATCGGCTTTGCTAAGCTGATGCAAGCCAAAACCCACATTATCCGCCACGGTCAAATGTGGAAATAGGGCATAATTTTGGAACACCACACCAATCCCACGCAAGTGGGCAGGGACAGACACCGACTGACTGGGGGTGTGGCTAAACAACACCTTACCATTAAGATGAATGTCGCCTTGGGTGGGTGTTTCAAAACCTGCCATACACCGTAATGCACTGGTTTTACCACAGCCTGATTGCCCTAGTAGACAAGCAATCTCACCTGCTTGTAATTCAAAACTGACATCAGACAGCACTTGTTTTTGCCCATATGCCAAGGCAAGATGTTTGACTGATAAACTCATGAACGATACTCCGCTTTTGCAAACACAATCACAGGCACCAAACCTGCCAACACAATCACCAACGCAGGCAAAGATGCTTCGTTAAACTGCCCTTCCATGGTATACGCATAAATCCGCACTGCCAACGTATCCCAATCATAAGGGCGAGTCATCAGTGTGATTGGCATCTCTTTCATGATGTCCACAAACACCATCAGCAGGGCAATGCCCAAAGAGCCTTTTAACAGCGGCAAATACACCTTGGTAATCAATCGATGACCAACCACGCCAAGACTCACCGCTGATTCAGTCATGCTTGGCAAAATACGCTCAAAACCACTCTCCACACTTGACACCGCCAATGCCAAAAAGCGAATGACATACGCCACAAGCATCACAAGCAGTGTTCCTTTAAAAATTCCTGTCATATCCTCTGACAAAGACAACCGCTCAATCAACCAATTATCCAGTCCTGCCACAGGCACAAACACACCCAACGCTAAAATCGCCCCTGGAATGGCATAACCCAACGTCGCCACACGAGTCGCCACTTGGGCAAAACGGCTGTTATCCGTTCGCTTTGCCATTACCAATAACAACGCCACCACTGCCGTTAATCCTGCTCCCATCAGACCAATCAGCACCGAATGCCACATTGGGTTCAATAAAGCGTGCAATGATTGCCATTGCCAATCTGCCACCGCCCACACCACCAACTGACCCAAAGGCAATAAAAACCCCAAAGTCAGCACAAGCACACAATACAAAGTGGCAAGCCATGCCTTTGTTCCCTGTAATGGCTTAATGCTTGCCTGTACCGACTTATCAATGGCAAAACGTTGCCCACCACGAGTCACCTGCTCCAAAAACATCAACGCAAATACAAACACAATCAACAGCGATGCCAACTGCTTGGCAGTCTCAATAGAAAAAAAACCATACCACGCCTGATAAATCGCTGTGGTAAACGTCTCCACCCCAAAGATAGACACCGCACCAAAATCCGCCAACACTTCCATCAACGCAAGCATCAACCCACCCAGCACCCACGGACGAGCCATCGGTAAGGCAATCTTCATCGCCGACTGTTTGGGCGACAAACCCAAAGACGCACCGACCTCTAAAGACTGCTGCCCCATGCTCAAAAACGCATTGCGAGCAAGCAAATACACATAAGGATAAAAGGTCAAAATCATCACCACCGATAAGCCCCAAATGTTACGCACATCAGGCAACCCCTGCTCAAACCCATGTGCTTGACGCAGATAGGTACTTATCGCCCCTGTGTAATCAAACATGCCCACCTGCACAAATGCCAGCACATACGCAGGTACGGTTAATGGCAACATCATCGCCCAAAACAGCACCCCACGAAGTGGAAAACGATACATTGCCGTCAGCCAAGCGGTACTCACTCCCACCAGCAACACACCGACTGCTGTCATTAATAGCAGTATTAGGGTATTTTTCACCAACAACGGCAACTGATAATCGAGTAAAAACCCCCAAATCTCCTGGTCAAACTCACCAAATGCCAGCATAATGACTGACAACGGCATCAGCACCAACGCCATACATAGCAATAACCACACTTTGGGTAATACACGCATAACTCATCAAACCTAATATTTATTATCTTTTCATTCAGACACAAAAAATCACAATATAAAAATGAATGATAATTATTATTGTTCATCAGTATGAGTTATTATATACTAGCTTAAATTTAAGTAAAATCTTTATCTTAAACCACGCAAGCTCATTACAAAACAAAACCCTTTGTGATGACACGCATTTTTATCCATCAAGGAGACAGTGATGTTAAAGAAAACACTACTTGCCATTTGCACATTGGGCGCTTTAACCCCTGCTTTTGCCACCGAATTGGTATTGTACTCTGCTCGTGCCGACACCCTACTTAAGCCGATTGTGGAAAAGTACGAACAAAAAACAGGAGTCAACATTAAGTTGGTCAACGACAAAGCAGGCCCACTGATTCAAAAGCTACAAGCTGAAGGCAGTAACACCCCTGCCGATCTTTTAATCACCGTCGATGGTGGTAACCTTTGGCAAGCGGCTCAAACTGGCATCTTAAAACCAGTCAACTCAAAAGTATTAGAGGCCAATATCCCGGCACAATTTCAAGACCCTAAAAACCGCTGGTTTGGCATGTCTGTGCGTGCCAGAACCATTTTTTATAACCCACAAAAAGTCAACCCATCTGAATTATCAACCTATGCTGACTTGGCAAGCCCAAAATGGCAAGGCAGACTGTGCTTACGCACATCAGATAACGTCTATAACCAATCATTGGTTGGTACCATGATTCAAAACCTAGGTCGTGCCACCACCGAAAAAGTGGTGAAAGGTTGGGTCAGTAATTTAGCAACCACCCCATTTCCTAATGACACCGCCATGCTAGAAGCCATTGACGCAGGTCGCTGTGACGTGGGCATTGCCAATACCTATTATTACGGTCGCCTACTGAATAAAAAACCAAACATCAGCGTCAAGCCATTTTTTGCCAACCAAAATGGCAAAGGCACACACGTCAATGTTTCAGGCATTGGGTTGGTGAAATACAGTAAAAATCAAGCAGAAGCCCAAAAGTTCATGGAATGGCTAAGCGGTCCTGAGGCCCAGAACTTATTCGCTGATTTAAATAACGAATACCCAGCCAACCCTCGCATCAGCCCAGCCCCCCATGTGGCAAAATGGGGTTCATTCAAACAAGACATCATCAACGTCTCTGTTGCAGGCCAAAACCAACGTCAAGCCATCATGTTGATGAAAAAAGCAGGTTATAAATAATCTGAATGTGATTTCATTTAAATTTGACTGACAACCGTCATAAAAAAAAGCCCAAAATGATTTGGGCTTTTTTTATGACAATAAAATTTTTTGTTTGTGATGAGTTCAAGTTAAAATAACCCATTGTTACAAATGGATTGAACAAGACTTAACCACTTGTTATCCACCCAAATCCGTGAATGGCTTTAATCCGTGAGTAACTTGACATGAGTAATTTGAATCCATGGGGCAACTGTAAATGATAAAACCGCACAACACCACGTTAAACGATGATGAGTTAAGCGACAATGAGTTAAGCGACGATGAATTGGCATTATACGCTCGGCAAATCCTACTTGATGAATGGGGTTTAAAAGCCCAGTTACGACTGAAACACGCCAATGTGTTAGTTGTTGGTGTGGGGGGGCTTGGGTGTCCTGCTTTAGAAACTCTGGTAAGGGCAGGTGTGGGGCATCTTCTGTTGATAGATGATGACAAGGTACAACTGAGTAATCTACAACGACAAAGCTTATTTTATCCAGATGACATCGGCAAGCCTAAAGCCCAAACGGCTTGTCTTACCTTAAAAAAAACCAATCCTTATGTTGAGATTCATGCCATTTGTCAACGATTAGATGATGGGCTGGCTCACCAATTATTTGCCCACTCAGCCACCCATGCAGACAATAGATTTGACGTCATATTAGACTGTAGCGATAATTTTGCCACTCGCCGACTGCTTAACCAGTTAAGTGTCAAGCACAATATCCCCTTGTTATCGGCATCAGCAATTGCCATGAACGGTCAATTGGCGTTATTTGAGCCTGCAAAAAATACGGGGTGTTATCACTGTATTTTTGGGCATACCACACCCATTGAACAGACTTGTGCCACATCAGGGGTTTTGGCCAGCACACCTGCATTTATGGGACAGCTACAAGCAAATGTGGCATTACAATTTTTGGGACGTGGCATCAATCCATTGGTAAATAAGTTGTTATTATGCGATGGACAACGCATGAAGATACAAGCCATTTCTTACCACAAGCAAGCAAGTTGTGATGTTTGTGGTAGTGTTTTCGCTGATGTGCCACTTTAGAAGTACATGGCTCAATATTTATAGCCATTGGCATGATATCTCCTATTGGTGTTTTTTGATAATCTCATCGTATGTTTGGTTTGATTTGATTTGTTTTCATCTACTTGCAAAGACGTGAATCGCCAACGAACCACAAACCAATCAGAAGCGGTTATGTTTGTTAAAACAGTGCCATATTTCTAAACAAGCTTCGTTTATCACAAGCTGATTTCTTAGAAATGGGTGATGACCAATTTTTTTATTCATTTAATTAGGAGAGGTATCATGCATGCAAAAGAGCTACTTGAGCTTGAACGCAAAGACATTCGAGCCTTGCATTATACGTGGATTGCATTTTTCCTAACCTTTTATGTTTGGTTTAATATGGCACCTTTGGCAACGTCCATGCTTGCCACAGAGTCATACCTTACCCCTGACCACATCAAACTTTTTTTAATTGCCAATGTGGCTTTAACCATTCCTGGTCGGGTTGTGGTGGGCATGGCGTTAGACCGCTTTGGTCCACGGCGGGTTTTTTCAATTCTGATGGTGGTCATGGCAATTCCAACATGGTTTTTTGCTTTTGGTAATACCACAACACAGTTATTTGTCGCACGGCTTTTTATGTCTGTTGTTGGGGCAGGGTTTGTTGTGGGCATACATATGACATCAATGTGGTTTAAGCCCAAAGACATTGGTTTTGCCGAAGGGTTTTATGCTGGTTGGGGGAATTTTGGCTCAGCGGCTGCTGCCATCACCATTCCAACCGTGGCATTACAGTTTTTTGGGGGTGATGATGGCTGGCGATGGGCGATTGCGGTATCAGGGCTTATCATGGCGATTTATGGGGTGATATATTGGTTCATCATTACCGATGGTCCTTCAGCCAAAACCTTTAAAAAGTCTCGCAAGGCAGGGGCGTTAGAGGTATCCACTTATAAAGATTTGTTGGTTTATTGTTTGTTCATCATTCCATTGTATGGCATTTTATCAGTACTGGTTTATCGCACACAAGCCATGGGATTTTTAAGCGATGTTGGGGCGATGATTGCCTATGGGGTGATTGCCGTTGTGGTGCTATTACAGATTTATAAAGCCATCAGTGTGAATTTGCCAATCATTAAAGCAGGCATTCCTGAAGATGACAAATATCCTTTTAGCTCGGTGGCTTCTTTAAACATCACCTATTTTGCTAACTTTGGGGCAGAGCTTGCGGTGGTGTCAATGTTGCCCATGTTTTTTCAGACGACTTGGGACTTAAACCCAACCACTGCTGGTCTGATTGCGTCTACTTTTGCTTTTGTCAATTTATGGGCACGTCCATTGGGTGGCTATATATCCGATAAAGTTGGCAGTCGTCGAACCGTGATGTTGGCATACATGTTGGGCATCAGCATTGGTTTTGCCTTAATGGGATTGTTGAATTCAAGCTGGCCGCTGTTCATTGCGGTGTGTATCACCATTTGTTGTTCAATATTTGTGCAAGGCGCAGAAGGGGCAACTTTTGGCATCATTCCATCTATTAAGCGCCGTCTAACTGGGCAAATCTCTGGCATCACAGGGGCATATGGTAATGTGGGGGCGGTATTTTACTTGTTTATTTTTACCTTTGTTGAGCCAAATCAGTTCTTTTTTATCATTGCCATTGGGGCGTTGATTTCGTGGATTTTTTGCTTTATTTGGTTAAAAGAGCCAAAAGGGGCATTTGGTGATGAGTACCACATGTCTTCTGTGGATAAACGCTTGGCTGAGCAAGAAGGGCTGGACATGCACTGAGCAACCAAACAAATAAAGCCAACTCACTGATTAACTTACCCCCCTTAACTTACTCCCCCACTAAGTCTTTGGCTTAGTGGGGGATTTTTTATCATATCGCTGACATAACACCGCTTATGGTCAGCCTAATCTTTGGCAGTTTTTTTAAGTATCAGTTTTTAAACATCAAGATTTTGTACTGCCCATACTGCCACTTCTACTCGTGAGCGAAGTTGGGTCTTATTAAGCACATGTTTGACATGTACTTTGACGGTTGATTCGGCAATGTCAAGTTTGTTACCAATCATTTTGTTACTCATTCCCTGTGCAATCATGGTAACCACTTGTCGCTCCCTTGAAGTCAGTTCAGAAATGACGTTTTGATTGGCAGGTTTTCGCATCGCCTTTGCCAATACTGGGGCAAGACTTGGGCTGATGACCAATTCTCCTTTTAGGATTTTTCTGATGTCAATGATGATGTCATTTGGCTCCATGTCTTTTAGTAAATACCCATCTGCTCCCAACTCTAAAGCGTCTTGCACATCTTCACTGTTATCAGAGACAGTAAATAAGATGACTTTTCCTGTGATGTGTTGCTGACGTATTTTTTGTAAGGTTTCAATGCCTGTTAATACGGGCATATTATTATCAAGCACAATCAAATCAACATCATGATTTTGTAAGTAGTCTAATGCTTGTTGACCGTTTTCTGCTTCTGCCACCACTTGCACATCTTCTTCCAAATTCAGTAGGTCTTTTAGTCCTCTTCTTAGCATGGGGTGGTCATCAACCAATAGGATTTTTGCAGGAAACAGAGCGGTAAAAATGGTCATAAATATAAGCTCCAGTCATGATGTTGTTTGGGGCGTGTCCCTATTTGGATAATGTGGCTAAAAATAGATAAAATCGTAAGCCAACAAGACAAATTGTGCAGATAATATTGGAATATTGTCAAATAATTTAACGCAGTTTTGCCAGATTTTGGCATTTTTAGCCCATTAAAACTTGGTGTTCTAAACTTGTTGTTCTAAATTAGGGACACGCCCTAACGTTTAATAAAAAAAGCAGGTAAAAATTCAACTTTAACAATCACGCCATGTGGCTGATTGGCACTGATGGTAAGCTTGCCATTTAGGTTTCTGACTCTTTCGTGCATAATCATCAATCCATGATGTTGGCTTTGGTCAATTTTGTCATCATTCATGCCCACACCATCGTCTGTGATTTGCATGATGACTTTATTTTCTGATTTTATATAGCCCAAATCAATCATCACATGGGTTGCTTTGGCATGTCTATGAATGTTCGATAAGGCTTCACGAGCAATTTGCAGTAAATCAATTTGTTCATTTGCTTCAAGGTTGATGCTCATCACTCGGTTGTTTATGTGGACATGAAATCCTGCTCTTTGGGCAAAGTCGTCAGCTGACATTTGTAATGCGTGGTCAAAATTATCACCGTCAATTTTTAGTCTAAATGTGACCAAAAGCTCTCTTAATTGACGATAAGCATCGTCTAGGCCTTTTTTAACATGGTCAATCACTTGCTTGGTCTTTAAATCATCAAAATCTATCTTCCGCTCTAGCATGCTGACTTGGATTTTCAGATAAGACAATGATTGAGCCAAAGAATCATGCAATTCTCTGGCGATGGTGGTGCGTTCTTCTAACAATAAAATCTGGTGTTGTTGTTGGCGTTGCTGACGTAACGATAAGGCGGTGCTGATGAAGTGTGTTAAAGTTTCAAACAAATCATTCTCAGCAGGGCTAATATCAAGCCAAGTAGGCGCAGATTCCACCACGCCATCTTTAGATAAGCTGACACTGTTGATGTGATGTTTGGCATTTTCTTTAGGCATGACTTGCTGAACCTGCAACTCGCCAAATGTTTCACCCAAATGGGCAACGGTATAACGGCGAGTGTTGGCATCATTTTTTAGGTAACACTCTTGGCAGTTTATTTTTTTGCAAATGTCTTGTGTGCCACCACGATGTAAGGAGATGTTGTCTTTTTCAGCATGGATATCATATTGCAGGCACAACACCAAATGATAATTGGGCATTAAACTGGCATATTGTTCAATGAGTTTGTTGAGCATCTCAAGTTTGACTGGGCGTGTGGACATTTGTTGCCCAAATTCATACAAAATTGATAAGGCAGCATTGGCTCGAGTTAAATCTTTGGTTTTACTGATGACTTCATTGTTCAGATGTCTTTGGTTGGTTTCTATGGTGTCTGCCATGGCGTTAAAGCTGTCAGCTAAGTCTTCAAATTCTTTATAGCCTTTAATATGCACACGAATTTTTTGGTCATCACGAAAGACACGATTGGCATCTATCAGATTTTTAATGGGATTTAAGATGTTTTTTTGTAATTGCAACATGCCTGTAAACATGACAATCATGGTAATGATTAAAGAAAAAGCATGTATGCTTTGTAAATGACCAAGTCGCTTTTCATTTAAAGATTGTAGTTTAACCACATAATCATCTACCATGACCACATAATGAATTGAAGACAGATAAAAATCATCTTTACGCTGAGCAAATATCATGGGTTTAAGCACTTGATGCCAATGTTTTTGAATGTCATCAAACATCTGTTGTGATTCATCTTGGTCAGATGATTTGTTGGATTGATAAACCGCCAATTCTGTTAGGCGATGATCCATGTCTTCAATTAAAAGCTGTTGAAATGCCTTGCTGTCATCTAAGCTAATGCCATCTGGATAGGTAGAAGTCAATGTGTGTTGAGCATATTGTTGATTCAGCCAACTTTTTTCATCAGCTGAAAATTGAGCATGAGAAAATTCCCGTGACCATTCATTATTAAAGCGATATATCGCCATTCTTATTGAGCCTGCGGTGTTAATTGCCCTAGCATCACCTTCTGATTCCCAAGATAACAGACCGCTTGTCACAGTGGTGGTGATTGCCAACAATGCAATGACCGTCACCGCTAACCATGCTCGCATCGGTAAAGAAAGCTGAAATTTATACACGCACCCATCCATTCATCATTCAAACACAAAATTGTCTATTCTTCTTAACGTCTTACAGATGCTTTAACGACATAAGAATCATGATTATATCGTAATTTGGCAGTTATCCGTTAATTCGCATTTATCCATTCACTCACTGGCGACACGCCCTAACATGCCCATCAACAGTGACAGTTTGGTTGGGGATTGGTGGTTGGTTTAAGTGGTTGGTTTAAGTGGCTGGTGGTAGCAACCTACTCCTTTTTGTGTATTTTGACGGCTCGCTTTTGTTGATAGAGTAATCTGCTAAATCAAAAATTAACCGATGGGTTTTTATCTTTATTTTTTTTATTCATCTTTATTTGCTTATTCATTCCATTTACCCAATCCCATTAATTTCAACCCCATTCACAGAGGGCATCATGGCAAATCAAACATACAAAGGTGGCGTGAAAATCACCGACTGGCGACCAGAAGATGAGACGTTTTGGCAACAGCATGGTAAAACCGTTGCCACTCGCAACTTATGGATATCGATACCTGCTTTGTTATTGGCATTTGGGGTGTGGGTGGTGTGGTCGGTGATTGTGGTGAAGATGCCTGAGGTTGGTTTTAATTTTGATAAGTCGCAATTATCGTGGCTTTTGGCTTTGCCTGCATTATCTGGGGCAACCATGCGAATTTTTTATTCATTTATGGTGCCTGTTTTTGGTGGCAGACGTTGGACAACCATCTCAACTGCGTCGTTACTTATCCCCATGGTATGGCTTGGCATTGCCATTCAAGACATCAATACGCCGTTTTGGGTATTTGCTGTCATTGCGTTATTGTGTGGTTTTGGGGGTGGTAATTTTTCATCAAGCATGTCAAACATTTCATTCTTTTTCCCAAAATCTCAGCAAGGCATGGCATTGGGACTAAATGCAGGTTTGGGTAACTTGGGCGTTTCTACCATGCAATTTGTTGTGCCAGCAGTGATTGGGTTCGCTCTGTTTGGGGCGATGGCAGGTCATGGACAAATGAGCGAATCAGGTCATGTTCTGTATTTACAAAATGCTGGGTTTGTGTGGGTCATTCCCATTATGATTGTAACGGTATTGGCTTGGTTTGGCATGAATGATTTGGCAGGAGCGTCTGCGTCGTTTAAAGAACAAGCGGTGATTTTTAAGCGTCAGCATAATTGGATCATGTGTATTTTATATCTTGCCACATTTGGTTCATTTATTGGGTTTTCAGCGGCATTTCCAATGGTGATTAAACAGTCATTTCCAGATGTTGACCCATTAAAGGTGGCGTTCTTAGGGCCTTTAGTGGGTGCATTGTTCCGTCCTGTGGGCGGATGGATTGCGGATAAATTGGGCGGTGCAAAGGTTACTTTATACAATTATGTGGTGATGACATTGGCAGTGGTTGCGGTGATGTATTTTCTAAAAGCAGGTAATTTCATGGGCTATTTTATGTGCTTTATGGTGCTGTTTATCACCACAGGCATTGGTAATGGTTCGACATTTCGTATGATTCCTGTGATTTTTCGCACCATGCACGAACGCTTAAATACCCCAAATGTCATTCATGAAGCTCGTAAAGAGTCGGCAGCTGTGGTTGGTTTTGCTGGCGGGTTTGCAGCTTATGGTGGTTTTTTTATTCCTAAAATGTTCGGTTCAGGTCTTGGGGTCAATGGCACGTTCATCACTTTGATTGTTTTTTATGTGATTTGTATTGCGTTGACATGGTGGTATTACAGCCGTAAAGGGGCAGCATATCCTTGTTGACAATCCATCTGATTGACAATCCATCTGGTTAATAATCCATCTGATTGATAATCCATGCTGGCAATAAAATTTATGGTTAAAAAGAGATTTTATGGCTAAAAAGAAAATTCATGCTTCATCAACTCAACTCATGATGCTTAAGAGGAATTTATGGCACTTTTTCCTAACACACCAAACCAATCTGGTTCAACCAACATAACCGATGTCATCATCGTAGGAGCAGGACCTGCAGGATTAAGCTTTGCAAGCAGTATCGCTGACACAGGGTTAAACATCGTCATTGTTGAGAAAAATAACCAAGAGATCATTAGTAACCCTGCCTATGATGGCAGAGAAATTGCTTTAACCCATGTCTCAAAGCGTATCATGCAAGACATTGGTATGTGGCAACGCATTGATCCACAAGATATTCATACCCTAAAAGATGCCAGTGTGTTAGACGGTCATTCTCCCTATCAATTATATTTTGCAACGGCAAATGTGCCTTTTGGTCAATCTGTTGCTAATTTGGGGTATCTGATATCCAATCACTTAATTCGTAAGGCAGCTTATCAAGTCGCCATCAGTCACCCTAATATTGACATTCGTTATGGACACGGTGTTAATAAGGTCTTTAATCATGAACATGGGGTTCGTGTGATTTTGGATAATGATGATTCATTAGAAGGCAAATTGTTGGTGGTGGCAGACAGTCGTTTTTCTACCACTCGCCGTCATTTAGGCATCACTGCTGACAGTTATGATTTTGGACGGAGTATGATTGTGTGCCGTATGTCACATACTTACTCAAATCATCAGCGTGCAGTTGAGTGTTTTTATTATGGCATCACTTTGGCGTTACTGCCATTAAGCGATACGATAACCAACTGCGTCATTACTGTTAAAAATCAAGATGCAGATGCGTTAATGGGGTTATCTGATGCACAATTTGCTAAAAAAGTACAAGGTTATGCCAATAACGAATTGGGTGAGATGACTTTAATCAGCAGTCGGCATATTTATCCGTTGGTTGGGGTACATGCCAATCGCTTTATCAGTACTCGCACTGCTGTGATTGGCGATGCTGCTGTTGGCATGCACCCTGTAACAGCCCATGGGTTTAATCTGGGATTGCATGGCGTACATACTTTATCAAAACAAGTCAAAAAGGCCGTGAGGCTAAAACAAGACATCGGCAATCATGAGTCATTGCGTCGTTATGAACGGCAGCACATGCTCCTTACTCGCCCTATGTATCATGGAACCAATGCCATGGTTAAGCTGTTCACAACAGACAATAAACCTGCCAAACTCGCTCGTACCATGGTCTTACGAGTCAGTAACAACCTAACACCATTAAAGGCTCTGATTACCAAACAGTTAACTGGTTAATCTTTGGTCAGACAACGTTAATAACAGAAAGTTTACCAACGAATTTTACTGACCATCTTATCTACTACTAAATAGGTAGACACTCTGCCCATTATGACAATAGCATCATTTCTTAGCTGTCTTTACACTAGATGGTCATCATCAGGCTTTTTAACCATCAACCTTATTTTTATTCATTGACTTATTTTAGCCATCAACTCACGTTAACCATCAACTGTGGTATCGACCAATTAAGGATAAATTCATGAGCCATTTACTCGACCAACTGCGATTTTTTAAAAGAAAACAAGGTGAATTTGCCAACAGCCACGGTGAGACTCGCCATGAAAACCGTGAATGGGAAAACAGTTATCGGGCACGCTGGTCATATGACAAAGTGGTGCGTTCTACACATGGGGTGAACTGCACAGGTTCATGCTCTTGGAAAATCTATGTCAAAAATGGTCTGGTAACCTGGGAAACACAACAGACGGACTATCCTCGCACTCGCCCAGATTTGCCCAACCATGAGCCTCGTGGCTGTCCTCGTGGGGCAAGCTATAGCTGGTATATGTATTCTGCCAACCGCTTAAAATACCCAAAAGTGCGTAAACCATTATTAAAATTATGGCGTGAAGCCAAAGCCAAACATACCGACCCTGTTTTGGCATGGGCAAGCATTGTTGAAAACCCTACCAAATCTGCTGAATACAAGTCAAAACGAGGCTTGGGTGGTTTTGTACGCTCATCTTGGCAAGAGTGTGCAGAAATCATTGCAGCAGCCAATGTTTACACCGCCAAGACCTTTGGCCCTGACCGCATCATTGGTTTTTCACCCATTCCTGCGATGTCCATGCTCAGTTATGCGTCAGGGTCAAGATATTTATCGCTCATAGGCGGTGCATGCTTGTCGTTTTATGATTGGTATTGCGACCTGCCGCCAGCTTCTCCCATGGTTTGGGGTGAGCAGACCGATGTTGCTGAATCTGCTGATTGGTACAATTCTGATTATATCATTGCGTGGGGCTCAAATGTGCCACAAACCCGTACGCCTGACGCTCACTTTTTTACCGAGGTGCGTTATAAAGGCACAAAAACGGTTGCCATTACCCCAGATTATGCTGAAATTGCCAAACTTTGTGACCTATGGCTGAACCCAAAACAAGGCACAGATGCCGCCTTGGCTCAAGCATTTTGCCATGTCATCATCAAAGAGTTTTATCTGAAATCTCAAAGTGATTACTTCCAAGACTATGCCAAACGCTACACGGATTTACCCATGTTGGTGGTGCTTGAAGAAAAAGATGATAAGTTTAAAGCAGGGCGTTTTTTACGGGCATCTGACTTAATTGACAATTTAGGTCAAGAAAATAATCCTGAATGGAAAACCATCGCCATGAACCAAAATGGTGAGCTTGTTTCACCTTATGGCTCAATCGGTTATCGCTGGGGTGAAACAGGGCGTTGGAATTTGGAAAATAAAGAAGGTCAACATAATGGCGATGTGGATTTGACTTTGTCATTAAAAGGTTCTGGCGAGACGGCAAGCGTTGGTTTGGACTATTTTGGTGGTGATGAACACCCCTATTTTACCGCTGCTGCTGGTGATGCCATTCAGTATAAAAACATTCCTTGCCATACCATCAGTCTTGCCAATGGACAAACCGCCAAAGTCGCCACCGTTTTTGATTTGATGGTTGCCAATTTGGGGGTTGATAATGGGCATGGTGGTCAAAATGTCACCGATGATTACAATGATGCCAACATCGCAGGTACGCCTGCTTGGCAAGAAAAAATCACTGGTGTCAGTCGTGAAAAGGTGATTCAAATCGCCCGTGAATTTGCCGAAAATGCCCACAAAACTCAAGGCAAATCCATGGTCATCATCGGAGCAGGCATGAACCACTGGTATCATCTTGACATGAATTATCGTGGTGTGATTAATATGCTGATGCTCTGTGGCTGTATTGGCAAATCAGGGGGTGGCTGGGCTCACTATGTGGGTCAAGAAAAGCTCAGACCACAATCTGGTTGGGCACCTGTTGCGTTTGGGTTGGATTGGCACAGACCACCACGCCACATGAATGGCACAAGCTTTTTTTACAATCACTCAAGCCAATGGCGACATGAAACTGTCTCTGCCCATGAATTGCTTTCATCTCATGCCAATAAATCGCAATTTCCAGAGCATATGCTCGATTACAACATTAAAGCTGAGCGGGCAGGTTGGTTGCCATCTGCCCCCCAATTAAACCAAAATCCACTGACCATTGCCCCCCAAGCAAAAGCCAAAGGCATGAGTGTTCAAGATTATGTGGTTGAAAGTCTGCACAATGGGTCATTGCGCTTTGCTGCCGAACAACCCGACAATCCACAAAATTTCCCACGCAATATGTTTATCTGGCGGTCAAACTTACTGGGTTCATCAGGCAAAGGGCATGAGTACATGCTCAAATACTTGTTAGGGACAAAAAATGGCTTATTGGGTGATGAAACGGTACAAACTGGCTTTAAACCCAACGAAATTGACTTTGTTGAAAATGCCCCAACGGGTAAAATTGATTTGGTAACCACCTTAGACTTTAGAATGTCCAGCACATGTTTGTATTCTGACATTGTACTGCCCACCGCCACATGGTACGAAAAAGAAGACATCAACACATCAGACATGCACCCATTTATCCACCCATTCACCGCCGCCACTGACCCTGCGTGGGAAGCAAAAACTGACTGGGAAATTTATAAATACATCGCTAAGGCGTTCTCTCGCCTTTGTGTTGGGCATTTGGGAACACAAACCGATGTGGTTACCTTACCCATGCAACATGACAGTGCCGATGAATTGGCTCAACCCTTTGGTGGCACAGATTGGAAAAGTGCAGGTGAAAAACCCATACCTGGCATTAATTGCCCACTCATCAAAGTCGTGGAACGAGATTATCCCAGCACCTATGCCAAGTTCACTTCTCTTGGTCCTTTAATGGATAAGCTTGGTAATAACTCTAAAGGCATTGACTGGGACACCAAAGAAGAAGTGCAACAATTGGGGCAGTTAAATTATCGCATTCATGATGACAGCGTCGCCAACACACGCCCCAATATGAGCAGTGTCGTCAATGCCATTGAAACCGTACTGATGCTTGCTCCAGAAACCAACGGTCATGTTGCGGTTAAAGCATGGGCAGAATTATCCAAAAAAACAGGACGTGACCACACTCATTTGGCAAAAGCCAGTGAGCATGAAAAAATCCGCTTTAATGACATTGTTGCCCAACCCAGAAAAATCATTTCAAGTCCCACATGGTCAGGGCTTGAATCTGACAAAGTCAGCTACAACGCAGGCTACACCAATGTGCATGAACTGATTCCATGGCGGACAATCACAGGCCGTCAGCAATTTTATGTTGAGCACCCTTGGATACAAGCCTTTGGCGAACAAATGCAACAATACCGTCCGCCAATTGACACCAAAACCACCCAAGCATTTAAAAAATATCAATCCAATGGCAACAAAGAAATTGTGCTTAATTTCTTAACACCACACCAAAAATGGGGCATTCACAGCACCTATTCAGAAAACCTATTGATGCTTACCTTAAGTCGTGGTGGTCCAATTGTTTGGATAAGTGAGATTGATGCCCAAAAAGCAGGCATTGAAGATAATGATTGGATTGAAGTCTTTAATGCCAACGGGGCAATCACCGCCCGTGCGGTGGTCAGCCAGCGAGTCAAAGAAGGCATGACCATGATGTACCATGCTCAAGAAAAACTGGTGAATATCCCAGGTTCTGAAAACTCAGGTACTCGTGGTGGTATTCACAACTCGGTTACCCGCACCATCTTAAAGCCCACTCACATGATTGGTGGTTATGCCCAATTCTCTTATGGCTTTAACTACTATGGTACGGTTGGTTGTAACCGTGATGAATTTGTTGTGGTGCGTAAAATGGCAAATATTGACTGGCTAGAGGGCAAGGCTGATGATGAATTGCCACGCCCATTACCCACCACTTTGGACTGATGATTTTACAACATATCATGACACATTTTACTAAGCTGTCGCTAGGTCAAGGAAAATTAAAATGAAAATTCGCTCACAAGTTGGCATGGTGTTAAACCTTGATAAATGTATCGGTTGCCATACCTGCTCAGTCACTTGTAAAAATGTTTGGACCAGCCGAGAAGGTATGGAATACGCATGGTTTAACAATGTGGAATCCAAACCCGGTATCGGTTATCCAAAAGAATGGGAAAACCAAGGTAAATGGAAAGGTGGTTGGATACGCAATGCAGATGGCTCAATTAATCCCAAAATTGGGGGTAAATTTAGAGTGCTTGCCAATATTTTTGCCAACCCAGATTTGCCCATGATAGATGACTATTATGAACCATTTGACTTTGACTACCAACATCTGCATACCGCCCCAATTGGTGAACATCAGCCCATTGCACGCCCTCGCTCCTTAATTACAGGCAAACGCATACAAAAAATTGAATGGGGGCCAAATTGGGAAGAGATTCTTGGGTCAGAGTTTGCCAAGCGTCGCCGTGATAAGAATTTTGATGACATACAAGCTGACATCTATGGGCAATATGAAAACACCTTTATGATGTATTTGCCACGCCTATGTGAGCATTGTCTAAACCCAACTTGTGTGGCATCGTGTCCAAGTGGGGCAATTTATAAGCGTGAAGAAGATGGCATCGTGCTGATTGACCAAGACAAATGCCGTGGCTGGCGTATGTGCATCTCAGGCTGCCCTTACAAAAAAATCTATTACAACTGGAAATCGGGCAAATCAGAAAAATGTATCTTCTGTTACCCCCGTATTGAAGCAGGCATGCCCACCATTTGCTCTGAAACTTGCGTCGGTCGCATTCGCTACCTTGGTGTATTATTGTATGATGCAGACAAAATCCACGAAGTTGCCAGCCTATCAAACGAACAAGATTTATACCAAGCACAACTTGATATTTTCTTAGACCCACATGACCCCAAAGTCATCAAACAAGCCTTACAAGACGGCGTGCCAATGAGCGTCATCGAATCTGCTCAAAAATCCCCTGTCTATAAACTGGCAGTCGATTGGAAGCTTGCTCTGCCCTTGCACCCAGAATACCGCACCTTGCCTATGGTGTGGTATGTGCCACCATTATCACCCATTCAAAACGCCGCCGAATCAGGCAAAGTGGGCATGGACGGACTGATTCCAGATGTGGACAGTTTACGCATTCCTTTAAAATACCTTGCCAACATGCTCACCGCAGGCGATGAAGAGCCTGTACGCTTGGCACTAAAACGCCTGCTTGCCATGCGAAGCTATAAACGCCTGCAACTGGTTGAAAAACAAGATGCCCAAGAGGTGTTAGACGCTGTTGGCTTAAGCGTTGCCCAAGTGGAGGACATGTATCGCTATCTTGCCATTGCCAACTATGAAGACCGTTTTGTTATCCCAACCGCCCATCGTGAAGAAGCCCTAAGCGATGCGTTTGCTGAACGCAATGGTTGTGGCTTTACCTTTGGCAATGGTTGTACAGGAGGTAATGACACCCACATGTTTGGACAAAAGAAAAATAACAAGCGTGATTTTATCAAAACCGTACAAACATGGGAGCTATAAATGACATCTGCCACAGACATGAAACTGCTTAAAGTCATCAGCTTGCTCATGGATTACCCTGAACACGAACTGTTTATTGATGATAACTTAGACCAATGCAAACAGCTTGTCATGCAAAGCCGTCTTATCAGCCCTGAGGTGCGACAAGACATCGCCACCTTAATTGACCAGATGGCTGCACTCGGTGAGCTAGAAGCACAAGCCAAATATGACAGCCTATTTGAGCGAGGTCGTTCCTTATCTTTATGGCTATTTGAACATGTTCATGGCGAAAGTCGAGACCGTGGGCAAGCCATGGTGGATTTAATGGCTCAATATGAAATGGCTGGATTTGAGATTAACGCAAAAGAATTGCCTGACTATCTGCCGATGTATTTGGAATTTTTATCCCACCAAGCCACCATCAACCATGATGAGATGCAGATTCGTGAAGAAATTGCCAACATTAGCCACATTGTTACCTTATTGGCAGCTCGCTTAATGGACAAAAACAGCCACTATGTTGGTCTATTTAAAGCATTGTTGCAAATCGCAGGCGAACCACTGAGTGTCATTGACCAAGAGCTTGCCAAAATGCACAAAGACAACCAACCTGCTGATGACACCACCGAAGCGATTGACAAAGCATGGGAAGAAGAAATGGTGGATTTTTTGGGAGCAGAACAACAAAACTGCCCATCAAACCAAACCAAACAGCGTATCGCAAACCTACAAGGTGAACAAGCTCAACGCCAAGCCGAAGTTCCTGTGCATTGGGTTGACTTCAACCAATCCGCCAAAGCCACCACACAAGGAGTCTGATTATGAACACAACAAACCCAGAAGATTGGTTACATGTCTTTTTATTTGGCATTTATCCCTACATCGCCTTGACAGTGTGCATCTTTGGTTGTTGGGCAAGATTTGACTTGTCTCAATACACATGGCGTGCAGGCTCAAGTCAAATGTTGTCAGATAAAGGCATGCGATTGGCAAGCAATTTATTTCATATTGGCATCATTGTCGTATTGCTTGGGCATTTTTTTGGCATGTTTACCCCCCATTTTATTTATGAACGCATCATCACCGCACCACAAAAACAACTGATGGCAGTGATTGTTGGTGGCATTGCAGGGATAATGTGCTTAATTGGGCTTATCATGTTGATTTGGCGACGCTTTACCAACCCACGCATCAGCCACACATCAACTTTTAGCGATAAGATGTTACTGTTAATTATTTTGCTTCAATTGGTCATGGGACTTGCAACCATTTGGTCATATCCAACGCATCGTGATGGTGCATTGATGTTAAGCTTGGCAGGGTGGGCACAAAACTTGGCGATATTACGCCCAGTCTATGCCGCTTCATTGGTCGAAGATGCTGGACTGATTTATAAAATGCACATGTTTTTAGGCACAACCTTAATCTTACTTGTGCCATTTACTCGCTTAATCCATATCATTTCTGCCCCAATTTGGTATCTTGGCAGGCGTTATCAAATTGTCCGCCAAAAAACGGCTCAATAATCTATCAGCACCCTTGACATACCCCACCACCAAACTCATCAGTTATGGTGGGGGAGTCTTTGCGACCCATAACAACCTAAGCTTAGATTGAGTTATTACCTTTCGTCATGCCACCATCGCTGAATAGTATCGGCATGAGGGAACTCTTTACACAGTAGCAAGTCCTGCCACATCAGCTAACGCCTGCTTTCGTATATTACTTGATGCATTGACATCACGGTCATGCTGTGTTTGACAGCCAGGACACGCCCAATTTCTGACTGACAACGGCAGACTGTCTAATTTGTAATGACAATGCGAACAAATTTTACTACTGGCAAAGAACCGATTTACCTTTAGGATATTCTTACCATACCAATTCGCCTTGTAAGTAAGTAGGGTAACAAATTGACCTAAGCCCACATCATGAATCGCTTTGGCAAGTTTATGGTTCTTTACCATATTTTTTACACCTAAATCTTCAATCGCATAACTGGTAGCTTGGTTTTCGCAAATCAGTTTATGCATGGTATTTACCTGTGGCTGTCTTAGAGATGGTAACTGTTTTTATATTGCCAACAAATTCACGGCTAAATATGGTTTTGATGCCTTTGATTTTGGGTAGGTTGATGATGCCTTGTTCAAAGTTTACTGTGCAATGTTGGGGACATTGATAGCTTTTTCGTGGGATTTTTTTAGATTTAAAGCGTGGAAACTTAGCCTGACCTTTGAAGAAGTTAGTAAATGCGATATGTACATTGAGCAAGGCATTAAGTAACGATTGGCTATTGACTTCATTTAGCCATGCAAACTTGCCTGTTTTCTTTTTCTTAACCAACTGGCTTTGGATTTTGGTTCGTGATAAAGATTTGCCAAACATGGCATAGTAGCGTTGTTGCAATGCCAACGTCAAGTTGAATACAAACCGATTATAGCCAAAATGCTTTTTGATTAGCATGGCTTGTTAGCTGATTGAAATATGGGTATGATTTAGGATTATTTTTATTTAGTGTCAATTTAGACAATATATCGAAAAACAAGAACGCCCTGCTTGGGTCGCTTGTGCTTACATCTCCACCTAAATCAAAGATTATGGGTGGAGAATTACGCAGGATGAGTTAAAACTGATTTTATTGTTTATTAAAGCATCAGTATTAGAGCATTCATTTAGGGCATTTTTTTCAGCTCAAGAGTGTGAATAAACCGCCCTTCTACTTGCAAAACGGTTAATTGCCAACCGTCAATGTCCACACTTTCTCCAGATAAATCACCAACACTGCCCAGCTTTTGCATCACCAAACCGCCCATGGTATCCACTTCACTGTCATCAAATGCCGCGCCCAACGCTTCATTACAACTTTCAATCAATGTAGATGCTTGTACTATCCAAACATTTGGCATACTGGCATGGGGTACGATGTTGTTAATGTTACTGTCTTCGTCTAAATCATCATGCTCATCAACGATGTCACCGACAATTTCTTCAAGCAAATCTTCCATGGTAACCACGCCAGCAAAGTTACCAAAGTCGTCCACCACCACTGCCATATGCACTTGAGTTTTTTGTAGTAAGCGTAGCAAGGTATCAGAGCGGGCATTTTCGTTAATGTACAAAGGCTGTCTGACCAAATCTCTGATGCGAAAAGTGCGTGATTGAGCGTTGGCAGTACTGGCAGTGTTGTCATCGTTGCCTTTATTGGCTTTGTCAGCCTTATCAGCTTTGTCGGCTTTAATGGTCGCCATCAACAGTGGCAATAAATCTTTGGCAAGCAAAATGCCAATGACCGCATCACCATCTTGACTGTCAAAAACAGGATAACGTGAATGAGCAGATTCTAAAAACACCGCCATGATGTCTTCAAGACCATCTAATTCATGTAAACCAACCACGTTAGGCCGTGGGGTCATGATTTCACGAATTTGTGTGGCGGGCAAATCCAACACGCCCTCAAGCATGTCAACCGTATCAGGTTGCAAAAATTGGCGAGAATCATGAACAATGTCAATGAGTTCATCACGAGTTTCAGGAGCGGCGGACAACCAGCGTTTTAGACCTCGTGACCAGCCAGAAGAAGTACTAAAATGGGAACTGTCGTCAGACATGGGGGGTGTGTTAACCTCGCATCATTACCAAAAGTTGTCTCACTTTATCCGATGCCACCCATACAATCAATAGGCTTTTTTTGATTTTTTAAGCAATGACCATTAATGACCATTTGAGTTGAGCAATGACCAATTTGCACCCCATCAGCTCATTTGCACCCAATGCACCACCCGCTCTTCAATCTGCTCTTGCGATACGCTTGGTTCTGGCACACAACGACCAGCCGCTCCAATATTTGCCTGCTTCATCAAAATGGCAGATTTCACCTTGTCTTGAGTGATTAGTGGGTGCCAATTTGGTAATGACTGACTACGATACAGACGCTTATAAGCACAGCTGTCTGGTAGCCACAACATCTTTGGCAAATCGGTTACCGTCAGTTGAATGCAATCAGGTACTTTGGCCTGACGGTTGGCATAATCTTGACAATGACCTGTTTGGCAATCAAGCAACTGACACGCCACATCTGTGTATTCAACCAAGTGGGCAGGTGTGTCATCGTCCAAAAACTTCACCAAACAGCACACACCACAGCCATCACATAAAGCTTCCCATTCGGCATCAGTCAACTCGTTAAGGGGAAAGTGTTGCCAAAAATTAGGGCGTAAGATTGACTGAGACTGATTGGTAAGTTGAGCCGTTGCTTGAGCCGTGGTTTTAACAATGGTGTCTGATTGTAATTTAAGTTGTGATGTGGGTTGCAATGTGGTAAATGTGGTATCAGCTTGCTTCATGTTTGTTATTTGTTTATTTGTCAATGTCTATTTATCAATGTTTATTTGTCAGACTTTTACCAGAAATTTATCAATAATCTGTCAGCCTAGTCTATCGACCATCTAAGAAAATGACGAAGTTTAACACGTTTGTTCTGTTGTGCGGTGGCAAATTTTGTTATGGTATGCTTATAAAGCAAAGGTTGGCTTTAACTGTTGTCATTTATTTTTTTTCGCAACACCTTTGTTAACAACGTTTTTTTTTCACAACATTTTAACTCATCGTGCGTCATTCTCCACCCATAATCTTTGATTTAGGTTGACACTTAAATAAAAATAATGCTAAATTATACCCATATTTCAAAAAGTTAGCTGTTGCTTGTATTCATGAAAAAGTACGCAACCAGCGCTTAAAATTACACCATAAAGTCACGCATAAACTGATTTGCGAAAACCAAGCTACCAGTTATGTGATTGAAGATTTAGATGTAAAAAACATGGTAAAGAACCATAAAAAGCAGGCATTAGCTGATGTAGCAGGATTTGCTACTGTGTAAAGAGTTCCCCCAGTATAATACTTATCAGCGTAAGTGTGCTGGCGAAAGGTAACAATTCAATCTAGGTTGGGATTGTTATGGGTCGCAAAGATTCCCCTACCATAACCGCTAGGTTTGGTGGTGGGAGTATGGCAATGGTGGTGGGAGTATGGCAATAAGGAAGCACCATGAGCATCAAAACTTACCAACTACATAGCACCACAAAACAAGGCATTGAGCTTATCAGTTATGTGGCGTTGCCTGACTCTGCCAGTGAAGACAATCCTGTTGCTGGTATCTTGGTTGCTCCAGAATGGTGGGGAGTGGTTGAACACCCCAAACAAGTCACCGAACGCCTTGCCCAAGTAGGCTTTGCTGCGGTGGCAATGGACGTGTACGGCGAAGGCAAACTGACCACCGATGCCATTCAAGCCAACGAATGGATGACACAGATGCTTGATGACCAAGACAAGCTGATGGCTCGTTGCCAACAAATTTTAACTGACTTTAGCGATCAAATGGCGGTTGATGCGAATCGATTGGGGGCCATCGGCTTTTGCTTTGGTGGCAAAATCGTCCTAGACATGGCACGGGTTGGCATGCCATTAAAAGCGGTTGCTACCTTTCATGGCAACCCCACCCCAAAACAACCTGCCCAAAAAGGCATGTTTCATGCCAACGTGTTGGTGGCTCATGGGCGTGATGACAGCATGGTGTCGATGCAGGCCATTGAAAAATTAAAACAAGAGCTGGACAATGCCAATGTGAGTTATCAAGTGGACGTCTATGACAACGCCAAACACGGCTTTACCAATCCCAACGCCGATAAACGCGCTTCTGAAAATGATGTGGACTTGGGCTATCATGAAACTGCTGCCAAACAAAGTTGGGAGAAGATGATTGACTTTATACAAAATAACTTATCAAAGTAACTTATCAAAGTAACTTATCAAAGTAACTTATCAAAGTCATTCATCAAAATAATTTATCAAAATAATTTATCAAAATAATTTATCAAAATAATTTATCAAAATAACTTATCAAAATCATTCATCAAGCCAACTGATGACCCATCATCTCCATAAATTCATAACCCAAGCCCATTGCCCGTCAATGGGCTTTTTGCTTATTGATTTTTGCTGATTATTGGCTAAATGTGTTGTTGGTTATGTAAAAAAATAATTTACAAATCGTCTATTTGGTGAAACAATGCTTTTTTAATTTGGCTCAAGTTAATTGGATTTGTTTATATTTGATTTTTTACATTAAAAGATGACATTTAAATAAGGACATACACAGTATGACGCAAAATATCAACCACTTGGAAGGCGATACGCCAATAAAGCCCCATAAAGACAGTGGTTTTATGGGACACCCAAAACCCTTACAACCGCTATTTTTTACTGAGATGTGGGAGCGTTTTTCTTATTATAGCATTCGTCCTTTGTTGGTGCTGTTTATGGTGGCAACCATTCAAAGTGGCGGGTTTGGCTTTGATGATGTTACTGCTTCTGCCATTTATGGTATTTTTGCTGGGGCAATGTATTTAATGGCAGTGCCAGGTGGTTGGCTTGCGGATAACTGGCTTGGGCAAGAACGGGCATTGTGGTGGGGCAGTTTAATCATTGCCTTGGGTCATTTGTGCATTGCGTTATCTGCCATGGTGGGTGCGTCGGTATTTTTTTTGGGGTTGATGTTCATTGTCATCGGTTCAGGGTTGTTTAAAACCTGTATTTCGGTGATGGTGGGGGCATTATATCCTGACGGTGATGGCCGTCGTGATGCTGGGTTTACGCTATTTTATATGGGCATTAACATTGGGGCGTTGTTTGCGTCTTTAATTGTGGGGATTTTTAAAGAACAAGGCATGTGGCATGTCGGCTTTGGGGTCGGTGGTTTTGGCATGTTGGTGGCTTTATTGTTGTATCGCTTTTATGCACGTGCCAGCCTAAAAAAATACGCTCAAGAAAATAACATTACTCCTGTGTGGGAGTACCCCAGTGGTCAGGTTGCCAATGTGGGGCGGTGGGTGTTTGCGGTGGTGGCGGTGCTTGCCGTGGTGGTTGGGTTAATTATGATGGGCATCATGCCATTTAATCCACAAGTGGTTGCTGAATACATGACTTATCTGATTGCAGGAACGATTGTTTTGTATTTTTTGTATCGCTTTATTAGCCCAAGTTTAAACAAAAATGAAAAAGTTCGTTTGTTGATTTGTTTTTTACTCATCATTGGTTCGACCTTATTTTGGTCAAGCTTTGAGCAGCAGCCCACTTCTTTTAACTTATTTGCCGACCGTTATACCGATTTGAATGTGATGGGCTTTAACATTCCAAGCCTCTGGTTTCAATCTTTAAATCCATTTTTTATCTTATTGCTTGCCCCCGTTGTCAGTGTGATTTGGGTCAAATTGGCAAATAAAGGGCTTGAACCAAGCAGTATGACAAAATTTGCTTTGGGCATGTTATTGGCAGCAGCAGGGTTTGGCTTGATGATTGTGGCAGCCAACCATGTGGTGAACCAACCCGGTACATTGGTATCGCCCATGTGGCTGGTGGGCAGTTTGCTCCTATTGACACTGGGTGAATTGGCACTTAGCCCTGTTGGCTTATCGTCAATGACCAAGCTTGCTCCTGAACGAATGCAGGGGCAAATCATGGGCTTATTTTTTGCGTCGATTGCGGTGGGCAATCTGGTGGCGGCGTTTTTTGGTGGCTATGTCACCGCTGATACCATTAATGACTTACCCAACTTATTTGCCACCATGGCGATATTTTTGGTGGTGAGTGCGGTGATGCTGTTAATCTTATCTCGTCCCATCGAAAAAATGCTCAAGAACTCAGAAACACTTAAGCAAGCGGAGTAAATGGCAGGCAAAATAAATAGCAGATGAGATAAGTCACAGATGGAATGAGCCTTAGGGTTACTAACTGTTTATTGAAATCTACCTAAACCTATGTAATAATTCTCAAATGAATAGATTAGTTAGTATCAATGAAGCATCAAAACGACTTGGCGTGTCCATCTCCACTTTGCGGAGATGGGACGAAACAGGTGTTCTTGTTGCTGAACGCACGCCCAAAGGTCATCGCAGATATGACATTAATAAACTGCACCCTAATTTTTACCACAATCTACCCATGCTCAAACGCAAAACAGTTGGTTACGCTCGTGTATCAAGCCACGACCAAAAGGACGATTTAGACCGTCAGATTGGTGTATTGGAGTTGTACTGTGCCAATCAAGGTTGGCAATTTGAAATCGTGGGTGATTTGGGTAGTGGTATGAATTACCACAAAAAAGGCTTAAACCTGCTTTTAGATGGCATTTTAAATGACGAAATTGGACGTTTGGTCTTAACCCACAAAGACCGCCTATTGCGTTTTGGCTCGGAGCTTATTTTCGCTTTATGTGAAAAAAAGAATGTGGAAGTTGTCATCATTAATCAAGGCGAAAACCCATACTTTGAAGAAGAATTAGCCCAAGATGTGCTAGAAATCATCACGGTATTTTCCGAAAGACTGTACGGCTCACAAAGCAAGAAAAACAAAAAAGTCTTAGAAGCAATTAAGGCGATGTTAGAATGACCTGTATTCGTGGACACATCATTGAGCTAAAACCTAACAACGCCCAAGCTACCCATCTCAAAAAGGCTTGTGGCGTTGCCAGATTTGCCTATAACTGGGCATTG